>JAGQTY010000023.1 GCA_020438795.1 Actinomycetota bacterium
GACCGTCGCCTTCACCTGCGCCACGACCACCGTAGCGATGGCCGACGATCTGCAGCGCGGCATCATTGATCGCTTCCGGTCACTGCCGATGGCCAAGGGCGCCGTGCTGGGCGGACGCACAGTGTCGGATCTCTGCTTCTCGGCCATCACTGTCGCGGCCATGGCCATCACCGGACTGCTCGTCGGCTGGCGGACGCACTCCTCGTTCATCGAGATCGTGGCCGCGTTCGCGCTGCTGTTCCTGTTCGCCTATGCATTCCTGTGGATCGGCGCGGTCATCGGCATGAGTGTGCGCAGCCCGGAGATCGCCCAGACCGCGGGGCTCATCTGGCTGTTCCCGCTCACCTTCATCTCCAACGCCTTCGTGCCACTGGAGACGATGCCCAGCTGGTTGCAGACGGTGGCGGTCTGGAACCCGATCTCGTCGGTCGTGCTGGCCGTGCGCGTGCTGTTCGGTAACCTACCGCCGGGCTACGACGCGGGCGATCAGTTCCCCATGCAGCACCCGATCCTGATGTCGGTGATCTGGTGCCTGGTGCTGCTGGCGATCTTCATCCCGCTGGGCATCTCCCGGTACCGCAAGGCGGCCTCCCGCTGAGTCACCGACCTGCCATGGTCGAACCTCAGCTGCCCGCTGACTCGTGCACGCGATAGCCGGCGCTGCGCAGCGCTGCGAGCACCTGCGCACGGTGCTCGGGGCCGCGCATCTCCAGCACGACCGTTACCTCGACCTCGCCCACGGCGAGTCTCGGGTCAGCGCGCAGATGGTTCACATCGACGACGTTGGTCTCCTGTTCGGCCAGCAGCACCAGCAGCGCCGCCAACGCTCCTGGCGAATCGTCGAGGCGTACCGACAGCGCTTCGAACCGGCCCGCCGCCCGCAACCCATGGTGGATGACCTTGTTGAGGACCAGCGGATCGATGTTCCCACCGGAGAGCACGACCACGGTCGGATCCCGCAGTTCCAGATGGCTCAGCGCCGCCACTCCCACAACACCGGCTGGTTCGGCGAGCAGCTTGCCCCGCTCGAGCGTGTGCAGCAGCGCTTTGGCGATCTCGGCCTCACTGACTGCGACCGACTCCCGGACCACACCCTCGACCAGATCGAGTGGCAGCTCACCGGGACGCGCGACCGCAATCCCGTCGGCCATCGTGGTCGGCCTGCCTTGCAGGGCAACCGGATGGCCGGCGGCGAGCGAACGCTGCATGGTGAACGCGCCACTCGCCTGGGCCGCGATCACCGCCACCGACGGCTTCACGACATTCACCGCGCTGGCAACGCCGGCGAGCAGACCACCCCCTCCGGTGGGAACCACGATCGATGCGACATCGGGGACCTGCTCCAGGATCTCCAGCCCAACGGTCGCCTGCCCGAGGATCACGTCCCTGTGGTCGAAGGGATGGATCAGGGTGGCACCGGTCTCCTCGGCAGCGGCTTGCGCCGCAGCCAGCGCATCCTCGACCGTGTCTCCCACCAGGCACACCTCGGCACCGTAGGCACGGGTGGCCTCCACCTTTGGAAGCGAGGCGGTCCGGGGCATGTAGACCACGGAGGTCACACCCAGCTGCCCGGCCGCCAGGGCCACCCCTTGAGCGTGATTCCCCGCGGAGGCAGCTACGACTCCCCGCTCCCGGTCTGGTTCGGGAATTCTGCTGATCCGCAAGTAGGCGCCGCGGAGCTTGAAGGATCCGGAGCGCTGCAGGTTCTCGCACTTCAGCAGGACCGGATGCCCGAACATCTCCGAGAGCCAGTTGGCATGTACCACGGGGGTGCGCCGGGCCACTGCTCGCAGGGCGTGCGCGGCCTCCCGCAACTCCTCGGGCTTGACCTCAGCGTTCACCGATCAGCACCGAACGCAGCCGCTGCGAGTCGACCCTGAACTGGGCGACCTCCTGGCCATCCACGAGCACCACGGGCACCCGGGCGCTGTAGAGGTCAGCAGCGGCGGGATCATCGGTGATGTCGATGCGAGCAAAGTCCTCGTCCACCTCCGCGCAGACGATCTCGACGACCTGCGCGGCCACCTCACAGAGGTGGCAGCCAGGTCGTTCCATGAGCAGGACTCGTGCGTGACTCACCCGCGCAACTCCTCCTTGGCGATCTTGCCGGTCGTGTCGTGTGGCATGGCCTCGACGAAGCTCACAATCGTCGGACACTTGAACCGCGCGAGGCGTCCTTCGCAGTAGGCGACCAGTTCCTCCGTGGTGAGCGAGTGACCCGGGTTGAGTTCGACCACTGCCTTGACCGCCTCGCCACTGTACGGGTGCGGAACACCGAGGACGGCACACTCGGCGACCGCCGGGTGTGCATCGATGGCTCGTTCCACCTCACGCGGATACACGTTGAAGCCACTGACGATGACAAGATCGGACCGGCGATCCACGAGCACGAGGTCTCCATCAGCGTCCCAGTAGCCCACATCTCCGGTGCCGAACCAGCCCTCAGCGTCCGGGCCGTCGGCGCCGTCAGGCCAGTAACCGGAGAACAACGACGGCGCCCGGACCCAGATCTCGCCCGGCTCTGCCTCTTCTGCGTCATCGAGCCCATCGATCGTGAGGCCAGGCCCACCGGCCCATTCGGGAACGATCTTCAGTGAGACGTTGTCGAGGGCCTGCCCGACACAGCCCGCCTTGGGGCGACCCGTCACCAACGTCGTCGCCACCACAGGTGAGCACTCCGTCAGTCCGTAGCCCTCCCAGATGGGGTGCCCCGTCACCGTGAGGAACTGATCGAAGAGCGCAGCGGCCAGCGGTGCTGCCCCCGAGAGCAGCAGGCGGACATGGCTCAGCCGGTCACGAAGGTCGGGTTCCGCGCTCCAGGCGACATACATGGGCGGAGCTCCCGCCACCACCGTGACATCGTGGGCGCGGATGAGCTCGAGCGTGCTGCCAGGATCGAAGCGACGGCACAGCACGATGGTCGCGCCGGCCGCCAGGCCCAGTGCCAGAACCGCGTTGAGGGAGTAGATGTGGAACAGGGGAAGGACGGCCAGGGACCGGTCCGTAGCGCTGATCGCCACCGGATCGTCGAGCGCCAGCAGAGCCTCCACATTGGCGAGCAGGGCTCTGTGGGTCAGGATGGCCGGACGTTGCACCCCCTCGGTGCCGGAGGTGAACAGCAGCACCGCCACGTCCTCGGCCTGCGACTCGGGCAGGTCCACCGCTCCCGAAAGGTCCGACAGTTCCCGCCATGCTGGCGTACCGGTGACGATCACTCCACAGGACAGCTCAGGGTCCGGTGCCTCGTTGACCGGATCCACGATGAGGATTCTGGGACTCACGGCTGCAGTCGCCTGGCGGACCTCCGAGTCCGCCAGCGACGTGTTGAGCGGAACCGCCACTCCGCCGGCCCTGAGCACTCCGAACAGAGTGACCACGAAGTCCATGGTGTTGCCCTGCTGGATAGCGACACGGTCGCCGCGTTGTAGCCCCTTGGCGACCAGTCCGCTGGCCAAGGCGGTCACCGCATCATCGAGGCCCGCATAGGTCATGCGCCTATCGCCCTCGATGAGTGCCACCGAGGCGGGGGATTCTTGCGCGGACGCCGAAAGAACGTCTGCCAGGTTCGCTCCCACGTTGTGATTCTGGCACACAGCGACCTCGCCTGTTCAGCACATCCGCGGCTATGCGTGGCGCAGGACCGGACAGACGGCAAATGAGAAGCGGGCCACGGTTCTCACCGTGGCCCGCTCCTATGGCTTCAGGTCACTTGCCGGCAGCGTCAGCGGCTGCATCGGCGGCGTTCTGAGCCGTGTCCGCAGCGGCCTGGGCGGCATCGGCGGACCGGTTGCGGATCGCAGCGGTCGCCTTCTCGATGGCGTCCTCGACGTTCTTGGTCAGGCCCTTGAGACCCTCGAGGGCCTGCTCACGCTGCTCCTTGAGCGCGTCGAGCTGCTGCTGAGCCTTCTCGCTGGCGTTGCCCACCTGGGCCTGGGCCAGTTCGGTCGCGCTGGCACGCACGCTCTGCGCGGCGTCCTGCAGTTGCTTCACAGCCGCCTGAAGATCGCTCACGGCCTTGTCAGTCGTAGTCATTGTGACTCTCCTCTCGGTGGCCTTTGCCACCATTTCTACAAGATCGGTATCACCACTCAGTTCCGGCTCAAACCTGTCGATCCTGGAAGATCGCTGCCGCCGCGACGGCCTTGCACCTCATCAGGGACGCTCAGCCGGGCAACCACGAGTGCCGATCGACCCCCGGGGGATGCGGGATTCCTGCAGACTGAGGCCATGAAAATGCCCACCACTGCGGCGGCGCTCGTTGCCGGGCTGACACTCACTCTGTCTGCCTGTACGGGCACAGGGGCCGAACCCAGCACCTCATCAGCATCTGCGTCCGGTGTACGGGCGCTGGCGCTGACCGGCGGCGGCTTCCGGGCCCATACGGGGCACTCTGCCGTACTCCTGAGCGCACTGAGCCAGAGCGGCAATGACCTCGGGTCCGTGCTCGGGCCCACGAACACCATCTCCGCGAACTCCGCCGCCTCCTGGCTGTTGACCCAGCTCAGCTACTCGTCGGCATTCGACGAGATGTTCTCGGCCCCGGACGCGGCCGCCAACTGGGACACCTCGGGCTACCTGGGCCAGATCAAGAGCCGCTACGGCCCGAAGGCTGACTCCGGCTGCAGCAAGACCCTGGCGCCGATCTGCGATGCCGCCCCCGAGCTGGAGCCCTACCTGACGATGGTGAGTGTGGCGGGCGGGCAGACCAGCAGCTGGCAGGACACCATGACGGGCCTGCTCTTCGACCCGTACGACATGACCACAGAACTCGAAGGCGTCACGCTGGCCAGCCCCCGGCAGCCCTGGTCGCAGGGCAAGGACCTGTTGTGGGCCACCGGCGTCGTGACCGACCAGGCTGTCATCACCTCCGACGGCGATCAGATCTCCTTCTACACCGTGGACGATCAGACCGAGGTGGTCACCACCCCGGTCAGCCTCGTATCCGCGCAGGATGGTTCGCCCTCCGGGTTCCTGAGCGGCAACCCCACCCTGTCGTTCGGGCCCGACGTCATCGCACCTGGCAAGAACCTCGCACATCTGTCCGCGCCCTCCGAGATCTCGGCCTCCGAGATGGGGGTGATCGATGCCGCGTCGGTCTCATCGCCGGCAGCGGCACTGCTCTCGAGCTCCGCCTACACCAGCGAGATCGCGGGCAAGTCCGGTCCCGAGTTCGCGGCTGAGGTGGCCAACCTGTCGCCCCCCTTCGAGCTGAACACAATGCAGTACGCGGGAGACACCATCGCCCCCGGCAGTCCACAGGAGCTCACCTCGTCACCGATCCTCCGGTTCGCAGACGGCGGCGAAGGCGACAACACGTCCATGGCCCATCTCATGCGGCACCTGCAGGACACCAGTGGCGGGCAGGACTTCCGGATCTTCCTGATCGCGCACACCCAGGGCAAGGCGATCCCCGACTACGACGGCTGGGGCTCGGATGTGGCACGTGTCTTCGGCTACCAGACGCAGGGAGGTATCACGAAGCAGTGCGAGGGCAAGCAGGATTGCATACCGGTCACCCAGAGCCAGGTGTTCGACCGGTCAGCGCTGAAGAAGCCGTCCGACGCCTGGTCCTACAAGCGGGAGGGTGTGGACATGAAGTTCGCCTGCCTGGATGTCCAGACGGTCGACAACAGCGCCCTGGGGATCACGCCGGGCGCGCAGGGACAGGTGTGCGTGCTGCAGACGCTGTCGGACCTCGGCCTCGTTCCGGCCTCCGAGGCACAGTTCGACAAGTACCAGCAGTTCCTGGAGGCGATCGTCTCCGGCATCGCTGACCACGGTGGCTGGCCCATGATCCAGAAGGCGCTGGGGCTGCCGTGAGGCCGTGGTCACCAAACGGCCTGCCCAGCCGCGCGCAACTCGGCGATTCTCGTACCAGGATCAGAAGAAGATCGAACGACGCTGCACCAGAACGCGGTACAGCTGCTGCTGGATGGTCTCCCTGACCTGATCGGTGAGGTTGAACACCAGCATCGGATCCTCTTCGGAACCCTCCGGGAAGTCCTCGGTATGGATGGGCTCACCGAACATGATGATCCACTTGCTCGGCAACGGGATCATGCCCAGCGGACCGAGCCAGGGGAAGGTCGGAGTCAGCGGGAAGTAGGGCAGGCCGAGCAGGCGAGCCAGCGTCCGCGCGTCACCCAGCATCGGGTAGATCTCCTCGGCACCCACGATCGCGGTCGGGATGATCGGCACTCGCGCATGCAGGGCGGCAGCAACGAACCCGCCGCGCCCGAACCGCTGCAGCTTGTATCGCTCGCTGTAGGGCTTGCCGACGCCCTTGAACCCTTCGGGCCACACGCCCACCAGTTCTCCACCGGTGAGCAGCGCCTGGGCGTCTGATGAGGAAGCCAGTGTGGATCCGGACTTGCGCGCGTACTCACCGACGAACGGCGTCTGGAAGACCAGGTCCGCGCCGAGCATGCGCAGATGGCGTCGCGCGGGATGGTGGTCCAGCAGCGCCACCTGCGTCATGACGGAGTCGATGGCAACCGTGCCCGAGTGGTTCGCCACCACGAGCGCGCCACCGGTGTCAGGAACATTCTCGAGTCCCCGGGTCTCGACCCGGAACCACTTCTCATACAGCGGCCGGAACGGCTCCATCAGGACCTTGTCGGTCAGCTCGGGATCGAAGCCGAAGTCGTCGATCTCATAGTCACCGGTGACACGTCGACGAAGGAAACGAAGGCCCCGGGCGACGCGTTCGTCCCAGTCGGGTTGTTCGTAATCGCTGCCGGGCAGCGGAGCGAATGACTCGGCTGGCGACTCCACCTCTGCCTCCGCCTCAGGCTCCGGTCGCTTTGCGCGGGGCTTGGTCCGCGCCGAGCCACCACCGGCCTTGAGCCTGGGCGCATCCTTCGGCGTATGCTCGGTACCGCCACGAAGCGGCGTCACGCCGCCCTGTGCGCTAGGTTCGTTTCCCGCGATGGGGATGATACGGGCTTCAGGCACGACTGCCTCCCCTCGTCAGCAATGATCCCAGAGTCTCCTCGGCCGCTTCCACTCGATCAGGCGACAACACCCGATTGAGGTCCCTGGCCTCGACGAACGACTCGAATGCCTCACGCGTGCTGTATTCGGGCCGGAAACCGAGTTCCTCGACCATCCGGGTGGTGTCGATGCCGCGACCGTAGGTCAGGAACCGTACCTGTTCGGGGGAGAAGTCGGCCAGACCGGCACTGATCATGGCCCGGCCCGCCACTCCCACGACCGGGGGAAGCAGGGGCAGCGCTACCCGGCCGGCCAGCCGGATGGCCTGACTGAGCGCGATGATCCCCTCGCCGGCCACGTTGAACAGGCCGGGGTAGTCGGCGATCGTGGTCCGGTAGAGGACGTCGAGGCCATCGTCCTCGTGGATGAACTGCAGCCTGGCGTCGTAGCCGGCGACCACGGGCACCAGCGGCAGCGAGAAATAAGAGGTCATCGGCGTCTGGACCTGGGGGCCGATGAAGTTGGCGAACCGCAGAGTCGTGACGGTGACATCGGGCCTGCGGCGGGCGAAACCCCGGACGTACGCCTCAACCTCGGCGGAGTCCTTGGCCCAGCCGGTACTCGGACTGTGCCGGGGTTCCACGTCCTCGGAGAACATGGCCGGGTCGCGGGGACCGGCACCATAGACGCTCGAGGTGGACTTGACCACCAGTCGCTGGATGGACGGCGCCTTCTGGCAGGCGGCGAGCAACTGCATCGTCCCGATGACGTTGATCTCCTTCATGGCCACGCGGCCACCGGCCTGCACCGGCGTCGCGATGACGCCCATGTGAACCACGGTGTCAACGTCAGCGGCGTTGATGACCTTGGAGATGATCGGGTTGCGGATGTCGGCGCGCACGAACTCCGCCCGGCCGATGTCCGCCCGCGGAGGGACAACGTCGACGCCGATGACCCGGTCGATGTTCGGATCGTCGGTCAGGAGCTTGGCCATGCGGCCACCGAGGTAGCGGGAGACGCCCGTGACCAGAACCACCTGTCCCATGCCGACCGCCTCTCAGGTTGTGCCGCGCCCTGCCCGGACCTGTGATCCGGGCAGCTGAACCACTGATGTCCTACTGCTTGGCTCTGCTACTTCGCTACTTCTTGTTCCGTCGTTGCACGCGAGTGCGCTTCAGCAACTTGCGGTGCTTCTTCTTCGCCATCCGTTTGCGGCGCTTCTTGACGACGGAGCCCATCTGTACCTCGGCTATCTGCGATCGATCTGCGGCAAGTGATTTCCTTCACTCGCCCTCCCTAGACTACTGGCACTTCTGCGGGGTTCCTACCCGATGAATGAGTGATACATCGCATAACGGCAGACTCGTCAGCGATCGATCACGTTCGGTGGCAAACTCCGCGCCGAGCAATCTCTGGTCAGAAACCACCGAAGCTGTCCGGCACCAGCCCGTTGTAGGGGAACACGGCATTGCGGGTGGCGTTGATGGCCGAGTCAACGGGATCGGCAGGGTTGTAGCCGAGATCCCAGGCCTTGGGCCAGGGTTCGTAGCCGTCGGTCATCCGGTAGGGGGCGACACGACCCATGGACTCCTTGACGTACTCGCGGAAGGAATCGGGAATCTCCGTCTTCGGGTTGATGGGTTCACCACTGGCGATCGCGATCACGTTGGCCCATGCGCGGGGGACCACGTCGACCCACTCGTAGCCACCGCCTCCCAGCGCCAGCCACTTGCCACCGGCATAGCGGTGCGACCAGGCATGAATGGCTTCAGCCGCCATGCGCAGCCCATCGATCGACAGCGCCATGGACGCCAGCGGGTCCTCGAAATGACCGTCGCAGCCATGCTGGGACACGATGAACTGCGGCTTGAACGACTCGATCAGCGCGGGTGCGACAGCATGAAGACCCCGCAACCACCCCTGGTCCCCGGTGCCGGCAGGCAGCGCGATGTTGACCTTCGAACCCAGGGCTGTGGGGCCGCCGATCTCGGTCGGCCAGCCCGTGCCCGGGAACAGGGTCGCGGGGCTCTCATGGATCGAGATCGTCATCACCCGGGGGTCGTCCCAGAATGCGGCCTGCACGCCGTCGCCGTGGTGCACGTCCACGTCGATGTAGACGACCCGTTCCAGGCCCTGATCCAGCAGCCAGGCGATGGCGACCGCGGCGTCGTTGTAGACACAGAATCCCGACGCGCGATCGGGCATGGCATGGTGGAGTCCGCCGGACAGATTCACGCTGTGCCGTGCCCGGCCCTCCAGCACCTCCCGGGCGCCGGTCAGCGAGGCGCCGGCGATGCGCGCGGAGGCCGCGTGCATGTTCTCGAAGATGGGCGTGTCGGCCGTCCCGAGCCCGTACCGAGCTTCGGCGTTGGCATCGGCGTCGGGTTGCGACGCCCGCTTCACAGCGGCGACGTAGTCCGGGCGATGCACTCGTTCAAGCGTGGCGTCGTCGAGAATCGGGGTGTCTGCGCTAATGGTCACCTGGGGGTGATCCAGCAACCCGTAGTCCTCGACCAGCCTCATGGCCAGCTGCACCCGGATCGGACTCAACGGATGATCGGGGCCGAAGTCGTACTGACGCAGCTGCTCGTTCCACAGGATCGTGGCGGCCCCGGTCATTGTGATCCCAGCTCCCGTGACCGGTCGCGGGCCGCTTCCAGGGCCGAAAGGAACGCGGAGCGGACACCATGCCGCTCGAGTTCCCGCAGCGCCGCGGCCGTCGTGCCACCCGGCGACGTCACCTGTTCGCGCAGGACGGTGGGATGCTCGCCCGTCTCGCGCAGCATCTTGGCCGCCCCGAACGCCGTCTGCATCGCGAGGTCCGTGGCGGTCGCGCGAGGCAGGCCGAGGTGGACCCCGGCCTCGATCATCGATTCCACGATGAAGAAGACATACGCCGGACCCGAGCCGGAAATCGCCGTGACGGCGTCCTGCTGGTGCTCCGGGACCCGCCGGACGCGCCCCACGGCTGCCAGCAGCACCTCGGCCTCGGCGAGATGATGGTCCGCGCCGCAGGATCCCGCGGAGATCGCACTCATCCCCTCGTCCACCAGGGCCGGAGTGTTGGGCATCACCCGGATCACCGCGGTACCGGCCGGCAGCCGTGTCTCGAGGAACTCGGTGCTGATCCCGGCTGCGAGCGAGATGACCAGCGCCTGTGGATCCACGAGGTCGGCGATCTCGTCCAGCAGCGCTGCCATGTCCTGCGGTTTCACCACCAGAATCAGCGTTCCTGCGGTCGCCGCCTCGGCATTCTGCACGACCCTGACCCCGTAGCGGTCCCGCAGTTCCTGGGCCCGGTTCTCACGGCGCTCGGTGATGACCAGCGACCTCGGATCGCGTCCGGCTCGCAACAGTCCCGACAGCAGGGTCTCGCCCATGACGCCGCCGCCGAAGATGGCCACGGTCTTGCTGTCTGTTTCCATGATCACTTCTTCGATGTCATCGATTTGAGGAACAGGCCCAGGTTTCCCGGCTTCTCGGCCATCCGGCGGACCATGTACTCGTACCAGTCCTCACCATAGGGGATGTAGACGCGGACCCGTTCCCCCTCGTCCGCCAGACGCTGCTGTTCCTCGGGCCGGACCCCGAGCAGCATCTGGAGTTCGTAGGAACCCTTGGGCCGGTCATTGTGAATGGCCAGAGCCTGGGCGATCTCGAGGATCCGTGGGTCATGGCTGGCCACCATCGGGTAGCTCTCCTCACGCATGAGGGTCTTCAGGCACCGCACGAAGGAGAGGTCGATCTCCTTGCCGGACTGATAGGCCACGGACTCGCTCTCGTCGTAGGCGCCCTTGCACAGCCGCACTCGCGAGCCCTCCACTGCCAGGTTCTCGCAGTCGCTCTCGGTCCGGTACAGGTACGCCTGTACCGCGACCCCGACGCTCGGCACATGCCCCCGCAACCGTTCGAGGATCGACAGTGTCGAGTCCGTCGTGGTGTGGTCCTCCATGTCGAGAGTCACGGTGGTGCCGTACTCCTGGGCCCGCTCGCAGATCGCCATGGCATGCCGAAAAGCGGTCTCCTCGCCGTCATCGGCCAGCAGCTGCCCCACGCTCGACAGCTTCAGACTTACCTCGCAGCCTTCGGTAAGGCCGTTGGCCGTAAGGGCGTCCAGCAGTTCCAGGTAGGCGTCGCGAGCCGCCGCAGCCTGCTGGGAATCCGTGACTGCCTCGCCGAGCCGATCGATGGTGGCGACCCTGCCGCTGGCCACGATGTCGGCCGCCACGCCGACTGCGTCGGAGACGTGCTCCCCTGCCACGAACCTGTCCACGATGGCGCGCGTGAACCTGGTTCCGGTGGCGACTCCCTGCATCCGTTCACTACGCGATGCGGACAGCAGCAGTCTTCGCAGCACGGCACCTCCCAGCAGAACACACTGCCAGCAGGCTATCCGTTCCACAGCCTCCTCGCTCGCAGAGTCACCGGTCGGTGGCCCTGTGCCGGGCCTCGTGGCCGGATCACAGGAGACAGTCCATCGGGCTCGATGTGCGCAGCACGGGGCCGCGAGTCACCTCCCGGGTACCGGCTTCGTCGGGTCGAGGAGGTCCTGGATCATCGGCGCGTAGATCGCCACGATCTGGTCCTCCGAAGTGGACGCCAGCGGCTCCAGTCGCACAACGAAGCGGGTCGCGGCCAGTCCGATCAGATGGCTCGAGATGAGCGCGGCCCGCATTCTCGCATCCGGGATGCCGGCCACAGAGGCGACGCGGTCCACGATCGCCTCCTCGAAGAACTCCCGCAACGACTGGGCGGCCTGACCCGCCGTCGCACCCGCCTGGAAGAGTTCCACTATCTGCTGGCGGGCCTGGTCGTCATCGAAGATCTCGAAGGTTCCGCGGACCAGACGCTCGCCCATACCCTCAAGGCCCGGACCGATGAGTTCCGGCACCGAGCGGGTCGGATCGAACGGCAGCCGCATCGCGGCAGCAAACATCTGTTCCTTGCTGTCGTAGTACTTCCGCAGCACTGAGGGCGCCACGCCCGCCGCCATGGCGACGCCCTTCATCGTGGTCCGCGCATAGCCCCGGGAATGAAACGCCGCCCTGGCGGCGCTGAGCACCGCCTCACGTGTGTTGTCATCGTTGGCCATCGACACTCCGCTCGCCGGGAACGATTCTTAGATTAGTGGTTAACGGTCGCGGAGTCCTTGCTGTTGCCGCGGACGGCGAACAGGCCCGATCCCAGGAACCTGACCGGCAGCCTACTGGCGAATCCCGTGCAACGCCCTGGCGAACCGGGAGTCCGGCGCCGCCTGCGCCACTCTCAGCGCAGATGCCTCATCGTCAACGTCCTCCAGTTCGGCCAGCAGGCCGACCCGGCCCCGCTCAGCGAGCAGGGCCAGGGTGTTGGCCCCAGTGTCCGCGCGGCTCATGGCAACCTCACCGAGGTCAGGGACTGCCCGGCCGCTGGCACCGAGGGCCCAGAAGCCTCCGTCAGGCGCCAGGCCGAGCACGTAGTCGGATCGTGCCAACATGTCGGCGGCCTCCTGGAGGTGCGCTTCCGTCAGTTGCGGAGTGTCCATGCCCACCAGCAGCAGCGGGGGCCCGTGACGGGAGGCCGCCTGCGACAATGCTGCGGTTATGCGGTCGCCGAGGTTGCCCGCAACCTGTGGAAACGCATCTCCGCTGAGCCACCCGGGCAGCGATTCACCCAGCGAGTCGATCGCCATGCAGCGCCAGGGTGCCGCGCCGGCCCAGTCCCAGACATCATGCAGCGCCGCACCTGCCAGTGCCGCGGCCTCGTCGGCGGAGAACTGCGGCTGCAGCCGCGTCTTCACCCTGCCGGGCACCGGGTTCTTGGCGATGACCAGGACGCCGGGAGTCACGGCAGTGCCGCCAGCAGTTGTCGGGTGGCTTTGATCGAACCCCGCACCGAACCGGTCACCTTCGACTCACCGATCCGCTCGTAGTAGGGCATGGGGAACTCGGTGATGCGCCAGTTGGCACGGGCCGCCTGCACCAGTACCTCCATCGGATATCCGAAGGCCCTGTCGGTGATGTTGAGCCCGAGGTACGGGTCGCGGCGGAAGACACGGGCAGGACCGAGATCGTGCACGTCGATGCCCGCCCGGCGCGAGAGCCGACCGGCGAGGAACCTGTTGCCCGCCCTCGCATGCCATGGCATCGCAGCTGCGCTCACAGGCTGCCTCACACACATGGCGAGATCGGCCCGATCAGCATCGACTGCGGCCAGCAGCGGGACAAGGTCGCCGGGGTCAAGGCTGGCATCAGTGTCGATGACCGCGACCAGCTCGGTCTGCGCCGCCTCCACGCCGGCATGGACGGCTGCGCCGTAGCCTCGCTGCGGCACGTCGATCACCTGTGCGCCCAGCTCGCTGGCCACCACCTGGGAACCATCGTCCGAGCCATTGTCCGCCAGGAGCATCGTGGCACCGGCCGGAAGCCGCTCGGCGATCCAGGGCAGTGCCTGAACCTCGTTCAGGCAGGGCAGCACCAGGGTGAACGGAACGGTCATGACAGAACCCGCCGGTCCCCGATCATCACTTCGGCCCTCTCGCTCGGCACTGCGTCAGATCAGGTTCAAGCCTAGGTGGCGGGGTCCGGCCGTACAGTCGCCGGGGCGCGCCTTCCGGTGCGGGCATCGGTCGACCCGCGCCTTATGCTCGAAGAACGATGCCGCAGGACAACCCGACCCCCGAATCCGCAGGCACGACCCGGACCTCAGCGCCGCCGGAACCTGAGGCACCCGTTGTCGCGACCGGGCCCAGCTGGTGGCCGGTGCTGCTGTGGCTGTTCTCGCTGGTCGCGGTATGGGTCTGGGGTGGGTGGCTCGAAGAGGAGCGCGGCTACTCACTGTGGCTGGGCACCGCACGGCCGTTCGTCGGCCACATCCAGGTCATCATCGCCCCGGGGGTGCTCTTCGCGATCACTGTCGCGCTGGCAGCCGTTGTCTACCTGCCGACACTGGTGGTACGACTGTCCTGGCGGCAGCTGCTGGTGACTGCGTGGCTGGGAACGGCATTCTGGGCGATCACCCTGACAGTCTCGCGAGGCCTCGATGAGTTTCTGCGCCCGCTCTTCCGCGATGACGACTACCTCACCGCGGTCCCCACCGCCAATGAAGACCTCGGCCGGTTCATCAGCCAGTACACGACTGATCTCGGAGAGTACGCCACCCACGTCAAGGGACACCCACCAGGTCTCACGGTGCTGCTGACGTTGCTGGCCCGGATCGGTGTGACCGCGGAGATGGTACTCGGCGTGCTCTACGTCCTGATCGGCGCAAGCGTGATCGTGGCGGTCGGCATCACCGCCAAACGACTCGGTGGAGAGGACAGCTTCCGCCAGGCGATGCCCCTGCTGATGCTGGCACCGGGCGTGCTGTGGATAGCAACCAGCCCGGACACGGTGTTCGCAGGAGCACTCGCCTGGGGTGTGGCCTTCATGGCGATGTCCGCCGGCCGGCTCGTCTGGGCGGTGCCGGGAGGGCTGCTGCTGGGTCTGTGTCCGTTCCTGTCCTACGGCCTGCTGCCCATGGGCATCATCGTCCTGGCCGTGATTGTGCCGCTGCGCCTGTGGCGGGCCACGGCCGTGGCAGTGGGCGCCGCGCTGGTGGTCGTGCTCACGTGGGCCCTGCTCGGGTTCAACCTCCTGGACGGGATGGCTGCCACCCGGATCGAGTGGCTCAACGATCCGGCCCACGTCCGACCCTACTGGTACTTCCTCATCGCGAACTTCGTGCTGCTGGCCACGATCCTGGGTCCAGGCGTCATCGCAGGACTGCCCGGCAGCCGGCAACTTCCCACTGGGGTCCGCTGGCTGATCTGGTTGGGTCTGCTGTCGGCGGTGGCGGGCACCCTGATCGGGTTCATGCGGGGCGAGGTGGAACGGATCTGGTTTCCGCTGCTGTTCTGGATCGGACTGGCCGGGGCGGTTACCGGCCCCCGGCGGGGCTGGTTGGCGGCATCGGCTGCGCTCGGCATCATCGGTCAGCTGATCATCGGGTCCCCCTGGTAGCCCATCCCGAAACCCCGACCCCAGATCCGCGCCGCTGACTGCATGTCCCGGATGAGCGCCCCCTGCGTCGGGCACGACACGGGGGCTCAGCGGCAACCGGGGTCAGGCCGGTGAGGCGGATCTGAGTTCGCCGAGGATTCTGGGCCAATGGTCATGGGCGACGAAGTGGCCCGCCTCGGGGATGACGGTGAGCGCTGCGTCGGGAATGACACCAGCCAGGCGTTCGGCCCATTGCGCAGGACACAGTGTGTCCTGCCGGCCATGCCACACCTGCACCGGACTTCGCAGCTCCTGCAATGCGAAGCCCCACGGCCGGTTCCAGATCCGGTAGTCGTCGAGCACACCGTCCAGATCATGCAGCCCCGCCAGCGTGGCGGCGACGAACGCGTCGGGGTGGCGCGAGATCGCTCGCCGGGATTGCGGATCGAGGCTGCGCAACGTCTGCTTCAGGAAGACACGAGGAGCATGCCGGGTGGTAGCACGCATGAGCCTCAGGAACTGGCGTTCGACGACAGGTGCGGTTGCAGAACCTCGCAGGAGGAACCGGTCCAAGCGGTTGAGCTGCTCGATCATCCCGGACCAGTCCCGTGGGATCGGGCTGGCGAGCAACGTGGCCCGTGTCACACGGTCCGGCAGCGCATAGGCACACGCAGTGGCGTATGCCGCACCGAACGACCATCCCATGACGGCGAAACGAGGCATTCCCAGCGCGTCGGCCACCTGCTCCACATCGCCGGGCCAGTCCAGCAGCTGATACCGCGGCCGGCGATCGGACCCGCCGATCCCGGGACGATCAGGCGCCACGATCTGCACTCCTGCCCGTCGCGCGGCTGGCGCGGCGGAGGCCACATCGAGCCGGCTGCTGAGCCCACCGTGACAGTAGAGGACCGGGAAGCCACGCAGGTCACCGTAGCGGGTCAGCAGGAGTCGGCGGCCGTCGGCCAGTCGCAGTTCCTCATCGGTCCCGCCGAAGGCTGGGTTCATGGTCGTTGATGCTACGCCTGAAGCGCCGAGCCAGCGCTGACGCCAGGAGGGTCGGGCAACCCTCAGCCGTTGCCGCTGGACTGGGCCGTGGGTTCGGTTGCGAAGCGCGCGAACCCGTCCTCGGGGCTCACCGTCGTCTCGAAACCGATCGAATCCCGGGCCCGGGCCGGACTCGCGACAACGTGCCTGACGTCAGCGGCGCGGAACTGTCCCGTGGTCACCGGCGAAGGCCCCGCCAGCTCAGTGCTCAGCAGCTGCGCCGCCCACCCCACGCTGCGGGGCTGGCCGCTGCAGATGTTGATAGGCAGGCCCCCTTCCGGGGCTGCTTCGATCGTGTCAAGGGCGAGCAGGTTTGCGCGGGCCACGTCGCTGACGTGCACGAAGTCGCGCATCTGCCCGCCGTCCTCGAACACCAGCGGCGCCTCGCCTGCTGCCAGTCGGGACCTGAAGATGGCGGCCACCCCGCTGTAGGCGGAGTCAAGCGGCATCCTTGGACCGTAGACGTTGTGGTAGCGCAGGTAGTACGCGCTGCCGCCAGTGCCGCGGGACCAGGCAGCCGCGTAGTGCTCCTGGGCCAGCTTGCTGGTCGCATACACGCTCTGGGGGTTCTTCTCCGCATCCTCACTCACCAGCGTCCAGTCCAGGAAGGCGCCGCAGGACGGGCACCTCGGCTCGAACAAGCCAGCCTCGAGGTCGGCGGTTTCCCGGGGTCGCGGGACAGTGGGCCCATGCTCCCGACAGGCATAGGCCCCCTCACCGTAGACCACCATAGAACTGGCGAGCACCAGACTCGACACCTGTGCCCGGGCCATCCCGGCCAGCAGCTGCGCCGTGCCCAGATCCGTGAGCCCCGCGTAGAGCGGCAGATCCTGCAGGTCGAGGCCGTGCCCGACCAGGGCCGCCTGATGCACCACCGCCCCGACTCCGGCCAGAGCATCATCGACCACCTCCGGATCCCGCAGATCGCCGATGAAGCGTTCGGCACGCTCATCCACGAAGTCCGGCCATGCGGCCTCTGAGTGCACCGGAGGCAGCAGACCATCCAGAGCGATCACCTCATGTCCGGCGTCCAGCATGGCCGTGAGCACATGGGAACCGATGAACCCGGCGGCGCCGGTCACGAGAATTCGCATGGATGCCAGTATGACGGCCCCGGGCACGCTGCCCCAATCAGCGGTGGGCCGTAGGGTGTCACCATGGCTGCCAGCGACTCGGTCGCCCCTGTGGTGAACGGCGACAACGACGAGGGCCGCGTCGCCTACGCCAGCGTCGGAGATCGGCCCAGACAGGTTTGGAGCCTGATGCTCATCCGGTGCGCACGCCGCAGCGCCGCACTACTGATCGGCGTGGGCGCCTGCATCGCCATCGTCGCCGGTTCCCTGCGTCCCGGGACCACGGAGGACCTGGGGACACCACAGGGATTCTTCAACTCGCTGTCCAGTCCCCTGCTGGTACTGGCCATCGGCATCGCCCTGCGCATCGTGATCGCGCCGGTGGCGCTGCTGGCTGCCGGGGATGTGGTCTGGACCACGGGGGCTCACCTGGTTCTGACTGGGGACCCGAGGTCGGGCCTGTCCAGATTGCTGGACCGCTACCACGTGGCCAACAGCTACCGGAGCCTTCGTTGGAGTGCCGCGACACGGGTGATCGCCAGGTCCCGCCTCGGCGGGGCCGGTAGGTTCCTCTGGCTACTGGAGGCGGCGCTTCGAACTCTTGCCTGGACCTCGGTCGGGGTGGCCCTGATCCTCCTGCTGGCCTTAGGCTCGGATGCCTGAAGCAGCTCTCGGGTGAAAGCGGAGGCAAGCCTGCGGTACTGGCGTTCGTCGTTACCGAGATGTTGGGTGGGCAGCCAGTGCGGATACCCTCGAAGGGGATGCCGAAAGGATCAGGATGCTGGGTGTCATCGGAGGAACCGGACTCTACGACTTTCTCGACGACCCGGAGGAGCTCACCGTCGAGACACCGTACGGGGCTCCCTCGGATGTGATCGCCAGGGGTGAGATCGCCGGCAAGGATGTGCTGTTCCTGCCCCGGCACGGCAAGCGCCACCAGTGGCCGCCGCACCGGATCCCGTACCGGGCGAACATGTGGGCCCTGCGCAGCCTCGGCGTGACTCGCATCCTCGCACCAGCAGCCGTTGGCTCGTTGCAGGCCTCATTGACCCCGGGGAGCTTCGTCCTGCCCGACCAGGTCGTCGACCGGACTTTCACGCGCGATCACACGTTCGTCGAAAGTGGCATGGTGCACGTCTCGTTTACCCACCCCTACTGCGACCGTCTGCAGGATGAGGTCGCGCAGGCCGGGGATCTCGTCGGCGTGCGGCTGCATCGTGGCGGCACGATGGTGGTCATCGAAGGCCCGCGGTTCAGCACCCGCTCTGAATCCCAGGCATACGCCGACTCCGGCGGCAGCATCATCAATATGACCGGGATGCCTGAGGCGATCCTGGCCCGTGAACTCGCCATGTGCTACACCCCGATCGCCCTGGTGACCGACATGGATGCCGGTATCGCAGGGGGCGAGGTGGTGACCCAGGCTGAAGCGGTTCGCATCTTCAAGGAGAATACCGAGCGCATGCGTGATCTGGTCAGAACAGCACTTGAGCGCACGGTGCCGGACTGTGACACCGGGTGCCGACAGGCCCTCGAAGGTATGGAACCCGACTACCTGCCCCTGGCGGCCGAGCTGCCGACAGAGGGCTCAGTCGCGAACCTGACACCTCAGGAGGGCTCAGGCCCAGCCCGATGAACGTGCCGGGTGTCGACACAGGAGCGCACCCGAGCTACGGGCGGGCCGCGTCGCGCTCCTCCTCCGCTTGGACAGGAGTGCTGAGGAGTGACCCGGGAGGCATCACGAACCATTGACTGATAGCAATGACTCTACGATCACGCTTCCAGCCATGGAGTCGTACACGATGACCTCTCGACTGACCCGTCGCCTGACAGGCGCGGGGGCGGCAGTGGCACTGGGAGTGGCCGGGCTCACTGGGCTCACCGGGCCCGGCGTAGCTGCTGCTGCTGAGGTTGTGGTGCCCTTCAACACTCCTGGCGCAGTCGATTGGACGGTGCCAGTGGGCGTGACGTCCGTGAATGTGGTGGCGATCGGTGGTGGTGGCGGAGCAGGTGAGGACAGCGATGGCGGCGCCGGCGCCCGCGTCGAAGCCACACTGACCACCACGCCGGGCGCTGAGCTCGCGCTCTTCGTGGGTGGTGGCGGCGGGGCTGGCGGCAGTGGTGGCGGAGGCGGGGGCGGTAGCACCACCGTCGCGGCAGGAACTTCTGACCAGGTCATCGCCGGAGGCGGGGGCGGCGGCGGCGAGGGTGGTGCCGCAGGCGGGGACGCCGGCGCTCAGCCTGATGGCTCCGGCGAAAACGGCGGCAGTGGCCTTGACGGCGACGGTGGTGATGGCGGCGGCAATGGCTCCGGCGGCTACGGCGGCTACGGCGAGGACCGGGACGGCGAAGACGGGGGCGCTGGTGACGGCGGCCCCGGTGGGGGCGGCGGCCATGGCGGATCCGGCGGCGACGGCTTGGGCGATGGAGTGGGCGGCGACGGGGAGAGAGGCGGTGGGGGCGGCGGCGGCGGTTATGGCGGTGGCGGCGGCGGTGGCGGCGACATCGGCGTCACCTGGAGTGGCGGCGGCGGTGGCGGCGGAAGCACCGGCCCAGGTGCGCCTGTCTACAGCACGGCCGGCAACGGTGGCGATGGGGACGGCGACGAAGACGGTGGTGATGGCTCGATCACCATCGCCTATACCCTTGAGATTGTCACGTTCAACTCCAACGGCGGTAGCGGCTCGATGCCGGAGCAGAGTGGCGCCAGCCCAGCCGTCCTGAACGCCAACACGTTCACCCGTACCGGATACACCTTCAAGGACTGGAACACCCGCGCCGACGGCGACGGAACGCCGTACGCCGATGGGGCTGTGTATTCCTTCGACACCTCCACCACGTTGTTCGCGCAGTGGGAGTCACTACCAGCTCCGACGCCGACTGTCTCGCCCACTCCACCAGTCCCCAGCCCAACACCGACTGCCACGCCCACGCCCACGCCCACGCCCACGCCCACGCCCACAGCCACGCCACCCCCAATGCCGAGCCCGACTCCCACGGCCCGGCCGGCCACTGACCTGTCCGTGGCGGACTCTGTTGCCAGCACGCAGCCGCTGAAGCCGGGCAAGCGGATCCGGCTGGTCAAGGTGGTTGCGAAGAACGAGGAGCCCCAGGCGGCGAGCGCTGTCAGGGGCCCCGGGAATCAGTCGTGGATCAAGGGCGTCCATACGCAGTGCTACCTCAACAACCAGCGGCTGACTGGAGAGGACAAGGACCTGAACTGCACGTTCAGGACCAGGACCACAGAGAAGAAGGCTGTCGTCAAGGTCACCCCCCACTGCAGCCGGGGCCTCAAGGTCCGCGCAAAGATCGTCGCCAGGGCACCCGGGTCAAGGCGCACCTCATGGAAACGAACCTGGCGCGTCGAGAGCAAGCCACCCATCACCTGTGCCCTACACGCGAACGGCTGAACTCCGGATGAGGGCCGGTTCGGGTCAGTGAAGCGTGGGGTCCGGCCGCACCCGGCCGGTGCGTCGCTCCTGCGTCGAGACGGCCAGATGCAGTCTCGCGAAAGCGAGTGCCTCGGCGAGGTCTGCCTCCCGCTCCGCACGTGACGAGGCTCGTCGGGTGGACACCTCCACGACCACAGTCCCTGAGAAGTGGCGCCGGGCCAGTAGTTCGAGGAGGTCCCCGGCCGGCTGTCCGCCGCGGCCGGGAACAAGATGCTCGTCCCTGGCGCTGCCCGAACCGTCCGCAAGGTGAATGTGCTGCAGCCGGTCCCCGAGATCCTCAGCCACCTTCAGCGGGTCCGAGCCGCTCACCGCAGTGTGCGAGAGGTCGAGCGTCGTCGCGGGATAGTCCTGATGCCGCACATCCCAGCCCGGCGAGTAGGCCATCACCTCGCGGGAGCGCGCCCGCCACGGGTACATGTTCTCGACCGCGAACCGGATGTCGGTCTCCTCACCCATGCGTTTGAGGCCGAGGACGAAGTCGCGCGAATACTCACGCTGCCAGCGGAAGGGCGGGTGCACCACGACGGTGTCGGCGCCGAGTGTCTCGGCGGCTGACTTGGCCCGGACCAGCTTGCCCCACGGGTCGGTACCCCAGACCCGCTGCGTCACCAGCAGGCAGGGGGCGTGGATGGCAAGGATCGGCATGGAGTGATGCTCGGCCAGCCGCTTGAGGGCCTTGGGGTCCTGACTCACCTGATCGGTCATCACCATGACTTCGACGCCGTCGTAGCCAAGACGCGCTGCGATCTCGAACGCCGCTGCCGTGGATTCCGGATACACCGACGCCGTGGACAGCGCGATGCGGGCATCGGGCACCCGGACTGCCGGATTCACCTTCTCCGATCTGGTCCCGCTCTTCGATCTGGACCCGCTGCTTGAGACGGGCCGACTCGGCTCAGCCACTACGACGCCACCTGTCTATCAGTGGAGTGATCGCGAGGATCACCACTGCCCCTGCGGCTCCGATCGCCAGACCCAGCAGCCCCCCGGTGTCGGGATGAACCGTCATTGCGAAGAACTCGCTCAGCGGCGGGATCACCAGAACCAGGAAGAAGCACCCTCCCATTGTCGCCACTACGAGCAGCCGGAGTGGATTGAGGGGTCGCGCTGACTGCGCCAGCACTGCCAGAGAAACGACAAATAGGGCAATCGTCGCGTCGGTTCGGGCAGAATCCTCATCGGTGAAGTGGGTGGCCACCAGGTAGGTGGTGAAGGCGGAGGCGGCGGCCACGAACCCCGCCGGGACAGCGAAGGACATGACGCGTTTGAAGAACCCCGGCCGGAACCGCTCTGTGTTGGGCATCAGTGCCAGGAAGAAGCCTGGGATGCCGATGGCCAGCGCTCCGATCAGTGTCAGGTGACGCGGCAGGAAGGGGAAGGCCACCCCGAAGACCCCGGTTGCGAGCGCCACCACGGTCGCATACACCGACTTGGTGAGGAACACGTCCGAAACCCGCTCGATGTTGCCCAGCACCCGGCGGCCCTCGAACACGATCTGCGGCAACGTGGCCCAGCGGTTGTCGAGCAGGACCACCTGTGCGACCGCGCGCGTGGCCGGGGCGCCGGAACCCATGGCGATGCCGAGATCGGCGCGTTTGAGTGCGAGCACATCGTTGACACCGTCACCAGTCATCGTGACGGTGTGCCCGTTGGCCTGGTAGACGTCCACCATCATTCGCTTCTGTGCCGGTGTCACCCGGCCGAACACGCTGGCGGACTCGAGCACCGCGGCCATGGTCGATTCGTCGCCGAGTTCTCTGGCGTCCACGGGGGACTCGGCTCCGGGGATGCCCGCCCGGGCAGCGATGGCTCCCACGCTGGCGGGATTGTCGCCACTGATCACCACGACCTTGACGTCCTGATCGCGGAAGAAGCGCACGGTCTCCTTGGCGTCGCTTCGCAGTTGCTGATCGATGACGACTACCGCCACATCCGTCATCGCAGGCAACGGCTGCGATGCGTCTGGCGCAACCTGCGCACTGGTAAGAAGCAGGACACGCGCACCCTGCGCCGCCTCAGCCGCCACCCGGTCACCCCAGGAGTACTCCTGCCAGTCCGGTCGCAGTACCTCCGGAGCGCCGATGATCCAGTGGCTGCCGTCCGCGTACGACGCCGAGGACCACTTCCGCGCCGAGGAGAACGGCACCTCGCCCACGAGTGTCCAGCCAGGGTCAGGGCAGTCGTCCCGGATCGCATCCATGGTCGGATTCGGCCTGGGGTCCGCGGTGGCAAGGGCGCCCAATGCCGCCCGAGCGGACTCCTCAGTACCGGCCAGCACCGGGACGACCGCCCGCAGGGACATCCCCGGGTCGGTCAGGGTGCCGGTCTTGTCGACACACACGATGTCGGTTCGGGCCAGGCCTTCAACGGCGGGCATCTCCTGCACCAGCGCCTGGCGCCGTGCCAGCCGGATGACCGCCACGGCCATCGCGATGCTGGTCAGCAGCACGAGGCCCTCGGGGATCATGGTGATGACGCCCGCGATGGAGGACCGGATGGCGTCGCGCCAGGACTGATCAGCGGTGAGCTGGGACCAGGTCAGCAGTGCTCCGATCGGGATCAGCAGGATGGTCACGTAGCGGATGAACTTCATGACCGAGTCGCGCAATTCAGAGTCCGCGAGGGTGTACTCCTTGGCCTCCGCGGTGATCCCGGCGGCGAAGGACTCGGCTCCGACTTTGGTGGCGACCATCGAGCCGGACCCCGCCGCCACGAAGGAACCGCTCATCAGCTCCTCGTCAGGTGTCTTGTGGACTGCGTCCGCCTCACCGGTCAGCAGACTCTCGTCCATCTCGAGACCGACCGCCGACAGCACGACCCCGTCGACGACCACCTGATCGCCCGCCGACAGCTCGATGACATCGTCCCGGACGAGGTCACGGGTACTGACGTCCACCACCTGACCGTTCCTCATCACGCGGGGCTTCGCCTCGCCGATCACTTTCAGCTTGGACAGGGCTCGACTGGCCCGGTACTCCTGAATGATCCCGATACCGGTGTTGGCGACGATGACCCACCCGAACATGGTGTCCGGAAGCGGCGCCACGATGATCATGACGATCCACAGCGAGCCGAGCAGAGCGTTGAACGGAGTCAGGGTGTTGGACCTGATGATGTCGGCAAGACTGCGACTGTTCGGGTCCTCGTAGCTGTTGGTAAGACCAGCGGCCACACGCTCGGCCACCTCCGCGTCGGTGAGACCGACAGCGGGATCGGGACGCACCGGCGGGACCTCTTTGCGCACCGGCTCTGCTCGTCGGGAGTTCACCGCGGGCTCAACGCCTCAGGCCGTCCAGGTGCCGCAGGATCACACCCTCTCGCAAGGCCCAGGGGCAGACGTGGACCTCATCGACGTCGAACAGGTCCATAGCAGCCTCGGCGACCACCGCCCCGGCGACCAGTTGCCCCGCCCGGCCTTCGGAGACCCCCGGCAGCTCGAGGCGCTCCTCCAGAGTCATGGCAGCGATCTTGGGCGTCCAGCGGGAGAGATCGGCCCGCGTCAGGGTGCGGGGAACATACTCGCCCTCGCTGTATGGGGCCGCGCCCGCGATCCGGGCCAGCGAACGGAACGTCTTGGATGTCACCACCACGCGCCGTGCCGCCTCACCACGGCGCAACTTCGCCAGGGCCTCGGCAATCGTGACCCGGACATATCGACGCAGTTCGCGCAACGCCTCGGGATCCGGCGGGTCGCTCTGGGCGAGGTAGGCCTGTGTGAGTCTGCCGGCACCGAGCGGCAGGGACACGGCCTCATCGGGCTCCTCGTCGAACCCGATCGCCATTTCGAGACTGCCCCCGCCGATGTCCAGCGAGAGCAGCCGTCCCGCCGACCACCCGAACCAGCGCCGCACCGCCAGGAAGGTGAGTCTCGCCTCGTCGACGCCCGACAGCAGGTTGACGCGGACGCCGGTATGCTCGTGCACCTGCTCCAGGATCGCCCTGCCGTTCTTCGCGTCCCTGATGGCGGAGGTGGCGAAGGCATCCACCTCGGTGACCCCGAGATCCTCCCCGACCCGCAGCGCCTCGCTCACGAAACCCGACAGGGTCCGCGCCAGCGCCTTGTCGATCTTGCCATCCTCATCGATGTGTTCAGCGAGTCGCAGCTCGATCTTCTGCGAGTGAGCCGGCACCGGAGCCGCACCGTAGTAGGCGTCCACAACGAGCAGATGGACGGTGTTGGAACCGATGTCGAGCACGCCTAGTCGCACAGCACCACGGTAGCGTGTTCAGCCGTTGCCCGGTGCGGCAGTCACGTGTCCTGACCGGCATGGCGGTATCAGTGCGCAGGCGCGCGTCTGTCCGTTGTCCTTGCGTTGCAGTCACATCGCGGGAGCCGACTACAGTGGATCCGTGCCAGAGGTCGAACCGGGGTTTCCACGTGCGTGGGTGGAGTTCAGCGATCCCGCGGATGAGGATCAACTGATCCGCGCCGACCTGACCTGGCTGACCTCCCGTTGGCACTGCATCTTCGGCAACGGCTGCGGCGGCATCGACGCCGACATCCCGTTCGGCGGTTGTTGCACTCTGGGTGCGCACTTCTCGGACAAGGACGACATCAAGCGGGTTTCGGCTTCGGTGAAGCAACTGATGCCCGACCAGTGGCAGGAACACCCGGGCAGACGGCCCACGAAGAAGGACTGGCTCACCAAGGATGACGAAGGCGAACCCAAGACCGCGGTGGTGGACGGCGCCTGCATCTTCCTCAACGGCCCCGACTTCCATCGCGGGGCAGGCTGCGCCTTGCATCTGCTCGCCCAGGACGAGGACATCAGTCACGTCGAGACCAAACCGGATGTCTGCTGGCAGCTCCCGATCCGGCGGGATTTCTCCGATGTCACCCGTGCCGACGGCGAGGAGAAGTCGGTAGTGATCATCACCGAGTACGTCCGCGGCATGTGGGGCCCGGGCGGACATGACCTGCACTGGTACTGCTCATCGAACACCGAGGCTCACACCGCGTCCCGGCGAGTGTATGAGCACAGTGCTGCGGAGTTGACCGCGTTGCTCGGTGAGGCCGCCTACGAGGAGTTGGTCCGGCAATGTGACGAACATGTGGCGATGCTCTCAAGTGCAGGCAGGCCAGTCTCCGTCGAGCACCCCGCCACGGCTCGCGCTCAGTCACCAAATCCCGATTAGGCCGCGGACCAGGGCGGTGTCCACCGAACCAGCGATTCAGCGCGACAGTCCCTTGGCGCCGCCGGTCTTGGCACCCTTGAGCTTGGCGCCCTTGGTCTTGGCCCCCTTGAAGTTTGCCTTGCGCAGGTCCGACTTCTTGAGATTTGCCTTCTTCAGGTTTGCCTTCTTCAGGTTTGCCTTCTTCAGGTTTGCCTTCGCCAGGTTGGCCTTCGCCAGGTTGGCCTTCTGCAGCTTCGCGCCCGACAGGTTGGTCCCCTTGAGCTTCGCTCCAGAAAGATCAGTGCCGCGCAGATCCTCACCGCGCAGATCCTCACCGCTCAGGTCCTCACCGCTCAGGTCCTTGCCTGCACAGCCGTTGGCACAGGGATCCTTGCTCGGTGAGGACGATGGATTCGGATCCGGCGTCGGGGAAGCCACCGGGGCGTTCGTGGGAGTGGGCGCCGTGCTGGCTGGCGGGGCCGTGTTGCTGGGCGCGGGGGCCGGGGTGCTGGAGGGGGTGGGCGTCGGAGTCGACTCGGGAGCGGGCGGTGCCGGGATCGCCGTCCACTGCGCATAGAGATCCACTGAGGCGTCGAAGGGGTAAACGGCGATGTCGGAAAAGGCGATGCCCGAGCCGTCGGCAGCGGTGTTCCAGCCGGCAAACGAATAGCCGGTCCGGGTGAAGGCGTTGGCCATCAGCGCCGACGGCACGTTTGCCGTCTGCACCGCCATCTCACCCGAGCCACCGTTGGAATGGAACGTCACCCGCTGCTGCGGCAGTTCCTGCCACTGCGCGAACAAGGTGGTGTTCTCCGCCGGAACCGTGAACGTGTCACCGGCATCATAGGGCTCACCGAACCCGTCAGCGCTGGTGTTCCAGCCCTCGAACGAGTACCCCTCTCGGACCAGCTCACCAGCCCCGGCCACAATCAGTTCCCCGCCGTACTCACCGGACTGCTCCCCCGGCGCGCTACCAGCGGAGTTGGAGTTCCCGTCATAGGCCAGCGAGTAACTGTTGATCGTCCACTGCGCATACAGCGTCATGGATGCGCCGAAGCTGTACTCCACCTCGTTCGCATAGGGCGTACCGCCGGTGCCGTTGGCTTGGGTGTTCCAGCCGGAGAACGAATGCCCAGCTCGCGTGAACGTGTTCGCAGACAGGTTCGTGGGCACGTTGGCCGACTGGTCAGACATGTCACCGGAGCCACCATTGCCATTGAAGCTCACCGTCTCCGGGTTGCTGTAGGTGATGGTGACCTCACCGTTCTGTTGCGGTTCCCCGGCCCTCACGCCGTATGTCGTGCTGACCTCATCGGGGTCGCTGGGCACGTAGCTCGAACCTCCGCCGCCACCCGCTCCCCAACCGTTGTAGCCAGCACCGGCCCCAGCACCGCCGCCGTAATAGCCACCGCCACCGCCACCCGCGTACTCCGAATTTGCGTCTCCGCCGACCCCCAGTGTGCCATTGCCGCCAGCGGCCCACAGGTAGTCAAAGTCGTATTGGACATTCAACTGGAGACACTCAGCTGCTATCCCGCTGCCGTCCCAACCACCGACGCCGGCAGTTGAGGTCGTGCCTCCACTCCCACCAGCCATCTGGCATGAGCCCGGGCTGTCAGCGGTGCTGTCATCGGTGCCGGGAACGCCATCAGGTGCCCCACCCGTGCCACCGGGGGCGGACTGCCGGCTGGCGCCACCACCACCACCGGCCACGACCACCCGGTCCGCTAGCTCGCTACCGCCCAGTCGCACATCACTGGCACCACCGCCGCCGCTGCCGCCACCGCCGCCACTGCCGCCACCGTTCCAGCCGCCATAGCCCGGAGTGTCAAACCCCCAATCCTGACCGACACCCCCGACGCGGACCCCGAGCTCGTCACCCGGGTTGACGTCCAAGAGGGTCGACACCGTGGCGCCCTTGACGCCGGCTGCCCAATTGGCGTCGCCGTCCAACACCTGACCGCCGTCGCCACCCTCCGCCTCCACCTGGATGAGGTAGACGCCCTCAGGCACAAGGAAGGTCTGCACCGGGTCTGGTGTCCCGTCCGTCGGGGCGATGTAGGAGAAGGTGGAGGCGTCTGCACGAGCCTCCGTGGTACTCGCCACCGAGACAAGGCCGATGGCCACAAGTGCGGCCACAAGCAGCATTCCCACGCTGGTCCGGAGTGCGGAACGAGGCGCCATGTCTCTACTCCTAGTTGCTGACTGACTACTGTGCGTAAGGGATTGTCAGTCTTACTGAAGTAGGCGCGGGAAGCAACCACACTGCACTGCACGGGCGATATCGATCGGACGCGCGTTGACACACGGACCGTGCCGAGGGAGCTCTCAAGCCCTTGCGGGTTCGCTGACTCAGGCCGACTTCGGCCAGTCACGGAGTGTGTCGAGGAACTGCTGCCTGACACCCTCGATGTTCTCCTCCATGTTCTCCGGAGTCCAGTCGTCGGTGTAGATCGCGGGAAGGATCGCGACGTCGACCGTACCGGGGTGGATCACGTAGGAGTGGGCGGCCATGAGTTCTCCGCAATTCCTCATGATGAACGGCACCACCGGCACACCGGCCTGCATCGCCATGTGGAAGGGGCCCTTCTTGAACGGCAGCAGCCTCGTTGTCGGTGACCTGGTGCCTTCCGGCGAGATCACAATGGAGCGACCGTCCTTCAACGTCTGCACCACGGGCTCCAGCTGGTGGATCGCCTTCTCCCGGTTTGCTCGGTCGATGTAGGCGACATCGGCCAGGTAGCCCAGCGGCGCGAACAGCGGTGACTTCTCCAGCTGCTTCTTCGCCACTCCCGTGAAGTCGCGCTCCAAGACAGCCGCGAGGACGAACACATCGAGCTGGCTCTGATGGTTGAACAGGAAGATCGCGGGCCGGTCGTTCCAGGCGTTCTCCTCACCCACGATGTTGAGTTCCACGCCCGCAGCGGTGAGCGCGGTCGAACCACCGATCTTGGCAGCGAAGTTCGCGCCATCCTGCCGGTTGCGTTTGAACAGCCCGAGCAGTGAGCCCCCCACCACGCTGCCGCTGAGCGCGCCCATCGCCGCGGTCGTGCGCAGCACGTCCAGGGGCGTGGTCTTGGGAGGCCGCTGCAGGAAGGCCACGGGCCAGCCCTTGTCCTTAGCGATCTTCACCAGCTTCTTGTCGGGGTTGAGAGCCACGGGATGTCCCGTGGTCTCCAGGAACGGGATGTCCTCGGCTCCGTTGCTGTAGGAGAACGAGTCCGCCAACTTGATGTCCCACTGCTCTGCGAATTCGAGCACACCCTGCGCCTTGCCCTGGCCCCAGCGGATCGGGCTGGCCAGGTTGCCGGTCATGAAGCCGTCCTCGTCGATCTCCACCTCAGTGCAGATGATGTTGGGAATGCCGAGGTCGTCGGCGGTCGCCTCGATCTGCGGCGTCGTTGCCGATGATGCCACCACGATGGTGTGGCCCATATCCTGGTGCGCCTCGATAAGCTCACGGGCCTCGGGGAACAGCATGCCTGCAATCCTCTTGGCGAAGATCGTGCGGGCCCACTTGTTCACATCAGCCGCTCGTTCCCCGGCCTGCGCCTGCACGCCCATCCTCATCAACTCATCGATGGAGTGTCCGCGTCGCTCCACGTTGACGGCTTCGTTCACCGAGGCGACGAGCTCCTTGATGCCCACCTCGCCGTGCTTCAGCCGGGACTTGAAAAAGGCCCCTGCACTGTAGCCGTCGATGAGGGTTCCGTCGAAGTCGAAGAAGGCGGCCACCCCGGGGCCGGTCTTGGACCGGGCGACCTGGTCGAGCAGCCAGTCGATATCAGCCATGGTTCACGCTCCGTAGGTCTCGTGCGTTGCCAGGAACTCCCGGGACCGCTCTCTGGCGAGGTGGCGGATCACGCTCACCTTGTCAACATACCCCTGCAGTTCCTTGGCGACCGCCGCTCGCTTCTCCTTCAGTTCGGCATCGCCAGGCTCAAGGAGTCCGAGGTTGTCCGCGAGCTGCAACCCGTTCTTGAACAGATCCTTGGAGATCGATTCCGGGTTGTGCAGCAGGTGCTGCAACCACAGCTGCTGCCCGATGTCCATGCACTTGGTGACCAGTGCATCCTGCTCCACCACCATCGCCGGATCCGCTGCCGCGAGCTGCTTGAACAGCACCGTATAGGCCTCCAGGAACGGCGCGATCACACGATGGGCGACGTGGAGCTTGGCATCCTTGAAGGACTTCTCGACCGTGGCGGCGCTCAGGTCCTTGTCCTCCCAGCCCGGGAATGCCAGGTCCACCTCGTCCTTCACATTGGTCGCGAAGTCCTTGGTCGAGGGGAAGAAGAACTCGAACTTCAGCAGGTCCTTGAGACGCTTGGCGTACTGCCAGGTGTTCTCAGTGATGGCCTCGCTGTCGCCACCGTCGTCCATCGCCTTGAGCACGGCCACTTCGACGATCGCGCGGTTCACGAAGAAGTGCACCACGGTGTTCCGGTAGAAGGCAGCCTCATGCTGGCGGTCGCGCGGGATCCGGAAGACCGGCTCGACGCCACCGTCATACACTTCCACGACGTTCTCACTGACCAGGCGCTCGACGGCCTTGCGCATGTCGCCCTGGTCGTTGAGATCGACATTGTCGGTCATCGGCAGATGGCGTTTCTCGATGTACCCCAGGATCGGGCCCAGGATGTCGCGGCCCTCACCGACCGTCAGTGCACGGTCCTCGTTGTCCAGCAGTGCGAAGGTGACCAGCGCCACCGGAGTGATGGGCGTGACGGCATTGATCCGGTTCGCCACCTCGAAGGCCACCTTGGGCACCGCGAGACGGGGCCGGGGCTTACCGTTCTCGTCCTCGGTGAGCTTCACAGCCTCCTTGAGCGACAGGGGTTCTCCGAACCGCACGTGGGCACGGCCCAGCCTGCGGGACTGTGACTTGGAGAAGTCGTAGAACCACTTCAGGCTCTCCGGCGACTTCACCCCGCCTGCTTCCTCGGCTGAGATGGCACTGACCTCGTGCTGCTGGTCATAGATGATCGACGTCGGCACGATGTGGACATCGTTGTCGGGGTGCTCGGTGTAGGCGTCGATGACGTAGCTCAGGATGCCGAACCGCGGCGGTCGGAGCTTGCCCGTGCGCGTCCGTCCACCCTCGATGTACCACTCCAGGTTCGAGCGTTGGGCGATCAGGTACGACAGATAGGCACGCAGGGTCGCCCGATAGACGTGATCGTCCTTGAACTCCCGCCTGATGAACACGATGCCGTTCTTCTGGCCGAAGTCGGCCAGGGGCCAGATGGCCAGGTTCACCCCACCCAGGACGTGATTCGGCGGAAAGCCGTACGGCTGCATGGCACTGCGCAACACCAGCGGATCGAGGTAGCTGCGATGGTTGGGCAGGAACACCAACGATGAATCCTTGTTGAGCTTGCGGAGTTCCACGAGTTCGCGATCATTGACGTCGAGCTTGTAGGCGCGAGCCAGCCACTTGGAGAACGCCTCCCACCCCGCGACGGAGTACCGCCCGGGCCGGGCTGCCATCTCCTTGAGGTCAGCCGCCGCTTCCTTCTCGACCTTGTCGAACGGGATACCGGTCTCCTCCGAGCACTTCCGCAGGGCTTCCTGGAAGTCATGTGAGTTGAGAATCTTGTCAGACACCTGATCACGGCTCCTTTGCGTTCCGACACCAGACGCTAGCCAACCGGGTTGCCAGGATGCACTCTGAGTCAGCACTTCTGCCTAACTGTGCGGTGATCATTCAATTCGCGGCCTCCAGAGGGCGCGTTGCGGCGGGCGTGATCGGCATCAGCCGCGGCGCGCTGCCGGGGTGGCGTCGGGGCTCGGAGTTAGAGTCAGACATGGCCAGGAACGGGACCAAGGGTGGCATCTTTCGATGCAGCTCGTGCGATGCCGAGCACCTGCGCTGGCTCGGTCGCTGTCCCCAGTGCCGCACGTTCGGGTCGGTCTCGGAGACCCCCGAGCTCACCAAGTCCGGTTCCTCCGTGCATTCCGGGCTACGGACGAAGACAAGGGGTGGCGCGGTCACCAGGGCCGCGGAGTCCGTCGTCTCGGTCACGGCCAAGCCACAGGCCCGGATCAGTAGCAGATCGCATGAGTTCGACCGGGTGCTCGGGGGCGGTCTAGTGCGCGGGCAGGTGGTCCTGCTGGCCGGAGAGCCCGGAGTCGGCAAGTCGACTCTGCTCCTGGCCGTCGCGGACTCCTACGCCGCGACCACGCCCGATCCGGTGCTCTACATCTCCGGTGAGGAATCCGCAGAACAGATCGGGCTGCGGGCGCACCGGACCGGGGTGAGTGCTGAGAACCTGCTCGTCGCCAACGAGACAGATCTGAACGCACTGCTCGCGCATGTGGACGAACACGATCCGGCCATGCTCGTGGTGGACTCGGTACAGACACTGGCGTCCGACGCCATCGAGGCCAGGGCCGGCGGGGTCGCCCAGGTCCACGAAGTCGCAGCGGTGTTGACCAGAGTCGCCAAGAGCAGGGGGATTCCCACACTGCTCATCGGACAGAGCACCAGGGAGAACTCGATCGCGGGACCGCGGGCACTCGAACACATCGTCGATACCGTGCTGACCTTCGAAGGCGATCCGCACATGCCGATCAGAATGCTGCGTTCGGTCAAGAACCGCTTCGGACCCGCCGACGAGGTGGTCTGCTACGAGCAGACCGAGTCCGGCCTGGCAGAACTTCCCGACCCCTCGTCGGTATTCCGCTCATCGCGTCAGTCACAGGCCACCGGCACCTGTGCCACCGTCACCCTCGAGGGCCGCCGACCGATCGTGGCCGAGGTGCAGGCGCTGGTGGCACCGGTGAGTGCGGCGCATCCCAGACGTGCCGTGAGCGGTCTCGACGCATCGAGGACGGCGATGGTGACGGCGGTCGCCGACCATTCCGGTTCGTTCAAACTGCACCAGTCGGACGTCTACGTGGCCACGGTCGGCGGCCTGCGGATCACGGATCCGGCGGTGGACCTCGCTGCCGCTCTGGCGATCGCATCATCGGCGATGAAGAAGCCGGTCCCCGCTGATGTGGTGGCGCTCGGCGAGGTGGCGCTGTCCGGTGAACTACGGGCGGCACCTTCACTGAGGGCACGACTGGTGGAGGCCAGCAGACTGGGCTTCACCACCGCGCTGGCCGCTCCGGGCGCAGGAGACATCCAGGGACTCAAGGTGATTGAGATCGGCAACCTTCACGAGGCGCTGAGCTGGCTCAGCAGATGAGTCAGCTCAGCTGAGCCAGCAGAACTTGCGAGACCGTACCGGAACAGGCTGAAGACTGAGGCTCGGTTGCGCCAGAAGCCTGAACCGATTCGACACGTGGGCCCCAGGAGTTGAGACTCACTCTGAACACCCATGCGTCGATCACGTCGAGGATCACGTCAAGATTGACGCCGTTCATGGCAGTCATGCCCACAAGGAGGGGTTCTCATGTCGATGCGCCGAGTAGGGATAGCGGTCTCGGTAGCCGCAGTGGTGGCACTGGGGGCCTGCTCCTCATCACAGCCGGACAGTTCCTCACGTGGGGCCAAGGATCAGGACGCCACGGAGTCTCCGATCTCGGTTGGAGTTCAGCCCGAGGGCAAGGGTGCCCAGCTCATCGACGCGATCAACAATGCGACATCCACCGTGGACGTCGTGGTCTACACGATCGGTGGGGACCCGGACTTCGACGGGGCGCTGAAGGCTGCCAAGGCAAGGGGGGTGGACGTACGCGTGCAGGTCAACGGCGGCTACGAGCCCGACGTCACCTACAACCAGCAGTGGGCCAAGGAGATGACCGACGCGCCAGGCCCCGGTTCCTTCAGCATGAAGTGGGGCAACAGCAACTTCAATATCACTCACCAGAAGACGGTCATCGTCGACGCCACCGACACGAACGGCAAAGCCATCTCCGAAGGGTCCTTGCCCGGTTCGGCGAAGATCGTGATCTCGACGGGGAACTTCAGCCTTGACGCGGAGTACGGACAGAAGCACTTCTACGATGCCCGCAACTTCGACATGGCCACATCGGAGCCGGACCTGGTGAGCACCGTTGCCACCACCTATGCATCCGACTTCAGCTGCCCGGTGTCCACCACGATCACTCCCAGCGGCCTGGACCCCCAGGGACGGCTGGTGTGGAGCAACGGATCAACGGGAGGCAAGTCGCTGCCCAAGGAACAGTACCCGGCCTTCGGCGACTACAACAACGACTTCCCGTCACTGAACCAGGGGAACTCCGAAGGCGCCTACACTGCCATCGCTGATGCCGCGCAGAAGGGCGATGTCCTGCGCCTGTACCTGCTGGAGGGCAAAGAGACCGCCATCTGGGACTCCCTGAGCGCTGCCTTGGAGCGAGGCGTGGATCTCAGGATCATCATGTCGCAGTCCTCACTCCCGAACGCCATGGTGACCAGCCTCGTCAAGGCTGGCGCGACTGCACACGCCCTGGCCGACGATCAGGTGTTCATCCACGCCAAGATGCTCTCCCGGAACAGTGACGCACTGTACGTGGGGTCGATCAACGCGAGCTACGGCTCCGTGCTGTGGAACCGCGAACTGGGCGTGAACCTGACCAGCGGCGGCGACTCCGCCGGGATCGACACCATCGTCAGCACGTTCGACAGCGACTGGGCCATCACCGGCGCTGACAAGGTCACGGTGTACACCAAGGACAACCCCCCGGCCCCGCCGAAGAACGACAGCGCCGAGGTGGGTCCCGGCGTTGAGGCGATTCCCGACCTGGTCGGCACCGGCTCTGACCCGGCCCAGCCCTGCGGTGACGTACTGGCCAAGTCAGGATCGGGTTCGAAGTCAGGGAACTGATTGAGGACATACTCGGCGTTGCGGCTTCGGCCCTCACAGGGGTGAAGGGGGCGGCTCCTCCTCCAGCCGCAGAGCTGCACCGGCCGGTTCGGTGGCGCCATCGCCCTGCCTGCCCCGAACCGGCAGCACTATCCACGTCAGCACGATCGTCCCGATGAAGAGCAGAATGCCGACCAACACCAGCAGGGAGTTGTGGTAGACCTCGTCCGCGATCAGGAATACGACTGAGATGAAGGAGATCGCCAACAGTCCCATGGCGGCCACTGCGATCCACGCCAGACGCCGGACCACACGCAGATCAGCGCCTGCCTGTCCACGTCGGGCGATGCGCACGATCGGGCTGACGCCCACGGCGACCAGGAGGATCGTCGCAAGTCCCGCGCTCGTATATGCAACGGAGTAGGCCGTCTGATCGATCTGGGTGACAGTCACGAAACGAGCATTGAACGGCATCACCAGGAGGAACGCGAACACCAGCCCTGAGACCGGAATCACCAGCCGGACGCAGTCGATCAGCCGGCGCATCGCATCCGTGTCAGCTGACTTCGACGCTTCTGGTTCCACCGCATCCTCCGATCCCGAACCGGCCGACCTGATCACTGGTCGAGGGTCCGCAATGGTGCGCCCACCGACCGACGAACAAAACTGAAGCCTAGCCCGGTTGCTGCTCGGTGACCTGTTGGACAGTCATCGGATGGGGGTTCTGCGGCCCGAGGGAGGGGCACCACCCAACAGCGGGTGAACAACTCGAGAACGACAGCTGAACGATGTCAGCGGGACAGCACTTTGATCTTCGGCACCGGGTAGTCGGAGGGGTAGGGATGATCGGCGGTGGCACCGCCGCGATCCGGCTCGGTCCATCTCGACTTCACGTCCCCGCAGACCTGGATCGTCGGCGTGGCGTACAGCCCTGGCTCCCCCGGATAGCGAACCCTCATTCTGAAGTCCCCGACCGCGTCCGCCGCGAGAGGCGTTCCGGTCGCCGACCAGGTGATGATCGTCCTGCCGTTGCGACCACGCAGCTTCTGCTTCTTCCAGCCCTGCAACGACTTGGGCGCTGCCTTCCACTGCTTGCTGAACCGTACCCTCACCTGATCCGTGGCCAGATTGCCGTTGCAGCCATGAGGGATACGCATGGTCAGAACTCCCCGCTCCCCTGCGAATGCGTTCCTGCCGTTCAGCATTGCGCTGGCATGCCCACTAGCAGGACCGCCCGTGGCAACTACGACGAAGCCAGCGAGCAGCACGAGAGCCATGCCAAGTACCGTTGCGCGCTGCATTCCGTGAGATGGGGCTGTTTCAGTCATTCCCACAAGCTACTCGAGGTCGGCAACCGTGGCACTTCCACGACACTGTAACCGAACTCTTTTACGGAAACACGGAGCCCCTGAGCATCTAGAATGAGTGGATGAGTACGAGCGTCGATGACGTTGACCCCGGCATCTCCGAAGCACCGCCCCGGTTCAAGCCGCAGTACCGTCATCGTGCCACCTGGATCGAGACAGCGCTGTCGAGCGCCATCGGCCTCTGGGCCTCGTTCGTACTGTCCCTCGACGCGCTACTGATCGCCGCGAACCCCGAAGAGGTGCTGTCCTGCGACATCAATGCCACGATCTCGTGCGGGGCAGTCGCGCGGACCTGGCAGGCGGAACTGTTCGGATTCCCGAATGCGTTCCTTGGCCTCATGGCCGAACCGGTGATCATCACGGTCGCGGTCGCCTCCATCGCCGGCGTGGTCTTCCCCCGGTGGTTCATGATCGCCGCGCAGGTGGTCAGCTCGATCGGATTCATCTTCGCGATGTGGCTGTTCTATCAGAGCTACTTCGTGATCCTGCGCCTGTGCCCGTACTGCCTGCTGATCACCGTGACCACCACCCTCATCTTCTTCGCATTCACCCGTGTCAACATCCTGGAAGGCAACTTCGGGGAGTCGCTGCGCCGCAAGCTCGACCGACCCCTGCGCGTCTACCATGTGGAGCTGATCATCGCGGTCGTCTTCCTCGCGATCCTCGCCGCGATGGTCGTGTTCAAGTACCTGTGACGAGCTGTCTCGCCTGTCACCTGGCAGTATCTCACTGCACCACTGACTGACCAGCCGGGCTGCCGCCGGGTCCCGGTCGGCCGGATGAGCTCAGCCTTTCACCACAGGCAGCGCCTCAGTCTCCGCGCGCGGATGCCCCTCGTCGAGTTCGGTCAGGGACATGCCACTGGTCTCCCGCAAGCGCAACAGCATCGGTAGCACCATGATCGACACCACCACGATGTAGTAGGACGGGGCGATGGGCGTGTCGAACCAGGCGATCAGAGCCGTCCCGATCAGCGGGGCGGTGCCTCCAAGGATGGCGTTGCCCAGGTTGTATCCGGTCGCCAGCGCGGTGTAGCGGGCCTGGGACGGGAACTGCTCACCCACTGCTGCCACCACCGGGCCGGTGTAGAGCATCAGCAGCGCCAGCAGCACATAGCCGGCCATCCCCACGATGATGATGCCGTCATGGGTCATCAGCAGGAACATCGGCACGCTCAGCACGATGAAGCCGATCGTCGCCCAGACCAGGGTCCGGCGCCTGCCGTAGCGGTCCGAGACTCCTGCGAAGAAGGGGGTTGCGAAGGCATACACGATGGTCATGGACGTGGTGACCCACAGCGCCACGTCACTCTGAACCTCGGTCATCGAATCCAGGATCGTCGGCAGGAGGCCGATCACGAGGTAGTAGAGAATCCCGCCGTAGCCTGCCAGGATCGCCGCGACCGTCACCGCACCAGGCAGCTTTGTGATGGCGAACCGGAACGGATGTGCCGGTACCTCATTGGTCTCGACCTCCGCCTCGAATGCCACGGTCTCATCCATGTTGCGGCGCATGATCAGGGCGAAGAGCCCGAGTACGCCGCCGACCAGGTAGCCCACACGCCAGCCCCAAGAGGACATCGCCTCAGGTGAGAGCCAGGTGGTGAGGATGGTCACGAGCAACGATGCCAGCAGAATCCCGATCCCCGAGGTGAAGACCGCTGTACCGGCGACGAAACCCCGTCGGTTCGGCGGTGCCTGTTCCACCAGCTGCACGATCGTGCCACTGTACTCGCCGCCGGCGGAGAACCCCTGCAGCAGACGCATGATCGTGAACAGGATCGGGGCCCAGATGCCGATCATCGCGTAGGTCGGCAGGAACGCCGTCAGGCCCAGCGGGATGCTCATGAAGAGGATCGACATGACCAGGGCCTTCTTGCGGCCGAACCGGTCCCCGATCCGCCCATAGAACACGCCGCCGACGACCCTCATGACGGAGCCCGCAGCAAAGACTCCCAGGCTGGCCATCGCGGAGAGAATGGGATTGTCGCTGGGGAAGAAGAGTTCCGAAGTCACCTTCAGGAGGTAGAGATACAGTCCGTAGTCGTACCACTCGACAATGGTCCCGGCCGATCCGTACAGGATGGACTTGCGTGCTCGCAGCCGTTCCGCTGTGGTCGTCACGAGGACTACTTCCGCCGCCGATGATCTTCGGACCACAGCCTAGGGCGTGCGATACGGCGTTGCATCCCTGGCGGTCATGGGGCAGCCGAGCCGGTCGCGACCTCGGCCTGTACAGGTTACCTTCGGGGATTCCTCAGGAGGCTGCCGGCGCAGGTAGTGCTACTGCAGCGTGAAGGTGTGCTCGAGGCTCTCGACCGTCCCGTTGATGCCCGTCACCTCGTAGACGCCCGCCTGAGCAGGGTTGCCGCTGCTGACGCAGCCAGTCTGCGCGTTGGTGATCTGCCCGTTCCACTCGACCGTGACCTTGGCCTGCTGGCCGGGCTGCAGCACCTTCTCGTCCGCCTCGTCGGTGGTGCTGCAGTCATCGCTGGAATGCACCGGAATCCCTCCGGAGGTCACGACAATCTCGTTGCTGGCCGAACCCACATCACGTAGACACGGCTCGGTGCCGGAGTTCGTGATCGCCATCGTCAGCTTCATGAGCGACTGGACCGGGTAGACCTCAGCATCCGTCGAGACGGTGACTTCGATGTCGGAGTCCGCACAGGCGGCCGGCTGCTGCACAGGATTCGGCGTGGGAGCCGGTGCCGCCACATCCGCATCCGCCTGTGCCGACGTGTCTGCAGCGGTGTTGTCCGCCTCTGCCTGCGAGTCGCCGCCGGATGGCTTGATGACCAACCAGGCCACCAGCAGGAAGGCCAGCACCACCCCGCCGACGATGGCGCGCCGCTTCCAGTAGACCGCCGGTTCCTCGGGACCCACCGGATGCATCAGCGAACTCATGAGACAAAGGTAACCCGAAGATGGCCGCTGCACGAAACACCGATGGCCGAGTCATTCGGCGCCGCACGGAAGTGATCTTGGACAACCGCGGTCTCCCAGCAGCCGGGGAAGCTCAGTCAGTCAGCGTCACGCGGTTCCTGCCCGTCTCCTTGCTCACGTAGAGGCGTCTGTCCGCCTGTTCCAGGACCCGCTCAATCGCATTCTCCTCGGTGGTCAGCGCCCCGCCCAGGCTGATGGTCACCCGCAGCCTGTTCCCCTCGTGATCGATCCAGCTCTTGGCCACGAGCATCCGGAGCCGCTCAGCCACCCTGGCGAGGTCTTCACCGTCGCACCCCGGCAGCATGACGACGAACTCCTCGCCTCCCCAGCGGCACACCGAGTCACCGGCGCGCAGGCCGTTCAGAAGGGTGTTGGCCACCATCTTGAGCACTTCATCGCCGGCCTCGTGGCCGTAGGTGTCGTTGACGTGCTTGAAGTGATCGATGTCCACGAACAGAATCCCGCTCTGCGCGGGAGCGGTGTCCCCTTCGAGGGACTCGAGGTTGGTCTCCCCGAAGCGCCGGTTACCGATCTGCGTGAGTGGATCGTGCAGTGCCTGCCGACGAAGGTCCTCGATGATCTGTTGCGCCCGCTCAGCCGTTCGTCCCGGCACGAACACCTCGACGGCTCCGATGATCTGCTCGGCCTCATCGCGGATGGGCGCAGCGCGGACCACCACGGGCACCCGGTGACCGTCCTTGTGGTGCATGTAGACCTCGGCCTCACGCGGCTGCCCGTCACTCATGGTTGCGGCCAGAGGGCAGCCCTCCAGGCAGAGCTGGTGGCCCTCCTCATCCACATGCCGAAGGATGTTGTCGGCGCAACTGCGCCCCATGACCTCCGCCTCCGAGAAACCCGAGATGCGTTCGGCGCCCTGGTTCCAGTAGGTGATGCGGCGTCTGGGGTCGACGAAGTAGACACCGTCGAACATGCTGTCGAGGACCTCCTGAAAGAAGGCGTCGTTCAGGGTGGTCACACCCCCAGGATACTCCCGCTGCCGATCCTCGGACCGCGATCAACCATGTCCGAGAACGCGCTCCGTGGGCACCTCCCGGGCCCGTCGTAGGCTGGAGCAGTGCACGACGATGTCATCGCCTGGTACCGCCGAGGTAAGCGCGATCTGCCCTGGCGGGACGGCCGTACCGACGCCTACGGCGTGCTCGTCTCGGAGGTGATGCTGCAGCAGACGCAGGTGGAGCGCGTCATCCCGATCTGGCAGCAGTGGCTGACGCAGTGGCCGACCCCGAGTGCGCTGGCCGCCGCCGATCTCGGCGCAGTGCTGGTGACGTGGGGGCGGCTCGGCTACCCGAGACGCGCAGCCAGACTGCAGCAGGCCTGCCGGATCATCGCGGAGCGGCATGACGACGAGGTGCCGGACGACTACGAGGCCCTGATCGCTCTGCCCGGGATCGGCGACTACACGGCCTGCGCCGTGCTGGCCTTCGCCCACGGCCGCCGCGTCCCGGTGATCGACACGAACGTCAGGCGCGTGTGGGGGCGGTACTCCGCTCAATGGCGCGGTGATGACGCGGCTACCACAAAGACACAGCGACGGTTCGTCGAGTCAGCGCTGCCCGGCGACGGGTCTGCCGCCGCCGAGTTCAGTGTCGCCGTGATGGAGATCGGGGCGCTGATCTGCAGCGCCAAGGCCGAACCGGCCTGTGTGGCCTGCCCGCTGCGCCCCGGCTGCGCCTGGCGGGCTGGAGAGCGACCGGCACCGCAGAACCCGGCCCGCCGCCAGCCGAAGTACCAGGGTTCGCTGCGGCAGACCCGCGGCCACATCCTGGCAACGCTGCGGGAGTGTCACCCCTTCGAGGTGTCACTGGCCGAACTCAGCTGGCCGGATTCAGCACAGCTCGCACGAGCGCTTGACTCCCTCGCCGAGGACGGACTCGTCCGTGTCAGTGACGAGTCCGTGGCGCTACCCAGCTGAGGGGCGCAGATCGCAGGGATCCGGGCACGGAATCGTGGCAGGCAACCGCAGGTAGACTTCGATGGGTGGCACTGCCAGAGCGCGGAATACTACTTCACATCGGTCCTCACAAGACGGCGACCACCGCTCTGCAATCAGCGCTGGCCGCCTCCCGGCCCCAACTGGACCAGGCCAGGGTGCGCTATCCCCTGCACGGCCTGAACCACAACACTGCACTGCGGCAGCGCCGGACGAGTCCCCGGGGCCCCAAGTGGAGGCGACTGCTGGAGCAGGTCGAGGCACGCCCGGATCGGGCCGTGATCTCGGCCGAACAGTTCAGCCAGTCACCGCCCGCAGAGATCGAGTCGGTGGTTGCTGAGCTCGGCGCAGCCGACGTCACAGTACTGACGACAATGCGGCCGCTGACCAGGATGCTGCCCAGCATCTGGCAGGAGTCCCTCAAGCACGGCGCCGACCACACCTACACGCAGTTCCTCGATGCCATCAGCGGCCCGGACATCATCGTTGATGGACTCTTCGAATGGCGGCAGCAGGCCTTCCGCTTCGACGATCTGGTGCGCCGCTGGGCCGACGTCGTGGGAGCCGAACGGGTGGTCGTGCTCCCGATCGGCAGCGGGACTGACATGGTGGCAGCCTTCGAGGATTTCCTGGGCCTGCACAGCGGAACCCTGGACCGGGAAGGGATCAGGAGCAACGCCTCCCTCAGTCCGGGTCAGGCCGAGGTCCTGCGCCGGGTCAACCAGGTGGTGCGGGAGGAGGGGCTCGCAACCCACTACCGGGAACTGGTCCGACGCGGCATGTTCGGCGACATCGTCGAGCGGCAGCAGACCCGGACCATCCCGCCCCTGCCTGGCCCATATGAGGACGTTGTCCGTGAACGGCAGGACGAGACCGTCGCGAATCTCACCGAGCTGGCAGTACCGGTGCTCGCAGACCTGACCAGTCTGCTGACGCCCGAACCGGCCCCCGCCCCAGCATCCCAGTGCCTGGACACTGACTCCGCTGCGGACATGCTGCTGCAGATCTACCGCAACGCCGCCAGCGCTCTGGCCGATCGCGACGGGGAGATCGCGCGACTTCAGATCGAGGCTGCGGGCACTGGCCGGCGCTGACGACGCGCAAGCCGAGCAGAACGCGCCCTGCCAGCTGCGCCAGGAAGTGTCACTGGTTCTGTCTGACGGGAAGGAACCATGGCACACGAAGCCCGGCCAACCGGTTGATGATCCAGCCCTGGATGATGAGCAGCACGACAGCAGCCATCAGGACCAGCAACTGTTCCGGGGTTCGCATCAGCCCCAGGCCAACGATCAGGGTGGTGGCGCCCGCCGGTGCATGGGGCACATTGAGCCACACCATGAATGCGAGCGTCAGCGACAGACACAGCGCGGCCGCACCCACTCTGGGCCAGGTCACATCCTCCAAGTTCGGCGGAGTGGCGGTGAGCCCGAAGATCACCAGCGCGAGGAACCCGGCGAGCACTCCGACCAGGTGACCGAAGAACACGTTCTTCGGCGCCGATTGGGCGTTGAACGGCAGGAAGAACAGCAGGAACGCGGTCGGACCGAGAGAGGGGAAGATGAACGGCTGGTTGGTGACCGCAGCGAGTGCCGCCAGAAGCCCGATGGTCAGGCCTGAGTTGATCAGCAGATACAGCCCTAGGATGAAGCGGGAGTTGTACCGATCCTGGAGTGCGCGCAGGGAGATGAATCCACCACTCGGTGACGTGTCAGTACTCAAGGCAACACTCCTGCTCGCCGATCCAGCGGTCTGTCATCCGCGCCCGCCTCATCGGCTCCTCCCGATCGTCTGCCACTTCCGCTCCTTCTGCGGTTTGGCCGGCTTGCGGGACCGGTAGACGACGTATGGGCGCAAGAGATAGCCGACGGGAGCACTGAACGCGTGCACGAGTCGGCTGAACGGGAAGAGCATGAAGAAGAACCAGGCAACCGTGATGTGCACCTGATAGATCAGCGGAGCGCCGGTCACCAGTTGTGGATCGGGCTGCAGATAGAACAGTCCGCGGAACCACTCCCCGATACTTGGCCGGTAGTTGTATCCCGCACCGAAGTCGTTGACCCCGATTGTCTCCATCGCACCCAGAATGATCATGAGCCACAGCATGACGAAGACCGCGATGTCGACGCCGGTGGTGGCCGCCCGTACTCGGTCGTTGCCCCAGCGCCGGACGGTCAGCACGGCGAGGCCGGCCACCACCATGACCACGGCGATCGTGCCACCGACCTTGGACACCAGACTGTAGAGGGACTCGGGGATTCCCAGGGCTTCGGTCCACTGTTCGGGCACCAGGATGCCGAGCACGTGACCGGCGATGGCGAGGAACGCTCCGTAGTGGAACATCATCGCCCCGATGATGAGCCAGCGCTTCTCATAGAGCTGGCTGGACCTCGTGGTCCAGCCGTACTGGTCGAAGCGGTAGCGCCAGATCAGCCCGACGAGGAAGACGGTCATTGCCACGTAGGGCAGGACACCGAAGAGGAGCCATTGCATCGTAGTGGCCATCAGCGTCGCACCGCCATCTCGTCGGTGTCGGTGATCTCGACGATCGGCAGCAGGGTTCTGGAACGCGGCAGCGCTGCGAGCACGGCCTTCAGCACCAGCCCGAACGGCCCCTCCTGATCCCCCAGATCATCGGCGAGGCGGACGAGAGCGTCGCGGTAGTCGGCCAGCAGTCGCCTGCCGCGCTCCTCGATGGCGGCGAACTCCAGCAGCAGTGGCAGGTAGTCGGGAAGCTCACCGCTGGTGATCGCCAGGCCACCTGAGGCGAGCTCCCCCTTGATCTCGAGCAGTGCGGTCCCGCGCTGCCGCGTCTCGCCGTGGGTGAGATAGGTGAGGTAGAGCGAGTGTCCCCCGAAGTCGAATATCCGGATGTACTGCTGCTGCCGCTGCGCTGCGGGCACGGCGAGCCACTCCTGCACCGCAGTCACCAACTGGCGGTGAGACCGTCCCGAGAGAGCCTCGAGCCACACCTCGACCCCGAAGTCATCGCCCGGATAGTCCAGGACCGCGGCCGCGAGCCTGAGCACTGCTTCCTGCTTAGACCTGCGCCTCTGTCCGGTCATGGCGTCTCCCCGATGGGAGAGCGACCGTCCCAATTGAGCAGATTGAAGCGGGTGGTCCCTTCGCTGTCCCGGAAGAAGGAACCGCCACCGCCTCCCACGGCTTCGCTCATCCCGGGACCGCCGGGGAAGTCCAGGCTGCAGTGCTCGGACTGTGCCGCGCCGACGTCCTCGCGGTGCGCGGTCGGGATCACGTACCGGTCCTCGTATTCGCCGATCGCCAGCAGGCGATACATGAGATCGACGTCGTCCTCGCTGAGCCCGACGTCCTCGAGCAGACCGTCGGGAACATCAGCGCCGAGCTGCAGCGCGCGCTTGATCGCCCGCAGCACACTCAGCCTGCCCAGCGCCTCGCTGATGACCTGTATGTTCCCGGCGCTGAACATGCTCGCGAGATACGCCAGCGGTATCCGCATCTCCTGCACCCCCGCCAGCACCTTGCTGGCATCCGAGGCATCGAACCCGACATCGGCGGCGTTGTCCGCCAGCGGGGCCAGGGGTGGGACGTACCAGACCATGGGCAGCGTGCGGTACTCCGGATGCAGCGGGAAGGCCAATTCGAGCTGCTTGGCCAGGTGGTACACGGGCGAACGCTGGGCGGCCACGATCCAGTCGTGAGGCACCCCATCCTGCTCCGCGCGCCGGTGCACCTGCGGATCGTCCGGATCCAGGATCACGTCCCGATAGGCGGCCACGAGATCCTCCTCTGCAGGAGTGTGCGCCGCCCGGAGCACATCCTCATCGTCGTAGAGCACGACGCCGATGTAGCGGATCCGGCCCACACAGGTCTCCGAGCAGATCGTCGGCATACCGTCCTCGACCCGTGGGTAGCAGAAGGTGCACTTCTCGGCCTTGCCACTGACGTGGTTGAAGTAGACCTTCTTGTACGGGCAGCCGGAGACGCACATCCGCCAGCCCCGGCACTTGTTCTCGTCCACCAGAACGATGCCGTCCTCCTCCCGCTTGTACATCGCACCTGAAGGGCAGGATGAGACGCAGGACGGGTTGAGGCAGTGATTGCAGATGCGGGGCAGATAGAACATGAACACCTGCTCGTACTCCAGGCGTGCCTGCTCACCGAGTGCGGCCGTGTTCGGGTCACTGCGGAACAGTTCAGCGGCACCAGCCAGATCGTCGTCCCAGTTGGGTCCGCCGCGCAGGTCGATGGCCTTGCCGGTCAGCCGGGATCGCGAGCGCACCACCGGCGAATACTCGTCCAGCGGCGCTGACACGAGGTGCTCATAGTCGTAGGTCCAGGGCTCGTAGTAGTCATCGATCAGGGGCAGGTCGGGATTGCCGAACAACGAGGTGAGCTTACGCAGTCGCCCGCCGGCCTTGAGCCTGAGCTTGCCGGACTCGGTGAGCTCCCAACCGCCGCGCCAGTGCTCGTTGTCCTCCCAGCGCTTCGGATAGCCGGTGCCCGGCTTGGTCTCCACGTTGTTGAACCAGACGTAATCAGTACCGGAGCGATTGGTCCACGCCTGCTTGCACGTGACCGAACAGGTGTGACAGCCGATGCACTTGTCCAGTGCCATCACCATCATCAGCTGGGCCCGGATCATCAGAACGTCACATCCTGGCTGCGCCGGGTCAGGATCGCGATCTCGTCGCGCTGCGACCCGGTGCAGCCGTAGTAGTTGAAGCCGTAGGACAGCTGTCCATACCCACCGATCATGTGCGTGGGCTTGAGCAGCGCTCGGGTGAGGCTGTTCTCAGTGCCGCTGCGACGCCCCGTCCGCTGCGTCAGAGGCGCCTGCACCTGCCGTTCGATAGCGTGCGGAACGTAGATGAGCCCCGCCGGCATCCGTGGTGACACCGCCGCCACCGCGGAGACGACGCCGTTGCGGTTCCAGACCTCGGCCCAGTCACCGTCGGACAGCCCGACCCGTTCCGCGTCCTGCGTCGAGACCCAGATGGTGGGCCCGCCGCGGAACAGGGTGAGCATCAGCGGGTCGTCCTGATACTCGGAGTGGATACTCCACTTGTTGTGCGGGGTCAGGCAGCGCACGGCCACCTGGTCCTGTGGCAACCCGTGCACCTGCGGATACCGTTCCAGCATGTGCAGGGGCGGCTTGAAGACCGGCAGCACCTCACCGAACTCCTTCATCCACTGGTGGTCCAGCAGGAAGGAGATCCTTCCGGTGAGGGTTCGCCAGGGTATCCCCTGTTCGACATTGATCGCATACCCGGTGTAGGCGCGGGAGTCCCGCACGTCGCCGGTCCAGTCCGGTGATGTCATCACATGCTGTGGGCGTCGGCTCACGTCGTCCCAGGTGAGCCTGCCCCGGTTCGGCGCCAGGTCGCTCAGGTCGAGCCCGGTCACCTCACCGGCGTCCTGCCACAACTGCTGGGCCACTTCGGCGTTGGTCGCCCCGGACAGGGCCAGAATGGCCTCCGCGACATCGCGGTCATCCCGCAGCCTGGGACGGCCATGGACCGCTCCCACGGACATCACGTCGTTGCGCACCCGCAGCCGGTCGACCTCCGCGGCAGGCACGCAGTGGTAGTCCTTCGCCGCGACCCCGGCGTCCTCGATCCGGGGACCCAGGCTGCGCCACTTGTCGGCCACTGCAGGGTAGTCCCGTTCCACCGTGACCAGCCTGGGAGCAGTCCGGCCCGGCTCCGGGCGACCATCGACCCATTCGCCCACCTTGCCGTGAGCCACCCCGAGTTCCGCTGGAGAGTCGTGCATGATCGACACCGGCACGATGTCCTGGCGCACCCCGAGGTGGGTCCCGGCGAGCTCGGAGAACCTGGTGGCGATGGCATCGAAGGCGTCCCAGTCGCTGCGCGCCTGCCAGGGCGGATCGATGACCTTGTTGAACGAATGCACGAACGGGTGCAGGTCGGTGCAGGACAGGTCGTACTTCTCGTACCACGTGGCGGCCGGGAACACCACGTCCGCGAAGTTCGCGGTCGAGGTCATCCGGAAGTCCATGCTGACCAGGAGGTCGAGCTTACCGCGGGGAGCTTCCTCGACCCACCTGACCGTCCGCGGTCGCTGCTCGGGCGGGACCTCCGCCGCGTCCGCGTTGTCCTTCCCGCCCAGCAGGTGCCGGATGAAGAATTCGTGGCCCTTCCCCGATCCGCCCAGCGGATTGCTGCGCCAGCTGAAGAGGATTCGTGGGAAGTTCGCGGGGTCGTCCGGGTCGGACACGGCGAACTCCAGTGAGCCGCTGGCGAGCTCGTCGGTCACATGGGTTGCAGGGTCCTTGCCCGCTGCCGCGGCTTCTGCCGCGAGGTCCAGGGTGTTCCGGTTGAAGGTGGGATAGCTGACCTGCCAGCCCAGCCGGTTGGCGGTGTGCAGACAGTCCTGGAAGCTGTCACCGCCGAAACCGTCGGCCAGGGGAGACTTCAGATCGTCTGGGCGCCACACCTCGTAGCGCCACTGGTCACTGCCGGTGTAGAAGTAGGCGGTGCCGTTGCACTGTCTCGGCGGCGCCTGCCAGTCCAAGGCGTGGGCGAGGGTCACCCAGCCCCCGAAAGGCCTGATCGCCTCCTGACCGACGTAATGGTTCATGCCGCCGCCGTTGCGCCCGACCGTGCCCGTGCTGATCAGCACCGTCAGGATCGCCCGGTAGACCGTGTCGGAGTTGAACCAGTGGTTGATCCCCGCGCCCATGATCGCCATGGCGCGACCGTTGGTGGCTGCCGCCGACTCCGCGAACTCCCGCGCCACGGTGATGCACGCCTGCGCGGACACCCCGGTGAGCTTCTCCTGCCAGGCGGGCGTGTAGGGGTGTTCCGCATCGTCGTAGTCTGCTGGCCAGTCACCTGGCAGCTCCGGGCGCTGCACTCCGTAGTGAGCGAGCATGAGGTCGAACACGGTGGTGACCGTCATTCCCGCGATCTTCATCACCGGCACGCCGCGGGCGATGGTGCCTGCGGGCTCGGTGTCGAACCTGGGGAACAGCACCTCCTTCGCACCATCGGCCCGCTCATTGCGGTCCAGCACCGACATCGCCGGATCCACATCGCCGAGGTCGAGGTTCCAGTCCCCGATCGCCCCGTACTTGTTGGCCATCACACCTGGGGGCACCACAACCCGGCCGGCGGAGCGGTCCCACACTACCGGCCGGAACTCAGCCTTGTCGGCTCGCGCGCCGAGGTCCGACTCGGTGACGAGACGATCGACGACCATGCGTCCGTCCGGCCCCTCCGCGAGCCGGACCAGGAACGGGAAGTCGGTGAACTTGCGACAGTACTTCCGGAAGTAGGGAATCTGCTTCTCCACGTGGAACTCCTTGAGCACCACGTGGCCGAGCGCCATGGCCAGGGCCCCGTCCGCGCCCGGCGAGATCGGCAGCCAGCGATCGGCGAACTTCGCGTGCTCGGCGTAGTCGGGCGCGATCACGGTGACCTTCAGACCCTTGTAGCGGGCCTCGGCCAGGAAGTGCGCATCCGGCGTCCGCGTCACTGGCACGTTGGAGCCCCATACCAGGACGTAGCTGGAGTTCCACCAGTCCCTCGCCTCAGCGACATCGGTCTGTTCACCGAACGTCTGTGGACTTGCGGGCGGCAGATCGGCATACCAGTCGTAGAACGAGATGTGCGCGCCGCCGGTCAGAGCGATGTACCGCGAACCGGAGGTGTAGGAGACCGGGGACATCGCGGGCAGTGGCGTGAACGCGGCGACCCGGTCTGGCCCATATTGATCGATCGTGGCCACATGGGCTGCAGTGGTGATGTCCACGGCTTCGTCGTAGCTGGCCCGCAGGAACCCACCGCGGCCCCGCTCACCCTTGTACCTGGACACCGTGTCCGGGGCGGCCTGGATCGCCCGCCAGCGCAGTACCGGATCGGGATACTCGTCAGCCAGTTCTCGCCAGGCGGTCAGGAGCGCACCCCGGACGTACGGGTACTTGACCCTGCCGGGACTGTAGACGTACCAGGAGAAGGATGCCCCACGCGGACAGCCGCGGGGCTCGTGATCCGGAACTCCGGGAGGGGTCTGCGGATAGTCGGTGGCCTGGGTCTCCCAGGAGATGATGCCGTCCCGGACGAACACGTTCCAGGAGCAGGAACCGGTGCAGTTCACGCCGTGGGTGGAGCGGACCTCGCGGTCGTGACGCCAGCGGTCCCGGTAGAACTCCTCGCCGATACTCGGATCCCGGCGCCTGACCGCGTGACCCTCGACGACCGGGGTTCCCCGGGTCAGGTGCCGCAACAGCGGCACGGTTTCCTTGCCTGCCACGGGGCCACGATGGCACAGCACCACGGTGACGCGCAGCGGAATGCGGGACGAGGAACCCAAGGTCCCTGCTCGACCGGGGCGCCGCTGACCGTATGCCAGATCGTGGCGTCATGGGCCCAGTCAGGTCGGACGCCGCAGTTGTAGCAGTGCTGTGATGAGGCCCAGCACGAGCACGACCACACATCCGAGCATGACCGCCCTCATCCCGCTCTGCCAGGCGATGACGGCGCCTGCGTCGATGTTGGCAGCACGCTGTCCGTAGAAGATGCTGCTGAGTACGGCCACGCCGAACGCGGCCCCCAGTTGCCTGAAGGTGCTGAGCATGCCGCCCGCCAGGGCCTGCTCCTGGTCCGGCATGGCACTCATCGCCACGGCGTTCGCAGGCGCGTAGACCAGCGCGATCCCAGCACCGATGAGCGCCAGCGGGAGCAGCAGCGTGACCCAGGAGTCGGCGGGGTCGATCGTGAGGAGCAGCAGTACCACGGCTGCGATGAGCACCAGGAAGCCGGCATAGATGAGGGTCCCCGGTGCCAGTCGTTCATGAAGGCGGCCCACCAATGGCGAGAGCAGGGTCGTCGTGCCGGTCCAGACCAGGAGCAACAGCCCCGATTCGACCGGGCTGAGGCCGAGTGCCTGCAGCATGTACAGCGAGAGGAAGAACATCAGACCGATGCGGACGAAGTACAGAAATGAGCCGGTTGTGACACCGCCGCTGAAGCTGCGTATGCGGAAGATCCGCGGATCCAGCAGGGGCGCCGATGTGCGCCACTCGACCACAGCGGTGAGGACCGCACTCAGCAGTCCGAGGAACAACAGGATCAGCACGGGTGCGGACAGCCAACCGGTCACCGCCTGGTTGAAACCGGCGACGAGCAATGCGGGGGTGGCCGCCACGAGCAGGAAGCCCGGCCAGTCCCACCGGGTCGCGGCACGGGTCTCGAAGCCGGGCCGGACCCGCAGCATGATCCCGACGCCGGCCAGGACAAGAGGGACATTGACGAGGAACACCCAGCGCCAGCCGAGGTACTCGGTGATGAGCCCGCCGAACACTGGTCCGAGTGCCAGCCCGAACGTGGAGATTCCGGCCCAGAGACCCAGCGCCCTGCCTCGCCGCTCGGGAGCCACCGAATGCGAAACGATGGCGACCGCGGCCGGGGCGACCAGGGCCACGCTCATCCCCATCAGGAATCTGGTCACCACCGCCCACCAGCCATCCAGAGCCAGCCCGGTCGCGAGTGCACTCGCCCCGAAGGCCAGCATCCCTGCCACCCAGACTCTGGGATGACCCAGCGTGTCAGCGATCCGGCCGGCCGCGATCGTGAACATCCCGACCGCCAGCACGTAACCACTCATGAACCAGCTCACCTGGAACTCGCTCAGTGCCAGCCCCCAGCTGACGTCGTCGATGCTGACGTTGACCGCAGTGGTGTTGTAGCCGAGCAGGAAATAGGCCAACGACGCCGCGGCGGTGACCTGCCACCACGAGACTGCTCGAGGCTGCGGGCTACCGGGCGGGCGGCTCACTGATCCCCATGAGCTCTGCCTCGGCGAGCACATGGCCGGCCATGGCGGCCTCGACCTCAGGGGTGCTTGCCCCGTGCGGCAGGTCAAGAGAGCAGTCGAGGGCATAGAGCCGATGGAAGTAGCGATGTTTGCCCTTGGGAGACTTCGGCCCGAGATATCCGGTCTCGCCCGTGTAGTTCTGCGCGCCCGCCGACGGCTGCTCGTCACCATGACCGGGCAGCAGCTCACCGCGATCAGGGTCGAGATTGAACAGCGTCCAGTGCACGTTGGTGCGGATCGGCGCCGCGGGGTCAGGGGCGTCCGGATCGGTGACGATCAGCACCAGCGACCGGGTCCCCTCGGGCACATTGCGCCAGCGCAGATGCGGTGACCGGTTCTCGCCGTACTGCGTGGTCTCCCACGGCAGATCGGCATTCGGTTCGAAGTCGTCCGATTCCAGCCGCATCTGATCCATCGGTGCTCCCGCCCGCGTTCGCAACCACCTTGGGGCACGCAGCGCCCCGGAAGCAACCGCAGCACCAGGGACTGACGCAGGTCAGGCGTCGGCTGCCGGAGCCTCGGAGTCACCGTCGCTGCCTGCCTCGATGCTCTGCAGCTCGATCGAGTCGGGCAGCTGCGCCTTCGGCTCAGCGTTGAACGTGAAGGGCTCCTCCGGGTTGTCCGGATCGACGTCCACCACCACGATGTGCCCGGGCAGTAGGTCTCCGAAGAGGATCTTCTCGCTCAGTGGGTCTTCGATGTCGCGCTGGATCGTGCGCCGCAGCGGCCGGGCGCCGAGCACCGGGTCGTAGCCGCGCTCCGCGAGGAGCTCCTTGGCCTTCTGCGTGAACTCGACGCTCATGTCCTTCTCCGCCAGCCGCTTGTCGAGGTTGGCTGCCATCAGGTCCACGATCGAGATGATCTCCAGCTTGGTCAGCTGGTGGAACACGATGGTGTCGTCGATACGGTTGAGGAACTCGGGCCGGAAGTTCTGCTTGAGCTCCTGGTTGACCTTGCCCTTCATCCGCTCGTACTGGTTGGCGTCATCGTCGGCGGGGGCGAAGCCCATCGACTTGGCGACGTCGCGACTGCCGAGGTTGGTGGTCATGATGATCACCGTGTTCTTGAAGTCCACGGCACGGCCCTGCGCGTCGGTGAGCCGGCCTTCCTCAAGCACCTGCAGCAGTGAGTTGAAGATGTCGGGGTGTGCCTTCTCGATCTCGTCGAAGAGCACGACCGAGAACGGCTTGCGGCGCACCTTCTCGGTCAGCTGGCCGCCCTCTTCGTAGCCGACATAGCCAGGAGGGGAGCCGAACAACCGCGAAGCGGTGTGCTTCTCGGAGTACTCGGACATGTCCAGGCTGATCATCGCGTCGTCGTCGCCGAAGAGGAACTCCGCCAGAGTCTTGCTGAGCTCGGTCTTGCCGACACCGGAGGGCCCGGCGAAGATGAACGAGCCGCTGGGCCGGTTCGGGTCCTTCAGGCCGGCGCGCGTGCGCCGGATGGACTTGGACAGCGCCTTGATGGCCTGGTCCTGACCGATGACCCGCTTGTGCAGCTCATCCTCCATGCGCATCAGACGCTTGGTGTCGTCCTCGGACACGTCGGTCACGGGGATACCGGTCATCAGAGCAAGCACCTCGGCGATGAGCTTCTCATCCACCTCGGCGACGACATCCATGTCGCCGGCCTTCCATTCCCGTTCGCGCTGGGTCTTCTCGCCCATCAGCTGCTTCTCGGTGTCGCGCAGGGAGGCGGCGGTCTCGAAGTCCTGGGCGTCGATCGCCGACTCCTTCTCCTTGCGCACCTCGGCGATCTTGTCATCGAACTCGCGCAGATCCGGCGGCGCGGTCATCCGGCGGATACGCAACCGCGAACCGGCCTCATCGATGAGGTCGATCGCCTTGTCCGGGAGCTGCCGGTCACTGATGTAGCGGTCCGACAACCGCGCAGCAGCCGCGATGGCGTCATCGGTGATCGTGACCTTGTGGTGGGACTCGTAGCGGTCCCGCAGTCCCTTGAGGATCTGGATCGTCATCTCCTGATCCGGGGCGGGCACCTGGATCGGGGCGAAGCGCCGTTCCAGAGC
>JAGQTY010000024.1 GCA_020438795.1 Actinomycetota bacterium
TCCCGTACAACGACCTGGCCGCCGTCCGGGCGGTGTTCGAGGAGCAGGGCGAACAGATCGCCTGTGTCATCACCGAGGCTGCCGCCGCGAACATGGGGGTCGTGCCGCCTGAACCCGGATTCAACGCCGGTCTCGCGGAATTGGCGCACGCCCATGGCGCACTCTACGTGAGCGATGAGGTGATGACCGGCTTCCGCGTGAGCGAGCAGGGCTGGTTCGGGATCGACGGGGTGGCTGCCGACATCGTCACTTTCGGCAAGGTCATGGGCGGCGGACTGCCGGCCGCAGGGTTCGCAGGCACGAGCGAGCTGATGGCACAGCTCGCGCCGAGCGGGCCGGTCTACCAGGCGGGCACCCTGAGCGGCAATCCCGTCGCGATGGCAGCGGGAGCCGCGGCACTGCGCCACTGCGATCAGGCGCTGTATTCCCACCTCAACGCCACCGCCACCGAAGTGGCCGAGCTGGCGACCAAGACGCTGACGCAGGCGGGGGTCCCGCACCGGCTGCAGTTTGCGGGTAACCTCTTCAGCATCTTCTTCGGTGTCACGCAGCCTGTGCGGGAGTATGAACAGGCCCGCCGCCTGGATTCGGCCGCCTACGCGGCGTTCTTCCACGAGATGCTGCGCGGTGGGGTGCATCTGCCACCGAGCGGCTACGAAGCATGGTTCGTGTCCGGGGCGCACGGTGATGCGGCACTGACCAGGATTGCAGCCGCGCTGCCCACCGCCGCTGAGGCGGCGATGCGGAGCATGGACAACGGGTCCAGCGTTTAGGCTATAGGTACGCTCGAGGAGGAGTCGGCTGTGGGAAACGGGCCTCGCACAACAGTTCATCTGCTGCGCCACGGAGAGGTGTACAACCCGGAAGGGATCCTCTACGGGCGGTTGCCGGACTACCACCTGTCCGAACTCGGCCGGGAGATGGCCAAGCGGGCCGCGGAGACTCTGGCCGATCGTGACATCACGGTCATCACGGCCTCCCCCCTGGAGCGTGCCCAGGAGACCGCTTCTCCCATCGCGTCCACCCTCGGTCTGACCGTCGGAAGCGACGAGGACCTGATCGAGGCCGGCAACAAGTTCGAGGGGCACAAGGTCGCCGGCGGCGACGGCATCATCAAGATGCCGCAACTGTGGCGCCACCTCTGGAACCCGATGCGTCCGTCCTGGGGCGAACCGTACGTGGACATCGCCGCCCGGATGCGCCTGGCGGTGGAGCTGGCACGCCAGCAGGCCCAGGGCCATGAGGCGGTCCTGGTCAGTCACCAGCTACCGATCTGGGTGTGCAGGCTCGACCTTGAGGACCGGCACTTCGCCCACGACCCGCGCAAGCGGCAGTGCGCACTGGCATCGCTGACCTCCCTGACCTATGAGGGCGACGAGCTGACCGCCGTCGTCTACACCGAACCGGCGGCCGACCTGGTCGCCAAGTCGTCCAAGGGCGTCGGTGCGTGACCACACCCACCGATCTTGACGAGCTGCCCAGGGCCCCCGATGTCTTCCGGCCGCCCTGGTACCGCCGCGTCCTCGGTAACTCCTGCGGGCGAGGCGGCTGGTGCCGCTGGTCCACCTACCTGGCGCTGGCGTTGCTGCTCCTGATCCCGTTCCTCGTCGGTGGCTGTGGCGCAACGACCGAGAACAGCAGTGAGGGAGCTTCGATCGGCTTCCGGGCCGATGACGGCAGTATCGCCGTGATCCCAGCTGAGCAGCGCGTGGCTGCTCCCGTCATCTCCGGAACCACCCTGGACGGTGCTGCGGTCACCCTGTCCGACTACTCCGGGCGTGTTGTGGTCCTGAACGTCTGGGCGTCCTGGTGCGGTCCCTGCCGCAGCGAAGCGCCACTGCTCGCGCAAGCCGCCGAGGACAACCCCGGGGTGCAGTTCCTCGGACTGGTCACACGGGATTCGCAGGCATCAGCAGCAGCATTCGCCCAGCGGTATTCGCTCGACTACCCGCACCTGCTGGATTCCGACGGGGCACTGCAGCTGGAGTTCCGCGACCTGCCGCCCAAAGCGATCCCGTCAACCGTGGTCATCGACCAGCAGGGCCGGATCGCGGCCCGCGTGCTCGGCGAGGTCCATGAGGGAACCCTGAACGGGATCCTGGAGCAGGTGAAGGGCTGAGGGTGCTCGAATGGACGTGACTGCGGTCGTCATGGACGGCAGTCTGCTGCTTGCGCTGCCGATCGCCACGGCCGCGGGTGTCCTCTCGTTCTTCAGTCCGTGTGTGCTTCCCCTGGCTCCGGGCTATCTCGCCTACGTCACCAGCCTGACCGGCGCCGATCTGCGCGATACCGAGCCTTCGGGCAGGACATCTCGACGTGGGGTCGCCAGGGTCGGTGCTGGTGCCGCTGTGGCTGGGGGTGATGCAGGGCCGGGCGATTCGGGTGACACAGGTTCGGCCGCAGTCTCTGCTGGATCCGGTTCGGCTGCCGTCAGCCAGCTCGGTAGGCCGGTGCCGGCTCCCGCAGGACGCGGCCGGGTCTTGCTCGGGGCTTGCCTGTTCGTGCTCGGCTTCTCGGCGGTCTTCGTCTCCTACGGAGTGCTCTTCGGGGGACTTGGCAGCTGGCTGCTGCGCCATCAGCAGTTGATCACAGTCATCATGGGGCTGGCCGTCATCATCCTCGGCATGGGATTCGCCGGAGTCCCCCTGATCTCGCGGACCTTCCTGTGGAACACCGAGCGACGGTCGCACCATCGCCCGAGCCGCGGCCTGTGGGGGGCGCCCTTGCTCGGGGTGCTGTTCGGGCTCGGTTGGACCCCGTGTATCGGGCCCACACTGGCTGCCGTGCAGGCGCTCGCCTTCACCGAGGCCTCAGCCGTGCGCGGTGCCCTGCTGTCAGCCGCCTACTGTGTCGGGCTCGGACTTCCCTTCGTGGGGCTGGCCCTGGGGCTTCGCTCGTTCGCCGGGGCGAACCGCTGGGCACGCCGTCACTTCCGGACGCTCTCGGTGACCGGTGGAGTTATGCTGATCGTCATCGGGGTCCTTCTGGTGTTCGGGTGGTGGAACAACATCGTGATCTGGCTGCAGGGTCTGGTCGGTGGGTTCGAGGTGGCTCTGTGAGTGCGACCGACTTCACCACTCACGCCGACCCGATGGACCGGCAGGTCAGCGCTCCGGGTGGCCTGGGTCCCATCGGCTGGCTGCGCTGGATGTGGCGCCGTCTCATCTCCATGCGGACTGCGTTGGTGCTGCTGCTTCTGCTGGGACTTGCAGCGATCCCGGGCTCCCTGCTGCCGCAGCGCACTTCTGACAGTGTGGCGGTGAGCAACTACTTCACAGAGCATCGGGAACTGGCGCCCTGGCTCGACAGGCTGGGACTGTTCGACGTCTACGGATCTCCGTGGTTCGCCGCCATCTATCTGCTGCTGTTCATCTCCCTGGTCGGGTGTGTCGTGCCGCGGATCGGGGTGCATTACCGTACCTGGCGGGCGGGACCGCCCGAGCCGCCCCGCCGACGCAGCGATGACCCCATCGTCACCGGCGACAGCCAGGTACTGCTGGACACTGCTGAGACGACGCTTCGAGCCGCTCGCTGGCGGGTGCGCCGTGACGGTGCCCACGTCGCCGCGGAGAAGGGCTACCTCAGGGAGACCGGCAACGAGGTGTTCCATGTGGCGCTGCTCGGACTGCTGCTCGCCATCGGCTGGGGGGCGGTGACAGGCTGGCATGGCAACGTGGTGGTCCGTGAGAACACCGGCTTCTCCAACTCGGTCAGCCAGTACGACCAGTTCACCGCGGGCCGTTTCGTGGATGAGGAGGCCATCTCCCCGTTCACGGTGCGGCTGGACTCGTTCGACGTCGAGTTCGACCGAGATCCTGTGCAGATGGGCACTCCGCGCCTGTTCGACGCCCGGGTCAGCGTCACGAGTGACGGAGAGCAGAATACGGAGTTCCTCAGCGTCAATAGTCCGGTCAAGGTCGCCGACGCCAAGGTCTATCTGATCGGCCACGGCTACGCGCCGCGATTGCGGATCACGGACTCCGACGGCACCGTCGTGTTCGAAGACTCCGTGGTCTTCACCCAGGAGGACGCCAACTACACCTCCGCCGGAGTCATCAAGGCGCCCGATGCAACGCCACAACTCGGCTTCCGTGGGCTGTTCGCCCCGACCGCGGCCATCAGCGAGGAGGCCGGACCTCACTCGACCTTCCCCGGCCCCGACAACCCAGTACTGTTCCTCAGTGCATTCGCGGGAGATCTCGGTCTGGACGACGGGGTGCCGCAGAGTGTCTTCACCCTCGACGAGACCGACATGGAACAGCTCGGTCTGCAATCGTTGGCCCCCGGGGACGACTGGGAACTGCCCGGCGGGCAGACCGTGGAGTTCCTCGGCTTCGACCGCTGGATCTCGGTGAAGGTCGGGCATGACGAGGGTGGTTTCTGGGCGCTGCTGGCCATCGTGATCGCTGTGGCGGGCATGACAGCCAGCCTCTTCATCCGCCGACGGCGGCTCTGGGTGGTCGCCACGGACGACGGAGTGTCGGTCGCAGCCGTGCAACGAGGCAGGAGTGCGTCTGTCGTCGACCGGGACGAGCTGTTGCGTGCGTTACGATGATGCATGCGATTGCCGGCCCAGTTCCCGGCTCGGTCCGCTCCGATGTGACGGGTGAGAGAGAGGCCTCATGATTCTGACGCAGGCGAGCCCGGGATCGGCGGCGCAGGTCGCTGAGTTCTCCAACACGATGACCTACGCCACCATGCTGGTGCTGGTGGTGGCCATGATCGCCTTCGCCGCCTCGTTCGCGGCCCGCCGGACCCAGAGCATCGATCTGCGCCAGCGGGAGCCGGCACTGGTCGGGGGCGACACCGTGACTGCGGCACCCCTGCCCACGGGAACGGCCGATGCCGGCCCCGATCCGGACCCCGACGAGCCCGGTCGGCGGGCGGGAAACATCGCGCTGTCACTCTCGTGGCTGGCGTTCACCATGCTGTTCGTGGCTGTGGTCGCGCGAGGAGTGTGGGCCGGGCGCGTGCCGTGGGGCAACATGTACGAGTTCTCGCTCACCAGCGCGCTGGCAATCCTCGGCGTGTATCTCGGCGTCTCGACGCGCCGCGACGTCCGCTGGCTCGGTATCTTCGTGATCCCGCTTGTGCTGCTGACCCTCGGCCTGGCTATCACGGTCCTCTACACCGAGACCCAGCAGCTCGTCCCAGCGCTGGACTCCTACTGGCTGGTCATCCACGTGTCGATGGCCATCGTCTGCGGAGGTGCCTTCCTGATCGCGGGCACCACTGCCGCGCTGTATCTGATCGCGAACCGCGCACAGCGACCCGCCGGCGGTCCACTGTCGAAGCTGGTGTGTGCCGTGGGACGCCGGCTGCCCGAACCGGAACGGCTGGACCGGCTCTCCTACCGCATTGTGGCCTTCGCCTTCCCGGTATGGACCTTCGCGATCGTGGCGGGAGCGATCTGGGCCGAGAGTGCCTGGGGACGCTACTGGGGCTGGGACCCGAAGGAAACCTGGGCGTTCATCACGTGGGTCATCTTCGCGGGCTACCTGCACGCTCAGTCCACCGCCGGCTGGAAGGGGCGTAAGGCCTCCTGGCTGGCCATCATCGGGCTGGTGGCCTACATCTTCAACTACTTCGGCGTAAACCTGCTCTTCACCGGTCTGCACTCCTACGGTGGTGTCTGAGGGCTGCCGGCTCGGGGCGCAGAGCCTGCAGCTCGGCGCCGGGGTAGCATCGTAGGGTTCGCGCGTGTCCGGCTGGTCAGCCGAGCCCGGCGGTCGCCCGCTCCCAGACCCGGTCGGCCACGGTCAGCGAGGCGTCCTTCACGTAGTCACGGATCGCCGAGGTGATCGCGTTCTTGTTGTGGACGGAGACATCGGCATACTCCACCCGCACGATCGACTTGCCGGACAGGTAGTACTCGGCGTACTGGTCGGCGAGGAAGCTGGCGTCGATGATGTTGGTGATATCGATCTTCGCGTCCAGGTCGAATGCGAGTGAGAATCCCGCGACTCCGTTGAACTCATCCTGATCGCGCTTCACACCCTTGATCAGGATCGAGCCGCTGGCGCCGCCCTCATCAAAGCTGTAGTTGATCTTGCCGAGGCATTTCTTGGAGATCCGCTTGATGCCCGCGTACGCGCGGGCGGCCTGCTTCGTGTTGCGGTACTGGTAGATGTCGCTGTTCGTCTCAGTGAACGTGAACTCGCTCATCTTGTCGGCCAGCCCGATCTGCGAACTGGCGTAGCTGCGGGGACGCTTACCGTACCGAGTAGTGCCGTCGCTCTTCACGCACAGGTCGGGAGCGACCGCATCACGGCCTTCCGCATAGTGGAAGTCACGCTTCTTCTTGATCTGGAACAGCGAATCCGGCACGTCCCTTATCCGCAGACTCGACTCCTTCAGCTGCGTCTCCGAGAGCGTGCTCACCTCTGCAGCGCCAGCCGACGCGCCGATCGGTGCCGCAGCCACGGCGAGCGTCGCGACCAGTCCTGCAGCCAGCGTCTTCGTCCACATGATGTCTCCTCCGAGTAGGTCCAAGCTACTGAAGGATGATCTTGGTGTCGCGGCGGCGAGAATCGCCGGTCGGTGGCCGTGTTACCCACCGTCGAGGTGACGATGTTCAGGCGGAAGTGTTTCGCTCCGAAACGTCAACCGGGTCCGACGGTCCGGGCGTAACCGACTCGTTCTCGGCGGTATCGGTATGACTGGGGTCCTCGTCACGGACATCGAGGACCGGTTGCTCATCCTCGATGTCCTCCTTGCGGGATGCTTCGTCGATCCGGTCGTTGATGCTTCCGAACCAGCCCTGCACCTGCGCGCCGAACCGGGCGCGCTGCCTGTCGAGCAGGAACCAGCTGAGCACGCCGCTGGCGATGAAGCCCATCACCAGTACGAGCAGGCCGCGCATGCCGATGAGATAGAACACGCCCGTCGCAAGAACGAGGAGCAGCAGTCTCAGACCGGTGTACACGATGAATGCCATGGCGTCAGTGTACGTCGCCTTCAGTCGTCCCTGACGCACCTCGCCCTGCCACGAGCCACGCAGATCAACCGAGGGCGCCAACAGGTTCAGGATCCGGTGCCAATGGTCGATCCTAGGGTCATGGGCCGCTGCGAAATTCCGCGGGCCGCCGGGGCCGGCGTTGGTGCTGGGCCGCGACGGCAACGGCGGCCCATGCGGCTCGTGACGGTGCTGGCCGCACTCGCGACCCTGCTGCCTGCCATGGTCGTCCCGACCATGGCACATGCTGCGACGGGCTGGTGGCAGGACACCTTCGTGCCGCTGGAGCGAGAGTCGTTCCCCCGGCTGAAGCCCGCGTACTGCGACCGGGAGGTCCGTCGGGTTCCCTCTGCGAAGTATCCCAGTATCGAGTCCGCACTGACCGGCCTGCGACCGCGCACGAAGGTCGTCGTGTCGGCCGGCGAGTATCGCGAGAACACCGACGAGTGGTTCGCCCTGCGACTGGCCACCGACCGGGTCTGCCTGGTGGCGCGTGGACGAGTGACTGTGCGCTCGAAGGGTCAGAAGTACGGCCTGCTGCTGTCCGGGAGCCGCGTCCACGTGAGCGGGTTGCGGCTTACCGGGTTCGAGGTCGGGGTGTCGCTGGGACGCGACGACAGCCGGACCCAGCGGCGCGTCACGCTCACAGGTATGCGCATCGCAGCTCGCACCACCGGCTGGTCCGAGGGTGTCGTGGCCTACCCCGACCACCGGGATTCGGGCCGACCGGTGCTGGACGGCCTGCTGCTCAGCGATGTGCGGCTGCGCCATGTCGTGATGGGGGTCTCCTGCAACGCCGGACCCTGCTGGCACCTGCGGCTGAATCGTGTCTCGGTAAGGGCCCGCGGAGGGGTGGGGGAGTCCGGGGCGGACGCGATCGCGGTTGAATCGGGCAGGCAGGTGGTCGTGACCGGTGGCGAGGTGTCCGGAGCGGGCGGAGACGGCATCGACATCAAGGGCAGTGACGTGCTCGTACGGGGCACTACGGTGAGGGCTGCCAGGAACGGCGTCAAGCTGTGGCAGGGCGGCGATGTTCAGGGCGTGCGGCTGCTCGGGACAGGAGCGGATGCCGCGTTGGTCGGCGATGGTGCCGGCCGATACCGGTACCGGGACATCGTCGTCAGGCGGCACGATCCGGGCGGCAACGGCTACGTCGGCACATGGGGCTATGACTCGCAGGCGGGCATCCGCCTGCAGATCGAGGATTCGGAGTTCGCCGACAATGCCAGCGGCGGCCTCTACGTCCCGTCCTCAGCCAGTATCTGGCTCGTGGGCAACCGGTTCGCCGACGTCGGTACGAAACTGCTCGACGTCGGCGGCGAGGTTCTGCCCAATACGGCCGCAGGCCTGCGCCGCCTCGAACAGTCAGGCTGGGGTCGCAACAACCGCCAGTGACCGCGGATGCGCAGGAGCCTGTTGCTGACGGCGCAGTGTGAAATCGCCGTGAATATCCAAGGTGTGTTCCCCCGAACACGGGAACCGCGAATGCCCCGGCTGGCAGGACGCGCAACAATGGCCCCAGCAAGCGGCTTTCGACGAAGGGGTTCCGATGAGTATCGACCGCATCAGTGAATTGTTGGGTGATGAGGCGGAGGGCCTGCTCAACCACACCTGCACGACCATCCCGGCCAGCGCGCTCTCCCTGCCGGGACCGGACTTCATCGACCGGGTGGTGAGCCTGTCCGATCGCCCGGTGCCTGTCCTGCGCAACTACCAGGCGCTGTTCAACCATGGTCGCCTCGGTGGCACGGGCTACGTCTCCATCCTGCCCGTCGATCAAGGGATCGAGCATTCGGCCGGGGCTTCCTTCGCCCCCAATCCTGAATACTTCGACCCGGAGAACATCGTCCGGCTCGCGATCGAGGGTGGCTGCAACGGAGTCGCCTCGACGCTCGGGGTTCTCGGCATGGTGGCCCGAAAGTATGCCCATAAGATCCCGTTCATCCTCAAGCTCAACCACAACGAGCTGCTGACCTATCCGAACGAGTTCGACCAGACGATGTTCGCCTCGGTGGAGCAGGCGTTCGAGATGGGATGCATCGCGGTGGGGGCCACCATCTACTGGGGTTCGGAGTTGTCCCGACGTCAGTTGCAGGAGGTCTCCGAGGCATTCCAACGGGCCCACGAGCTCGGCATGGTCACCATCCTGTGGTGCTACCTGCGCAACAGTGCATTCAAGAAGGACGGTGTGGACTACGCGGTGGCAGCCGACCTCACCAATCAGGCGAATCATCTCGGTGTGACGCTCGAGGCCGACATCATCAAGCAGAAGCAGGCGGAGAACAACGGCGGCTACACCGCCATCGGCTTCGGCAAAACAAGTCCCCTGGTCTACAGCGAGCTGACCAGCGACAATCCCATCGACCTGTGCCGGTACCAGGTGGCCGGGTGCTACATGGGCCGAAGCGGGCTGATCAACTCCGGAGGCGCCTCCGGTGACAATGACCTGGGCCAGGCGGTACGCACCGCTGTGATCAACAAACGTGCCGGCGGCACCGGACTGATCACCGGCCGGAAGGCCTTCCAGAAGCCGATGGCTGATGGCATCGAGATCCTGAACGCCGTGCAGGACGTGTATCTGGCACCCGAGGTGACGATCGCCTGATCCGGGGTGCGGCAAGCCGCCCAACCTCTTGCAGCCCACCTGGAAGTACGCTCCGGGGCAGCCACGCTGACCGGCTGAGAAGGAAATGCGGCCGCCGAGGGGTATCGGCGGCCGCACACACTCGACGGACCCGACTGGGTCCTGGGTGGCGATCAGATGGGAGGGAAGGGTGCCACCCCTGTCGAGCTTTCCTATCCGTCCGTTTCTGGACAGTGCTGGCATGCCCTGCAGCGGGGGCTGCAAACCCCTTCGTGAGCGAGGTCACGCGCAATCGTGGCCACCGGAGTCAGTCGCCTGAGGCATCCTCGCGCGAACGGTAGGCCTTGACCAGGGTCGGCAGGGTCGGATAGTTGTGCTCGGCGCCGATCGAATCCAGCAGCCCGGTCGGCGCGAGCTGTTCCAGCAGTTCCCGTTTGGCGCGCACGAGGACCAGCCTGATGTCGTCCTCGTGCAGCTCCCGCTCGAGCTGCTTCAGGGTGTCCAGCGCCGTGGCGTCCACCTCGATGATCGCCTCACAGTTGAGGGCGAACCAGTGGGTGTCCGGTCGCTCGTCGAGCAGTTCGTGAGCGACGTCCAGGAAGTTGCCGGCATTGGCGAAGAACAGCGGGGAGTCGTAGCGAAGAATGAGCAGGCCCGGCACCTCCTGCGCCTGTGGGTAGTCGTCGACGTCGTGCATCCCCGGCAGGCCCGGAACCAGACCCAGCGCGGTCGCGTGGGGCCGCGCGACCCGGATCAGCAGGTCGGCGATCGAGAGCGCGATGGCGATCAGTACTCCGTACAGGACTCCGAGCAGGATCACGCCGATGGTCGTGGTCAGCGCGAGCACGAACTCGGACTTGCGGAAGCGCCAGAGCTGGCGCAGTCCCAGCAGGTCGATCAGGCGGATGCCGGCATAGACCACCAGTGCGGCCAGCGCCGCCTGAGGCATCACGGACAGTACCGGCCCTGCGAAAAGAAGGATGAGCACGAGCCCGGCCAGAGTGATCAGGGAATAGCCCTGCGTCCGGGCGCCGCTCGCTTCGGCGATGGCCGTGCGGCTGCCGCTGCTGGAGACAGGCATCCCGTGGAACAGACCGGAGCCGATGTTCGCCACTCCCAGCGCCCGTAGCTCCGTGTTCGGCAGTACTGGCGGATCCTTGGAATGGCGGAAGGCCCGGCCGGTGAGGGTGACATCGGTGGCTGCCACGAAACTCAGGCCCAGGGCGCCGATCGCCAGCGCAGCCCACTGGTCGTTACCCGGCCACGAGAAGCCCGGCAGGCCATCCGGGATGGTGCCGACCAGGGGGATGTCGCCGCCGGCCGCATTGATGATCGCTGTGAGCGCACTGGCAGCGACCACAGCGATCAGCGTGCCGGGCCACTTGGGCGCCCAACGTGCCAGGGCGAAGAGAGCCGCGAGCGTGGTCAGACTGATCACCAGGACCCAGCCGTCGATCCCTCCGAGCCTGCTGAGTCCCTGCCAGATGTGCTCGACGGGTGAGTCGGCGTCTGTGCTGATACCCAGGAACCGGTCGAGCTGACCCTCGATCATCAACAGCGCGATGCCCGCCATGTACCCCAGCAGCACCGGCCGCGACAGCAGGTCGGCGACGAAGCCGAGTTGTGCCAGTCCCGCCACCAGGCAGAAAACGCCTGTGAGCAGGGTGAGCCCTGCCACCAGCGCCGGGTAGGAGTCCGGGTTCCCGGCCGCGATCGGGGCGATCACTGCCGCGGTCATCAGCGCCACGCTGGACTCAGGGCCCAGACTGAGCAACCGGGACGTCCCCAGCAGGGCATAGACCAGCAGCGCAGGGATGCAGGCCCAGAGAGCGACGGTGGGGGAGACGCCGGCCACGGTGCCGTAGGCCATCACCTGCGGGACCAGGTACACCAGCACGGTGACACCGGCTACGATATTGCCCCGGCTGCCGAGCTTGAGCGGGGTGCTCAGGAACGGGAGCCACGGCCGGGTCGCAGCACGGCGCCGATCTCCCATGCCGCCAGATTACGCTGGCGCGCGACTCTTGGCGCAGCCATGATGTAGCGGTGCTGGTGCAGGCCCGGGTGCGATCCTGTCTCGAAGGCCCGCGGCGGTATCGTTGCGCACCGGTACCCGTGCGCCCCTGCCTCATAACGTGTGAAACAGCCCTTCCAGCGGCTAGTCTGAGAGAGGACCGATGGAGAGCAGATGCCTCGAGCTATACCCGTGCTGATCGTACTGGGCCTTGCGATCTACTCCTTCTTCGATGTGCTCAACACCGAGGACGATCAGATCCGCCGATTCAACAAGCCCACCTGGCTCATCCTTGCCTTCCTGCCCGTTGTGGGCGCCGCGCTCTGGTTCCTGATCGGCCGCCCGGCCAGGTCTGACCGCAATGACTACGAGGGACCCCGGGTCATCTCCCTGAAGTCCAAACCGCGACCCGTCGCGCCTGATGATGATGCCTCGTTCCTGCGGCGTCTTGACGAGGATGTCTGGCTGGAGCGCCGGCGCAAGGAACGCATGGCCAGCGCCGAGGCCGAGGAGTCGAGTGGCTCCACCCCGGCAGAACCGGAACCGGGTCAGGAAGCCTCGGACGAGAAGGAACACTGACTGCCGAGGGCAGATCAAGCACGGGGGACCGCGCCGTACGCGGTCAGTGGGACTGGGGTTCGCTTGCTCACCAGGACCGCTATCGGTCGGTGAGTCGCGTGGGCAGGAATGACAATGACGCAGGTCGGTGGCTGGCAGGTGAGTGTGCCTGAACCCAGAATCGTACTCCTCACCGAAGGTGCCAGGACCAGTCCCGAGGAGGTGCGAGCGGAGTTCGCGGCTGTGAGCCGTGAACGGCAGCGCTGGCAGACGTGGGTGCTGATCGCGGACCTGACCCCGGCTGAACTCCCCGACACCGCCTCGCGACGCACCCTGACCGATGAGATCGCGGCGCTCCCGGGGCTGCTGGAAATGTGTTGTGTCCTCGGTGGCAACAGGCTGATCCAGGCGGCGGCCCGCTTCGTCTTCCGTGCCCGGGACATACGGTTCAGTTTCCACCCGGACCTCGACGCCGCCGTGCAACGCGCCCGATCGGTGCTGGCAGCCACGCCTGAGTGAGAGTTCCGGCCCGACCGCTGATCGGCCGCGGTCGCTGCGCTCAGTTCGCCAGCGCAGCAATGAGGAAGCCGGCTCCCGTTGCCACACAGCCCAGGAGCAGCAGCATCGAGGTCGCCATGATGCCGGGGATGAGTGCCGGGCCCTGCGCCCGGTTCAGGACCAAGATGCTCGGCCCGATCGCCACCGGGATGGCCGCCAGGCCCGCTAACGCCCAGAGGGTGGCGAACGCAAGTGCAATGATCAGCGCGAAAGGGAACCAGATGGTCACGACGAAGAGCCAACGGCTCGCCGTGTCTCCGAGCCGAACGGCCAGGGTGTGCTTGCCGACCAGGGAGTCACCGGGGGCGTCGCGGATGTTGTTGACCATCAGGATCGCGCAGGCCCAGGCACCTGCCACCGCACCGGCAACCACGCTCACCCAGGTGATCGCGCCGGTCTGTGTGTAACTGGTGCCGACGACCGCCACAAGTCCGAAGAACACGAAGACGAACACCTCTCCGAGCCCCGCGTAGCCGTAGGGCCGGGGGCCGCCGGTGTAGAGCCAGGCGGCGGCGACGGCCGCCGCTCCCACGAGCAGCAGCCACCAGGCTCCCGACAGTGCCACGAGCAGCAGTCCGAACACCGCGGCCAGGAGCAGGCTCAGCACAGCGGCCAGACGAACGGCGCCGGGGGTGGCCAGTTTCTGCCCCACAAGGCGTACCGGTCCCACCCGCTCCTCGTCTGTGCCACGGACGCCGTCGCTGTAGTCGTTGGCATAGTTGACGCCGATCTGCAGCAGCAGCGCCACCAGCAGCGCCAGCAGCGCCCGCAGCCACAGCAGGCTGCCTTCGAACGCAGCGATCCCGGAACCGAGCGCCACGGGCGCGATCGCCGCGGGCAGCGTGCGGGGTCGAGCGCCATGCACCCATTGGCCGAGCGTCGCCACGTCGCCTCCCCGTTGCTGGATCCCGGCCGCAGCAGAACGCTGCGGCCGGGATCCAGTTTCCCACGTGTCCGTCGTGGGACTGAGGCCTGTCAGCTCAGGCTTGCTCAGGCGGATCCGGTGTCGGCTGACTGCCCGCTCGGCTGCTGCCGCACGGCGCCCGACTCCGGATCCAGTGCCCAGAGGGAAGCCGGATCCACCTCGCGGTCATGCAGGTGCAATGCGCGCTCACTCACGGTGTAGTAGCCGTGCGCCGCCTCCCGCTTGATGGCCTGGTGGCGCCCTGTCACAGCCTTGATCAGCCGGGTCAGGGCGAACAGTCCGATGATCCCGATGGGGCCGCTGATCTCGACCTCGAGCAGACCCTCGTTCGGGATCACGATCCCCAGGATGACGCCCACCACTCCGACGATGAAGGTGATCCCCCACCCGAGGATCTTCCCGCGGTAGTCGCCGGCGGCCTTGCCGTCGAGCAGCGTGGGCGCGCCCTGGGGCGGTGAGGCAGCCATGCCTGCATCGTAGAGGACCGATTGTGGCCTCGTGACAGGTTGACGCAACCGCAGCTCCTTGGCCCGACTCCCCAGCGGCCTGGCTCGGAAGGCTGTCAGATCGTGGGCTTGCCGGAGGCCGTCTGCGGCAATTCGGCCCGGAACTCGAACCGGCGGGGCACCGATGCGCGTCCCTGGCTGTCCGCGACCAGTTGCGAGAGTTCGGACTGCAGCTGCTCCAGCGGAGCGGGCTGCTCGAGCACTGAGATGCTGTCGGGCACAACGTAGCTGACGGGCACGGACCCCCATTCCTCGTCCTGCTCGGCCCGGGTCAGCGCCGTGATCACCCGGGGATGACGCAGCAGCGCGTTCGTGATCCCGGTGAGCGACACCTTGCTGCCGCCGACCTTCACGACATCATCGATCCTGCCGAACACCTCGAGCCTGCCGTCCGACCAAGCGCCGAAGTCGTTGGTGCAGAACCAGCCGTCCCGGAAGCGCTTCTTGTCCAGATCCGGCCGGAACCGGTATCCGGAGGCGAGTGTGGGACCCGCGATGCTGATGATGCCCTTGTCATCCACGGCGACGTCGACGCCGGGCAGGGGTCGGCCGTCGTAGACGACCCCGCCACAGGTCTCGGTGAGGCCGTAGGTGGTCACCAGGTTCACCCCCGCGGCTCGCAGCCGCTCCGAGATGCGTTCCGGGGTTGCGCCGCCACCACTGACCACGGCCCCGAAGCCTGCGAGCAGTTCGGTTGTGACGGGGTCGTCCACGATCCTGGCCAGTTGGGTCGGCACGAGGGAGACATAGGCGGGCATCCCGTCCACTCCCGCTGTGGTGAGAACCTGCGTGGCTGCGGCCGCGAAAGATGCAGGCGTGAACGAGGCTGCTCCGCCCACTCCGGACCATGCCACAATCTCCGTGCGGTGGATCAGTGCGCGGATCACGGTCATGAGTCCACCGATGCCGGTCACGGGCAGGGCCGTCAGCCAGTTCCCGGGCGGCCCGAGCGCCTCCTGCGTCAGCTTGGCTGTGGCTTGCAGCGCTGCCGCAGACAACTCCACACCTCGGGGTTCCCCGTTGGAGCCGCTGGTGGCGATGATCACCGCCACGTCGTCGTGGGTCAGCGGGGCATCGACTTCCAGCGCTGCAGTCAGGGCAGTGGCGAAGCGTTCGGGCATGTTGGCGGTGACCCTGGGCGTGATAGCGATCGCCGGACCGGAGCCCTCGATGGCGGGCCCGAGGACTCGAGCCAGTGAGCGGACCCCGTCCGCTCCGGCGGCCACAGGTACGCTGACAAGTTCGCGACGGCTCACACAAGTTAGCCTAGGAGATGGCCCCGAATTGATTTCGAAGTGCCCCGCCCACCGGACCAGACACAACAGTGACGCAGGAGAGCTGACACCGTGGATTCCCGTACCCGATACCCGTTGCCGCCCGTCGTGACCGAATCCAGCCCGGCATTCGAGGACCCGTCCCATTCCTCGATCCGGCCGGCGGCCGACTGGAAGGCAGAAGGCGACTACGGGGACATCCGGTACGAGAAGGCCGACGGGATGGCCAAGATCACCATTGACCGGCCAACCCGCCGTAACGCCTTCCGGCCCCAGACTCTCTTCGAACTCCAGGACGCGTTCAACCGGGCCCGCGACGACGACGAGGTCGGCGTGATCATCTTCACCGGACAGGGTGACTGGGCCTTCTGCTCCGGAGGCGACCAGCAGATCCGTGGCGACGACGGCTACATCGGCGACGACGAAGTGGCCAAGAAAGGCATCGGACGCCTCAACGTACTGGACCTGCAGGTGCAGATCCGGCGGCTGCCCAAACCCGTGATCGCCATGGTGGCCGGCTATGCCGTGGGCGGCGGGCACGTGCTGCACATCGTCTGCGACCTCACCATCGCCGCGGACAACGCCCGGTTCCAGCAGACCGGCCCCAAGGTCGGCTCCTTCGACGGCGGCTACGGCTCCGGGCTGCTGGCCGCTCAGATCGGGCAGAAACGCTCACGGGAGATCTGGTTCCGCTGCCAGCAGTACGGCGCCGAGCAGGCCTACGACTGGGGCCTGATCAACGCTGTGGTGCCGCTCACCGATCTGGAGGAGGAAACTGTCGCGTGGGCCCAGGACATGCTGGCCCATTCGCCACTGGCCCTGCGGATGCTCAAGGCCTCCCACAATGCTGCAGACGACGGCCTGGCCGGGGTTCAGCAACTCGCCGGCGATGCCACTTTGCTGTTCTACATGACCGAGGAGGCGCAGGAGGGCCGCAACGCCTACCAGCAGAAGCGCCGCCCGGACTTCGCGCAGTTCCCCAAGCGCCCTTGACCCCGACGTGGCAGCTGGTCGTCCCGGCTGGATCGACTGGGGTGAAGGATGCTGCCTGAGCTCGACCCGGAGCTGCTGGAGATCGCTGCTTCACGCGAGGCCGCGGACGCCGTGGCGCGGGCGCTGCCCTTCCGGGTGCCGTTGTCGGCGCAGTTCCGCTCGATGCGATTCCGGGAAGGGTTGCTCATTGAAGGCCCGCAGGGTTGGGGTGAGTTCTCGCCGTTCCAGGACTACGACACGAAGCGAAGCGCGCTGTGGTTGCTGGCGGCGCTGGAATCGGCATTCTTCGCCTGGCCGGAACCGGTCCGGGGAGAGGTTCCCAGCAATGCCATACTCCCCGAAGTGGATGTGCCGACCACGGCCCGGCTGGCGGCGGCGGCGGTCCAGGAATCGGGCTGCCGAACCATCAAGGTGAAGGTCGCGAACAAGGGTGAGGGACTGGCTGACGACCTGGCGCGCGTGGGGGCGATCCGGAAGGTACTCGATGATCTGCTCGGCAGTGGCGTCGGCCGGATCAGGATCGACGCCAACGGTCGCTGGGACGCCGATGAGGCCCGACGGGCCCTGGAGCAGCTGGCCCGGCTCGGGATCGAGTACGTCGAGCAGCCCTGCCGGAGCGCCGACGAGATGCGTGCTGTGAAGGCGGAGGGTGTCTGCGCTGTCGCGGCCGACGAGGCCATTCGGATCGACGCGGAGATCGACTCGGTGGCTGAGTTCGCCGATGTGGCGATCCTCAAGGTTGCGCCACTGGGTGGCATCCGCCGGACGCTGGCGCTGGCCGAAGGAATCCCGCTGCCCATCGTCATCAGCGGCAGTATGGATACCAGCATCGGACTGTCGGCCAGTGTGGCCGCTGCGGCAGCGCTGCCGGACCTGCCCTTCGACTGCGGCCTGGGCACAGGGGCGCTCCTTGCTGCCGACGTGACCCGCACGACCGTGCTGCCGAGTCAGGGTGTGGTGGCCGTCGGCCGGCCGGAGGTTCTTGTCAACGATTCCTTGGTTCTGACGGGAACTGCCGCACATGCTGCGGCTGACCGGTTGCAGGCGGCCTTCCGCGATCAATTGAGAGAGCTGAGCTGACCCGCGCGCATCTGGTGCTGCATCTGTCGCCTGTGATGGGTGAGTATCCGGCAGGATAGCTCCATGACCGAGTCACCCGCCGTCAACTGCGCTGCCGCGCTGGTGGGTGCGCTGGTGCGCTCGGGGGTCCGTGACTTCGTGCTCTCCCCGGGTTCCCGCTCGGCTCCGCTGGCCCTCGCAGTGGGCAGGGCAGAACTGGCGGGGGAACTGTCGTTGCATGTCATCGTTGACGAGCGTGCCGCAGGTTACTTCGCCATCGGGCTGATGCGCGCAGGTCAGCGACCGGTCGCCGTGATCTGCACCTCGGGAACGGCGGTCGCCAATCTGCATCCCGCAATGGTGGAGGCCTCCTATTCGGCACTGCCTCTGATCCTCCTGACCGCCGACCGCCCGATCGAGTCCCGGGGCGTGGGCAGTCCCCAGACGATCGAACAGGACGACATCTTCGGCCCCGACGCGAGGACCATGTGGGACGTCCCGGCGCCCGAGTACGGCGACGAGGCTGAGCGTGCGGAGTGGGCGGCGCTCGGGGTGCGAGCCGCTGCGGACGCATCGCGGCTGGCCGGGCCGGTCCACCTGAACCTGGCCTTCCGGGCGCCCCTGGTGGGACCGCCTCCGGAGCAGGAGCGGATCGAGGTGGAACTGGCGTCGATCAACTCCGATGCCGAGGATGCCGAGCCGGTGGCCACCCCGCCTGGCACCGGCCTGTTGCTGGTGGGTGACCTTCCCCCACGGGCGCGCCGGTTCCGGGTGGATATCCTCGCTCTGGCCGAACGGCTGGGCTGGCCGATCATCGCCGAGCCGAGTGCGGGACTGCCTCCGCACGCCAATCTTGTCAGCCATGGCCCACTGCTGGCAGGGGCTGAGGACTGGCTGGAGGCGCACACGCCGGACCTGGTGCTGAGCATCGGCCGGTTCGGGCTCAGCAGGTCGGTGAACCTGCTCGTCCAGCGAACTCCCCTGCACTGGAGCGTTGCGGTCGATGATCGCTTCGACGCTCCCGACCACCTCGGCACGGCGGAACGAATCCTGACCCGGATTCCGGTTGCGGGTACGCGTGCCGTCGCTGACTGGCTGGCCGGATGGCGAGCAGCCGATGAAGTGGCTGAGGCCGCGCTGGGCGCTGTGATCGCCGATGGGCCGAGGCGATCAGGGATCGCCGTGACACGACAACTGTGGCACCTGCTGCGACCCTCCGACACCGTGCTGCTCGCTGCCTCCTGGCCGATGAGGTTCGTGGACAGCTTCGCCTCGACCCCTCAGACCCAGCACGTGCACGCCAACCGCGGGGCCAACGGCATCGATGGGCTGGTCGCCACCACGGCCGGTCTGGCGAGGGGCCGTGGCACTCATGTGGTGGGACTGCTGGGTGACCTTGCGCTGTGGCACGACATCGGTTCCCTGCCTCGGCTGCATGGCATGAGGACGACACTCGTCGTCCTCGACAACGACGGCGGCGGCATCTTTAGCCAGCTGGAACAGGCAGCCCCGGCGTATCAGGACGTCTACGAGCGGGTCTTCGGAACTCCGGGACAGGGTGACCTCGCCGCAGCCGTGTCAGGTTTCGGCATCGAAGTGGCCCAGCCGCAGACGGCGCTCGAGTTCGCCGACGCCTATCAGGGAGCAGCAGGACAGCCCCGCGTCCTGATCGTGCCGACACTGCCACGTTCTGCGGAGGCGGCGCTCGCTGTGAAACTGCAGGAGCATGTCGCGGCGGCCCTCGCGGGCTGATGGTGTCCAAGACGAGCCCGGTGGCCCTATTCTGGAACCGTGGGTGAACCAAGGACTACCGGGCAGTGGGGAAGCTTGAGCGCGGACGAACTACCCGATCCGCCCCACCTGACCGCGGGCCAGCCCTTCGCTCCACAGAGCTCCGGAGACTACGGTCCGTTCGGCGTGTTCCCGGGAGCCCCGTCGGTGGCCTGGGTGAGGCACGGGGAAGGGCTCGTCGGCTGGGGAGTGGCGGCCAAGGAGACCTTCTCCGGTGAGGAACGCTTCAGCCGGGCGCAGCGCTGGCTGCAGGAGATGATCGCCGAGCGCGGCTGGCAGCAGGAGTCCCCCATCGCCTTCGCCTCGTTCACCTTCGATGACGAGAGCCCCGGCTCGGTGGTCGTGATTCCGCAACTCCTGCTCGCACTGCGAGGCGGCAGGGCGTGGCTCACCACGATGGAGGAGGGGGCGCGGGCCGATCAGCTACTCGCCGGCGCCGATGCCACGACCACCGCGCAGCGGGTCACCTGGGACGAGGACGTCGCAGAATCGGCACAATGGGCGCGCTCGGTGGCCGAGGCGGTGAAGCGGATCGAGACCGCCGAGATCGACAAGGTGGTGCTGGCCCGTGAGGTCGAGGCTCACTTCGGCCGCCCCGTGGACACCAAACCCGTGCTGGCCGCACTCGCCCAGCGATACCCGGAGTGCTGGACCTTCCACGTCGAAGGCCTGCTCGGCGCCACCCCGGAACTGCTGGTCCGCCGCTTCGAAGACGAGGTCTCCTCGCGGGTACTCGCGGGCACGGTTCGCAGTGCACAGACGGTCACGGACAACGAGCGCAGTGCACGCGCTCTGCGGGGCTCGGTCAAGGACCTGTCCGAGCACGAGTACGCCGTCCGTTCGGTCGCGCACGCGCTGGCGGCGCACTGCACCGACCTGGAGGTCGCCGACCGCCCGTCGGTGCTGAGCCTGGCCAACGTGCAGCATCTGGCCACTGACATCCGGGGCAGGGTCGTTGACGGGGCGAGCGCGCTCGCACTTGCCGCCACCCTGCATCCGACCGCTGCGGTCTGCGGCACGCCCACCGAACGTGCGATGGCGGTGATCGCCGATCTCGAGACCATCAATCGCGGCCGGTACAGCGGCCCGGTCGGCTGGTTCGATGCCAGCGGCAACGGTGAGTTCGGGATCGCACTGCGCTGTGCCCAACTCGCCGACGACGCTCGCTCCGCCAGGCTCTTCGCCGGCTGCGGCCTCGTGGTCGACTCCGACCCGGCCGCCGAACTGGCGGAGTCGAACGCCAAACTGGATGCCATGCGGACCGTGCTCAGTGCGCAGTCCGGGGCTTGAGCCCACAGGAGTGGCGGGGCTGCTATGACAAGAGGTGGTTCGCTGGCTCCGGCCGCCGGCTGCGAGCCGAATCCCGCCCGTGATTGGATGGTGTCGTGAGTTCCGCCGACCTGCACAAACGTCCCGACGAGGTCGCGGCCATGTTCGACAAGGTCGCCTCCCGCTACGACGTCACCAATGACGTGCTGTCGGCCGGGCAGACCATCCGCTGGCGCGCAGCGACAGCCAGGGCCGTCGCTCCACAACCGGGCGAACTCGTGCTGGATCTCGCTGCCGGAACAGCGACGAGCAGCCAGCCACTGCTGGCAGCAGGGGCGGAGGTCGTGGCCTGCGACTTCAGCCTCGGAATGCTTGCCCAGGGGCGTGAACGCAATCCGGGCCCGGCGTTCGTGGCCGGCGATGCCCAGGCGCTGCCCTTCGCCGACGACGTGTTCGATGCTGTCACCATCTCCTTCGGGCTGCGCAATCTCAACGACACCGCGGCCGGGCTGTCGGAGATGCTGCGGGTGACCCGCCCCGGTGGGCGTCTGGTGGTCTGTGAGTTCTCCACACCGAGCAACGGGTTCATCCGAACGGCGTACTTGGAGTACTTGATGAAGGCGTTGCCGGAGGTGGCCCGTCGGGTCTCCAGCAATCCCGCCGCCTACGTCTATCTCGCCGAATCCATTGCGGCCTGGCCCGATCAGTGGCAACTCGCCGCACTGCTGCGCGAATGTGGCTGGGCGGATGTGCAGTTTCGCAACTTGAGCGGGGGAATTGTCGCGCTTCACCGGGCCTGGAAACCGTGACGGTCGGTAGTGAGTCTCACGGCGGGAAGCGGTAGATACCGGGCAGTGTGTTGCCCGGGCGAAAACGGCCCTGCCGATTCGCCGCGTCGGGCAGCATTACAGATCCAGAGTCCCTAGGATGATGACCGAGTTGCGTCTTCCACCTATGCGCAGCGGAGGTGACGTGTGAACGTATACATACCGATCCTGACCATGGCCGGGCTCGGCGGGTTGTTCGCGCTGTTCTCGATCTCCATCGCACCGATCACGGGCCCGAAGCGCTACAACCGGGCCAAGGTGGACGCCTACGAGTGCGGCATCGATCCCACCCCGCAGCCCATCGGCGGCGGTCGGTTCCCGGTCAAGTACTACCTGACTGCGATGATGTTCATCATCTTCGATATCGAGATCGTGTTCCTCTACCCGTGGGCCGTCTACTTCGACACGCTCGCACTGTTCGGCTTCCTCGCGGTGCTGTTGTTCATCGTCAATCTGACTATTCCGTACGTCTATGAATGGCGCCGCGGAGGATTGGACTGGGATTGATATGGGGCTCGAAGAGAAGATCCCGTCCGGGTTCCTGCTGACCACCGTCGAGGGTCTGGCGGGCTACGCGCGCAAGAAGTCGGTGTGGACGGTCACCTTCGGTCTTGCCTGCTGCGCCATCGAGATGATGTCCGCGGGCGGGCCGCGCTATGACCTCGGCCGTTTCGGCATGGAGGTGTTCCGGCCGTCCCCGCGACAGGCCGATCTGATGATCGTGGCGGGACGGGTGAGCCAGAAGATGGCCCCCATCGTGCGGCAGGTCTACGACCAGATGTCCAACCCGAAGTGGGTCATCTCCATGGGTGCCTGCGCCTCCAGTGGTGGCATGTTCAACAACTACGCCATCGTGCAGGGCGTCGATCATATCGTGCCGGTGGACATCTACCTGCCGGGCTGCCCGCCACGTCCCGAACAACTCGAGGATGCCATCCTCAAGCTGCACGAACAGATCCAGCAGACCAAGATCGGCGCGAACCGTGAGAAGGAGATCGCCGAACTCGAGGCGAAGGCACTCGTTGCCGAGCCGGTGCAGGACATGAAGGGGCTGCTGCGATGACCGAATCCCACGAGCAGGAATCGGCCACCGGCCAGGACGTGACGCTGGGAGCGCCCGGCCCAGAGGTGGTGGGGGTCCGGCACGGTTCCTTCGGCGCGGGTGATTCCAACGATGTGACCGGCTTCGGCGGCCTTGTCGAGCCGATCCTGCTGCCGGCCGGAGCCAAGCGTCCGTACGGCTCCTGGTACGACGAATTCACCGATGAGCTCGAACTCGCGCTCGAGGACCGGGGCGCACCCGCGCAGAACGCCATCGAGCGTGTCGTGATCGAGTTCGGCGAGATCACCTACGTCGTACGCAGGGAATACCTGACGACCTTCGCGACGGCTCTGCGTGATGAACCCGGCCTGCGCTTCGAGATGTGCCTGGGGGTCTCCGGTGTGCACTACCCGCACCAGAAGGGCAAGGAACTGCACGCCGCCTATCACTTCCTGTCGATCACGCACAACCGGCGGGTCCGGGTCGAGGTCACCTGTCCTGACCACGACCCCCGGATGCCATCGCTCACGCCCATCTATCCGACCTGCGACTGGCACGAGCGTGAGACCTACGACATGTTCGGGATCGAGTTCGAGGGTCACCCGGCGCTGATCAGGATCCTGATGCCGGACGACTGGGTGGGTCATCCGCAGCGCAAGGACTATTCACTGAACGGTATCGACGTCGAGTTCAAGGGCGCGGTGACACCGCCTCCGAACGAGCGGAGGTCATACAACTGATGCCTGAGGATCAGATCATCTATGACATCAATCCCGACGAGGAGATGTCGCAGGGCAAGGATCAGCGCTTCGACAAGGAACGCACCTATACGGTGACCGGTGGCGACTGGGAGACCGTCCTGCCGGCGCCGGAGGGGGAGACCCACCGGATCATTGTGAACATGGGTCCGCAGCATCCCTCCACGCACGGGGTATTGCGCGTCATCCTCGAGATCGAGGGGGAGACGGTCACCGAGGCCCGGGCCGCCATCGGCTACCTGCACACCGGGATCGAGAAGAACCTCGAGTACCGCAACTGGGTCCAGGGCGAGACATTCGTGACGCGGATGGACTATCTGACACCCTTCTTCCAGGAGGTCGCCTACAGCCTCGCAGTGGAGAAGCTGCTCGGCATCACCGACGATGTGCCCGACCGGGCCACAGTCATCCGCGTGATGCTGATGGAACTGAACCGGGCGCAGAGCCACCTCGTCGCACTGGCGACCGGCGGCCTGGAACTCGGGGCGCTCACGGCCATGATCTTCGGCTTCCGCGAGCGCGAGGTCATCCTGGACATCTTCGAGGCCATCACCGGCCTGCGGATGAACCACGCCTACATGCGCCCCGGTGGTGTCGCCGAGGATCTGCCCGCGGGCATGGAGAAGAAGATCGGCGAGTCGCTCAAGCTGCTGCGCAAGCGGCTGCCGGACACCTCGAACCTGCTTGTCGGCAACAGTATCTGGATGGGCCGCACCGTGGGTGTGGGCTACCTCGATCTGCAGGGTTGCATGCAGCTGGGGATCACCGGACCGATCCTGCGTGCCACCGGACTGCCGCACGACCTGCGCAAGTCCCAGCCGTACTGCGGGTATGAGAACTACGAATTCGACGTCATGACCGAGACCACCTGTGACGCCTATGGCAGGTTCCTGATCCGGCTGGCCGAGATCCAGGAGTCCCTCAACATCGTCGAGCAGTGCCTCGACAAGCTGCGCCCGGGTCCGGTCATGGTGGCTGACAAGCGCATCGCCTGGCCGAGCCAGCTGGCACTGGGCCCTGACGGGCAGGGCAACGACCTCGACTACATCCGCAGCATCATGGGTGAGTCCATGGAGGCGCTGATCCACCACTTCAAGCTCGTCACCGAGGGCTTCCGCGTTCCTGCCGGACAGGTGTACGTTCCGGTGGAGTCGGCCAAGGGTGAACTCGGCGCACATGTGGTCAGCGACGGCGGCACCCGGCCCTACCGGGTGCACTTCCGCGATCCGTCCTTCACGAACCTGCAGTCGATCCCGGCGATGTGTGAGGGCGGCATGATCTCCGACGTGGTGGCATCGATCGCCAGTATCGACCCCGTGATGGGTGGGGTGGACCGATGACGAGGAGGACCGCCTGATGGCGATTTCGGAACAGGTCCGCGCCGAATGCCGGCAGCTGATGGACCGCTACCCGCAGGACCGGTCGGCACTGGTGCCCATGCTGCACCTGCTGCAGTCCGAGCAGGGAATGGTGACCGCCGAGGGTCTGGAACTGTGCGCCGAACTGCTGGACCTCAGCACTGCGGAGGTCCGTGCCGTCGCAACCTTCTACACGATGTACCGGCTGCGCTCCCAGGGCGGGGAGCACCACATCGGAGTCTGCGTGAACACCGCCTGCGGCCTGCTGGGCGGCGACGCGATCTTCGACGCGCTGAGCAAACGGCTCTCGGTGAGCAACGGTGAAGTGACGGCCGACGGCAGGTTCACCCTCGAGCGCATCGAATGTCAGGCCGCCTGCACCCACTCGCCGGTGGTGACGGTGGACTGGGAGTACTTCGACCAGATGGACATCGACAAGATGATGGACGTCATCGACAAGCTCGAGGCGGGCGAAGAGGTCGTGGCGACCAGGGGTCCGGCGGTCCGCGGCTGGCGGGCCGCTGAGAAGACGATCGCCGGGATCGACGACGGCCTCGGCTACAAGTCCGATGCCATCGACTCGTTGATGTTGGCCGGTCTGAATCAGGCTAAAGAACGCGGCGAGACCGCCCCGGATCCGAAGGACTTCTGATGGCTCTCACACCTGTCATCACCGCCCACTGGGACGAACCCGACTGCTTCACCGTCGACGGCTACAAGAAGGTCGGCGGCTATCGCGCCATCAAGAAGGCGCTGAAGATGGATCCGGATGATGTCATCAACATCATCAAGGACTCGGGACTGCGCGGCCGCGGCGGTGCAGGGTTCCCGACGGGGATGAAATGGTCTTTCGTGCCTCAGAACGACGGCCATCCGCACTACCTCACGGTCAACGGTGACGAGTCCGAGCCCGGAGCCTGCAAGGACATCCCGATCATGATGGCCAACCCGCAGGCCCTCATCGAAGGCATCATCATCACCTGCTGGGCGATCCGGGCCGAACACGCGTTCGTCTACATCCGGGGTGAGGTGCCCGAGCCGATCCGCAGGATGCACGCTGCGGTGGCAGACGCCGAGGCGCACGGTTTCCTCGGTGAGAACATCCTCGGTTCCGGGATGAATCTCAAGCTCACCGTGACCAGCGGCGCCGGTGCCTACATCTGCGGTGAGGAGACCGCGCTGCTCGATTCGCTCGAGGGCCGTCGCGGCCAGCCGCGGCTCAAGCCCCCCTTCCCCGCGGTGGCCGGACTGTATTCCGCGCCGACGGTGATCAACAACGTCGAAACCATCACCTCGGTGCCCTACATCATCGAGAACGGTGTCAGCTGGTACCGGTCCATGGGCACGGACAAGTCGCCCGGTTTCAAGGTGTGGGCGGTCTCCGGTCATGTGAACCGGCCCGGCATCTACGAGGCTCCTCTGGGCATCACGATGGGTGAGCTGCTCGACTATGCGGGCGGTATCCGTGACGGTCATGAACTGAAGTTCTGGCTGCCCGGCGGCAGCTCGGTGCCGCTGCTCCTCCAGGATCATCTCGACACACCCATGACGTATGAGGACATCGCGGCGGCCGGCAGCATGCTCGGCACCGGGACCCCGATGCTCTTCGACGACACCACGAGCGTCGTCAAGGCGATCACCCGCTGGCTGGAGTTCTACAAGCACGAGTCCTGCGGCAAGTGCACCCCCTGCCGGGAGGGCACCGCGTGGATCACCGGCAGCCTGGAGCGTTTCCAGGAGGGAGTCGGGCGCAGCGAGGACATCGAAGGACTCGTGGAGCTCAGCAACCACATCCTGGGTCGCTCCTTCTGTGCCCTGGGCGATGCCGCCGCCACCCCCTACGAGCCCGCGCTCAAGGCGTTCCGCTCGGAGTTCGAGGCTGCCCGGCACCAGCCGGTCGATGAGGCCTTCCCGCCGGCGGCGACGATGATCATTCCCCCTGAGACAGCCAACCTGGCGGGAGCAGCGACATGACCGCACAAGCCGAGGGCGAGGCCGCCGACACCGACCTCGTGCATGCCTTCATCGACGGCCAGCCTGTCTCGGTACCGAAGGGCACGCTCATCATCCGGGCCGCCGAGCAGGTGGGCGTCGAGATCCCCAGGTTCTGCGACCATCCGCTGCTGGACCCGGTGGCCGCCTGCCGCCAGTGTCTGGTCGAGGTCGAAGGCATGCCCAAGCCACAGCCCGCCTGCGCGCTGTATGTCTCCGAGGACATGAAGGTCAAGACCCAGGACACCAGCACCGAGGCCGAGGTCGCCCAGAAGGGCGTGATGGAGTTCCTGCTGGCCAACCATCCGCTGGACTGCCCCGTGTGCGACAAGGGCGGGGAATGCCCGTTGCAGAACCAGGCCATGACGGCCGGACGGACCACCAGCCGGTACACCTTGCCGAAGCGCACGTTCCCGAAGCCCATCAACGTCAGCGCACAGGTGCTGCTCGATCGCGAACGCTGTGTGAACTGCCAGCGCTGCACCAGGTTCGCCGACGAGATCGCCGGTGACCCGCTGATCGATCTCATGGAGCGGGGCGCTGAACAGCAGATCGGGATCGGCGAGGAACCGTTCGACTCCTACTTCTCGGGGAACACGATCCAGATCTGCCCCGTCGGCGCCCTGACGAGCGCGGACTACCGGTTCAAAGCGCGCCCGTTCGACCTGGTCAGTGTCCCGACCACCTGCGAGCACTGTGCCAGCGGCTGTGCCACCCGCACGGACTGGCGTCATGAGTCCGTGGAGCGGCGCTACGCCTGGGAGGATCCGGCCGTCAACGAGGACTGGAACTGTGACAAGGGCCGGTTCGCGTTCAAGTACCTCAGTGAGAACCGGCTCACCACACCGCTGGTGCGCGAAGACGGCCAGCTGCGCAAGGCCTCCTGGCCGGAGGCGCTGAGGATCGTGGCTGCCAGACTCGCTCAGGCGGGTAGCCGCAGTGCTGTCGTCACGGGGGGCAGGCTCAGCCTCGAGGACGCCTACGCCTATGGCCGGTTCGCCCGCACCGACCTGGGAACGGACAACATCGACTTCCGTACCCGGCCCACCTCGCAGGAGGAACAGGACTTCCTGGCCAGCCGGGTCGCAGGCACAGCAGGGCCCACCTACGCCGATCTTGAGGCTGCCCCGACCGTACTGCTGGTGGGATTCGAGCCCGAGGAGGAGTCCCCGATCGTCTACCTGCGCCTGCGTAAGGCGGTGCGCAAGCACGGGATGCGCGTGTTCTCCATCGCTCCGTTCGCGAGCGAGGGTCTCGAGAAGCTCTCGGGTGAGCTGCTCGCCACGGTACCCGGCTCGGAAGCTGCCACCCTGCGTTCGTTGCCGGATGACGTCGCCAAGGAACTTCGCGCCGACGGTGCCATGATCCTGGTGGGGGAGCGGCTCGCGCAGTCCCAGGGAGGACTCAGCGCGGCCGTCGCGCTGTCAGAACAGACCGGTGCCAGTCTCGCCTGGATCCCTCGGCGTGCAGGTGAACGAGGATCGCTGGATGCGGGTGCGATCAGTGGCCTGCTTCCCGGTGGACGGCCGATCACCGATGCCGCTGCCAGGCAGGAGGTCGCCAAGGTCTGGGGGATCGAAGCCCTTCCCGAGACCCCGGGGCTCAACCTGGCCGGCATCATCGCGGCCATCGCCGCCGACGAGGCGGGCGCCGCGGCTGCCGAGGACTCCGAGGAGGAGTACGAGCGCAGTATCGAGGCCCTCATCCTGGCCGGTGTCGATGTCAGCGACGTTGCCGAACCTGCAGCGCTGCAACGGGCCATCGATGACGCTCCCTTCGTCGTTGCCCTGGACATCAGGCCCACCGAAGTGACCGCTGCGGCTGACGTGGTGTTCCCCGTGGCCACGGTTGCCGAGAAGTCAGGCACTTTCGTGGACTGGGAGGGCCGACGCCGGCCGTTCGCGATCACCTTCCCCGAGACGCAGATGTTCAGTGATGCGACGGTGCTCTCCCTGATCGCCGACAACCTGGACCATGACCCCGCTCCGCGCAACGTCCCCGCGCTTCGCGCTGAGATCGAGGCACTGGGTGCCTGGGCCGGTGAGCGGCCCGACGTGCCACAGGTCCCCGCGCCGCCGGCGAGTCCGGCCGGCGACAACCAGACGGCGGTGCTGGCCACCTGGCGGCTGCTGCTGGACCTCGGCGTCACTCAGGAGGGCGCCCCGTACCTCGCGGCCACCCGGCGTCCCTCGGTGGCCCGGATCAGCGCAGCCACCGCAGCGGGCCTCGGCATCGGCGAGGGCGACCCGGTGCGTGTGGGCTCGCAGACGGGTTCGATCACCCTGCCGGTGGCAGTGACCGAAATGCCCGATGGCATCGTCTGGGTGCCGACCAATTCCCCTGACTCGCGCGTCACAGAAAGCCTCGGTGTCGGCGCGGGCGCTACGGTTTCGTTGAGTAGACCCACCGATCTCACGGAAGGGGCGTGACATGTTCGGCACCGACCCCTTCTGGCTGGTTCTGGTCAAGACCGTTGTGGTCTTCATCGGCCTGGTCGTGATCGTGATGCTGACCATCTGGTTCGAGCGCCGTGTGGTCGGCCGGATGCAGAACCGCATCGGCCCCAACCGGGCCGGGCCACAGGGCCTGCTCCAGACACTCGTCGACGGGATCAAGCTCGCGCTGAAGGAAGAGATCATCCCGATCACCGCCCACAAGGCGGTCTACTGGCTGGCCCCATTCCTGAGCGCGTTCGCTGCCTTCGCCGCGTTCGCAGTGATCCCGTTCGGGCCGACCGTGTCGATGTTCGGTATCGAGACGCAGCTCCAGCTCGCTGACTTCCCGCAGTCGGTGCTCTACCTGCTCGCGGTCGCCTCCATCGGTATCTACGGCATCGTGCTGTCGGGCTGGGCCTCAGGATCGACGTATCCGCTGCTCGGCGGGCTGCGGTCCAGCGCCCAGATGATCTCCTACGAACTGGCGATGTCGCTGAGCTTCGTGGCCGTGTTCATGTACGCGGGCTCGATGTCGACCTCCGAGATCGTCATCGCCCAGGAGCAGCTGTGGTTCTGCGTCCTGCTGCTGCCGTCCTTCGTCATCTACGTGACCGCCATGGTCGGTGAGACCAACCGCGCCCCCTTCGACCTGCCGGAGGCCGAGTCCGAACTCGTCGGCGGCTTCCACACCGAGTACAGCTCGATGAAATTCGCGATGTTCTTCCTCGGCGAGTACATCAACATGATCACCGTCTCCAGCATCGCGACAACGCTCTTCCTCGGTGGCTATCTGGCGCCGTGGCCGTTCTCGTTGATCCCCGGTATCAACGAGGGCTGGTGGACGATCCTGTTCTGGTTCGTCAAGGTGGTGCTCTTCGTGTTCATGTATGTCTGGCTGCGCGGAACGCTTCCGCGCTACCGGTATGACCAATTCATGGCCTTCGGCTGGAAGGTGCTCATCCCGTTCGCACTCGCATGGGTCGTGCTCACCGCCGCGGTCAGGGCGTTCGCGATCGAGTACTTCGAGGACGTCAACATGCTGCTGCTGGGAGTCGGCGTGATGCTCGTGGGCGTGTTCATCTATCTGGTGTATCTGCAGATACGCGATGCCAGACGTGCCAGAGAGCCAGAGCCGGAGCTCCCGAGCGGCCCGATGAATCTGGAGAACGAAGGCTTCCCTGTGCCGCCGCTACCTGGCCAAACCTTCGAGTACACACCCCGGGCATCCACTACGGTATCTGGTGGTACCGAGCAAGAGGAGGTCACCGATGGCTGACCTGCCACCCGCGCTCTCCGGTTTCTGGGTCACCTTCCGGACGATGTTCCAGAAGGTGGTCACTGAGCAGTACCCGGAGCAAGCTGCCAAGTACCCGCCGAAGCCGAGGTTCCACGGCCGGCATCAGCTCAACCGCCATCCCGACGGCCTGGAGAAGTGTGTCGGCTGCGAGCTCTGCGCTTGGGCCTGTCCAGCGGACGCGATCTATGTCCAGGGGGCGGCGAACGTGGAGGGGGACCGGCATTCCCCCGGTGAACGTTACGGCCGGGTCTACCAGATCAACTACCTGCGCTGCATCTTCTGCGCCATGTGCATCGAAGCCTGTCCCACCCGGGCCTTGACGATGACGCATGAGTTCGACCTGGCCGACCATTCCCGCGAAGTCCTGATCTACGAGAAGGACCAGCTGCTGGCGCCCCTGACGGAGAACATGGTGGCGCCGCCGCACGCCATGGTTGCGGGTACCACCGAGAAGGACTATTACGAGGGCAAGGTCACCGGCGCCACCACCGAACAACGTGAGGAAGTGGCACACCGCGAAGAGGCCGAAGAGGCTGACGAGGTTGTCGATGCGGAGGCCTCGTCATGAACGAACTCGCGCAGATGAACGCAGTGGTCGAGGTCGGTAGCGCCGGCGAGGAGTGGGCCTTCTGGATCTGCGGCACCCTGGCCGTGATCGGTGCCCTGGGCCTCGTGCTCTCACGCAAGACCGTGCACAGCGCGCTGTTCGTGGCGCTCACCATGATCAACCTCGCGGTCCTGTACATCACGCTGGGAGCGCCCTTCCTGGGATTCGTGCAGATCATCGTCTACACCGGTGCGGTGATGATGCTGTTCCTGTTCGTGCTCATGCTGATCGGCGTGGACTCCTCCGACTCACTCATCGAGACGCTCAAGGGCCAGCGGCTCGCGGCGATCCTGATGGTGCTGGCCCTCGGCGTGATCGCCGTGGCCGTGATCGCCATTGCGCTTGACGGGACCACCACCATCGGCATCAACGAGGCGAATGCCGAGCACGGCGGCAACGTCGAGGGTCTGGCTTCGCTGATGTTCACGAAGTACCTGCTGGCGATGGAGATCGTCGCAGCAGTCCTGATCACTGCTGCTATGGGAGCGCTCGTGCTGGCGCACCGCGAACGCTGGAGCCCCAAACGGGGTCAGCGCGAGCTCGCCGAGGAACGCGCCGACGACTTCAACCGGGCTGGCATCCACCCCGGCTCGCTGCCCTCTCCCGGCGTTCTGGCTACCAGCAACGCTGTGGGCACCCCGGCGATCCTGCCCGACGGCAGTGCCTCGGAACTTTCGATCCCGGTGCCGCTGCGGGGCAAGAAGCACCCGGACATCCCTGCCGAGCCGGAGCAGATCGCGGCGGACTTCGAAGAGGTGGCCGAACTCAGCGAGTCCGAGACAGTACGCGAACCGGAGAAGCTCGCAGATGTCACCGGGCACCTCGAACTCGACGAGGTCTACCCGGACTCGCACAACGACGAGGCCGGAACCGGCGAGTTCGAACTGCCGCCAGCGCCTGACGACGAAGGGAGGTCCTGATGGACCCGGTCGCCTACGTCATCCTGGCAACGATCCTGTTCTGCATCGGGGCCGTCGGGGTGCTCGTGCGACGCAACGCGATCGTCGTCTTCATGTCCGTGGAGATGATGCTCAACGCCTGCAACCTGACGTTCGTCGCGTTCGCGCAGATGCACGGCAATCTCGACGGCCAGATGATCGCGTTCTTCGTCATGATCGTGGCGGCCGCGGAAGTGGTGGTCGGCCTGGCGATCATCATGACGATCTTCCGGACCAGGCGCTCAGCATCCATCGATGAACCAAGTCTGCTGAGGAACTGATGAGTACAGCTTTGATGAGCCTCGCCACCTCCGGAGACATCCCGTCGGACACGGTGGAGCCGATCCTCACCCAGATCACAGCATCGGACGCGGGCGGCATCTTCGAGTTCATGTGGCTGCTGCTGGCCCTGCCAGCCTTCGGCGCAGCCGTGCTCTTCGTGGCCGGACGGCGCTCCAACGCCTGGGGGCACCTGCTCGGAGTCCTGATGGCGGTCATTCCAGCGGGCCTGGCCATCTGGCTGCTGGTCGCCCTGATGGGGCGCCCAGAGGAGTCCCGCACGATCACCCAGCACTTCTGGGACTGGACCTTCGTCGGGACCTTCAACGCGGAGTTCGCGATCCGGCTCGATCCGTTGTCCATCGTGTTCGTGCTCCTGATCACCATCGTCGGTGGCCTGATCCACATCTATTCGGTCGGCTACATGGCTGAGGACCCGGGTCGCCGGCTGTTCTTCGCCATGCTCAACCTGTTCCTGGCAGCGATGCTGTTGCTGGTCCTGGCTGACAACTACCTGCTGCTGTACCTGGGCTGGGAGGGCGTGGGTCTGGCCTCGTACCTGCTGGTCGGGTTCTGGCAGTACAAGGATGTAGCTGCCGTGGCAGCGAAGAAGGCCTTCGTGATGAACCGCATCGGCGACGTCGGGCTCTCGATCGCCATCATGCTCATGTTCGTCACCTTCGGGTCGGTCACCTTCGGCGACGTCTTCGCTGCCGCGCCCGAGGCGGACAGCACCACCATGACGCTCATCGGCCTGGCGTTGCTGCTTGCCGCGACCGGCAAGAGTGCCCAGTACCCATTACAGGCGTGGTTGCTCGACGCCATGGAGGGCCCGACCCCGGTCTCCGCGCTCATCCACGCCGCGACCATGGTCACCGCCGGCGTGTATCTGATCGTGCGCTCCAACGCGATCTTCGATCAGGCGCCGGTGGCGCTCAACGTCGTGCTCGCGGTGGGCCTCGTCACGATGATCGCGGGTGCCTGGATCGGGTGTGCCCAGGACGAACTCAAGAAGGCACTGGCCGGCTCGACGATGTCCCAGATCGGCTACATGTTCGTGGCCGCCGGCCTAGGGCCGGCGGGCTATGTCTTCGCCATCTTCCATCTGGTCATGCACGGCATGTTCAAGGCGGACCTGTTCCTCGGGTCGGGGTCGGTGATGCACGCCATGAACGAGGAACGCAATATGCGCTTCTATGGCGCCTTACGTGGCGTGATGATCGTCACGTGGATCACCTTCATCTGCGGCTTCCTGGGCATCTCCGGGCTGCCGCCCTTCGACTCGGCGTTCTCCAAGGACGACATCATCGCCGCGGCGACGAGCCAGAACTGGTTCGCCGGCGCAGTGACCATCTTCGCCGCCGGTCTGACGGCCACCTACATGACGCGCATGATGGCGATGACATTCTTCGGCAAGGCGCGCTGGCATGATGACGCGCACCCGCACGAATCACCGCAGACCATGCTGTGGCCGATGATCATCCTGTCCTTCGGCGCCATCTTTGGTGGTCTGTTCGCGGTCGGCGTGATCGGCGACCTGAACATCCTGGAGTGGCTGAAACCGGTCACCGGCTACGAGGAGGCGGCGCTCGAAGTGCCGCACTGGTCGCTGGAGGTGATCACCTTCGTCGTCGTGATCATCGGCATCGTGCTCACCTGGATGCAGTTCGGCATGCGTGATGTGCCCCAGGCTGCGCCACAGCACGTGACGGTGCTCACCAAGGCAGGGCGCGAGGAGCTCTACACGAACACCTGGCACGAGGAGCTGCTGATGCGTCCGGGTCAGCATCTGACCCGCTGGCTGGTGTGGTTCGACAACAAGGGCATCGACGGGGCGGTCCGCGGGATCGCCTCGGGCATCATGGGCATCGGTACTGGTCTGACCCGGACCCAGACCGGCTACTCACGGCGCTACGCGCTCGTGATGGTCGGCGGGTTCCTGCTGTTGGTGGCGGTCTTCTTCCTGGCTTGGTGGTTCTGATGAGTATCCTGACGCTGATGGGGCTGATCCCCCTCGTGGGCGCGATCATCGTCGGCTTCCTGCCGATGAAACCGAGCCAGGCCAAGACGGTGGCGCTGATCTTCGCACTCGGCGCCATGGCAGTGGCGATCATCGTGGGCTTCACCTACGACCCGAGTTCGGCCGATCCGTTCCAGTTCGTGGAGAACACCGAATGGATCCCGGCACTGGGGATCTCATTCTCGGTCGGGATCGACGGGATCGGTCTGATCCTGATCTTCCTCACCACCGGTCTGGTCCCGATCGTCATCATCGCCGGCTGGCGGGATGTGGAGGACGCGGAAGCGGTCAACAAGACCAAGAGCGGCAGCGTCAAGGGCTACTTCGCGCTGATGCTGGCCCTCGAGGCGCTGACCATCGGGATCTTCATCTCACTCGATGTCTTCCTGTTCTACGTGTTCTTCGAAGTCATCCTGATCCCCGTGTACTTCATGATCGGTCGCTACGGCACCGGCCGGCGCTCGTATGCTGCGGTCAAGTTCATGATCTACAGCTTCCTCGGCGGCATGGTCATGCTGGCGGGACTGGCCGGGCTGTGGTTCCTCTCGATCGAGGCGTTCGACGGTCCCAACCTCTACCTGCCGGACCTGCTGGCGATGGAGATCGACCCGACCTGGCAGACATGGCTGTTCTGGAGCTTCTTCATCGCCTTCGCGATCAAGGCGCCGATGTGGCCGGTGCACACCTGGCTGCCGGATGCCTCCGGTTCGGCCACCCCTGGTACCGCGGTACTGCTGATCGCGGTGCTGGACAAGATCGGCACCTTCGGGATGCTGCGACTGTGTCTGCCGCTGTTCCCGGATGCTGCCCAGCAGTTCGCCCCGATCATCGTGGCCTTCGCGGTCATCAGCATCTTCTACGGCGCGCTGGTGGCGATCGGTCAGACCGACATGAAGCGGCTCTTCGGTTACATCTCGATCTCCCACTTCGGTTTCATCGTGCTGGGCATCTTCGTGTTCACCACACAGGCGCAGAGTGGCGCCACCTTCTACATGCTGGGCCACGGCCTCTCAGTGGCGCTCCTGGTGCTCATGGCGGGATACCTGATGAGACGCAAGGGCTCGACCCAGATCGACGACTACGGGGGTGTGGTCACTGTCGCGCCTGTGCTCGCCGGCCTGTTCCTCGTGGCCGGTCTGGTGAACGTGGCACTTCCCGGCATGCTCACGTTCGTGTCGGAGTTCCTGGTGCTGGTCGGCACCTTCGAGCGCTATCCGTGGGTCGGCGCCTTCGCGACCTTGGCCATCGTGCTGGCGGCCCTGTACATCCTGCTGCTCTACCAACGGGTCATGACTGGTCCGAAACGTGAGTCCACCGCAGGCATCAAGGACCTGAACCTGCGGGAACGCTGGATCATGGCACCGCTCGTGCTGGCCGTGATCTTCCTCGGCTTCTACCCGGCGCCGATGCTGGACATCATCAATCCTGCGGTCGACAACACCATGGAGTGGGTTGGGGCCACAGATCCGCCGCCCACGATCGCCGATGCCACCGAAGGGGGGAACCAGTGACTTTCCCTGAGATCGCATGGGTTCAGCTGACCCCGGTCATCATCATGCTCGGTGCTGCGGCGATCGGTGTCCTCGTGGAAGCGTTTGCGCCGCGCACCTCGCGTCGGCCCATCCAGATGTTCCTCACGTTCGCTGCGCTGATCGCAGCGTTCGTCATGGTCGTGATCAATGCGGGCACCTTCGAGGTCATCATGGATGGCGCCATGGCCGTGGACGGCCCGGCGCTGTTCCTGCAGGGCTCGATCCTGCTCATCGGCATGGTGGCCGCGCTGCTGATCTCCGAGCGCACGATCGACCCGAGCGGTGACGCCTTTGCCGCGCGGGCCTCGGCGATGCCCGGATCGCTGGATGAGCGGCAGTTCACCGCCAGAGGGTACTTCCAGACCGAGGTCTGGCCACTGTTCATGTTCAGCGTCGGCGGCATGCTGGTCTTCGTCGCTGCGAACGATCTGCTTGTGATGTTCGTGGCGCTCGAGATCATGTCCCTGCCGCTCTACCTGCTGGCAGGTATGGCTCGTCGTCGCAGGCTGCTGAGCCAGGAAGCGGCCCTGAAGTACTTCGTGCTGGGTGCCTTCTCCTCCGCGTTCTTCCTGTTCGGTACTGCGCTGCTCTACGGATATTCGGGCACCGTCTCGTTCACCGGTATCCAGGCGCACATCACCGCACAGCCACAGATGCTCGGCTTGCTGCTGGCAGGCATCGCCTTCCTGGTGGTCGGCCTGCTGTTCAAGGTCTCAGCGGTACCCTTCCACGCATGGGCTCCCGACGTCTACCAGGGTTCACCGACGCCCATCACCGCCTTCATGGCGGCGGCGGTCAAGGTGGCCGCGTTCGGAGCGATGCTCCGGGTCATGTACGTGGCGCTCGGTGGTGCCGTCTGGGACTGGCGACCGGTGTTCTGGGTCATCGCTGCCCTGACGTTCTTCGTCGGGTCGATCATCGCCCTGGCGCAGACGGACATCAAACGGATGCTGGCGTATTCGTCCATCGCGCATGCCGGCTTCCTGCTGCTCGGAGTCGCTTCGGTGTCCCGGGAAGCACTGGCGGCCACCATGTTCTATCTGGTCACCTACGGACTCGCCACCGTGGGCGCATTCGGTCTCATCTCGCTGGTCCGCAACGAATCCGGCGAAGCGACGTCCCTGGACGCCTGGCGCGGCATCGGCAAGAAGAGCCCGGCAGTGGCGGGAGCCTTCTCGCTGTTCCTGCTGTCCTTCGCCGGGATCCCGCTCACGGCGGGATTCGTCGGTAAGTTCTCGATCTTCGCGTCGGCGGCAGCCGCAGGTTCGGTGTGGCTGGTGTTCCTCGCGGTGCTGGCCAGTGCCATCGCCGCCTTCTTCTACGTCCGCGTCATCGTGGTCATGTACTTCTCCGAGCCGACCGAGAAGACGGCTGACGTGGTCATGCCGTCCTGGGCGACAACCGGAGCGATCGTGGTCGGTGTTGCGGTGACGATCGCGCTCGGCGTGTTCCCACAGCCGGTGCTGGATCTCGCCATGAGCGCGAACATCTTCGTGCACTGAGGCATGGGCGGGCCGGGAGCGCCAGCCACGTCACTGCCGGCAGGCGCAGAAGTCTTGGGCTGCAGGCACGGCCGCGACGCTGAGGCAATACGCTTGGATACATGGCAGACGGGCCGACCACGACATCCTTGGGACTGCGTGTCAGTGATGTGGCATTGGAAGCGGACCTGTCGCGTGGTCTGATCGAGGTCGAATCGGCCCTGCAGTCGGCGGTCCATAGTGCCGACGACTTCGTTGAGAAAGCCGGCCGCCACCTCGTCGCCGCCGGAGGCAAACGGTTCCGGCCCATGCTGGTACTGCTCGCTGCGCAGTACGGAGATCCGTCCGCGTCGGGCGTAGTCCCTTCGGCCGTCGTGGTGGAACTGACGCACGTCGCCACGCTCTACCACGACGACGTCATGGATGAGGCGCCGCGCCGACGGGGGATCGTGTCGGCGAACGCCCGCTGGGACAACTCGGTCGCGATCCTCACCGGCGACTATCTGTTCGCGAAGGCATCGGACATCCTGGCGGATCTCGGCCCGGACGCCGTGCGTCTGCAGGCACGCACATTCGAGCGGCTGTGCGTCGGCCAGATCCGGGAAACGGTCGGTCCCCGCGATGGACAGAGCCCCGTCGAGCACCACTTGGCCGTGCTCGCAGACAAGACGGGCTCGCTGATCGCAACCTCGGCGAGATTCGGGGCGATGATGGCCGGGGCCGACCAAGGGGTCGTGACGACCCTGGCCCAGTTCGGAGAACGGATCGGCGTGGCCTTCCAGATCGCCGATGACATCGTCGACATCGTCAGCGAGTCACGGGAGTCCGGCAAGACTCCGGGCACCGACCTTCGCGAGGGAGTCCCCACTCTGGCAGCCCTGTATGTGCTCGAGGATGATCGGGCCCAGGATTCCGAACTGAGGTCATTGCTGACCCGGGCGCTGCCGGACGACGAGGAACACGCCTGGGCGCTGGCTCAGCTCCGGGATCATGAAGCGCTTGCCCGCGCCCGGGCTGAGGCCCGACGGTGGGCCGACGAGGCGCGCGCCGCGCTGGCGCCGCTGCCCGATATCGCAGCCACTCGCGCGTTGTACGAACTGTGTGACAGGGTCGTGGACCGGACCGCCTGAGCAGGCCGGCATTCAGGTATCCGAGGCTCCGTCAGCCGTGTGATGGGCCGGTCCGGCGCCTCAGTAGCCGAGCAGTTTCGAGGCGAGATCGGTCATGACCTCGTTGGCGCCGCCACCGATGCCCAGGATCCGGGAGTCGCGATAGTGCCGCTCGACCTCGCTGTCCTTCATGTAGCCCGCGCCACCGTGGATCTGCACGGCGCGGTCCACCACGTAGCTGCAGGTGTCGACGGCGGTCTGCTTGGCGATGAGCGCGCGGGTCATGACTTCCTCGCCCCGTGCGTGAGCCAGGACCACATCGCGGGTGTAGGTGCGGGCGACATCGATCTGCCGGTGCATCTCCACCAGGTCGTGGCGGATGACCTGCCGGGAGATGAGTGGCTTGCCGAAGGTCTCCCGGTTACGTGCGTACTCGATCGTCAGGTCCAGACAGCGCTGGGCGGTGGCATAGCCGGTGACCGCAAGGGTGAGCCGCTCCACGGCGAAGTGCCGGGCGAGCGAGGCGAATCCCTGTTCGGCGCCGAGCAGGTTCAGGCGAGGGACCCGGACGTCCACGAAGGCCAGTTCTGCGGTATCGCTGCAGCGCCAGCCCATCTTGTCCAGCTCGCGGGCCACGGTGAATCCGGGCGCGGCGGTCGGGATGACCAGGAGTGATACCCCGGCGGCTCCGGGACCGCCCGTACGCACGGCGGTGGTGACGTAGTCGGCGCGGATCGCGGAGGTGATGAAGGTCTTCGCGCCATTGACGATCAGGGTGTCGGGGTCCTCCGGATCGGACTGCGCCCGCGTGCGCAGTCCTGAGACATCCGAGCCGCCGTCGGGTTCGGTGACCCCGAGGCTGGCGATCATGTCGCCGGCCATGACTGGCCGGATGTAATTGTCCTCGAGGTAGTCGGCTGCCTGCGTCTCACCCCGGTCCCGGCGCCGTTGCGCCTCATCGATGACGTGGGGGGTGGCGATCCCCTGGGTGAACAGTCCCGCGATGAGGCCGCCGGATGCGCCGGCGCCGAGCATCTCCTCGATCATGATGGTGGTGTCCACCAGGTCGCCGCCGCTGCCGCCGACCGCTTCCGGATAACTCAGTCCGGCCAGTCCCGCCTCCCCGGCGAGCCTGTGCAGCTTGACGGGAATTCTGCCCTCTGCCTCCCACTGCGGGAGTTCCGCAGTGATATGGCGCTGCGTGAATTCCCTGACGGTCTCGGCGAGCGCCGTTCTTTCCGGAGTGGTGAACTCGTCCATGGGAACGAGGATACCGCAATCCTGCCCTAGGGAATGTTTTGCGGTGATCGGTCAGATACCGGAGGGGGTATATGATGGGATGAGGGGTTGATGAACATGGCTGACAATCGAATCGTCGTGGGAGCTGACGGGTCCGAACTGAGCATCTCGGCTCTGCGCTGGGCTGCTCGCCAGGCTGAGCTGACCGATGCGGAACTGCTCGTCGTCACCGGATACGACATCCCGGCGACGATCTGGATCACACCCACGTATACCGAGGAGGACTACGCTCGCGACGCTGAGCGGTTGCTGGAACACACGGTGAGCAAGGCATTCGAGGAGTCCCCTTGTCAGGTTCCGATGCGCACCGCTCTGCTGCAGGAGAAGCCGGCTCTGGCGCTGGCGAATATCTCCGAGGGGGCCAGACTTCTGGTGATCGGCAGTCAGGGCCAGGGAGAGCTCCCCGGCATGCACCTGGGCTCCGTCGCGAGCTACTGCGTGCATCATGCACCTTGTCCCGTGCTGATATACCGCCACCAGGACGACTGATCACACCGTCCAGTCACCGTCGGCGGGCAGCGTGACACGCAGTTCCAGAAGTCGTTTCAGTTCCGCAGCGTTCACGGGCTGCCCGAAGTGGAACCCCTGACAGATCGGGACCCCGAGCTCGCCGAGGCGACTGGCCGTGCCTGCGGATTCCACGCCTTCGGCAACCACCTCGAGCCGCAAGGAGGCTGCCAGGGCCAGCACTGCTCGCACGACCGCCTCGGACTCGGGCCGCGAGCTCAGCCGAGAGATGAAGCTCCGGTCGATCTTCAGCCTGCTCAGCGACACCCGCGTGAGATTGTTGAGCGACCCTGACCCCGCCCCGAAGTCGTCGATGGAGATCCGCACGCCCAGCCGGTGCAGTTCGGCGAGCCGTGCGGAGGTGACCGAGCGGTTCACAACATCCTCGGTGACCTCGATCTCGAGCGAGCTCGCCGGACACCCGGTCTCGCTGAGGATGTCCTTGACCAGGTCCTTCACGTTGGAGGCGGTCAGCTGGGGCGAGGAGATGTTGACGGCCACCAGATCGAGTCCGATCTCGGCCCGGTCCTCGCAGGCGCGCCGCAACACCCACGCGCCCAGCTCACTCATCAGCCCCAGGCTCTCCGCCATCGGGATGAAGTCGTTCGGGGGGATGCTCTCATCCTCGAACCGCCATCGCAGCAGCGCCTCAGCTCCCGAAATGGCGCCATCCGCGGTCCGGACGAACGGCAGATACACCAGGTGGAAGTGCGATTCCGGATCGCGTACCGCCCGGCGCAGGCCGTCGGCGAGCGCGGACTCGGAACGGACCTCCGCGGCGAGCTCATCGGTGTAGAGCAGGGACTCCTCATTGCGGCGCCTGGCCATCCGGCAGGCGATCTCGGCCTGTTCCAGCAGGATCGTGGGACGATCCGGCAGATTGTTGGCGTGCACCGCCCCGATCGCGACGTTGGGTACGATCGTGGCGCCGTTCACGTCTGTCGGCCGGCTGATCACCGAATGGACCCGCTGCAGCAGAGAGTCCGGACCGTGGGCCATGTGGGCACCCACGACGAACTTGTCCCCGCCCACGCGAGCCACCGTCAACGAAGCATCCCCGGCCAGCGTGCGCAGCCGTCGGCCGATCTGACGAAGGATCTGGTCCGCGCCCCGGCCACCGTAGACACTGTGCAGATCGCTGTAGCCGACAACGTCGACATAGAGCACGACGATCGGAACATCGGGTTCCTGTTCGGTCAGCCAGGCCAGGAAGCCCGCGCGATTACGAAGGCCCGTCAGGTGATCCTGATGCGCGAGCTGCCTGAACCGGTCCTGCTGGCTGCGCAGCGCCCGGGTGTTGTCAACCGCCTCGTCGGCCCGTTGCTGCGCCCCTGTCAGCGCAGTGACCAGGATCGTGATCACCACACCCATGATCGGGACGAGCCACAGCAGTGGGGAGAGTACTGCACTGCCGGTGGGGTAGCCGTACACGGTGAGCTCGGTGCCGGGCACGGCGATCGTGTCGGCGCTGGGCCAGGTCACCACCTCCTCGATGCTCGGCGCCGGTGATTCCGAGCTCCACAGCATTGTCGATTCCCCGGTGATCTGGCTGGTACCCACCAGCGCCAGGGAGGCCTCGGACGTCGCCTCCGGGGCCACGACCGAACTCATCAGTACGTCGACGCCGATGGCCGCGAAGATGGTGCCCTTCAGCGCCTCGAGCCGGGCCTCCTCGGTTCTGGGTGCCCGGCCGTTGAGGTAGACCGGTGCGGTCGCCTGGACGATCGAACCGGTGTCGGCCAGCAGTGCCCCGGTGATCGGGGCTCCGACGACCTGACTGTTGATGGCGATGGCCTCATCGACAAGGGCCCGCAGTTGCGGGATCGAGTAGATGTCCAGGCCGTACCTCGGCAGTTGCGGACGCACGGGTGCTTCGTAGGTGAGCGGCAGGTAGAGCGGCGCCCGGGGGGCTCGCTCGAAGCCAGCCGCCCCGAACGTCGTGATCTCCGTGCCCCGCCCGGCCAGTCGCAGTTCCCGCTCGTAGGCCCGTCGTTCCCGGCCACCGCGGACCGCGAGGTCGTACTGCAGATTGAGCACCTCAGGATGCAGGGAGAGGATGCCGTTCGAGAATCGCACGAACTCGTTCCCGGAGACCTCTCCCACCGCGTTGAACAACTGTGCCACCGACGTGACGGAGGCCGACAGGTTACGCAGGGAGAGTTCGAGTGCGGAGGAAGCGGCGTTCACCTCCACGTCCGATCGCGTCTCGTCAACCTCGCCGGCGCGGACGAACACCACAAGGGAGACCACGATGGTTGCGACGAACCCCAGAGCTAGCGTCGCCCGGACACGGCGTCGGTCCGTCCGGGCGCGGTCGAGGGTCGCCATGGCTCAAGTCCACCACATCCGCGAAGGACTTCTCAGCCGCTCGGCCGTGTCCGGTGCGGGCTCAATCAGTGACGACCCAGGAGTCCTTGCCCTCAAGCAGCGACTGCAGTTCGTCGTCCCCGCTGCCACCGTGGCTCTGGGCCTGCGCCAGCTGCTCGCGGGCCAGCCGGTCATAGGAGGGGCGATGGACATCCCGGAAGACGCCGATCGGGGTGTGGGCCAGGCTCACCTGGTCTGCCAGCCTCGACAGCGCGAAGGCAACGCCCGGATCGACGGCGTGCGCATCATGGACCAGGAGGTCGGACTCGTTCACGTCAGCGCAGTCGACCACCGAGATGATCCCGTCCTGGCGCCGGATCACGCCGAACTGTGATTCCGAACCGAACCGGATCGGCTGGGTGTGCTCGAGCCTGATCAGGTTGTCCGCAGCCGTCTGGCGGTCCTTGAGCTGCTCGAAGGCGCCGTCGTTGAAGATATTGCAGTTCTGGTAGATCTCCACCAGCGCCGAACCCTCATGCGCGGCTGCGGCCTTGAGCACCTCGGTCAGGTGTTTGCGGTCGGAGTCGATCGTGCGTGCCACGAAGGTGGCCTCTGCGCCCAGAGCCAGCGAGACCGGATCGAACGGATAGTCCAGGGAGCCGACCGGGGTGGACTTGGTGACCTTGCCCAGCTCGGACGTGGGGGAGTACTGCCCCTTGGTGAGGCCGTAGATCCGGTTGTTGAACAGCAGGATCTTCAGGTTCACGTTCCGGCGCAGGGCATGGATCAGGTGGTTGCCACCGATGGACAGCGCGTCGCCGTCGCCGGTCACCACCCACACCGACAGGTCGGGTCTGGTGACCGACAACCCGGTGGCGATCGCTGGCGCACGACCGTGGATCGAGTGCATGCCGTAGGTGTTCATGTAGTAGGGGAAGCGGCTCGAGCAGCCGATCCCGGAGACGAACACGATGTTCTCCCGGCGCACTCCCAACGAGGGCAGGAACCCCTGCACCGCTGCCAGGATCGCGTAGTCGCCGCATCCCGGGCACCAACGGACCTCCTGGTCGCTCTTGAAGTCCTTGGCCTTGAGTGGCTCGTCGGTCTTGGGAACGTCGATGAGGGATGGGAAGTTCAGGTCTACCGTGCTCATGCGTTGACCTCCACGAGAGCCGAGTTGATGACGCCCTCGAGTTCGCGGGAGGTGAAGGGCAACCCCCGCACCTGGTTGTACCCCTGTGCGTCGACCAGGTACTTCGATCGCAGCAGCAGGGAGAGCTGGCCCATGTTCATCTCGGGAACGATGACATGCCGGTACCGCTTCAGGACCTCGCCGGTGTTCTTGGGGAAGGGGTTCAGGTGCCGCAGATGAGCGTGGGCCACTTTGCCGCCGGACTGCCGCACGAGCACGCAGGCGCTCGCGATCGGCCCGAAGGTCGAGCCCCAGCCGACCACCAGCACGTCGGCCTCGCCGCTGGGATCGTCGACCTCGAGATCACCGATCGTGTCGGCGACCCGGTCCACCTTGGCCGCCCGCATACGAACCATGTGGTCGTGGTTGGCCGGGTCGTAGGAGATGGCGCCGGTGCCGTCAGCCTTCTCGAGGCCGCCGATGCGGTGCTCCAGTCCCGGCGTACCCGGGACCGCCCATGGCCGGGCGAGGGTCGCCTCGTCCCGTTTGAAGGGATGGAAGACTGGATCGCCGTCCTTGTCCAGCGCATTGGGCTCGGTCGCGAAATCCACGCCCAGATCGGGTAACGCAGAGGCGTCTGGCACGCGCCAGGGTTCGGCGCCGTTGGCCAGATAGCCGTCGGACAGCAGGATCACCGGGGTGCGGAACGCCGTGGCGATCCGGACCGCCTCCATCGCGGCATCGAAGCAGTCGCCGGGTGACTGGGGAGCCACGATCGGCAGGGGCGCCTCTCCGTTGCGTCCGTACATGGCCTGGAGCAGGTCTGCCTGCTCGGTCTTCGTCGGCAGGCCGGTGGAAGGGCCACCTCGCTGGACGTCGAGGACCACCAGGGGCAGCTCGAGCGCGACAGCCAGGCCGATCGTCTCACTCTTGAGCGCGATGCCGGGACCGCTGGTGCTTGTCACGCCGATGGCTCCGCCGTAGGAGGCTCCCAGCGCGGCGCCGACGCCCGCGATCTCGTCCTCGGCCTGGAACGTGGTGATCCCGAACCGCTTGTGCTTGCTCAGTTCGTGCAGGATGTCGGAGGCGGGAGTGATCGGGTAGGTGCCGAGGAACATCGGCAGCCCGGAGCGTACCGTCGCAGCCACGAGCCCATAGGCCAGGGCCAGGTTTCCGGTGATGTTGCGGTACCGGCCCACGGGAACCTTGGCCGGTTTCACCTCGTACTGGACCGCGAAGTCCTCGGTGGTCTCGCCGAAGGACCACCCCGCCTCGAACGCTGCCAGGTTGGCGTGAAGAATCTCTGGTCGACGTGCGAACTTCTCCTCCAGGAATGCCCGGGTCTGGTCGGTGGGCCGGCTGTAGAGCCAGGAGAGCAGTCCGAGGGCGAACATGTTCTTGGCCCGCTCGGCGTCCTTCTTGCTGAGGTCGAAGTCGCTCAGCGCTTCGACGGTGAGGCTCGTCAGCGGGACCGCATGTACCTGATAGGACTCCAGGCTGTCGTCCTCGATCGGGTTGCTGTCATACCCGACCTTGGCCAGTGCCCGCTTGGTGAACTCGTCGGTGTTGATGATCACCTGGCCACCGGGCTTGACGTCCCCGAGGTTGGACTTCAGAGCCGCAGGGTTCATGGCGACCAGGATGTCCGGCGAGTCACCGGGCGTCCTGACGTGATGGTCGGCGAAGTGGATCTGGAAGGCCGAGACACCTGGAAGCGTGCCGGCCGGTGCCCGGATCTCGGCCGGGAAGTCAGGCAGTGTCGAGAGGTCGTTGCCGAGGGAGGCCGTGGCCGTGGTGAACCGGTCGCCGGTGAGCTGCATCCCGTCGCCGGAGTCCCCCGCGAACCGGACGATGACGTCATCACGCACTTCGGTCGTCTTGGCCACAGCGATGCCTTTTCATGGTCGAGCCGATGCAGGACCGAGCCGCCGGATTCGGCGATGCTGTCGGTCCCCGGTAGGAGTGGCCGGTCCACTCCTATGAGGGCAATTGTGCCTCACTTGAGGACCAACTGCCTAAAACCCGTCGGGTATTCCCGTACGTGCCGCCGGCGCAGCCCGGTGAGGCATAGCCCGTCCGCCACATTTGGCGGGCCAGACAGGGGGGCGAGGGCGTTCGTCTCGCGCGCCGGGCTGCGCACGGGTGACCTCACCCAGCATTCGCCGCTGAGCGAGGCCATAATCGGCGAATGGGTCGAGCACCGCTGGATACGGATGGGTATCCCCTGATCGAGGATCACGGGATCATCGGCGATCTGAGTACCGTGGCCCTGGTCAGTATGGACGCATCGATCGACTTCATGTGCTTCCCCCGGTTCGACGCGCCGACCGTCTTCGGGTCGTTGCTGGACAAGAACGACGGCGGGTACTTCCAGATCAGGCCCTGTTTCGACGGTGCCTCATCTCGGCAGATGTACCTGCCCGACACCAATGTGCTCCTCACGCGATTCCTCTCCCGGGACGGTGTGGCTGAAGTCTCGGACTTCATGCCCATTCATCTCGAGGGTGACGATCGTGCTCAGGTGGTGCGCCGCGTCAAGTGCGTACGTGGTGCTTTCAACTTCGACATGGTCTGCGCACCGAGGTTCGAGTACGGCCGGGTCGAGCACGCTACCGCGCTCCTGCCCGACGGAGCGATCTTCGTGCCCCAGGAACCGACTGCGGTTCCGGGACTGCGGCTGTACAGCCAGATACCGCTGACGATCAGTGAGGGAGGGGCGCAGGCCTCCCACTTCGAACTGGTGGCCGGGGAGTCGGTTCTCTTCCTGCTCGAGGAGATGGACGACGACAACTCCGAAGAACTCGAGCTGGACCTCGAGGATTTCGCGACAACGGCGTTCAAGGACACCGTCAACTACTGGCGGGCGTGGATCAGCGAGAACAAGTACCGCGGTCGGTGGCGCGAGGTGGTCAACCGTTCCGCGCTCACCCTCAAGCTCCTGGTCTCTGATGAGAATGGTTCATTGGTGGCTGCGCCGACGTTCGGACTGCCGGAGGAGGTCGGGGGAGAACGCAACTGGGACTACCGCTATACCTGGATCCGGGACGCTTCGCTGACACTGCGCTCGCTGATGCAGCTCGGCTACACCGAGGAGTCAGCCCGGTTCATGGACTGGATCGAGGCGCGCGCCGCGGACCTGAACCCGGATGGCTCGCTGCAGATCATGTACGGCATCGACGGCCGCAAACATCTGGATGAGTCGGAGTTGTCGCACTGGGAGGGCTACCGGTCCTCGGCGCCGGTCCGGATCGGCAACGGCGCCTACGATCAGCTGCAACTCGACATCTACGGCGAGCTGATGGACTCGGTGTACATCTTCAACCGCGACGGCGATCCGATCAGCAACGGGCTCTGGACGAACCTGATCAAACTCATCGAATGGGTCTGCGAGAACTGGCAGCAACCGGACGAGGGGATCTGGGAGGTGCGCGGAGGCCGCAAGGAGTTCCTGTACTCGCGGCTGCTGAGCTGGCTGGCCCTCGACAGAGGTGTCAAGATCGCGCTGGAGCGTTCCTTCCCGGCGCCGCTGGTCCGCTGGGTCAAGGTCAGGGACTCGATCTACAACGACATCTTCACGAACTTCTTCAACGAGGATCTGCAGGCCTTCGTGCAGTACAAGGGTGCGGCAACCCTGGACGGCTCCACGTTGTTGATGCCGCTCGTGGGGTTCATATCCCCCACCGATCCCAAGTGGCTGAGCACCCTCGCCGCGCTCGAGCGGGAATTGGTCGAGGACTCCCACGTCTACCGGTACAAGACGACCACGGGGGCCGCCGATGGCCTGGACGGCGAGGAGGGCACCTTCAACATGGTGAGCTTCTGGTACGCCGAAGTGCTGGCGCTGTCCGGTGACGTCGAGGGTGCCCGCTACGTCTTCGAGAAGATGCTCGGCTACGCCAACCATCTGGGGTTGTTCGGCGAGGAGCTCGGCCCCCACGGCGAGCAGCTCGGCAACTTTCCGCAGGCATTCACCCACCTCGGTCTGATCAGTGCTGCTCAGACGATCAATCGCCTGCTCGACGAGCGACAACTCATCAGCTGACGGCCGGCCACAGTCCGCTCGCAGCCCGACCAGCGCTGGTCCAAACCTCCTGGTGATCCCCCGGGTGGCGGCAGTGCCCGGATTGGCGAAACGTTTCGTCAACTCTGCCGAAGCGTTTCGGCATCGGCGTCCAGTTACTACGAGGTGTTGCCGGGCAGGCCTTGGTCGTGAAGACAACACAAGGAGCAAGGAGAGAGCAATGAACGCCTACATCGTGCAGTACCTGGGGACCCCGACCTACCACCTCGGCGCAGAGGAGCAGGAGGCCACGGCGACCGACGAGAGCCGGACGACTGATCGGGTCCTGGTCTCCCAGGCCTGAGAAGAACTCTTGATCTCAGGGTCCACCGCAAGGTGGGCCCTGAAACCGTTGCAGGGTCAGCGGAAGTTGACGAACTGCATCGCGAAGTCGACGTCCGCCGCCTTCAGCAGTGCAATGGTGTCCTGCAGGTCGTCACGACTCTTGCTTGTCACCCGAACCTCATCGCCCTGGATCTGAGGCTTGACCCCCTTGGGCCCCTCATCCCTGATCAGCTTGCCGACCTTCTTGGCCTGTTCGCTGCTCAGTCCGTTGCTGAAGGTGCAGTCGATCAGATACTCCTTGCCTGACTGCTGCGGATCCCCGGCCTCCAGCGCCTTCAGGCTGATGCCCCGCTTGACCAGCTTGGTCTCGAAGACGTCGAGTGCGGCCTTGGCCCGTTCCTCGGAGTTGGCGCGGAGCCGGACGTTGAGCTCGCCGCGCCACTCGATCTCGGCACCGGTGTTCTTGAAGTCGTAGCGCTGCCGCAACTCCTTGGCCGCCTGGTTCAGGGCGTTGTCCGCCTCCTGCCGGTCGAGGGTGCTGACGACGTCGAAGCTGCTCAGTGCCATGGACCCAGTCTGCCACCTGCCACCGGCCGACCGCGAAGGTGCCGCAGGTCAGTTGTCGCTGGAGGCGCTCTGTGCCGGGAAGTTGACGATCGACAGGTTCAGCGGCAGCTCCTCGGTTCGGGACTGCGGCGTCATGGCTGTCGGGTCGGCGAAGACGCCGGACAGGAAGTCGTCGGTCTTCAGGAACAGGTCCGGCTCCACCTGACCCAGGTACTCGAACGTGTCGATCTCGTACGGCAGGGCGTCGCTGTTGACCAGGGATGGTCCGTTCATCATCTGGAAGTGCAGATGCGAGGCGTTTGCGTTGCCGGTGTTGCCGAGCTCGGCGATCTGCTGACCCTTGGTCACAGTGTCACCGGCCTTGACCTGCAGCGAGCCCTTGATGAGGTGGGCATACATGACGTAGTCGCCGTCGCCGATGTCCAGGACGATGTGGTTGCCGTCCACGTTGTCGACGGTGATCTTGTCCGCGAGCTCGGGATTCTGGGCGGGCAGGACCCCGGGGGCGTTCGCCGGGAGTTCATCCAGCGTCGAGACCACCGTGCCGTCCGCCACGGCCAGGATCGGTTCGCCGTAGTCGACGTAGCTCTCGTTCTTGTTCTTGTCGCCCTCGAAGAACCTGCCTTCGTCATTCATGCGCTTGTAGTCGATCGCGAACCGCTGGGAGTTCCGCACGGCTCCGGTGAGGGCGTTCGGTGAGCTGCGGTGTGGCCAGCCGGGCTCGCAGCAGCCGTTGAGGGCCACCCAATTCGTGCCCTGCAGCGGCGGCCCGATGACCCTGGCCGTCCCGGCCGAGATGTCGTAGGGCGTGACCACGTAGTCGACCTTGGCGGGCTTCTGCGACGCGGGGCCGGTGGCGCCCATCCCGATGAAACGATGCACGACCGCCGCCGGTGCGTCCTCCAGGGCATCGAAGGTGAAGTCGACGTAGAGGATTCTGCCCTCATCGGGGTTGATCTTGGCGTTGTCGACCGGGCGGCCGAGCACGATCGAACGCAGCCGGTTGCAGTCACCGAACGGGCAGTCCGGGTCGACGAGTTGCTTGCCCGAGTACGAGGCGATCACCTTGTCCTGGTTCTCGGCGTCGAGAACCTCCACCTTCTCGACCGTGGCCGGGATCGGGGAGGCGTTCTGCAGCTCGAGGTCGTACACCACGTGATACTTGCCGTCGGTGCCCTTGAACGGGAACGTCGGATCACTGAGCGGGCGGATGACGACCGGGGTGTAGGCATCGGGGATGTCGATATTGGCCGTCACGGCGCTCGCCGATGCGCTGCTGTCCGGTGCGGGCGAAGTGGCCGTCGAGCATGCCCCGAGGGCGACGAGGCCGACAAGGACGGGGATCATGGTGCGAATGCGCATGCCTAAGGATGCCACAGCGCTCCGACCAGCCTGCGCTCTGAAGGCTGCTATCCTGATCAGGTTGGGCGGGTTGCCCGAGCGGCCAAAGGGAGCTGACTGTAAATCAGCCGGCATTGCCTACAGTGGTTCGAATCCACTACCCGCCACCACCGGCACCGATCGAGATCTCCTCGTTTGACGAGCGAATTTCGGGCGGTGCCCAACTACTAGTATTGTTGACTGGTACGTCGGCAGTGCCGTTTCGGCTCGAAGCTGTCCGTCGCGCCCCAATAGCTCAGTCGGTAGAGCGTCTCCATGGTAAGGAGAAGGTCTAGGGTTCGATTCCCTATTGGGGCTCCGAGCAATCGTTTCCACGCTCCCACCCCGGAAGGACAGCAGCATGGCCAAGGCCAGCGATGTGCGCCCCAAGATCACCCTTGCGTGCCAGAACTGCAAGGAGCGCAACTACATCACCAAGAAGAACCGCCGCAACGACCCGGATCGCCTCGAGGTCAAGAAGTTCTGCCCGAGGTGCAACGCGCACACGGTGCACAAGGAGACCCGCTGAGGGTTTGCTCACCTTCCCCCGGTGCTGATCGTTTCCGGTCGTCGGGTAACTTCGTTAGCAGCTACTTCAGCAGCTGAGAGGTGAACCATGGGCAGACTGGACAATCGAGTGGCCATCGTGACTGGTGGCGGCCGGGGCATCGGGCAGGCGACCAGCCTGCGGCTTGCGCGCGACGGTGCGAAGGTCGTGGTCAACGACATCGATGACCGGCCCGCGCGCGAAACCGTCGAGAAGATCGAGGCTGAGGGTGGGACCGCCCTCGCTGTTGTCGCCAACACTGTGGACCTCGTTGAAGCCGAGCGGCTCACCGGGCTTGCGGTGGAGGAGTTCGGGGCGCTCGACATTGTGGTGAACAACGCCGGTACCACCCGCGACAAGATGTTCCACGGCCTGACCGACGAACTCTTCGACTTCGTCCTGGACGCCAACCTCAAGACCGCCTACCACACCACACTGGCTGCGATGCCGCACATGCGCGAGGCGGCCAAGCGGGAGATCGCAGAGAACGGCGCTCCCGATCACAACCGCAAGATCGTGCTCACCTCGAGTGTTGCCGCGATGATGGGCAATCCCGGCCAGTTCAACTACACGGCTGCCAAGGGCGCGGTCATCTCTGTCACCAAGACGCTGGCACGCGAGCTCGGGGCCTTCGGCATCAACGTCAACGCTGTCGCCCCCGGCTTCGTCGAGACGCGGCTGACGGCCGCCAAGAAGGAGGGCGAGACCTACGGGATCCCCGCGGCCATGCGGGACATGGCCAAGGCCATGATCGCCCTCGGCCGTCTCGGTGAGCCCGAGGACATCGCCAATGTGACGGCGTTCCTGTGCTCGCCCGATTCCGACTTCGTCTCCGGGGTGACGATTCCGGTCACCGGCGGGCAGCTGGGCGGTATGTGATGGCTCTCAACCCGGCGTACGTCGGGAAGACCTACCCTGCCACGCCGGAATACGACGTGGGCAGGGAGACGATCCGGGAGTTCGCGACCGCGATCGGTGACATGAATCCCGCCTACCACAACGTGGACGCCGCCAGGGAGTTCGGTCATCGCGATCTGGTGGCG
>JAGQTY010000025.1 GCA_020438795.1 Actinomycetota bacterium
CTGGCGCAGCAGGCGGTGACCGTGCTCGAAGAGGACTCGGTGACCACGTTGCATGAGCGGATCAAAGCTGCGGAGCGGGCCCTGCTCGTGGATGTGGTGGCACGACTGGCTTCGCACGGCTACACGATCAACGGCAGAAGGGTGACATTGCCATGAGCGAACAGATTCCGGTGCGGCGCGCGCTGATCTCGGTCTATGACAAGACGGGCCTGCCCGATCTTGCGCGCGCGCTCGATGCGCGGGGAGTGGAGATCGTCTCAACAGGGTCGACCGCGACGGTCATTGCGGAAGCCGGCGTCCCGGTGGTTCAGGTCAGTGAGGTGACCGGCTTTCCCGAGTGTCTCGACGGTCGGGTGAAGACGTTGCACCCGAACGTACACGCGGGTCTGCTCGCAGACGTCCGCAAGCAGGAGCACGTCGATCAGCTCGAGGAGCTCGACATCGCGGCGTTCCAGCTCGTGGTCGTGAACCTGTATCCGTTCAGCGACACAGTCGCTTCGGGGGCCTCGGTCGAGGAGTGCATCGAGAAGATCGATATCGGCGGTCCGGCCATGGTGCGAGGTGCCGCGAAGAATCATGACAACGTAGCCGTCGTTGTGGATCCACGCCGGTACAACGACGTGGTGGAGACGGTGATCGAGGGTGGCTTCACGCTGCCCCAACGTCGGGAACTCGCCTCTGTGGCTTTTGCGCACACGGCCGAGTACGACATCGCGGTCGCCTCCTGGTTCCAGAATGTGCTGGCGCCGGACGACACCGGTTTCCCGCACTGGCTGGCGGGAGCCTGGGACCGGCGCGACGTGCTGCGCTACGGAGAGAATCCGCATCAGCCCGCTGCGCTCTATACCGGGCGAGGCTCGGTCGGACTGGCCGACGCGGAACAACTGCAGGGCAAGCCCATGTCATACAACAACTACGTCGATGCGGATGCAGCGCTGCGAGCCGCGTTCGATCACAGCGACCCCTGCGTCGCGATCATCAAGCATGCCAATCCGTGCGGGATCGCCATCGCTGAGGACATCGCCACGGCCTATCGGGCTGCGAATGCCACCGATCCCGTGTCCGCCTTCGGTGGTGTCGTCGCCAGCAACCGGGAGGTCACCCATGAGATGGCCGTGGCCATGCTCGAGGTGTTCACGGAGGTACTGGTGGCCCCCAGTGTGAGCGTGGGTGCCCTCGACGCGCTGTCCGGGAAGACGAACATGCGGATCCTCACCGTCAGTGCCGAGTTCCACGAACCGAGGGTGGAGTACCGCCCCATCAGTGGCGGCATGCTGCTCCAGCAGGCGGATCTGGTCGGGGCGCCCGGCGACGATGTGGACACCTGGACCCTCGCGGCCGGGGATCCTGGCGACGATGCCGTCCTCCGCGACCTGCAGTTCGCCTGGCGGGCCGCTCGGTCGGTGAAGAGCAACGCGATCCTGCTGGCGAAGGACGGCGCCGCCGTAGGAGTGGGCATGGGTCAGGTGAACCGGGTGGACTCGGCCAGACTTGCCGTACAGCGCGCCGGCGAGCGGGTGGTCGGCAGCGTGGCAGCCTCCGATGCCTTCTTCCCGTTCGCAGACGGCCTGCAGGTGCTGATCGATGCCGGGGTCACGGCCGTGGTCCAGCCCGGTGGTTCGGTCAGGGATGAGGAAGTCATCAGCGCCGCTCGTGAGGCTGGCATCACCATGTACTTCACAGGCACGAGACACTTCTACCACTGACACGCGGATTCCGGACGGAGTCCAGGGGCTGATGGTCAGGGTCGACTGCCGCCACCGGATGGACGCCGCGGTGACGCAGCGAGCCTGTAGGATGGCGGGGTCCCCGTACTTGAACCGACGCCTCGAGGTGGTGCAGTGAGGCTGCTTGATCGGCTGCGACGACCGAAGGCTGTGCCGGTGGCGGACGCGCGACTCGGTGAGCTGCTGTTCCACCGCTCGGACGAGGTGATGCGGCCGAGCATCGAGCGCGAATCGGTGTGGGAGTTCCGGGTCGGAATGTGGCTGGATCACGTGCTCGGTCCGGGCATGACATTTCTGAACGTGGGCGCCAACGTCGGCTATTTCGCTGTGTGGGCGGGCCAGATCGTGGGTGAGTCGGGTCGGGTCCACGCCCTGGAGCCGGACCCGGACAACTTCTCGCTGCTGACGCGCAACCTCGAAGCTGCCGGCATGAGTTCCTTCGTCTTCGCTCATCAACGCGCAGCGGGGCGCCGCACCGAACCCATGGAACTGTTCTGTTCACCGGAGAATCCCGGTGACCATCGGGTCTATCTGGACGGCGACCGGGAACAGGTGAGTCACACGGTTCAGTGCTGGCAGATCGACGAAGCTGTTGGGGCAGGATGGCTGGACATGCCGAGCCTCGATGTGGTGCTGGTCGATGCGCAGGGCTGGGACCACCAGGTCCTGCAGGGCATGGCGGCGGTGATCGATTCCGAACGGCCTGTCATCGTGTGCGAGCTTATGGCCGAGGTGAACCGGGGAACGGGCGAGCGGCCGGCGGACATTCTGACCTACTGGCAGGAGCGCAACTACCGTGTCGGTGTGCTGGACATGGGGGCCGCACCCGGGCAACTCCCAGCTGCGGAGATTCTGAGGGTTCTGGATCACCCCACTGTCCCGTATCTCAACCTGGAACTGTGGCCCCAGGAGAAGGAGTTCCTGCCCGGCGCCATACCTTCCAACGGATTCAGCAGGCCCGAACCGCTGGCCGGCTCGAGGGGCTCCCGTTCCTGGCTGACGTCGGATCGCGGTGACATCGTCGTGCGTGGTGGTCGCGGCGATGAGCTCAGGGTGACCTTCGGGCTTGCACCTCCGCCCGGGTTCGATGCCAGTGTCACGATCGGTGAGACTGAACGCATCATCGGCGAGACGACGCACTTCGAGCACCGGATCCGCATCGGCGCGGAGGGCTATGAGCGCCTGCCGTTCTCATCGGCATCCCCAGGGCGTCACATCGGCGCGGATCCCCGGCCGCTTCGCTGCGCAGTCCTCTCACCCGTCGCGGAGAGGATCTCCTGACCCATGGACCGGGGTGACACGGCACTACTGATCATCTGGTCGCGGATGGCTGGGGCCGGGCTGACGGCAAGAGTGTCATGATGAGCTCGACCAGCCGGAAGTCGGAGACCGAACCTCTCAGAGTCAGTTCAGCCCAGGACTACCGGGTACCCGCAATCTGGCTGGTTGCCAATGTCGCTCTGGCAGCGATCGCCTTCGCGCTCTTCCTGGGCCGACTGGTCATCAACCACTCCAACAACCTCGGGGACTGGGGGTACAGCGCCGGCGAGTGGCTGATCAACTACCAAGGGGGATTCGTACGTCGAGGTCTGCTGGGCGAACTCCTCACCCTGTTCCCCGACGGGTGGCAGTTGACAATGACAGAGCTGTGGGTGGCCGGAGTCTGGCTGGGCGTTGTGGCGGCGTTCGCACTGCTCATCGGCAGGACCATCAGACACACACACTCGCCGTGGCCGCTGGCTTTCTGGATGGTCATCAGTGGTTTCGTTCTCTCCCAGAGCCAGTCACTGTGGCAGCCGTTCTGGGTATCCGTCACGCAGTTCCCTGCTCGTAAGGAGAACCTGTTCTACCTGCTGGCCCTAGTACTGGCACTGCTCTGCCACAGGGCGCTGTCCCGCAATGCCTACTGGGTAGCCCTGGCGGTGTCCGGCCTGGTTCTGGCAGCCTCAGCGTTCGTCCATGAAGCGTTCACCCTGCCACTGGCGGTCTCCGCCGCAGTCCTGCTGGGGGTGGCCGGACGCGAGCTGACCGTCCGGGCCAGGATCGCGGGTGCCGCGATCCTGCTGGCCACCGGACTCGTCGCGTCGGTGGCGGTTCTTGTCGTGAGCCGGCAGGTCGGGGATGCGGATGCGGTCTGGTACGCAGTCGGGCAACCGGTGCGGACCTGGCTGCTGTCCGGCGGGCATGGTGCCCTCACCGGCAGAGCCGATGCCATGTCATACCTGAATCAGGATGCGGCGTCGTCGTTCGAAGTCGTCAACGAATTGCTGATCGGCAGCAACCTCTGGTGGTGGTGGCTTCTGACCGCAGTCCTGCTGACTTCTGGCACAGCACTGCTGTTCTGGGCGCTTGACCGACGCTGGGGTTCGATGCGCCGCAACGGCCTGATCTTCCTGGGTATCGCAGCACCGATGCTCCCCCTGTTCGTGGTCGCATACGATTGGGGACGGTTCCTCGCGTTCATCCTGACTCTTGGCACGATCACGGCCCTGACCGTCCTCAACACGAGGCCAAGGGGCGATGTTGCGCCCCTGACAGCCAGGTGGCTGGCTGTGGTCGGCGTGGTCCTGGCGGCCATGGCGTTGGTGGGCCTGCCTGAGGTAGGTGATCCCAGAGGGGTTATTGTGCCTGCCGAGTCGCCGGCCGACTCGGTCAGGATGTCGAATCAGCTTCGGTACTGAGGTGCCTCGGTGAGTGTTGTCTGCTGTTCGCCGCTGCTCCCTGGCCGCACAGACTGTTCGCGGTTCGTAGAGAACCGGTCGGTGAGGGAGATCTGCGCCTCCACCGTCTCTTCTCCCGCTTGCGTCCGCTCGAATCGGCGCTTCAGTCGCAGGGCCCGGATCTCCACCAGGTAGTAGGACGCGGTTCCCAACGAGATCGAGATCGCCATGGCGAGAATCAGATGCGGTACCGACACCTCCCAGCCGACGGGGAGGACCACCAAGTAGACGGGCCAGTGCCACAGATATGTGCTGTAGGAGATGCGGCCGAGGAACACGAACGGAGTCAGGGCGAAGAGACGCGAGATGGGATGACCCGCCGCAACCGAACCGATGAGGGCCGTCGCACTCAGGGTGACGAGAGTGAAGCCCCACTGGATGGCGAAAGGGTCCATGAGGAACGTCGGGATGACCAGTGCGACGATCCCGAGCAGGCCGGCGATCCCGAGCCACTGCGGCCAGCGGCGCAAGCCACCCAGGATCGCGATGCAAGCGATGACACAACCGGCCAGGAGTCCGTCCACGTGCGTGTCGGTGCCACCGTAGATCCGCCACCAGTCCGTACCCGAGTGCGCGAGGACGGTCCTTGTCACTATGGAGGCCAGGCCCAGGACCAGTGCGGTCCCCATGACGGCGATGGCGACACCTCTGATCTCCGGACGTCGCTTCAGCCGCCAGCGCATCACTGCGATGACACCGAGTACGATCAGGGGCCACAACAGGTAGAACTGCATCTCGATCGACAGTGACCAGGTATGTCCCACGAGAACGGGAAAGTTGCCGCGATTACTCGTGAGCGCCATGATCCAGTTGTTGTGGTAGGTGACCGCAGTGAAGATCTCGTACAGTTCACCAGCTCGCCGGCCGCTGTCCAGGAAGAACAGCACGTACAGGGTGATCCCGAGCATCGCCAGGGCAAGGGCGGGAAAGAGTCGCAGTGACCGCCTGATCCAGAACTTCTTGAGGCTGATGTCGCGTCGCTTCTGATACTCGATGAGGAGCAGGGAGGTGATCAGGAAGCCGCTGAGTACGAAGAAGACGTCGACGGCGTAGAAGCCGCCGGTCATCCAGGCCACTTTGCCATGGATCAGCAGGACCATGATCAGTGCGACACCCCTGATGCCGTCCAGGCCCCGGATGTAGCCGAGATCGAATGAGCGTGACCTCTCGACCTTTTTCTCGTCCACCTTCCCCTTGCTACCCGTCATGGCCACTAATCGTAGCTCACGATCGGCCTGTGCCCGCCCGGTTGCGATGCATGGGAAGCGACGCTCCTGCGTTCGCAATGAACTCGAGCACAGGCCCCGTCCCGGCTACGGCTTTCCGGGCGGCAGCCCGGCCCTTCTCACGCATGCGGTCCGGGTGGTGGTGGTGGTCGTAGTAGGAATCGGTGAACGCATCGGCCAGACTCTGCCAGTCGCATCGATGCGACCGCGTTCGTAGCCGCATGAGTTTGTCCCAGTGGTAGGGCGCTGGGAGGAGCGTGGACGCGACGGGATAGCCGGAGTCGATGGTGATCCTGTCCGCGAGCGCACTGTGGACGGGCCCGATGACGGGTACCTCAGCCGCCATGTGATCGAGCAGCCAGGATGGCTCCGCCTCGGCGCCGGACGCGGTCACGGCGACGCAGTTCGCTTGCGGCGTGCGGAGGAGAGCCGCCAGCCTGGGCACCACAACGATGATTCTGCTGGAGTAGGGGGACAGCCGCTTCATCCGATCCCAGACGTGGACCAGGGAACGCTCCGGCCGGCCCGCCGGCAACTGGACCAGTAGCGTTGCGTCAGTTCGGTCACGCAGCGCGTAGACGAAGGCCGACAGCACGTCGTCCCAATGCTCCGACGGGTCGTCGGGATCGAAGTTCGCCAGGTAGACGATCCCGTCGAATGCCAGGCGGTGGGTGTCGTCGGTGACGGCAGGCACTGGGGCTTCAGGGTCGGCTTGCGGGCTGTGGTGTTGCGAGTCGATGACCACACCATCGACCACCAGCTCCTCGGTCCGGGGCAGTCGTTCTCGGGGAGTGGGCGCCGCACCCAGCCGTTCCTCGGGTACGAACGCACCGAACGCGGCGGTGGCCGCAGGAGTCGGCGTCAGCACTGCCGCGTAGGACTCCAGCCGGGACAGATCCAGTCCGCTGTCCACGAGGTCCGGGTATTCGGTCGTGGTCACCAGGATCGTGGGCCGGTCCAGCCCACTGGGCAGCAGGTGCGGGGGAGCCACCACGACCAACGTGTCCGCGTCGGCGGGTACAGCCCCGCCCGGCTCGGTCGTCACGCTGGTCGCGAGCGTGGCCAATGAGTCGCGCCAGCGCTCCTGCCAGGCGGTCTGGTCGGCGATCCTGCGCCTTCTCCGTCCGTTGTGTCCCGGCGGCAACTGCCAGTACCCCTCCTGTGGAAGAAACAGCGAGGTGCTGGTCACGATCGGTCCAGCACCTGTGCCAGGGAATCACCTACGACCTCGTCCGCGCAGTATGTGCGGCAGTCGGCTGTGGCCCGCAGGGACATGGCTTCATAGCGATGAGGATCGGCGGATATGACATCCCGGGCAAGCACAAAGGCTGAGCGGAGCGAGCCCCAGTCGATCCGGTGGCTGATCGTTCGCCGCATGAGACGGGGGTCCTGCGGCCAGGGGGCCGGCTGAGCAGAGGAGCGGACCTCCAGAGAGTTCGCAGGGTTCAGGTAGTCGGCCATAGCGGTGTTGTGGGGGGCGATCGCCGGCACTCCTGCTGCCATGAACTCAAGGATCGGCAGGCACTGACCCTCACCGCTCGAGGCGTTCACGTAGTAGCTGGTGGCACTGATGAGATTGCGGAGCTCATCGTCTGTGAGGTAGCCGCGCACAGCCAGCACCCGGCACTTCATCGGGCCGAGTGCGTAGAGGAGCTGCAGCAGGTCGGGTGCGAAGGAATCCCGATCACCGTGCACCATCTTCAGCACCAGTGTGGCCTCGGCGTCGTCCCGCAGCGCGTCCACGAACGCAGTCACGATGTCCTGCCAGTTCTTTCGGGTGTCCACCGGGTTGAGGACGGTGGTGAACACCACGCCCTCCAGCTCAACCGAGAAGTCGCGACTCCCGAGTTCCGGCAGGTCCGTCTCGGCGACCTCGCGGCGTCGTCGGTGGGGCAGCCGAGCGCGCCGCTGCACCGAGACGGACTTGACAAGGACGCCCAGCGAGCGAGGATCCCTGCCTTCGGGGTCGCCGGAGGCGTCGATGCCGGAGAGGGTGAGGGCACTGCTGGGCTGCGGCACGCGGAGAACAACCGTACGCTCCTCGATGCCGGCGGATGGGATCAGCGACCCGGTCGCTCCACCCAGCTCCACCTGAATCTCGCGACCGCAGTTCCTGGCGAGTCCCGCGAGGCTGATGGTCAGTGACACGCGGCCCTCGACGCTGAAAGGCAGCACGATCGTCATTGCGGGCCATCTCGACCAGACGCCCTCCCGTTCCGGCGGGTAGCCTCCCACGACGAGGGCTCTGGAGTGAGCATCGCGGGTCAGGGTCACGCAGACTCGTTCGCCGTTCCACTCACGCGTCCGCTGAATGTGTGGCTCGACGATCTCGAGCCCGTCGTCGTGGATCACGAGTCTTCGGGAGTCCAGGACATCTCCCCGGCAGGTGATGCCGCGGGGGAGGTCGTCGCCCGGCCCGATACGGTCGAAGACCGGAGTCGGCACCAGATGTACGGGATAGCTCGGTCCCATCGCGTTTCGCACCGCGTCGAACGCATTGCTGGAAAGCGCAATCACGCCGTCGTAGCCGGTGAGCACCCGGGTCCAATCCGTCCTCGGATTGTCGTCCCAGGATTCGTCCGGGATCCGGTCGAATTCGAAGGCCAGTACCAGGAAGGCCGGATATGGCCAGTTGGCTGCAGCGGCATGGGGTGGCGCGAAGACCAGCACCCGCGACTGGCTGTCCCCGGCATGATCCGGCGCCCAGTCGTCACGATCGGGGTTGACCTCAGGCGCCACGACATGAACCGTGCCGAGCCGCTCCAGAACGGGCAGGAAGTAGTCCAGAAGAACGCGGTAACTGTAGTCCGGACGCCCCATTGTCCCGTCGTCGATACCGGGGACAGGGGCGTGCACGAAGAAGTCCAATGATCACTCCCGCATCGTGTCGTCCCAGTCTACGACAGGGCAGACACGGCGCAGGCTCAGTCATCCGCCGAACCGTGAGTGGCACTGTCCGGACCCGGGCCCCAATTCACTGGCCTCTGCATCGAGACTCCCTCGCTGGGGCAGCCGGCCGTCCAGAAGGATCAGTCTCAGCAGCCATAGTGTCCACAAGGCGATGAGACCCAGTCCCTAGTGCGGCGGTCTCACGGCTCTCAGGAGGTCCCCAGAGGCGCGCACCTCATCGGCGTCCTCGTGGCTATCTCACATCGCTGGACGCGGGTTGTGACTCGGTTCGCACATCCACCGTCGGTACGGAGGCCGGGGCACGGCCCTGTTCCGGCAGGCCGGCGTTCGCGGCACGCCGCCGGCTTCGTGCGTCCCAGCGCCCGGCCAGTCTCATGAACGGTTGCTCGAAGGCCCAGTAGAAGAGCTGGGCCAGCACGCTCGTGACCACCAGTGTGACGATGAGAGAGATGAAGAACCCCCCCTGGCCATACTTGAGACCCATCCACTCCCGCGAGACGATCAGCACAGCCATGTGCAGCAGGTAGAAGGAGTAGGTCACCTTGGCCAGCCACAGCATCGGACGGCAGTCCAGGAACCTGCCCAGCCACGAACCCCGCATCTGGGGCAGCAGCGCCATCCCGACGAGAAAGAACGCGGTGAGGGTGAAGAGGGTCTCCTTGGTGACCGACGTGAAGACGGTGTGATGCCCCTGCGGACCGATGCTGCCGCCGATCGCCGTGATCGCTGTCAGCAGGGAGAACGATGTTCCCACGATCAGCCACAGGTAGGCGTTGCCGAACCACCTGCCGGTCCAGCGCATCTTGAAACAGGGGAGCAGCAGTGCCAGCAGCATGCCGGCGGCGAACTGGCTCCACTTCGAGGGCAGCCACACCGCCGCCTGCCCCATCGTCCAGTCCGGGCTCTTGACCAGTGCGAGGAACGCCAGTCCCGCGATGCTCGTCAGAAGCAGTCCGACGATCGCGAAGCGGCGGCTGCGCCGGAACAGGAACCAGGTCACCAACGGCAGTGCGGCGTAGAAGGAGACCTCGGTGCAGACGCTCCAGGACTGGGCGAAGCCACGAAGGATGCCGTACTCGTAGATCTGGAGGAAGAGGTAGTTGTCGATCGCCTGACCGGCAGGGGTGCCGCGGGCGGTGGTCAGCAGAATCAGTGTCAGGATCGCCCAGTACGCCGGCACGATGCGAAGAAACCTGTGCCGCGCGAACCGCTTGAGATCGACCCGGCGACCACCGCCATACTGCGCCCTGACCCAGGGTTTGGCGAGCAGGTAGCCGGAGAGGGCGAAGAAGATGGCGGGCCCGACCTCCGTGCGAGTGATCAGATCACCGACCACCGGCACCTTGGCCAGCCCACTGGCCGACGATGCATGCATCACGAGGATCATGAGGGCCGAGAGGGAACGCACTCCGTCCAGGAATGGCTCACGCCTGGGGCCGCCGCTCACCACAGGAGCGGACGGCGCAGGCTTCTCCGTCTCCTGGTGGGCTTTGGCGGGTTCCTGCATCACAGGGTCCAATGCTAGTACGGAACTCTGCGGCGGTACTGGGAACACTCCCCCGGACCGCGCCAGAACTGTCCTGCGGCCGGCGGCCGGTGGGGTAGATTGACGTGAATCCGCATGACGGAGGGGTGTATGTCGGTCAGGGTCGACGCAGCAGCGACCAGTCAGGTGACGGTGGTGCGACCGCAGTACTGGCTGCTGCGCATGTGCGCGCTGCTGCCGGCCGCTGTGCTCGGTATGGTGACGATCTGGATCTCCAGGATTTCACTCAGTGACGGCCGTGGCCGCTTCGTCCTGTTCGACGACGCCATGATCTCCATGACCTATGCCCGCACCTTCGCGGAGACCGGGGAGCTGGTCTGGTTCCCGGGAGCGGAGCGGGTGGAAGGGTTCACGAACCCCCTCTACACGATGCTCATGGCGGGGATCCATGCCACAGGTCTTCCGGAGGACCTGGTGATGCTGAGTGTGGCGCTCATGGGTCTGTTCTTCGTCCTGGCGACGGGTCTGTTCGCCGGAGCGATCGCGCTGGAAATGAGCGGTTCGAGAGCGGTGACTGTGGCAGCCACCGTTGCGGGAAGCTGCCTTCCGCCCCTGATCTACTGGTCCGTCGGTGGCCTGGAACCGGGGTTGATCTCCGCTGCAACCGTGGCACTGCTCTTCCTCGTCATCGTTGGCCGCAGACGCGGCTGGAACCCGACGAGGCTCATCCTTATAGGCGTGACCGTCGCGGTCGGCTGCCTCACCCGGCCGGACTTCTTCGTGGTGGTCCTTGCGGTTGCCGCGATGATCGTGATCGGCAACGAGCGTGGCAGCCGTCTTCGTCCCGCTGTCGTGACGCTGGGCATCGGATCGCTCACAATGCTGCTTCTTACGATCGGGCGCTACTTCTACTATGGTTCGCTGACCCCCAACACGTACGACCTCAAGATGGGGGGCGTGGACATCTTCACCAGACTCGGCCGCAGCTGGGAGTACCTCGGTGAATATCTGCTGCCCGGGGTCCTGATCGTCGTGAGCCTCTGGCTGCTTCGCCGCGCGCCCACCCCCGTCAGGCGGGACTCCTGGCTGCTTGCAGTCACTGCCGGAGCTGTCCTGGCGGCCAGCTTCTATGTGGGTGGCGACGTCTTCGTTCCCAACCGCTTCATCGTGCCCGCCCTGGTGCTCGCCTCTTTGCTGGCCTGCCTCGCCATCGGCCAGAATCTCAGCAGAGGCAGAGCCTACGCATTGATGGCGTTCCTGCTCGCATGGTTCATGGTCACCAGTCCGGGTGTCTACAACGTCTTCTCCGCGAATGCCTTCACCGAAGTGGGCGAAGAGATGGCGATGAGCCGGTGGACGGCCAAGCAGATCCTGGACGATCCCGTGCCGCTGGCGCCGGAAGGCACGTTGGCCGCGTACGGTGTCGGTCATGTCGCCTACTGGCACCGGACCAAGGTGGTCGATCTGCTCGGGAAGAACGACCGTGTGCTGGCGCAGGGCTCCCCGCGAGGCACCTTCCTGCCGGGCTATGAGGTGAACGGGACGTTCCTGCCCGGTCACAACAAGTACGACTACATGTATTCCATCGTGACGCTACAGCCGGACCTGGTACTCAACAGCGACCCCTACAACGCCAACGGCTTCCTCTTCCCTGCCACGGCCGCAGAGGCTGGCGAGATACGCAAGCTCTACCAGCCCATGTGTCGTGGCGGTCATCAGTTACTGGTGCTGAAGTCCAGTGCGCTGGTCGACAGGACGTGGTTCAGTTCCTGCTGACCGGGCTACGGCAACTGTGTCGATCCGCGGGGCATCGCGGTCACGGGTTGTGCACCGTGGGAACGATGCCATCACGGATGTCGACCTCATTCTCCGGTGCAGACTGCAGCAGTTCGGTCAGAGCACCGGTGACCCTTTCCGGGCCGCAGAATTGCTGGAGCGACTCCTGCGCCGCGAGACTGCGGCGGGAGTAGCGCCCCGGGGACTCCATCGCCTCCTGGTGGGCGGCACGATACGCCTCGCGAAGGGACTGCCAGGACACTTCGTACGCATAGGCTTTCAGCAACAGGCGGGGGTCGTGGGCCCAATGGTGCCTGATCCTGTGTGAGGCCACCACGAACGCGTTGTCCTCGGTGAGGTAGTCGAGCATGGCGGTGTGACGAGGGGCCAGCGCCGGGGTGCCCGCTGACATGAACTCCATGAGTGGCAGGCACTGCCCCTCGGCTTTCGCGGCACTCACGACATAGGCGGTGGCCCTGACAAGAGCGTGGTAATCCTCGTCGTTCAGGTACCCCTCCATCACGACGACCCGTGCCCGCGGGATGATCAGGCGCCGGACGAAATCCACCACACGGTCCGCCTGCGAATTGGCGGACCCACCGATGAGCTTCAGCACGAGGGTCGCATCGCCCCGGCTGCCCAGCGCATCCGCGAAGGCGCTCACGATGTCCTCCCAGCCCTTCCTGCCGTCACTGGGGCTGAACACCGCCGTGAACACGAGGCCGGCGATCGCAACGCTCTGGTCGCGCTGCACAGTCCGCCCATCATCGGGCTGCCAGCTGTCGTACAGGCGCCCATGGAAATGCAGGGCAGTGCCGCGGCCGATCGTGAAGGGCGGCACGTCCGTCGCCAGTGGGCTGAACTCATCGAATACCGGCGCCGGTGCGCATACCATCGGCACCTGGATTCCTTCGGCCCGTGTGGCATCGAGGGCGTACCGGGAGTGTGTGATGGCACCTGCCGCCGGGGCCAGCGTGGTGCGCCAGTCGTTCCGCGGGTCTCCTCCCCACTCCTCGGTCGGGATTGTCGAGAACTCCCAGGCGAACACCGGGACATAGCGACACGGCATGTCCAGCGGAATTTTGTGTGGCGGCAGGAAGAGGAACGCCACGGGCGACTCTCCTCGCTCCTCGGCTTCTCGCACCGCTTCGTGCAGGGACTCCTCGAGGTCGGGGAGCCGCGTCACCTGCCCGTACCTGGCAAGCATCGGCTCGAGCTGCCGCAGGACGAAGAAGTAGCTGTAGTCCGGCATGCCGAGGCTGTCCGCGAGCGCGTCCTGGGATGTCGGGGCGTAGGTCAGGATTCTCAGGTCAGCCATGCTCACGTTCCAGGAAGTTGCGCAATTGCTGGGCCACGATGCGATCTCCGCTGAGCTGCTCCATGGCCGTGCGTGCTGCGGCGCCCATGGCCCGCTGCCGGTCCGGATCCTGCGTAGCGCAGCGATAGGCCTTCTCATAGTTGTCGGCCAGCGAGTCCCAGTGCACCCGGTGGAAGTGCGTCCTCAGCTTGAATTCCGGATCGTGTGGCCAGCTTGTCAGCTGTTCGTCGGATGCCACCACAAACGCATTGCGGGTGGTGATGTAGTCCAGCATCGCGGTGTTGCGGGGAGCGATCGCGGGAACACCTGCGCTCATGAATTCCATGAGCGGCATGCACATCCCTTCTCCGGAGGAGGCGTTGACGTAGAAGAACGTGGCTGCCATCAGTTCCTCGAGGTCCGGCAGGTAGCCGTGGAGTGCGACGATGCGAGCCTGCAGCGGACCCACCATCGCCAGCAGCCGCTGGAATTCTGCGAGATATGGGGCAGCGCTGCCACAGGTCATCTTCAGCACCAGGGTGGCATCAGGGCGATCGCCGAGTGCGTCGGCGAAAGCAGTCACGAGCTGCGGCCAGTTCTTGCGGCCATCGGCGGGATTGAACACACTGGCGAAGACGATCCCGTCCAGATGGAGCTGACTTCGCCCGCGCTGGACCTTAGGCAGTTCGGCCACCCGCGCGCGCCGCAGTCGTCGGGTGACTCTGCGAGCGAGTGAGGGCTTGCGGTCCAGTTCCAGCCGGCACAGGCTGATCCCCATGGTCCGTACATCGAAGTTGTCCGGATCAGGATTCACGTCAAGCCCGGAGAACCCGATGACATTCGTTGCTTCCTCGATGGTGAAGTCGAGAACATGCCATCGGGGTATCTCGGTGAGTCGAACGGTGTGCCGCTGGTCTCCGACCCTGACCTCGATCTCGGCGCCGATGTTCTTCCCGTACGCACCCATCAGTATCCGTAGCCTCACCCGCCCCTGCATCAGGAACGGCAGCATGAGCCACGGCTCGGCGATCCGTGACCAGCTGCCGAAGGCCTCGGCGGTATAGAAACCCACCAGATGGCCCCGATCGTCGCGATCGGTACTGAACTGGAGGTCGAGATACTGCTTCGCCCAGACCCGGTCGACACCCCCACTGGGTTCATCGTGCTCGATGGTCAGTGGCGTGAACCGGTATTCGCGGGAGTCGACGGGGGTATGCGGAACCGCGATGGTTGCTGGACGCGGCCCCTCGCGGAGAGGCCGGCTTGCGACCACCCTCTCGAAGATCGGGGTCGGGATGGCTTCGACCGGGAAGTCGTCGCCCATGGTGTCACGGACGACGTTGCGGCTGTGCGAGCTCAGCGTGATGGCCCGGCCATGATCTGCCAGCACGGTCCGCCAGTCATTCTTGGGGTTGCCGCCCCAGTCATGATCGGGAATCGTGTCGAACTCCCAGGCGAAGACCGAGGTCGTGGGACACGCGAGGCCGGTCTCGCACGCGTGCGGCGGCGCGAAGGACAGGAAGACGCAGTCCTGGCCGCTCTGGCGCGCTTCCGACAGCGCTCGGGGCACCTCAGTTCTCGGGTCGGTGATGTCCACAACCTCACCGACCTGCTCCAGGACGGGCCGGAAGTGGTTCAGGACGAAGCCGTAGCTGTAGTCGGGCCGGCCCAGGCCGTCGGACAGCTGCTCACTGACATTCGGGGCGTGAACGAGGAGCCTCATGACGGCGCCTGACCGGCCTTGCGCGCAATCACGACCTGCCGCTTCGGTATCAGTGCGTCGAGCTGTCGTTTCAGCTCCGGGCCCTGCGGGGTGTCGAGCAGCAGGTGCCACGTGTTCTGCCACGAGTTGAGCAGATCGGTGAAGGGTGGGCCGACCTGGGGCTGGGAACTCGCCCAGAAGAAGCACCACCACATGGAAGAGTAGAACCCCTCACTGGTGTGGGAGATGATGTCGAAGCCGGCCTCGCGGATCAACGACGCCATCGCGTCGCTCGACAGGACCCGGATGTGGTTGGGCGGCTCGAAGTAGTCAGGTGCGGCGAAGGGGCGCTGGAGTTCCTCGCTGGTCTCATGGGGTGCCGAGATCAGGTACAGCGCGTCTGCGGTCCCCACACGGCTCAGTTCTGCCAGGAACGCCGACGGTTCTTCGACGTGCTCGATGATCTCCGAAGCCACAACGCGAGTGACGCTGGCGTCCGCAAGCGGTATCGGGCTGCAATCGGTCGTGATCCCGGTGACGGAGCGGGCCCCGGCCCCCCGCAGCGACTCCGCTGCCCGCTGGACCGCCTCAGGGAGGATGTCCGCGAGCACGAACGAGGCACCCGATCCGGCCAGGAACGCCGACACAGGTACGTCGCCGCACCCGACATCAAGGATCATGTCGTCGGGTCCCGCGCCGAACCCTGGGAAGAGCTCACCGGTGGCATCGTTGTGCCACCCGGTGGCAGCCAGGTCCTGTTTCCCGACCCGGAGATCGGCGAGCGGCTCGGCCTGCGCCGTGACGGTGAGCTCCGTGGCCCGCCGCCGGGTCAGCCGTATCATTCCGGCTTCCGCGCAACGATGACCTGACTCTTGGGCATGAAGTCGTCGAGCCTACGGATGTATTCCTCGGAGCCGGGTGTGTCCAGCAGATGCTGCCAGGCCATGGTCCAGTGGTTCAGGACCGGATCGTCCTGCTCATCGAACTCCACGCCCCGGTTCCAGAAGAGCGCGAACCAGATCGACCAGAAGAAGCCCCAGGAGGACTGCCGGATGATCTCAAGATCAGCATCTGTGATCAGTTCCGCGAACTCCTCCCTCTCTATGATGCGGATGTGATTGGGGGGCTGGAAGTAGGAGTCAGGGGCGACGTGCTTCTGCATGCGTTCGTTCTGCGGGTCGGGTACGGTCACCAGAAGCAGTCCGCCCGGCTTGGTCACCCGTCGCAATTCCTGCAGGACCGCAACTGGGGATTCCACATGTTCGAGCACCTCACGGCAGATGAGCGTGTCGGCGAGGTCATCAGGCAGCGGGAGGTCCGCGGCATCGGCGCGGATGAACTCGGTGGACGCAGGACCGTGGTTCTCCAGGCTCTTCCTCGCCTGTGCCAGGGCTTCTGCGTCGTGATCCACCGCCACGAGGTGCTTCGCCCGCTTGGCGATGAAGGTCGAGGCAGCTCCGGAGCCACAGCCGACATCAATCACCGTGTCCGTCGGTCTGATGGGCACGTCGGTGAACATCTCGTCGGTGTCGTTGCCGTACCAGCCCGCGCGGATGGCGTCCTTGAGCCCGACCTGGCCGGCGGTGGGTTGCTGGGGTTCTCCCTGTACGAATGGGCGCCGAGTGGTGACGATCAGATCATCAGTCTGTTCTCTTGCGCGCCTGGTACCGAACAGTTTCATACCCCTCCGATCGGACAATTCGCCTCAGTCTAAGTCATGTGGCCGTGTCGGGATCGCTGATCTCGTCGATGGTCTTGAGGATCGCCGTGGCAGCTTCCCCCCACGTGGGTGGCGCCGCCGCGGGCACGGCCTCTGCGGACCCCAGGACTTCCAGGATTCGCTCGCCGAGTGCGGCATCGTGTGAGAAGAAGGCTCCCTGCTGGCCGAGGACTTCCCGGAATACGCCGATGTCCCTGGCGAGCACCCGCACGCCCGCAGCGCTGGCTTCGACGACCGGTAGTCCGAACCCCTCACCGTAGCTGGCCTGGACCAGCACATGGGCCCGGGCATACTGGGCGGCGAGTTCGGCGTCAGAAGCGTGGCGCAGCCACCGGAACGGAAAGTCACTGCGATCCAGCGCTGCCAGTCGTTCGCCGACATCGCAATGACCCCAGCCCGGACCGCCCACGACGACGAACTCCACATCGGGCCGCTGAGCCCAGACCTCGGCCGCCGCATCGGCCAGTACCTGATAGCCCTTGCGTGGTTCCACAGTCCCGACTGCCAGGATCACGGGGTGTTGGCAGGCCACGCGATGTGCCGGGACCGTGTCCTGTGACACGCCGGGGTGGAAGACCAGTTCGCGGCGGGGACCGTCCAGCCCGTGCTGCCGTGCATAATGCTGGAGGTCCGTCAGCGTACTGTGCGAGTTGGCGAGGACGACATCTGCCTGCTCCAGTACGATCCGCAGCCATTCGCCGAACTGTGTGCGCAGACCGGAGGTGAAGAAGTCGGGCAACTGCTCGGGCAGCAGATCGTGCACGACCTGCGCATAGCGTCCGCCGTCACGGCGGAAGGCGGTGATGGCCTGTTCCCAGTCCGGCAACGATGCCGGTGCTGTGATGCTCACACCGAGCAGGACCGGCGCGCCGGCTGCCGGGAGATGCCCCGCCGGCCGGCTCAGTGCAAGTTCTTCGCCGTGCTCGGTGGCCCGGCGCCAGTGCTGTTCGGCAAGGCCGACGGGCACGAGCCGCCCCGGGGCCAGGTCGGACATTGCTCGGGAGAGGTTGACCAGGACCCTGGCGATCCCCGTCCGGACCGGCTCCTCCAGCGCCATGGTCTCCACAAGAATCTGGCCCGGTAGGGCCGCGATGGGGGTCTTGTCCGACGGTGCTGATCGCGGTTGGCCAGTCTCCGCGAGCCAGCGTCGGCTGCGGCTGCGAACCCGGCCCAGGTTGCGTCGGAGTCGTCGTGACACTACCCGAGCGAGTTCAGATTCCGCATCCTGCCACCTGGCCTCGAAAGCGTCGCGATCTGCCCTCGCCGCGGCGAGCAGTGCCGCAACGGTGTCAGGGTCAGGCCGGGTCATCGAACACCGGGTTGATACTGCGGTTCCAGGCCTCGGGCACCCGACCCATCTGTTCGGCGAAGGCCACGGTGTCGGGCTGGACCCGTTCGCGGAACAGGCGCTGCGCCTTGTCGTCCCAGTCAACCTTCTGCGTGAAGCGTCTGCGCAGTCCTGCTCGCGACAGCCAGCGGTCCTGGGTCGGCACCGGGATCCGGGCCAGTCGCGGGCCGACGAGCGGATGGTTCCGCAGTCGCCGCAGGACTCTGGTATCGACCAGCTTGCCGACACCGGGATTGAGCTGGGGAACGCCGTAGTCCGGGCACCGGGCGGGATCGAGGCCGAGGAACTGGAAGACGGCCGACACGCTCTCTTTGGGATGTGCGACCAGGTCCTCTGTGAACAGGATGTGCACGTGCTCGAAGCGATCGAGATACCGACGGATCAGCACGCCGTAGCGGGTGTCCTCAATGAGCTGTGGCCACTCGATCATGGCCTCCGACAGCTCGAACGGTGCATCGAAACCGTACTGGGGTCCGCTGTTGTGCACCTCTCTGAAACTGGATTCGATCCTCGTGATCGGATCTCTGACAAGAATGACGATCCTGGCTTCCGGGAAGTACCTGCTGATCCGTTCCGAGACCATGTCGATGGTGAGATGGGACGTGTAGTCCGTGCTGTCGTCGCCGACTGCAGCGTAGTCCGCCACTCGGGGGAAGAGTTCCCAGTACTCCGACCAGTCCCGGTCTGCATGCTCCTTGCTCAGGTACCAGGGTTCGCGGACGGTGGGCAACAGCAGATCGGGATGACGCGCGAGCATCTCCGACAGGGTGGTGGTGCCACACTTGCTGATTCCCGGCAGGAAGAATGTCAGCGGCGGAGGTGCATTGCGCGTGTCCATCAAGGCATTGTAGGTCACCGCCGTCCTGTCCGGGTGTTACGAATGACCTGCGCCGGACCGGAGGTGAACCGCTGCGGGTCAGGAGGTGAACACCCTGCGCAGGGCGCGGCTGAGCTGCCGCGAGACAGGGAATCGTGATTCCCGTGGGAGCATGGCCTCCGGAGTGAAGTCGTCCGGTCCTGTCAGCTGGTCACCGAGCGCTCCTTCTATACGCTCGATCTCCCACATGGCTGCCCCAGTGCTGCGAGTCTTCGTCTCGTAGTGGAAGAGCTCGGCGTCATTGAGCTGCATCACCTTATAGCCCTGCCGGCGTAGGCGCCAGCAGTATTCGACGTCGTTGAAGTTGTTGCTGAGGCTCTCGTCGAAGCCACCTGATCGTTGCCAGATCTCGCGGCGCTGCATCAGGCAGGCAGCGGTCACTCCCGAGACCTGGCGCAATCCGTGGTGCCAGTGCTTGTTCGGGTCGACGCGTTGTCCGGCGTCGAAATGGAATGCGGCACCGTAGGCATACGCATGCCCGACGTGCTGGATCGTGTGGTCCTCGTAGAGCAGGCGCGCGCCGACGGCTCCCACATCAGGTACACGGGCGATCTCGGTCATGGCGGCCAGCCAGCCCGGCTGGATCGGCTTGATGTCGTCGTTGAGGAACAGCACGAAGTCGGCCTGTGTTGCGGCCGCGCCCATGTTGACTTTCTTCGAGAAGTTGAACGGCAGCGGAGAGCTCAGAGTGAGTAGCCGTGAGCCGAGTCTCTGCCGCCACTTGTCGAGAGTATCGCCAGGAACATCTGCATCGAGGACCGTGATCACTTCAAGGTCGACGGTCTCCGACTCCGCCATCAGCCCTTCAAGGCAATCGTCCACGAGCCGCCTCGGGCGCCCGGCGACCTCCGCGATCTGGCAACGCGTGGGAATGACGACCGCCACTGAAGGGCGCTCACCTAGACTGGTGGTCATGTCCTCGCGACTCCTGCCTGACGGGATCGACCTCTACGGAGGGAGCTCGGCAATCACTCGTGCCATCACCCTACAACAACCAGCGGTCCAGACGGCCGAATTCGGCGCGCCAGGCTTGTCTGTTCTGCTGCGCAGTCGGGGCACACCGGAGCAGGTCCTTCGGTTCAGCGAGATGATGGGACAGGCAGCCAGCCTCTTCGAAGGGGCTGGCGTCGCTCTGGAGCTGGTCGTCGCTGACAGCGTCGGCGGTGGTGAGTCCGTGATGGAGTACTTCGACAACGACCCGCCTGCCGGGGTCCGCTTCCTGGATTCCCGCCGTCAGCGTCCTGCTCAGCTCAACAACGAACTCTCGGGACTGGCCCGCAACGACCGGTTGCTCTTCTGCGACAGCGACGTGACGTTCACCGACCCCAGCCAGATGCTGTACCTGTGGGAGCTCAGCTACGAGTGGGGCCCTGACCCTCTGGGAGTCGTCCTCAGCCATCCTGATGGGACCGTCACGGATGCGGGACTGGAGTACCTGCGCGGAGGACTGACCGCCGGGGCCGACCCGAGGCAGTCACAAGGCTCAGGTCCCCCTCAGGTGCGGGAGGTACTGGCTGCCAATGGCGCGTGCCTCGTCGTGGGGCGCGATTGGTTGCGTCGTGTCGGGGGTTTCGATGAGTCCTTCGAAGTCGAGTGTCACGACACCGACTTCTGCCTGTCAGCCGCACGCCTCGGTGCCCGGATCGGGATCGCCGATCTCGGCCTCGTGACGCGCCCGGCGAACCCCACCGCAACGCCCCAGCAGGCGGACCGGCCGGATCGGACCCTGTTCGCGCGCCGGTGGCAGTCCTACCTCGAGGGGAGGTTCCGGTGAGGGTGCTCATGCTCACCCCACACATGCGCTTCGGCTACGGTGTCGCCGAAGCGATCCGGCGACTCGATGTCGAACTGAGGAGGTTCGGCATCAGCTCCGTCGTCGGTTGTCTCACAGTGGACGAACACTTCCCAGAGATCGACACCCGCCGGGTGGACCCGACGCAGCGGGCCGTACTGGACCTCGCAGAGCGCCATCGTGCCGAGGTCGTTGTCGCACACGGCTCACCCTTCTTCGAGGTCCTCCCGGGTCTCGGCCTGCCGACCGTCGCCTACGAGTACGGCGACCCGACGCCGGAGCTGTTCACTGCCGACGCGGATGCCCGCCGTGCGATCGTCACCTACAAGGCAACCCACGTCTATCCCGGGGTCACCGCGGTCGCCGCCATCAGTGATTTCGTACGTCACGACATCGCGGTCCCCACGGCAACGGTCATCCGGCTGGGCGCCGACCATGTTCCCGACCTCGGCATCAAGACCGACGTGGGTCGGGCGCGCGGGCCGCTGCGAGTGGGCACGCTGATGAGACTGGGCGCCGGAGAGTCCCACTACAAGGGAACCAGCCTTCTCCCTGACCTGCGCGCGCGCCTGGAGAAGCACGACGTTCCCTTCGAGTTCCACGTGGCCGGGCGCGGGACCCCGCAGGAGGCGGCGACTCTGCGCAGGGAGGGCTTCCACGCACACGTCAATCTCGACGACGATCAGCGGGTGGACTACCTGCGGGGGCTCGACGTCTTCGTGAGTCTCAGTCTCTGGGAGGGGATGAACCTGCCACTCGTGGAAGCCGCAGCCCTCGGGACGCCTGCGCTGGCGCTCGACACCGGCGCCCACCCGGAGTTCTCGCCGCTGATCTACAGCGGGGTGGAGGGAATGGCAGCTCAGCTCGAGGCCTATGCGAACCGGCCCGGGCTACTGGAGGAACACGGGCAGATGTCCTACCGCTATGTGAGGCGCCGTTTCACCTGGTCGGCCTGTGGCGCCGGCTTCGCCGCGTTGCTCCTGCGCGTCGCCGGCCCGCCATTGCAGCAGCGTCCCGTCCGGGTCCGCTACCGCGTGGCGCGCAACACTGCTCGGCGTCGCTTGCGGGAGGTGGGACTCATCCGGGCCACCCGCACCGCCGTGCGGCAGAGCCGGGGCAAGACCTCCTCGCGACACTGACCTTGTCTCATCGGCGGGAAACCCGGCAGCCTTCGCCTAGAATGGTGGCAGCGTACTCGCGGGTGCGCCCGTCCACGTTCGGAGGCCAAGGTTGTCTGAGAAGCGAGCTCTCATCACGGGAATCACGGGGCAGGATGGTTCCTACCTCGCCGAACTGCTTCTCGACAAGGGCTACGAGGTGCACGGACTCATCAGGCGTGCCAGCACCTTCAACACCCATCGCATCGACCACCTCTACAAGGACCCGCACGACCACGATGTGAAGCTGTTCCTGCACCACGCCGACCTGACCGATGGCACCCGGCTGGCGACACTCCTGGCCCGGCTGCGTCCCCACGAGGTCTACCATCTCGCCGCGCAGAGCCACGTGCGGGTCTCCTTCGATGAGCCTGAGTTCACTGGCGACGTGACCGGGCTGGCGACCACGAGGCTCCTCGAAGCCATCCGGCTGACGGGGATCGACACCCGGTTCTACCAGGCGTCGAGTTCGGAGATGTTCGGTGCCACGCCTCCGCCCCAGAATGAGCAGACTCCGTTCTATCCGCGCTCCCCCTACGGCGCCGCCAAGGTCTATTCGTACTGGATGGCGAAGAACTACCGTGAGTCCTACGACATGTTCGCGGTCAACGGGATCCTGTTCAACCACGAGTCGCCGCGCCGTGGCGAGACCTTCGTGACCCGCAAGATCTCCCGCGCCGTCGCGCGGATCGCGACGGGGCAGCAGAAGGATGTCTACCTCGGCAACCTGGAGGCGGCTCGTGACTGGGGGTACGCCAAGGAGTACGTCGAGGCCATGTGGCTCATGCTGCAGGCCGACCACCCGGATGACTATGTCGTGGCGACCGGGACCAGCTACACGGTGCGGGACTTCGCCCGGCTGGCCTTCGAGCATGTGGGCCTGAACTGGGAGGATCATGTCCGCTTCGACGACAGCTATCTGCGCCCGGCCGAGGTCGACAACCTCATCGGCGACGCGTCCAAGGCCAACAGTGAGCTCGGCTGGGCGGCCAAGGTCCACACCCCGGAGCTGGCAGCCCTCATGGTGGACTCCGATCTGCGGCTGCTCAACGGCCCGCGCCACTGAGAAGGGAAGCGTGTGAAGCAGAGAACGGCGCTGATCACCGGCGTCGCGGGGCAGGACGGTGTCTACCTCGCACGCCTCCTGCGCCGCGAGGGCTACCGCGTGCTGGGCACTGTGCTCTCGATTCCCGATGCCAGGCCCATCATCGACGTCTACCTGCCGGATGTTGAGATCGTCGAGCTGGACATCCGCAACTCGCTGGGCCTGGGGCGGCTGCTGGATCAGCATCGTCCTGCCGAGATCTACAACCTTGCGTCCTGGAGTTCGGTGGGCAGGTCCTGGAGTGATCCTGAGCAGGTCACCGCGGTGAACGGACTTGCGGTGCTGGGCATGCTGGAGCAGGTCAGGAACCTCCGCGATCTCCACGGATACGATCCGAGGATCTGTCAGGCCTCGAGTTCGGAGATGTTCGGGCTGGCCTCAGAATTCCCGCAGACCGAGGGTTCACCCCACCACCCCCGCAGTCCGTATGCGGTCTCCAAGAGTTTCGCCCACCACACCTGCGTGAACTACCGGGAGTCCTACGGCCTGTTCATCTCCAATGCCATTCTCTTCAACCATGAGAGTCCACTGCGGCCCCAGAACTTCGTCACGAGGAAGATCACGAGCGCGGCTGCAGCGATCAGCCTCGGAGAGCAGGAGTCGCTCAAGCTGGGGCGTGTCGATATCAAGCGGGACTGGGGCGCTGCCGCGGACGTGGTCGATGCCATGTACCTGATGCTTCGGCAGGAGTCGCCGGACGACTTCAACATCTGCACTGGGACATCGCACTCACTGACCGACTTCCTGGAGCTCGCGTTCGCTGCGGCTGGTATCGCGGATTGGGAATCGTGGGTGGAGTTCGACTCGAACCTGCTTCGGCCGGTCGATGTCCCTGAGACCCGCGGCGACCCGCACAAGGCACGGTCGCAGCTCAGCTGGAAGAACCATCAGAGTTTCGAGGACGTGGTCACAGCCATGGTGGCGGTCGACCACCGCCGACTCCGGACAGGGCTGCAGCACGATCCCCAGTATCTGGCCGGATGATCCGATGAGCGGACCCCTGATCGTCTTCGTCCACGTGCCGAAGACAGCGGGTTCCACAGTGAATCTCCTGCTGGCCACTGGCGCTGCCGGGCACGACCACATGGAGATGGTTGACAGCCCGCAGCTCTGGGCGGATCGTGTCGCCCGGGATGACTGGGTGTCCGGTCACCTCCCGAGGCCAGCGTTCCTGAGGAGGCTTGCGGCCACGGGGTTGGGGCGCGATGTCCGACTGTTCTCCATCATGCGCAGACCCTCGGACCAGTTGCGCAGTCACGTCAACTGGCTGCTTGAGATCCGTCACCGAGGCCGGGCCTTCTTCAGGAATCACCCGCGAAGCGTCAGGGAGGCATCCGACAGAATTGCAGGGGTGCAGATCGACTCGGCAACCAAAGTGATCGAAGTCCTGCGGGAGTATCCGAGCATCTTCCGCAACCGGCAGTCCGACGTGATCCTTGGTACCGGCTTCGCCTGGGACGCGGTTCGGGTGAGCCGGATCATCGCCTCCTACGAGATGGTGGCGCTCGACTTCGAGGTCGCGCCCCTGATCGAGGCGATGCTCAGGCGGTCCCCGGGCGAAATCCCTGCAGAGAACCGGTCCAGGTACTGGTTCGACCCGGGGCTCTTCGATCATCCTGAGGTTGTGGAGTTCACGTTCAACTACAACCTCAAGGACGAACTCCTCTACGAGTGCGTCCGACGCGACCGGTTGGGTGAGGATTACCTGCCGGAACTACTCGCCAGCCAGGGGGGTCCCAGATGACAGCACAGGTGATGGACGGAAAGGCCACGGCAGCGGCCATCCGAGGTGAACTGCGGGAGCGGGTCGCCACGCTTCGCGAAGCCGGTCGCACGCCGGGGCTGGCGACCGTACTCGTGGGTGACGATCCCGGCAGTGCGGCCTATGTCCGTGGCAAGCACAAGGACTGCGCCGAGGTCGGGATCGAGTCGATCCAGGTCGAGCTGCCTGGTGATGTCTCGCAGCGGGATCTGCTTGCGACTCTCGCGCAGCTGAACGCAAACCCGGCTTGTACCGGCTATATCGTTCAGCTTCCCCTGCCCGGACATCTGGACGAGGGGGCGGCGCTGGGAATGATCGACCCGGAGAAGGATGCCGACGGACTCCACCCGGCGAATCTCGGCAGACTCGTCCTTGGCATTCCCGCTCCGTTGCCCTGCACACCGCGCGGCATCGTGACCCTCCTGGACCGGTACTCGGTAGCCACCCGCGGCGCCGAGGTCGTGATCGTGGGTCGCGGAGTCACGGTCGGCAGGCCGCTGGGCCTGCTGCTGACCCGACGTCAGGAGAACGCCACTGTCACGATCTGTCACACCGGCACCCGGGACATCGCTGCTCACACCCGGGAGGCCGACATCGTGGTCTCCGCGGCCGGCGTGCCCGGTTTCATCACCGCCGACATGATCAAGCCCGGTGCTGCCGTGCTGGACGTCGGCATCACGAGAACGGACGCCGGTCTCGTGGGTGACGTGGCCCCCGAAGTGGCGGAGGTCGCCGGTCAGCTGGCCCCGATGCCCGGGGGCGTGGGCCCGATGACCAGGGCCATGCTGCTCGTGAACGTGGTGGAGGCGGCTGAGCTGCTGGTGGAGCGGGAACAGGCAACCTCATGAGCAACGTCGTCCAGATGCCGCGCAAGCGCAGAACGCCGGCCATCCTGCCCCTGGCCAGCGTGGTGATCGCGGCTTGCGTCAGTCTGGGGCTGCTGATAGTCAGTTTCAGGATCGGCGCCCTCGGTCTGGCCATGTCCGTGGCGCTGGCACTGGGCTTCCGGACCCTGTTGTCCGATGAGGCAGCTGGGCTTCTGCGGGTGCGCTCCCGGCCGGTGGATCTCTGCGTGCTCGGGGCACTCACCGCGCTGCTGCTCCTGCTGGCCATCATCGTGCCCGATCCCTCCTGAGGCTGCGCGCGCACCCGTCGGCGCCGGCGGTCAGTGCCCTCGATACCCTTGGAACCAGGACATGAGAGGGGCGCCGTGATGGCACGTTCGGGCAAGGTAACCGTGGTCGGTGCGGGATTCTATGGATCCACGACGGCGCAACGACTCGCCGAGATGGACATCTTCGATGAGGTGGTGCTGACCGACATCATCGAGGGCAAGCCCGAGGGCCTCGCGCTCGACATGAATCAGTCACGTGAGATCGAGGGATTCGAGACCAAGGTCGTGGGCGCCACCACGGCACCTGACGGGGCGGGCTACGAGGCGATCGCCGGGTCCGATGTCGTGGTCATCACAGCCGGTCTTCCGCGCAAGCCCGGCATGAGCCGCATGGACCTCATCGAGGTGAACGCCAAGATCATGCGCTCGGTCGCGGAGAACATTGCGAAGTACGCCCCCGACGCGGTGGTCATCAACGTCGCCAACCCGCTCGATGAGATGACGGCGCTGGCCCAGAAGGTGACGGGGTTCGACAGGAGCCGCATCATGGGGCAGGCCGGGATGCTCGACACTGCGAGGTTCACGAACTTCGTCGCCGAGAAGCTCGGCGTACCGGTCGGTTCGGTGAAGACGCTGACCCTGGGTTCGCACGGGGAGACGATGGTACCGGTTCCGTCGGCGTGCTCGGTCGACGGCAAGCCCCTGACGGAACTGCTGAGTGCCGCAGAGATCGACGACTTGGTGGACCGTACCCGCAAGGGCGGCGCGGAGATCGTCGCGCTGCTCAAGACAGGGTCCGCCTACTACGCTCCCTCCGCGGCGGCTGCGCGGATGGCGCAGGCGGTGATCCAGGACCACGGTTCGGTGCTGCCGGTCTGTGCCTGGGTCGACGGTGAGTACGGCATCTCCGGGGTCTACCTCGGCGTGCAGGCCGAGATCGGCAGAGAGGGCGTGCGCAAGGTCGTGGAGACCGACCTGACGCAGGACGAACTCGCGGCCCTGACGGAGGCTGCAGAGGCCGTGCGTGAGAAGCAGGCCACGGTCGCTGACCTGTAGCAGACGCCGACCCCACCAGCATCCCAGGAGAGAGCCATGAGCAGGATCAAGGTAGCCAACCCCATCGTCGAGCTCGACGGTGACGAGATGACACGGATCATCTGGTCGTTCATCAAGGAGCAGTTGATCCTTCCCTACCTCGATGTGGACCTGAAGTACTACGACCTGGGCATCGTGGAGCGTGAGGCCACCGACGACCAGATCACCGTGGACGCCGCGAACGCGATCAAGGAGTACGGGGTCGGCGTGAAGTGCGCGACGATCACGCCGGACGAGGCCAGGGTGGAGGAGTTCGGTCTGACCCGCATGTACCGGTCCCCGAACGGGACGATCCGCAACATCCTCGGTGGCGTCATCTTCCGCGAACCCATCATCATCGGCAATGTGCCGAGGCTGGTTCCGGGCTGGACCAAGCCGATCGTGGTCGGTCGTCACGCGTTCGGAGACCAGTACCGAGCCACCGACTTCAAGGTTCCGGGTGCGGGTACGCTCACGATGACCTACACCCCGGCCGACGGGTCGGACCCGATGGAGATCGGCATCTACGACTTCCCCAGCAGCGGGGTGGCACTGGGTATGTACAACCTCGACGACTCGATCCGCGACTTCGCCCGGGCCTCGCTGCGCTACGGCCTGGCGCGCAACTATCCGGTCTACATGTCCACCAAGAACACCATCCTCAAGGCGTATGACGGGCGCTTCAAGGATCTGTTCGCGGAGATCTACGAGACCGAGTTCAAGGCCGATTTCGAGGCCGCCGGGCTGACCTACGAGCACCGACTCATCGACGACATGGTGGCCGCGGCCATGAAGTGGGAGGGCGGCTACGTCTGGGCCTGCAAGAACTACGACGGTGACGTGCAGTCCGACACCGTCGCGCAGGGGTTCGGCTCTCTCGGGCTCATGACCAGTGTGCTCATGACCCCGGACGGCAAGACCGTGGAGGCGGAGGCAGCCCACGGCACCGTGACCCGGCACTACCGGCAGCATCAGCAGGGCAACCCCACATCCACCAACCCCATCGCGAGCATCTTCGCCTGGACCCGGGGTCTCAGCCACCGGGGACGGATGGACGGCACGCCCGATGTCTCCGATTTCGCCGACACCCTGGAGCGCGTCTGCATCGAGACTGTCGAGAGCGGCAAGATGACCAAGGACCTGGCGCTGCTGATAGGTGACGACCAGCCCTACCAGACCACCCAGGAGTTCCTGGCCAGCATCGACGGCAATCTGCAGGCAGCGATGCGCTGACGACGGCCAGGCAACCACAGCGATCGTCGTGCGTGTCATCTCGGTCAACGTCAACGGGATCCGGGCGGCGCATCGCAACGGTGGTCTCGTTCAGCTGGTTGATGCCGATGTGCTGTGCCTGCAGGAGGTGCGGGCAGACCCCGAGCAGCTGGGGTCGGTGATCGAGGGCCTGCTGCCACACGAGTTCGTGGAGTTCGCCCCTTGTGTGGAGAAGGGCCGCAACGGGGTGGCGATTCTGAGTCGTTACCCTCTGCAACAGCGCGCCGACGAGCTTCCGGGTTTCGAAGGGTCAGGCAGGTTTCTGAGCTGTGTCGTGGCGACGCCCGTGGGCGAGGTCAACGTGTCCAACGTGTATGTGCCCAAGGGCTACGCCACTCCGAAGAACACCGACGACCCGCGGGACCTCGCCAAGGCCGAATTCCTTGAGGCGCTCACGACCGAGCTGCCGGTCGCCCCGTCGCTGCTGTGCGGCGATCTCAACATTGCGCATAGCCAGCTCGATCTGAGGAACTGGCGCGGCCGGATCGGGTATTCCGGCTTCCGGGAGACCGAGAGGGCCGTGCTGGACCGTTGGTCGGCCGACGGCTGGGTCGATCTGGTCCGCAGGGAACAGGGTCAGACCTCCGGTCCCTACACATGGTGGAGCTGGCGTGGCAAGGCCTTCGACAACGATGCCGGCTGGCGGATCGACTACATCTGGGCCAGCGCCGACCTCGCACAGCGGTGCTCGGGCACCGACGTGAGACGGGCGCCCAGCTATGACGAGCGCTGGAGCGATCACGCCCCCGTCGTGGCCGATTTCGACGACTGAGAGCAGGCGGGACCGTGAAGACGGGAGCCGTGCTGCAGGTGTGAGACGTTGCATGATGCGAGCCCCCCCGACCGTGGTGCATCATGGACTTGCTCCTTCGAGCGGATGTGTGAGGAATGGCAGAGATCTGGCTCAATCTGGTGGCCGTGCTGTTCTTCGTCCTCATTGGTGGTTTCTTCGCGGCGGCGGAGATGGCACTGGTCTCCCTGAGGGAGAGCCAGATCGAGCACGTGAAGGAGGAGCATCCCCGCTCCGGTGCTCGCCTGGAGAAGCTCTTCAAGGACCCGAACCGGTTCCTGGCGGCAGTGCAGGTGGGAGTCACGCTGGCCGGGTTCATCTCGGCCGGTTTCGGTGCCTCCAGGATCGCGCCGGAGATCGCTCCGTGGTTCGAGTCCCTCGGCCTGCCGGAGGGTCTCTCGGCCACCATCGCCTTCATCCTGGTGACCGTGGTCATCGCGTACCTGTCTTTGGTGCTCGGGGAGCTCGTCCCCAAGAGGCTGGCGTTGCAGCGCAGTGAGATGGTGGCCCGGCGGGTGTCCGGAGTGGTGGACTGGGTAGCGGTCCTGGCGACCCCGTTCATCTGGTTGCTGAGCGTGTCCACCGACGCGCTCGTCCGCGTGCTGGGTGGCGACCCGGACGTGGACCGGGAACGGATCACACAGGAGGAGCTGCGGGGCCTGGTGGCCAGCCATACCGAGCTGTCCGATCGTGAGCGGGAACTCATCGACGAGGTGTTCGATGCCGGGGACATGGAACTTCGCGAAGTGATGATCCCGCGCACGGAGGTGGCCTTCCTCAAGTCACGAACCACCCTGGGCGCCGCTGCCGCGGAGATCGCCAGTCAGCCGCACTCGCGGTTCCCTGTGATCAACCGCGGTCCGGACGACATCGTGGGATTCGTGCACATGCGCGACATCCTCAACCCTGCCGCACACTCCCGGAGCGCGACGGTCGGCTCACTGGCCAGAACAGTGCTCACGTTCCCCGGCACCAAGCGAGTCATTCCTGCCCTGACCGAGATGCGCGACTCGGGCGAGCATCTGGCCATCGTCATCGACGAGTACGGTGGTACGGATGGCATCGTGACGCTGGAGGACCTGGTGGAGGAACTGGTCGGCGAGATCACCGACGAGTTCGACCCCGAGAAGCGGCCTGATGTACAGCTGACCGGCAGTGCGGAACTCGACGGTCTGCTCAACCTTGAAGATTTCGAGGAGCGGACCGGCCTGACGCTGCCGGAGGGTCCGTACGAGACTCTGGCCGGCTTCGTCGTCGACCGGCTCGGCCGGCTCCCACACCAGGGTGACACCATTCAGACGCAGGGCTATCTGTTCACGGTCGTTGAGATGGACAGCCGACGGATCGAGCGAGTGCTGGTGGAGGCCCAGGCACCCGGTGTCGACGTCCGCCTCGATCAGGCATAGCGTGGCATCATGCGTGGAACTCCGGTATGCCGCGTGGCCCGGAGTGGGTCGGCTCGTCGGCTGCGGATCTGGCTGACCTGCAACGCGCTTGCGATTGACCGACGACTCGGTGGTGCTGGGCTAGGGTAGGGGTGTGTTTGAGGGGCTGAAGGTGGACCTGCCACTGCGCCACGGTGCAAGTAGGTGTACCGAAGCGCCCAGCGTCGGCTCAATGAAGATCAAGACGGTCGGCCCCCGTACCCCATGCATGGCTCTTCGTGCCGTTGGCCGGCCTGTGGACCGGGTAGGGGTAGCGACATGACTTCCAGGAATCTTCTTCGGTCGCGGCCGCAACCGGAGGCGCAGACGGACGTTGCTCCGTGGATTGCGGATCTTCGCAGCAGGAGCACCAAAGGGGCCGTCCCCTGGCGTTCATTGCTGGGTGCATTCCTGGTGCTGCTGGTACTCGGTCTGACCGTGAATTCGCTGTTGCTGCTCCGACTCCCCGGTCTTGGGCCAGTGGACTCGCACTCCTACGTGGACGCGTTGGATCGCGCACTTGACGGGCAGGCGGCGCACAGCACTGACACGATGGGCCCCGACAGCGCTTCGCTGATGCGGGAGAGGGGCATCCATTTCCCGGGACAACTGCACGAGCGCCGGGATTCTGGCCTGCTTGACATCTACGCAGAGGCGCACCTGACGAGCTACGTGCACCCACCCAGCTACTTCTTTCTCACCGCCGGCGTTGTCAAGGCGGTACAGGTCTTTCGCGCTGATGCCGACTGGTACGTCACCGGTCGGCTGGCGGGTGCTCTGTGGGCTGCTCTGGGCGGGATTCTGCTGGTCGCCCTCGGCTTGGTCTGGGGCGCTCCTGTCTGGCCCGCCACCAGCGTCGCAGCATGGGTGACGGTTCTTCCGCAACCGGTGCTGAACACGGCTTTCATCACACCCGGAGCTCTGACTCTGGCTGTCTCGGCCGCGGTCTTGCTGGGTCTCTCACTGTGGTGGCAGCGACGGATCTCCTGGTGGGCCCTGGCACCTTTCGGGGCTCTGACCATCGCAATCAAGACGAACAACGCGGTGCTTGTCCCGCTGGCCCTGGGTGCCATCGTCGCCTTTGCCATCATGGGCCGGGCGAGGTGGCGGGACTCCCTGTCTGCCGGGGCTGCGTTCGTCGGCGGAGCCGCGGTTGCTTTCCTGGGCTGGCAGGCTTGGGCGGACCCGGTCACCTACAACTACCAGAATGACATCTTCGCTCAGCCACCTTCCCTGTCGGGGCTGCTCGATGCGTTGCAAGCCCCACTCGGATTCAACTCAGCATCATCCATGATCCGCACCATGCTGATCCACCAGCATGCTCTGGTCATTTGGTCAGCGACAATCATGACCCTTCTTCTGATCGGAGCCACGCTGTTCTGCCTACTGCGTTGCGGGCGCCACACGGTGGGAAGACTGGCCGGACTTGTCGCGCTGGGCACCATTGCCACAGCCGGGCTGCTCTTTTTCGCGTTCTCCTTGGTGCGGACCGGAGTTGTCCTTCCCCCCGCAGGGCGGTATGCACTTCCCAGCCTCGCTTTCGTCGCTTGGCCGCTGCTGCTCCTTGCCGGCCACCGGGTGGTCTGGAGCACGGCGACAGTTGGCACGGCCGTCACTCTCACAGGATGGCTTCTCCTGTAGCGGGGGGTGAGCCACCGGCTCACCGGGGTCCGGGTCGGCTCCCAGACCGCCGGTGCCCACGTTCACCGGGGGTAGGTTTGGTTCATGTGTAGAAACATCACCACGCTGCGTGGCCTCGAGCCACCCGCCACCGAGGCTGAGATCAGAGCAGCCTGCGAACAGTTCGTCCGCAAGGTTTCAGGTGTCACCAGGCCCTCGGCTCGCACCCGGGACGCCTTCGACGCGGCGGTGGGGGACACAGCCGCGGTGGTCACCGCGTTGCTGGTGGAGCTTCCTGCTCGGCAACGCCCACCCAAGACCGTCCCCCCGTTGCGTCGCCTCGCCGATTGACCAAGATACTCCCGGTGGTCCTATAGGCTGGGACCTTCGGTTGCTTCAATCAGGAGTGCAGGCGTGCGGTTAGACTCGGGTGACGCTGTCAGTCCATCGTTGCTGGCGCCCCGAGATCGCCTGGTGGTTGCCACTGAGACGTCTGCCCGAATGAGGCTGCTGGCTCTCCTGCCGGGGCTGATGATGGGTGCCTGGTCAATCTGGTCCTTCAGCTATGACTTCGCAGGCATACGTCAGTTCGGACTCGCCGACGACGCATTCATATCCATGGGATATGCCAAGACGCTGGCTGAGTCCGGAGAACTCGTCTGGTTCCCCGGCGCTGAAAGAGTGGAGGGTTTCACGAACCCGCTGCAGACGCTGGTGATGACGGTGCCACATCTGCTCTTCGGTGGTGGTCAGGCTCCTGTTCTCTTCATCTCCTTGTTCGGCCTTGCCTGCGTCTTGGGCACGGCGTACCTGGCCGGCGGTCTCGCCATCTCGCTGGCGGACAGCAGAATTCTCGCCGTCGCGGCGACGGTCACCGTCTCGCTGCTGCCGGCGCTGCTCGCCTGGTCGCTTCTGGGCCTGGAGGTGGGGCTCCTCTCCCTTCTAGTGATGGGTGCGCTCAGCCTGGCACTTCGTGCCCGAAGGCTCTTGTATTCCACGCGTTCGCTGGCGCTGCTTGGCCTGGTACTCGGCGTCGGCATGCTGGTCAGACTCGATTTCGCAGTGGCGGGTGCCGTCATCGCAATCTGGATCGCGCTCGACCGTTCCGAGTCAATGGCTTCCCTGCGCGTCCGCCTCCTGCTTACTCTGGGGCCACTCCTGGTTGCCGGGGCCGGTATCTCTCTGGTCAGGTACTGGTACTACGGCTCATGGCTGCCCAACACCTACGATCTCAAGATGGGGGGCACCTCCGTGTCGCTCCGGGTGGGGCGGTTCCTGGAAACACCTGCGGTTCCTGTGTCCCTGACGATCATGCTGATTGTTGGGGGCTGGGTTCTCCACCGATACGGCAAGGAGGCCAAGGGGCCACTCTTCCTCCTCGTCCTGACCGGTCTCACACAGATTCTCTATGTCGCCTATGTCGGTGGTGATGCTTTTGCCCCCGATCGGTTCCTGGCTCCCGCTGCCGTGCTCGCGACCATCGTGGGCCTGGCCGGGGTCGCTGTCGCACTTAGGCGCTCCTGGGTCGTACTGACGGGAGCGCTGACAGGGCTGGCCATCGCCGTGCTTCTGCTGACCTCGGCGGCTCCCACATTCAGCTATCGCTGGTGGGATTCACAGATCACAGCCTCAGATGTGCTCAGCGTGGAATACAGCAAGGCAGTGGCTCTGCGGGATGCGACTCTCCAGGGCGCCACTATCGCTGTTTTCACAGCAGGCTACCCCGGCTACTTCAGTGAACGCCGCTTGGTGGACATGCTGGGCAAGAGTGACGCGATGATAGCCAACGGGCCCAGACGCGACGTCCCCTACCTGCCGGGCCACGACAAGTTCGACTACGTCCGCTCCATCGTCGAGCAGAGGCCGGACCTCGTTGCGAGTGACATACCCGTTGTCGATCAGGGCCTGCTGTTCCCGGCCAACTCCGAAGAGCGGCGAGCAGTCGCCTCTCTGTACGACCGCCTCTGCTTGAGCAGGGCGGACGATGACCCGGTCGGCTTCGCTGTTCTGGTGCGGCGCGACTCGCGGCTCGTGGACCGAAGCTTGCTGCACGAATGCGCCACTGCGATCGCATCCGACCCGCCGGCGAGGGCGCGATGACAGGGGCCAGTGAGTGGGGAGTGGTGACTCTCGCGTCGGCTGGTGTCGTTCCGTGACAGGTGAAGGCCCGAATCTCGCTGGAGCCGGTCTGGAACCTGTCGCAACCGTCCCGGCTGAGCGGCATCCAGACCGGTTGCCACCCGCGTGGCGGGGGGCACTGCGACGCCGTGAGGCTGTCGGCCCGGTCTCCATCCGCTCCCTCGCTGCGGTGTTCCTGATACTGCTGATCCTCAGCCTTGCCATCAACTCCCTGCTCCTCGCACGCTTCCCGGGGCTGGGGCCCACGGATGCCCTGGACTACGCCGACGCCCTGGACCGTGCCCTTGACGGCGAGGCTGCTCACAGCGCCGACACCATCGGCGCTGACACCGCAGCCGTGCTGCGCGAGCGGGGCATCCTGTTCTACGGCTCCCAGTGGGAGCCTCAGGACATGCCCGAGGAGAACCAGGTTCGTCCCGGCGCCGTGCCGGCGCGGGCGTACGTGCATCCACCCACATACTTCTTCCTGACCGCCGCCGGTATCGAGTCGGCGCAGCTGGTCGCACCCGACCTCGACTGGCATGCCACCGGCCGGATGCTGGGGGCCGTCTGGGCAGCGGTGGGAGGCCTGCTGCTGGTCTGGCTGGCGATGATATGGCGGGTTCCGGCGTGGCCGGCCGCCAGTGTGGCCGCCTGGCTGGCCGTGTCGCCGCAGTCCGTCGTGAACACTGCGTTCATCACGCCGTCAGCGGCGACCGCGCTGGTGTCGGCCGCCGTGCTGCTGGGAGTCTCGCTGTGGTGGCAGCGGCGGGTGCCCTGGTGGGCGCTGGTCCCGGTGGGGGCGCTGACCGTGGCCTTCAAGTCCAACAACATCGTGGTGGCGCTGCTCGGCCTTGCCGCGATTGCGGTGATCTCACTGGTCGGCAGGGCAGGCTGGCGTGAACCCGTGGCCGCCGGGCTGGCACTGCTCGGGGGGACGGGGCTCGCCACGGTCATCTGGCGACTGTGGGCGGATCCCGTCACATTCGCATACGATCAGGATCCCCTCACCCAGCCCGCCAGTCTTGAGGGCTTCGGCACCTGGCTGCTCACACCCCTGGGCCTGGGCCGGGACGTGTCAATGCTGCGCACGAACCTGTTGCCACAGCACGACCTGGTGATCTGCTCCGCGCTCCTGCTGATGGCGATGATGGTCGTGGCGACGCTGTGGACCCTGATCCGATCCGGAGGGGGCAGCATCGGGCGCGCGGCAGGAGTCGTGGCGCTCATTGCCCTCAGCGGTACGGGAGTGGCGTTCGCGGCCCTTTCGATCGCCCGCACCGGCGTCATGCTCCCGGCAGTGGGACGCTACGTGTTCCCCGGCATCGCGTTCGCGATCTGGCCACTGCTGCTGATCGCCGGCAAACGCTGGGTCTGGCTCACGGCAACGGCAGCGACACTGCTCTCGATCTCGGGTTGGCTGCTTTCCTGACGGATTGCGGGGGATCCGGGCCATCCCGTTGTGGGCCGGGTGCCTGATGGCCTGACAGCGCGCTGGCACAATGTATCTGTGTCACGAGTGCTCTCAGGGATCCAGCCGACCGCCGACTCCTTCCATCTCGGCAACTATCTGGGCGCGCTGCGCCAGTGGGTGCGGTTGCAGGAGGATCACGAGGCCTTCTACGCGATCGTGGATCTGCACGCCATCACGGTCCCGGTGGACCCCGAGGTCCTGCGTCGTCGAACGCGGGCCTCCCTGGCACAGTTGCTGGCACTCGATGTGGACCCTGAGCGTAGCGTGCTGTTCGTGCAGAGCCAAGTGCCCGAGCATGCACAGGCCGCCTGGGTGCTGCAGTGCTTGACCGGCTTCGGGGAAGCCTCACGAATGACGCAGTTCAAGGACAAGTCCGCCAAGGAGGGGAGCGGCAATGCCAGCGTTGGCCTCTTCACCTATCCGGTCCTGCAGGCAGCCGATATCCTCATCTACTCCGCGGACAAGGTGCCGGTCGGTGAGGACCAGCGCCAGCATCTTGAACTGACCAGGGATCTCGCGCAGCGCTTCAACAACCGGTTCGGTGACACATTCACGGTACCCGAGCCGTTCATCCTGAAATCCGCGGCTCGTGTCGCCGACCTGCAGAACCCGACTGCCAAGATGAGCAAGTCCAGTCCGCCCGGCTGTCTGGAGTTGCTCGACGATCCCGCCGTCCTGGCCAAGAAGGTCAAGCGTGCCGTCACGGATTCTGTGGGAGCTGTTGCCTATGATCCGATCGAGCAGCCGGGAGTCGCCAACCTGTTGGAGATCATCGCCGGACTCACGGGAGACCCCGTGACGGATGTGACCGCCCGGTTCGCCGGTTCCGGCTACGGGCCCCTGAAGACCGAGGCAGCCGAACTGGTGGTGGCGTTCGCTCAGCCGTTCGCTGTCCGGACTCGCGAACTCCTGGCAGATCCGGCTGAGCTGGACAGGATCATGGATCGTGGCGCGGAGCGAGCCAGAGAGGCCACTCGGCCGAAGGTTGCGGAGATGTACGAACGAGTAGGATTGCGAATCCCCCTCTGAGGCAGGGCAGTTACTGCCGGAACTGGTTCGGGTAGCCGCCGCCGCCGTCGCGGTGAAGTAGAGTGCTGCGTGTCGGTTCAAACGTTTCACGACTGTCTGGGGAGGGATGGGCGCGGTGAAGCTCAATGCTGATTCGGTCGTGTCGCGTCCCAGGATCGACCATGCAGAGGCGGCCCCACATCAGCGTTCAATCAGGCGACGTGATGGCGGGGGAGCGTTCTCGTTCAGAACCCTCGCCGCGGTCTTTCTCGTGCTGCTGACACTCGGTCTTGCCGCCAACGCTCTCCTGCTGGCACGCTACCCGGGTCTGGGACCCACTGATTCGGTCGTCTACGCGGATGCCCTCGATCGTGCCCTCGATGGCCAGGCGGCTCACAGCAGCGACACCATCGGGGCAGACACCGTTGCTGTGGTCGAGGAACGCGGAATCCTGGCCCTCGGCGCCCAGTGGCCTGTTCCCGGCAATGGGGTGAAGGACTGGCTGCCCCCCGATCAGGTGCCCAGCACAGCCTATGTTCATCCCCCGAGCTACTTCCTCCTGACCGCGGTGGGGGTCAAGGTGGTCCAGACGGTGGCGCCGGAGGCGGACTGGCATGCCACCGGCCGCTTGCTGGGAGCAGTGTGGGCTGCGCTGGGTGGCACGGTCCTGGTGGCGCTGGCAATGGCCTGGCGCGTGTCGGCCTGGCCGGCCACCAGTCTGGCCGCTTGGTTGGTCCTGAGTCCACAACCCCTGGTCAACACCGCTTTCGTGACACCGTCGGCGGCCACGCTCCTGGTCAGCTCACTGGTTCTGCTCGGCGTCACGCTCTGGTGGCAGCGGCGTATCCCCTGGTACGCACTTGCCCCACTGGGCGTGCTGACCGTGTTGTTCAAATCCAACAATATCGTGATCGCGCTGCTGGGTGCTGTCACGATCATCACGCTGGCAATCCTGACGAGGACGAACTGGCGTGACTCAGGCCTTGCTCTCGGCGGCCTACTCGGGGGGACCGGGATCGCCACAGTCGCGTGGCGGTTGTGGGCCGACCCGGTCACCTTTGACTATGAGAGCTCGCTGAAGCTCGCTCCGGACATCACGGGTTTCGCCACGTGGTTGGCCACACCACTGGGGGTCGGCCGAGAGGTCTCGATGGTGCGCACCAACCTGCTGCCGCAGCATGAACTGCTGCCCTGGCTGGCTATCCTGTTCACCGCTCTCATGGTGTTCGCCGCACTATGGTGTGTCGTGAGAGGTGGTGCTGGCAGCGTCGAAAGAGCCGCTGGCGCGGTCGCACTGATCGCGATGGCCGGCGCTGGGCTCATGTTCGCGCTGCTGTCCCTGCTGCGCACGGGAGTGCTGCTGCCAGCTCCGGGCCGCTACGTGCTGCCAGCCATCGCTTTCGCGATGTGGCCGCTGCTGCTGCTTGCAGAGCGCCGCTGGGTATGGGTCACCGCGACGGTGGCGACCAGCGCAACGGCACTCGGCTGGCTGCTGACGAGCTGAACGATCGGAGCAGCATCGGTGGCGTCCTCACGGCTGGTCAGCGGTTGCCGCCGAACATCGTCGCTCGCTTGACCTCCTGAATGGCCTTGGTCACCTCGATGCCACGGGGACAGGCGTCCGTGCAGTTGAAGGTCGTTCGGCAGCGCCAGGGTCCCTCATCGTTGTTGAGGATCTCGAGGCGCTCTGCAGCGCCCTCGTCGCGGGAGTCGAAGATGAACCGGTGGGCATTCACGATGGCTGCGGGCCCGAAGTACTGGTCATCGGTCCAGTAGACCGGGCAACTGGTGGTGCAGGCGGCACACAGGATGCACTTGGTGGTGTCGTCGAAGACGGCCCGCTCCTCGGCCGACTGGATCCGTTCCTTCGACGGCTGTTCGCCGGTCGTGATGAGGAAGGGCTTCACGTTCTTGTAGGCCTGCAGGAAGGGTTCCATGTCCACGATCAGGTCCTTCTCCAGGGGAAGTCCCTTGATCGCCTCGACCTTGATCGGCTTGCTGGTGTCGAGATCCTTGATGAGCGTCTTGCAGGCCAGGCGGTTGCGGCCGTTGATCCGCATCGCGTCCGAGCCGCAGATGCCATGACCGCAGGAACGCCGGAACGAGAGCGTGCCGTCCTGCTCCCACTTGATCTTGTGCAACCCGTCCAGCACCCGGTCGGTGGGCAGAGAGTCGACCGTGAAGTCCTCCCAGTAGGGCTCCTCGCGGACCTCGGGGATGTAGCGCCTGATCCGGTAGGTAGCGGTGATCCGGACGATCTCGGGGGCCGCATCGGCGGGGGCATCGGTCACGGGCGTGGCAGTCATCAGTACTTGCGCTCCATCGGCTCGTAGCGGGTCACGACAACTGGCTTGTAGTCCAGGCGCACGTAGTCATTGCCCGCGCTGTCCTGGTCGCGGTAGGCCATCGTGTGGCGCATGAAGTTCACGTCGTCACGAGCCTGGTAGTCCTCGCGGGCGTGACCACCGCGGGACTCCTTGCGCGCGAGCGCCCCGATGATGAGGATCTCAGCCAGATCGAGCAGGAAGCCCAGCTCGACAGCTTCGAGCAGGTCGGTGTTGTAGCGAGTGCCCTTGTCCTGGACCGTGACCAGGCGGTAGCGCTCCTGGAGACCCTGGATGTCGGTGAGTGCCTGCTTGAGGGTCGCTTCGGTCCGGTAGACCTGGGCGTTCATGTCCATGGTCTCCTGCATGGCCCTGCGGATGTCGCCGGCCCGTTCGCCGCCGGCGCCGTCACGCAGTGCCCCGAGCATCTCCTCGACGGCCACCGCCGGATCGTCGGGCAGCGGCACCCAGTCAGCCGTCTCGGCGTACTCGGCCGCGGCAATACCAGCTCGGCGACCGAACACGTTGATGTCGAGCAGCGAGTTGGTGCCCAGGCGATTGGCGCCGTGCACCGAGACACAGGCGACCTCCCCGGCGGCGTACAGCCCGGGGACCACGTCGGTGTTGCTCCCGAGCACCTCGGTGTTGTTGTTGGTCGGGATGCCACCCATCGCGTAGTGAGCGGTGGGGAAGACCGGCACGAGTTCGGTGATCGGGTCGACGCCCAGGTAGGTGCGCGCGAACTCGGTGATGTCGGGCAGTTTGGCCTCGACCTGCTCGGCCGGCAGATGGGTCAGATCCAGGTAGACGTAGTCCTTCTCCGGCCCGGCGCCCCGGCCCTCCCTGACCTCCTGCACCATCGCACGGGCGACCATGTCGCGCGGAGCGAGGTCCTTGATCGTCGGGGCGTAGCGTTCCATGAAGCGTTCACCAGAGGCATTGCGCAGAATCCCGCCCTCACCGCGAGCCCCTTCGGTCAGCAGGACGCCCAGGCCTGCCAGCCCCGTGGGATGGAACTGGTAGAACTCCATGTCCTCCAGTGGCAGTCCCCTGCGATAGGCGATGGCCATGCCATCTCCGGTCAGCGTGTGAGCGTTCGAGGTCGTCTTGTACACCTTGCCGAAGCCACCGGTGGCGAAGATGACGCTCTTGGCCTGGAAGACGTGGATCTCGCCGGTGGCCAGTTCGTACGCGACGACGCCCGCACAGGCGCCGTCATTCATGAGCACATCCAGGACGTAGAACTCGTCGAAGAACTTGATCCCGTGCTTGATGCAGTTCTGGTAGAGGGTCTGCAGGATCATGTGCCCGGTGCGGTCCGCGGCATAGCAGGCCCGACGCACCGCTGCCTCGCCGTGATTGCGGGTATGACCGCCGAACCGCCGCTGATCGATGCGGCCCTCGGGCGTGCGGTTGAACGGCAGGCCCATCCGTTCGAGGTCCAGGACCGCGTCGATGGCTTCCTTGGCCATGATCTCCGCGGAATCCTGGTCGACGAGATAGTCACCACCCTTGATCGTGTCGAAGGTGTGCCATTCCCAGTTGTCCTCCTCGACGTTGGCCAGCGCGGCACACATGCCACCCTGGGCGGCGCCGGTGTGCGACCGGGTCGGGTAGAGCTTGGTGAGCACAGCCGTCCTGGTGCGCTGCCCGGCCTCGAGGGCGGCTCGCATGCCGGCGCCCCCGGCTCCCACGATCACTACGTCGTACTTGTGTGTCTGCATCGGCGATACCTAGCTGAGATTCGGGTCGAAGGTGAAGATGATCAGAGTGCCGAGCACGATCGTGCCGACCGAGACGACATAGAGCAGCATGCGCAGCCAGAAGCGCGTGGTCCCCTTGGTCGCATAGTCGCCGATGATGGTGCGCAGGCCGTTGGTGCCGTGCAGCATCGCCAGCCAGAGCATGATCAGGTCCCAGTACTGCCAGAAGGGGTTGGACCAGCGCCCGGCGACGAAGGCGAAGTTGATGCGCTGTACGCCGCCGTCGAGGATGTTCATGATGAACAGGTGACCCAGCACCAGGACGATGAGGATCACGCCGGACGCGCGCATGAAGATCCAACCGGCCATCTCCCAGTTGCGGCGGGGCAGTGCCTTGGTCTTTGCCTCGCTGAGTGTTGGGGCTTTGCTCATCAGGCGCTCCCGAACAGTGTCTCGGCTGTGTGCTTGAGCATGAAGTAGGCGCCGGGGATCATCACGACGAACCAGATCACCAGGATGGTCCACAACATCTGACGCTGGTATCTGGGGCCCTGTTCCCAGAAGTCGACCAGGATCACCCGGATACCGTTCAGGGCGTGGAAGAGGACCACCGCGACCAGGCCGACCTCCATGAGGTTCACCAGGGGAGTCTTGTAGGTGTCGATGACGGTGTTGTAGGCGTCAGGGGAGACGCGCACCAGCGCTGTGTCCACCACGTGCACGACAAGGAAGAAGAAGACCGCCGCACCCGTGATCCGGTGGGCCACCCACGACCACATCCCCGGTCCACCGCGGTACAGGGTCCCCGCGTTGCCATTCGCCACAGTTCAGTCTCCTTAGGGGCCGACAAGGCGATTCTAGCCAGTGGAACCTGACCTGCTGTGAGGCGCCCGTGGCAAGTCGTGATGCGCAGAACACGCACAGCAGTGCTTCGGGTGCATGCCCGCAGGGCCGATGGGGGCGGTTCGGGCCTGTCCTCGGCACATGGCCGGTCCCCTCCCGTACTATTGCGGGGTGCAGTCGGCGCCGCTCCTCGCCAGGCTGCTCCCCATGCTGCTGGCCATCGGAGTCGGCGTACTGATCGTGACGCAGGCGCGGCTCAACTCCGAGATCGTCGCACTGGGACTGGCCCCGGCGAGTGCTGCGCTGCTCACCTTCGGTACGGGCATGACGGTCACCGTCGTGCTGACGGCCCTGGTGCCGAGGTTGCGGCTCGGGCTCGGGCAGTTGCGTCGGCAGCTGTCAGCGGGGCGTGCCGGCGGCCTGGCCTGGTGGTACCTGCTGGGCGGTTTGGGTGGCGCCTTCTTCGTGACCACCCAGGGGGTCGCCGGGCCGGTGATCGGTGTGGCGGTGTTCAGTGTGGCGGTCGTCGCGGGTCAGACATCCAACTCACTGCTGGTGGACCGTCTCGGGCTCGGCCCGGCTGGCGTGCTGGTGGTGACAGGCCCTCGTGTCGCAGGCGCGCTGCTGGCCGTGGTGGGCGTCGCCGTCGCTTCCTGGCAGCAACTGTCCGGCGGAGCCCTGGGGCTCGTCCTGCTGACCGTGCTGGCCGGTGGGATGACCGCTTGGCAACAGGCGGTGAACGGCCGGGTCGCACTGGCGGCAGGGCATGTCTGGATCGCCGGGCTGGTGAACTTCCTCGTGGGCTTCCTGGTACTGCTCGTCGTGTCGCTCATCCTGACCCGGTGGCCGGATCCTGACGCCCTGCGTTGGTGGATGCCGCTGGCGGGCCTGTGCGGGCTGTCGTTCATCGTGCTCGGTGCGTGGGTGGTGCGGCGCCTCGGGGTGCTGTTGATGCTGTTGTTCGTGGTAGCCGGACAGGTCTTCGGCGGGATTGCGATCACGCTCTGGTGGCCGGTCGGTGACGGGTCAGTGAGCGTCGCGGTCTGGTGCGGCGCATTCCTCACCCTCGCCGCCGCCGGGCTTGCCGGGTGGCGCCGGGCCCCGGCGCCAGATCGGTCACACTTCTGAGCACTGGAGCCTGAGGCCTTGGCGTCACGGATTACGCTGGGCTTATGAGTGACCTACGTCCGCTCGCGGGAGAATTTCCTCCGGCTGATCGCGAACAGTGGCAAGCGCTGGCGGCCAAGGCCCTGAGCCGTGGCGGCCGCGAGGTCAGCCCCGACGACGTCGAGGCGCTCATGGGCACACCGACCGATGACGGCTACACCGTGGCCGCGCTCTACACTGCGGCCGATGACAGCAACGTCCGCGAGCCGGAGCGCCCCGGTGAGCCGGACTTCCGCCGTGGAGAGGTGGTCCAGGGCTGGCAGGTCCGGCAACGGCTCGAGGGCCTGCCCGGGCCCTCAGTCATCGCGGAGGAATTGGCCGGCGGTACGCAGGGGCTCTGGCTGGCCCCGCCGGTGGACCGCGAGGCCCATGACAGCGTGCTGAGCCTGATCGAGGGAATCGACACCGGGACGACCGCGGTCGTACTGGATGCGCTGGCCTGCCCGCTCAGTGCCCACGAGGCGCTGTTGCGCCGTTTCAAGGAGCAGGGCGCTGCGCCCGGAAGCGGGCTCGGACTCGACCCGATCGGCAACCTGGCTGCCACCGCCCGCAGCGGTGACGTGGAAGGCGCGGTCGAACTGGCGGGCAGAGTGCTGGGCCTCGACGCTGATGTCACGGCCTTCACGATCGACGCCACCGTCTACCACGAGGCGGGAGCCTCATTCGGTGAGGAGATCGGCACCGCTGCCGCTGCGGGCCTGTCCACGATGCGGCGGCTGATCGCCGCCGGAATCGACGTCGAGGATGCCGCCAAGCTGCTCGAGTTCCGGTTCGCGGTCACCGACGATCAGTTCGCCTCCATCGCCAAGCTCCGCGCGGCCCGCCTGGTCTGGAACCGTGTTCTCGAGGTCGCTGGAGTCAGTGAGCCAGCGGCGCAGCGACAGCACGCGGTGACATCGTGGGTGATGCTGTCGCAGCGTGATGTCTGGGTGAACATCCTGCGCAACACGGTGGCCGCTTTCGCAGCTGGGGCCGGTGGTGCCCAGGCGCTCACCGTGCTGCCGCACACCGCGGCACTGGCCCCGGCCGATGAGTTCGCCCGGCGAGTGGCTCGCAACATCAGCCATCTGCTCCTCGAGGAGTCGCATGTCGGCGCGGTCGTGGACCCCATCGGCGGCTCCTGGTACGGGGAACGGCGCACGGTCGAGATCGCCACTGCGGCCTGGGAATGGTTGCAGGAGCTCGAAGGTTCCGGGGGGCTGCGCCGCTGTCTGGACTCAGGTGTGGTGGGAGACCGGTTCGATCGCACCTGGCGGGTGAAATCGGACCAGATCGACCAGCGCAGCGCCCCCCTCACCGGGGTGAGCGAGTTCCCCGACGACAAGCGGCTGACCGCGCTACCGGACCCATACGTCCGCCCCGGTGGCGGGCTTCCCAAACGGCGCTGGGCGCAGGGCTTCGAAGCACTGCGCGATCGTGCTGACGCGGCGGTGGCAGCCGGTCGCAGTGTCACTGTGCGACTGCTCGCACTGGGCAGCCTGGCTGAGAACTCCGCAAGGGTCGGTTTCGCCAGAAACCTCTTCGCGGCAGGTGGCATCGACTGCGAGGTCGTCGGGGTGGAGGATGACTGGCCGGAGTCGGGTGTCGTGTGCGTATGCGGCACCGACAAGGCCTATGAGGAGTCCTTGAGCGACCTACTCGCCGGGGCGCCCGAAGCCGTGAGCCTCTATGTCGCCGGCAAGCCCAAGCGGGGTGCCGATCGCCCGGACATCACCTATATCCATGTCGGCTGCGATGCAACCGAGATCCTTGAGCAGACCCTGGCCCGCTTGGAGGTCTCATGAGCGCCCAGATCCCCAGCCTGGCGACCCTGCCCCTGTGGCCCGAACTGCCGCGGGAGGTGCGCGGTCTCGAGGGTCATGAGCCCCGCGGGCATCATCCCGAGGGTGCCTCAGGTGCCGAGCACACCGACCCGGAGCCCGCCTGGGTCACTCCCGAAGGCATCGGGATCGCTGACTTCTACACCGAAGCCGACACAGTGGGCCTCGACTTCCTCAACACGTATCCGGGCATTCCCCCGTACCTGCGGGGTCCGTATCCCACGATGTACAACACGCGCCCGTGGACCATCAGGCAGTACGCGGGCTTTTCGACTGCCGAGGAATCGAATGCCTTCTACCGGCGCAACCTCGCGGCCGGTCAGAAAGGACTATCGGTGGCGTTCGACCTCGCCACGCACCGCGGCTATGACAGCGACCATCCCCGGGTGACCGGCGACGTCGGCATGGCCGGGGTCGCGATCGACTCCATCCTGGACATGCAGCAGTTGTTCGACGGGATTCCACTGGACCGGATGAGCGTGTCCATGACGATGAACGGGGCCGTGCTGCCGATCATGGCACTCTTCATCGTCGCTGCCGAGGAGCAGGGCGTCTCGCCCGAGCAGCTGACCGGGACCATCCAGAACGACATCCTCAAGGAGTTCATGGTCCGCAACACCTACATCTACCCGCCCGGGCCGAGCATGACGATCATCTCGGATATCTTCGCC
>JAGQTY010000026.1 GCA_020438795.1 Actinomycetota bacterium
CGGGACACCCAGCGGTACGCCCCGGACATCGTCAAGGACGAGGTCTGCTCGAAGACGGACCGCTTCTATGTTCTCCCGGTGGTTGCGACGCTGCTCCTGCCCGGGATCATCACCGGGCTGATCACCTGGAGCTGGATGGGGGCGCTCAGTGGGTTCTTCTGGGCCGGCCTGGTCCGCATCGCTCTGGTGCATCAGGTGACCTGGTCCATCAACTCGGTGACCCATGTGTGGGGCCGCAAGCCGTTCCGCTCCCGCGACGAGAGCCGCAACGTCGCCTGGCTGGCTATCCCTTCGTTCGGGGAGTCCTGGCACAACTATCACCATGCCGACCAGACCTCGGCCCGCCACGGGGTTCTGGCCCGTCAGATCGATCTGTCGGCGCTGACGATCCGGACCATGGAGAAGCTCGGGTGGGCCCACGATGCCCGTTGGCCCAGTGAGGACAGGGTCCGCTCCAAGCTGAAGCCGACCGCCGAGTATCCCCGCAATGCCGGGATCGAGGTGCATCGGAGCCTGCGGACCGCAGAGGCCAGTCCCACGACCCCCGATGCCAGCCGCAACTGAACGGGGCCGACGCGGACGCCACAGCCGAAATCCTAGAATCGTTGCTGTGGACAACACCAACGAGGGCGCCGGGAGCCAGCCGCGCGTGCGGATGAGCGGCAAGCAACGCCGCGAACAGCTCATCGGCGTGGCCCGTGAGCTCTTTGCCGAGAAGGGGTATGAGTCCGTCAGCGTCGAGGAGATCGCCGCGCATGCCAAGGTCAGCAAGCCGGTGGTGTACGAACACTTCGGCGGCAAGGAGGGCATCTATGCGGTCATCGTCGACCGCGAGATGCAGGAACTGCTGAACCGGGTCACCACATCCCTGACCGGCGACCACCCCCGGCAGCTCCTGGAGCAGGCGGGTATGGCGCTGTTCAGCTACATCGACGATGAGACCGACGGCTTCCGAATCCTGGTGCGCGACTCCCCGGTGTCGGTCTCGACCGGGAACTTCGCCAGCGTGATCCTCGACGTCGCCGCGCAGGTGGATCACATCCTTGACCGGGAGTTCAAGAAGCGCGACTACAACACCAAGAACTCCGAGATGTACGCGCAGATGCTCGTCGGAATGGTGGCACTGACCGGCCAGTGGTGGCTCGATGCCCGCAAGCCGAAGAAGGAGCAGGTCGTCGCCCACGTGGTGAACCTCGCCTGGAACGGCCTGAGCCATCTGGACCCGAAGCCGGCACTGCACGAGTCGGACTGACGAGGCTGGCCGGCGACTCCCGGGTGCCGGGTTTCCGGCCTGGAGCCAGTGCGTGTGCTCCCAGGAGATTCGGTCACCTGGTCGCGGCGCATACACCCGGATCCCACGATGAATTCCCCAGCAGGTGGGCCCGAATTCGATACCGAAACGCTTCGGACACATTTGACTGCTCCGGGTGGTTCCCTGATCGCGCCCAGTCACTTTACGGTTGTCGAGACCAGCCTGTGACCACAGGACTCTCCAGAAGGATCACTACCATGCGAACAATCAGCCGAGCTCAGACTCGGGTCCGACCATTGGCACTCACAGCGTGCCTGGCCCTGCTCCTGGCGCTCACGGGCGCCTTCCCTGCCTTGGCTTCTCCGGACAGCTTCACCGCCACCGGTTCGATGAGCAACTCGCGGGACTCGCATCAGGCCACAGTGCTGGGCGACGGCACAGTCCTGGTGACCGGCGGCTTCGGTGGCACGAGAAGTGCAGACCTGTATGACCCGGCGACGGGTTCCTTCACGGCTGTCGGACCGATGAAGATCGACCGTGCTCAGCACCAGGCGACCCTGCTGGGCAACGGCAAGGTACTGATCACCGGAGGGTCCGCTTCGAACTCAGTGACGGCTGAGCTCTACGACCCGGTAGCCAAGGCCTTCTCCACGACGGGCTTGATGACGTCCCCCCGGTGGGATCATCGGGCGACATTGCTGGGCAACGGCAAGGTCCTCATCACCGGCGGCCGCTACATTCAGACCAACTACTTCAGCAGCGCCGAACTGTACGACCCCAACACCGGGAAGTTCTCCGCCATCGGATCCATGACCACCCCGCGGGCGTTGCATCAGCTGACAACGCTGACCAACGGAAAGGTCCTGATCACCGGTGGCGGCTCGAACAAGGCTGAGCTCTATGACCCGGGCACAGGCACCTTCAGCGCGACCGGGTCCATGAACGCCGCCCGCAGTTTCGGTCAGGCGTCATTGCTGGCGGACGGCAGGGTACTGGTCACCGGCGGCCACGATGGGACTGACTACGTCAACAGCGCCGAGGTGTACGACCCGGTCGCGGGCACGTTCAGCGACACCAACGGCGCCATGACGACAGCCAGGGGATGGCATCACGCAACCACGCTCAACGATGGCAGCGTACTGATCGCCGGTGGACGAGGCACGAACTCGTCCTACCTCAACGACGCGGAACTGTACGATCCGGGGTCGGGGACGTTCAGCTCCACGAGCACCCCGATGACCACCGCCCGCGCATACCATGCGGCTGCGGCACTCGCCGATGGCACCGTTCTCATTGTCGGCGGCACCAGCGGCACAGGCACCCTGAACAGTGCCGAGCTGTACCATCCTGCGGTCGCTGAGGCACCGGAGATCACTGGGGTACCCGATGTGATCGGGCCACCCACGCCCTTCACCGTGAGCACTTCGGTCCATGCTGCGACGGCCGGACTGACGATCACCGGGACACCCGCGCCCACACTGAGCCTGCAGTGGGAACTGTCCCCCGACGGCCAGATCGACTGGCGACCCATCGAGGGGGCGACCGATGAGAACTACGTGATCGAGCCGAACGCTGCCAACCAGTACCTGCGGGTGCTCGTGACGGCCAGCAACGGCGCGTCCCCCGACGCGACCGCTGCCTCCGAAGCGACGCATGTCCTCGGCCCGGCATACACGCCGACGGTGGGCACGCCGGTCCCGACTGCTGACGGCTTCACGGTCCAGGTCACCAACTTCCGCCTCGGGTTCGCCTGGTCGGTCAGCAGTGACGCCGGCGAGGCGGTTATCGACAGTGGCGGTGTCGTGAAAGTGACGGGGTTGAGCACCGGACAAGCCGCTACGGTCACCATCACCACCTCTCGCTCGGGCTTTGAGGATGGCATCACCCAGGTGACGGGCAACGCTTTCGGATTCGACTTCAGTGGATTCGGCGCTCCGCTCAGCGCCGGCGTCAACCTGGCCAAGGCCGGGTCCACGATCCCGGTGAAGTTCTCACTCGGCGGCTACCAGGGGATGGACATCTTCGTCGCGGGCTCGCCCTCCAGTGGGAGGACAAGCTGCGAAGACACCACTGTCGAGAGCGACCTCACCGACATCGACAACCCGGGAAGCAGCGGACTGAGTTACGACGAGGCCTCGGACACCTACCAGTTCAACTGGAAGACCAGCAAGAACTGGAAGGGCCAGTGCCGCAACCTCACCCTCAAGTTCACTGACTTGAGCACCCAGCGGGCCAGCTTCAGCCTCAGGTAGGCCGGAGCGGCACGGACTGAGGGCCGCCGCGGCAGGATCGGACATCCTGCCGGGGCGGCCTTCAGAACGTTCAGCGGATGTTCGGGACGCCCGGCGGCCGGTTGAGGGCCGTGAACAGCTACGATCGCCGATGTGAGCACACAGGAGATCGACGACTACCTGGCAGGAGTCCCGGCCGGGCAACGAGAAGCGCTCGAAGACCTGCGGGCGACGTTGCGGGACCTGCTGCCGGAAGCCGCGGAGGGCCTCAGCTACGGGATTCCGGCGTTCCGGTTGCCCGACGGTCCGGCAGTGGCCGGGTTCGCCGCTTTCAAGAAGCACCTGGGCTACTACCCGCATTCCGGTCAAGTGATCGCAGCCCTCTCCGAGGAGCTGGCGGACTTCTCCACATCAGCGGGAACGATCCGGTTCACCCCGGAACGTCCTCTGCCAGACGCGCTGGTGGAGATGCTCGTGGCCACCAGACTGTCCCAGATCGCCGCCGCGACCTGACCGCGGACCCGTCGCACTCAGCGTTCGGACGCCGCGCTCAGCGCTGCGCAGAGCGCCACCCAGTCGTCGAACGACAACTGCTCGGGGCGGCTGGTGCCTGCCAGCCCTGCACGGTCCAGCGCCCGGCCGACCTGCTGCTGATCGAGCCCGGGAAGCTCCCTCAACGAAGCTCGCAGCATCTTCCGGCGCTGACCGAACGCCACATCCACCACCGTGAAGAACCACTCCCGGACGACTGTCGTGGGCGCCGGGTGGGCGTCGAACTGCACCAGCCCGGACATCACGCGTGGCGCGGGCCAGAACACCGACGAAGGCACATCTCCGGCGTAGGAGGCCTGGGCGAACCAGCGCAGTTTCACGCTCGGGATCCCGTAAAGCTTGTCACCCGGCTCAGCCACGAGCCGCTTGGCCACCTCCTGCTGCACCATCACCAGACCGCTGCGCAGCATCGGGAGCTCCACGAGCAGATGCAGCAGGATGGGCACCGCCACGTTGTAGGGCAGATTCGCCACCAGGGCGCTCGGTGCAATGTCACCGAGGTCCGCGGCACCGATGCTCAGGGCATCGGCGTGGATCACTTCGAGGCGCCGCGGGTCCCCGCCGAACTCTGCAACCGTGCGGGGGAGACGGTGTGCCAGCCGATCATCGATCTCCACGGCGATCACCCGCTCGGCCTCGCCGAGCAGCCCCAGCGTGAGACTGCCCAGCCCCGGGCCGACCTCCAGGACGGTCTGCCCCGGATGCAACTGGGCCAGCCTGACCAGGCGCCGGATGGTGTTGGGGTCCACCACGAAGTTCTGCCCGCGTCCCTTGCTGGGATGCAGGTCCAGCTCCTGCGCCAGCTGCCGGACCGTCGCCCCGGTCAGCAGCTGCGGAACGGGCGCGGCCATGGAGCAGACTTCAGGACAGCCCGAAGGCAGCGTGGGTGTTGCGGAACAACTGTTCGCCCAACTCGCCAACCTCGACTCCGCGGCGCTGCGCCATGACCCGGACCGTGTCCGGCATGAGGTAGGAGGCGTTGGGCTTGCCACGGTTCGGGGTCGGCGTGAGATATGGAGCGTCGGTTTCGACCAGAATCCGTTCGCGGTCTGCCACATCGAGTGCCTCGCGCAGCGACTCGGCGTTCTTGAACGTCACCACACCGGCGAATGACAGATACCAGCCGGAGTCACTGACGAATCTGGCCATCTCGGGTCCCCCGCTGAAACAGTGGAAGATGACGCGCTGCGGAGCGCCGACCTCGTTCAGGATGGCCAGGACGTCATCGTGGGCATCCCGGTCATGGATCACCAACGTCTTGTTCAGGTCCTTGGCCAGCTGGATGTGCGCCCTGAAGGACTCGTGCTGGGCCTGCCGGCCAGCGGCCTCGGTGCGGAAGTAGTCCAGACCCGTCTCGCCGATGCCGATGACGCTCGGGTCGGCGCCGAGCGCGGCGATCGCTTCGAGCTCGGCTCCCAGGGTGTGCATCTCAAGCAGGGTGGGTGCCGCATTGGGGTGGATGCCCACCACCGCGCCGACGACCGCCGGGTGTTCCTTGGCGATCTCCACGGACCGCCGGGAGGAATCCACGTCCACCCCCACGTCCACGACTCCGACCACACCGACATCAGCAGCGGTGGTCAGCGCCCGCCCTATGTCCAGACCGGAAGTGCTCTGGATGATGTCGAGGTGGCAGTGACTGTCGATCACACCGGTGGGCAGCGCCTGCGGCGCTGGGACCGGCAGCGGTATCTCGGTCATGCCTTGTCCTCCTCGAGCCGGGGGAACAGTGGGGGAGTCTTGGTGATCGTGGCCCCGGGACGCAGCACCCCCCAGTCCGCCACCTGCCGGACGTTCTGGTCGGCCAGAGCGCCGGCAGTCTCTGCCGCGCCCAGGGACTGCCACAGCTCCTCACAGATGCCGGGCATCACGGGCGCGTACAGCACGGCGATGGCCCGCAGGCTCTCCGCCACGGTGTACAGCACCGTTGCCAGCCGGTTGCGCTGCTCCGGGTCGCGGGCGAGCTTCCACGGCTCCTGCGTGGTCACGTAGCCGTTGACCTCCTCCACGAATTCCCGGATCGCAGCGATCCCTGCACTGAAGTTCAGTTTCACCATGTGGGCGTCGGCCGAGTCCGCGACGGTGGCCAGTCGGTCCTGCAGCGCGAGGTCCATGTTCGTGTAGGCACCCGGTTCGGGCAGACGCCCCTCGAAGTACTTGCCGATCATGGCGGCCGAACGGGAGGCGAGGTTGCCCAGACCGTTGGCGAGTTCCGCGCTGTAGCGGTCTCGCATGTCCTCCCAGGAGAATGAGCCGTCCGAGCCGAAGTGGATGGCCGACATGAAGTAGTAGCGGAAGGCGTCCACCCCGAAGTCGTCGGTGATGTCGCTGGGCGCGATCCCGGTGAGCTTGGACTTGCTCATCTTCTCCCCACCCACCAGCAACCAGCCGTGCGCGAAGACCTGCTTCGGCAGCGGCAGTTCGGCCGCCATCAGCATGGCCGGCCAGAAGATCGCATGGAACCGCAGAATGTCCTTGCCGATGAGGTGGACGTCGGCGGGCCAGGTCTGGGCGAACCGCTGCTCGGCCGCCTCGTCGCCGCCGTACCCGATGGCGGTGATGTAGTTCAGCAGCGCGTCGAACCAGACGTAGACCACCTGATCGGAGTCCCAGGGCAGCGGGATGCCCCAGCCGACCGAGGACCGGGACATCGAGATGTCGTTGAGGCCCTCCTTGATGAAGGCCACCACCTCGTTGCGGGCGGACGTCGGCGCCACCGCGTTGGGGTTGCGCTCGTAGTGTTCGAGCAGGCGGTCGCCGAAGTCGGAGAGGCGGAAGAACCAGTTGTTCTCACTGAGCATCTCGACGGGCTTGTGGTGCACCTTGCAGACCAGCTGTCCCTCGTACTCGCCGGTCCCCTCCATGAGATCGGCTGCGACCTTGAACTCCTCGCAGCCCACGCAGTAGGGCCCCTCGAAGGGAGCCGGATAGACGAAACCCTTCTCCTTCAGCACTTCCCAGAAGTGCTGAACTCCGCGCTTGTGCCGGGCTTCGGTGGTTCGGATGAAGTCGTCGTTGGCGATCTCCAAGGTCTCGAGGACCGGGCGCCAGTGCTCCTCGACCAGTCGGTCCACCCACTCCTGCGGGGAGACGTCGTGCTCAGCCGCCTTGCGTTCGACCTTGGTGCCGTGCTCATCGGTGCCGGTCAGATAGACGGCGGTCTCGCCGCGCTGCCGGTGCCAGCGCGTCAGGACGTCTCCGGCCACCGAGGTGTAGGCGTGCCCGATGTGCGGGGCGTCATTGACGTAGTAGATGGGCGTCGTGGCATAGAACGACTTCTCCGGCATGGCTGAAAGTCTAGTGGGTGCCAGCAGCCGTCGCGGGGCGAGCCCGGACCCCGGGATCAGGCTTGTGAATCCGCGGCGAGCACGCGGTTGTAGAGGTCCCGGCGGCTGATTCCGTGCTCGGCGGCCAGGCTCGCGACTGCGTCGCGCCTCGACGAGCCGGCGGCCACCAGCCGGGCCACCTCTTCGACCAGATCGGCCGGTGCCACGGACTGCGAGGCACCGGCGAGAACCACGACGATCTCCCCGAGCACCCCACCCTGCGCCCACGTGGCCAGCTCATCGAGCGACCCTGTCCTGACCTCTTGGTGGGTCTTCGTCAGTTCGCGGCAAACGGCCGCGTCCCGGTCTCCCAGCGCCTCAGCCAGCTCCTGCAGGGTCCCCGCCAACCGACGCGGCGATTCGAAGAAGACGATAGTGCGGGGCTCGGTGCGCCACTCGGCCAGTCGTTGTTCCCGCTCGCGTCCTTTACGGGGGATGAAGCCCTCGAATACAAACCGGTCAGTGGGCAGCCCGGAGCTGACAAGGGCGGTGGACACCGCACTGGGCCCCGGGAGCACATCCACCGCGATGCCCGAGCGTCGGCACGCCACGACAAGGCGTGCTCCTGGGTCACTGATGCCCGGCATGCCAGCATCGGAGACCAGCAGTACGTCGGTGCCGGCCCTCAGCATGGCCAGCACCTGGTCGCTTCGAGCGGCCTCGTTGCCTTCGAAGAGACTGAGCACCCGCCCCGGCACCTCGACGTCGAGGTCGGCAGCGAGGCGGCGGAACCTGCGGGTGTCCTCCGCGGCGATGACCGGCGTGGTCGCAATCGCCGACCGTAGCCTCGCCGAGGCATCGCCCGGGTTACCGATCGGCGTCGCCGCCACGAGCAGCGTCCCTGCGTCAGTCACTGTTCCATGGTGACCGATACCGGGACCGGGCGCGCAACAACGGGCTCGCTGAGCGCCCGCGCGCGGGGAGATGATCTGCAAGGTTCCGGTTCTGCCTCGCCGCTCGCGACGCAATCACTACGATCGGAACGTGGCAGTGTCGACGCCGGTGGTCGCCGATGAGGAACCGACCCTTGCCCAGCCTGCCGGTGGCGCTTCACGCTGGCTGCCCTGGCTCGGCCCGCTGGCCGTGACGCTGATCGGCGGCCTGCTCCGGTTCATCCAGCTCGGCCGGCCGGACAAGATCGTCTTCGACGAGACCTACTACATCAAGGACGCGCTGGCGCTGCTCCGGTTCGGCCACGAGGTGAACGCTGTCGACGGCGCCGACCAGCTGCTGCTGGACAGCAACGGCGACCCGTGGTCGGTCCCGCTGTTCCTGGACAGCGCATCCTTCATCGTGCATCCACCCATCGGCAAGTGGACGATCGCCCTGGGTGAGCTGACCTTCGGCGCCACACCGTTCGGCTGGCGATTCATGGTGGCTCTGCTGGGCACGCTGAGCGTGCTGCTGCTGGCCAGAGCCGTCTGGCTGCTCACGGACAACTGGGTCTGGGGATCGGTGGCCGGGCTACTGCTCGCCATCGACGGAATGGCCATCGTCATGAGCCGGACCGCGGTGCTCGACGGGGTATTGGCCTTCTTCGTACTCGCTGCCTTCCTCGCACTGGTCAAGGATCGGTTGTGGGTGCGCGCCAGAGATCTCCCGGTGAGCGCCTGGTCGTGGTGGCGCCCCTACCGCTACGTCGCCGGGATCATGCTCGGCCTGGCCTGCGCGGTCAAATGGAGTGGCCTGTGGTACCTGGTCGCCTTCGGCCTCATGACCGTGCTCTGGGAGGTGGGACGTCGCTACCGGGCCGGCGTCAGTGGTCTGGTGACGCTGATCAAGGACGGCCTGCCGGCCATCGTGGCCATTGTGGCTGTCGCGGTGGTGGTGTATCTGCTGTCGTGGGCGGGCTGGTTCGCCGGCGACGGCGGCTACAACCGTGACTGGGCCGGAGACGGCCCCCTGGCCGCGCTGCAGAGCCTGTTGCATTACCACTCCGAGATGTGGAACTTCCACACCACACTGACCTCCGAGCACTCCTACCAGTCTCCGGCCTGGGGCTGGCTGATCCAGGCACGCCCGACCTCGTTCTTCTTCGAGTCCTTTGGTTCGGACGCCTGCCATTCCGGGACCTGCGCCCAAGAGGTGATCGCGCTCGGCAATCCGATCATCTGGTGGGCTGCAATATTGGCGCTGCTGCACCAGACCTGGCGCTGGTTCGCGGTGCGCGACTGGCGCTCGGGTGCCGTCGTACTCGGTGTGGTCGCCGGCTGGGCGCCGTGGCTGCTCTATCCCGACCGCACGATCTTCGCCTTCTATTCGGTAGTACTAGTGCCCTTCTCCATTGCAGCGCTCACGTTGTCACTGATGCAGATCAGCAACGGACGAATGCCCGCCTCCCGGCCCGACAGCGGCCGTGTACTGCGGCTGGTCATCGTGGCGCTGTTCCTGCTCGGGTGCGTCGTGCTGAGCTGGTACTTCTACCCCATCTGGTCCGGCACCGTCATCGACAATGCGGACTGGTCGAGCCGGATGTGGTTCAGTTCCTGGGTGTAGTCCCTTGTTCACCGTTTGTGGGTCGCGTGTCCTGCCCCGCTTCTTCTCGTCGTAGTCTGGAGGGCGTGGGAATCGCTGAGGGGTGGGCGCACAAGCACCACTGCATGACCATTGGACGCTACCGACGCCACCGCCCGGCACCTTCGCGCGCGGCGCTGCTCGGTGCGGCCCTCGTCCTTCTGCTCGCAATCGCGGCAATGCTGCCGGTCGGCGCTCTGGCCGCAGAACCCGGATCGACGGTTGCCGCTCCCGCCCACAGTCTGCTGGTGTCGAGCACTCCGGCCGACGGCGCGACCCTCAAGCAGCCACCGGATCGTGTCGTCCTGCGGTTCAGCGACACCATCAGGGATACCGGGCTCGGCCTGACGGCGACCGGAGAAGCAGGCGCAGTGCCGCTCGCCGATGTCGCAGCCGCCGGCCGGACCCTGACAGCCGACTGGCCCAGGGCCTCCGATTCCGGAGAATATGCCGTCAACTACCGCGTGGTATCCGCGGACGGACACGTGATCAGCGGCTCCTTCGCATTCACGGTGAAGTCGCCCCCGAATGAGTCCCGGTCGGCGTCGATGAGCCCGGACCCGGCCCCGAGCACGACGCTCACAGCCGACAATGCCGAGGCTGCCCCCCATGCGGTGCCGGGTTGGGTCTGGCTAGTGCTTGCCCTCGTTGCGCTGGCTGCCATTGGCCTGGTCGTCCTGAGACGAGGCGGGCCGCAACGATGACCAGCACCGACGCTGACACCGACACCGCGGCCCCGGATTCGCAGACCAGGGCGCAGGCGACACCCTCGCGCAACACAGATCGGCGGCTGTGGCTGCTCGGCCTGGCGGTGCTCGCAGGCCTGGGTCTGCTGATCGCCCTCTACGTGGGTGGCGCGGCATACGAGACCCCAGCTGCGGGAATCCCAGACCCCGGAGCCTTCGTGGGCTGGGGTCTGCCCCTCAGCAAACTGGTCGCCGTGGTCACCGGCACACTCACCCTCGGTTTCCTGGTGAGTGCGGCGTTCCTGATGCCCGCACCCAGCAAGCACGTCGTTTCAAGGGCCGGTCGCAGGGACCTGCTCGCGGCCAGCGGCACGGCCGCGGTCTGGGCGCTGGCCTCGGTGGCGATGATTCTGTTCACCCACGCCAGCGTGGTGGGCAGACCGTTGCGCGAGGCCCTGGCGCCGGACCTGTTCTGGAGCTTCGCGTTCGCCGTCCCGAGCAATGTCGCCTACCTGGTCGTGGCCGTTCTCGCCGCCTGCGTGAGCGGGGCAGCGCTGCTCTCCTCACGGACCGGAGCCGCAGCCATGCTCACGGCGGTGGCCGGCGTCGCCCTCATCCTGCCCCCGCTGAACGCACATGGAGGTGGCTCCGGCGACCACGCGCTGGCTCTGACCGCCGATGCGGTGCATGCGCTTGCAGCGGCCCTGTGGGTCGGCGGACTCATCGCAGTGATCCGGCACGCATTCGCCGGCGACAAGGGTGTCGACGTGGCGCTGCTCCGCTTCTCCAGACTGGCCCTGGTGGCGATCGTGGCGCTGGCGATATCAGGGCTGGCCAGTTCCTATGTGCGTCTCGAACGGTTCTCGGACCTCTGGGAGACCGCCTACGGTGTTCTGGTCCTGTTCAAGGTGGTGCTGCTGGTCGGGCTGTTCGCGCTCGCGGCGCGGATCCGGCGCCGGCTCGCGGTGGGCGTGGCGCAACGCCGGGGCCGTGACCTTCTGGGCTGGCTGGTCACCGAGACGACCCTGATGTTCGTGGCCATGGGCGTGGGGGCCAGCCTGACGCTCACCGCCTACCCGAGGGTGGACATCGCGCTGGGTTCACCCGGTGAGGAACTCCTGGGCTTTCCGTTCCCGCCTGCGCCGACACCCGCGTCGGTGGCCTTCGGGTGGTATCCGGACGCGTTCTGGCTGCTGGTGTGTCTGACTCTGGCGCTCGGGTATGGCTGGGCAGTGCTGCGGCTTCGTCGACGAGGGGTCAGCTGGAACTGGGGGAGAACGATCTCCTGGTATCTGGCGGTCCTCGCACTCTTCTGGGTCACGAACGCGGGCATCGCCGCCTACGGGCAGGTGTCGCTGGGCTGGCACATGGTGCAGCACATGATTCTGGCCATGCTGGTGCCCATCCTGCTGGTGCTCGGCATGCCCACGACACTGGCACTTCGGGCGCTCCGGCCGGCTCCCGGGACCGATCGTGGACCCCGGGAGTGGCTGCTCTGGGGCCTGCACAGCCCCGTCTCGAGAGTCGTGACACATCCGGGCTATGTGCTGTTCATCGGCACCATCGGCCTGTTCGGACTGTACTTCACCCCGCTGTTCGCCACGGCCATGACTTCGCACGTGGGACATGTGCTGATGATGGTGCACTTCCTGCTGAGCGGCTTCCTCTTCTACTGGGTGGTGATGGGGCTGGATCCGGGTCCCCGATCTGTGCCCCCGATGTTCCGGCTGCTGCTGCTCCTGGTCTACATGGCGTTCCACGCCTGGTTCGCGATCGCGATCACCGCCTCGACCGAGCCACTGGCTGCCGACTGGTACGGGCAGGTGCAGCCACCGTGGTTACCCGACCTGCTGGCAGACACCAGCGTCAGTGGCGGCGTGGCTTGGGGATTCGGTGAAATCCCCACCCTGATCGTCATCATCGTGGTGGCAGTGCAGTGGTCCCGCAGTGACGATCGCGAGGCCCGCCGGATGGACCGGCAGGCAGATCGCGACGGCGACGCCGAACTCGAGGCTTACAACGCGTATCTGGCTCGGCTGTCCAGGCGCGACACGGCGTCCGCGTCGTCCCGTGGAACGGAGACGACATCCCAGCAGACAGCCCCGGTCCAGCCGAGCTCGGCCCCCCGCACTGACGCAGAAGCTCAGGGAACCTGAGCTCGGCCCGCCAGGATCAGGACACCTGCACCTTCCCGGTGTCTTCGGGTACCAGTGAGATCCAGGTGCGACCCACCGGGACCTTCAGCGGCGTGCCGTCAGCCGTACTGAGCTCGAAGGGGCTGGTGTCAGACGCCTTGGCCCACCTGATCGAGAAGACGGAATCGCCAGTTGCCAGCCAGCCCTCGCCACGGCCGGTGGTCTCCACGATCGGGACACTGCTGCCCGCGGAATCCTTGTAGCCCGCATCACTGAGCTGGACCTTCAGCACGAGCAGGGTTGTGGCCACGAAATTGTCCTGATCCACCCGCGTCCAAGCACCGTCGGCTCGTTGCCAGCGCTGGGAACTCTGGGCGTTGAACGTGACTGTCACATCCTTGGCGGGCGTTCCGCCGCGGCCCTCGAACTCACCGAAGTCGAGGTAGTCCTGCGTCGGTGGGCTCACGTTGTTGGCCGCCTCGATGGCTGCGAGGTCCGCGAACACGTTGTGGTCGGACGGCCGGTTCGCATCCGTGCTGAGTTCTGCCGCGTCCTCGGTGATCAGCCGGATACCGGCGGCCTGGAAGGCTGCCAGCGCCGTCTGCGAGCCACCGGAGGCAACCACGACTGCGTTGGCCGGAAGCACCAGGCCGACGTCACTGTTGCGGATGGAGCGCACCGGCCCCACCTGAGGGAAGGCCGTCTCGTAGAAGGCCAGGAGTCTGGTGAGGCCGCCCTCGACGGGCTCCTGCACCACCAGGTCCGCCTGTTCAACGCCCAGCTGCGGCTGCGCCTCGGCGGTGTTGTCGATCTTCACCCCCAGCACCGTGGTGGGTTCGGCAGCGCGCGGTGCTCCGCTCATGGACCAGGTGCCGAGGAACTGCGCCTCCGGCTGCGCCGCAGACTCGGGTTGCGTGGGCGTCGTACAGGACGCGAGCACAAAACAGCCCGCTGCGGCCAACGGCGCTATAGCTCTCAGATAGCCCAAGCCAGCTCCAACGCTGCTGATGGTTCCAGTGGGTTGGTGGAGCTGAGGGGAATCGAACCCCTGACCTTCTCATTGCGAACGAGACGCGCTACCAACTGCGCCACAGCCCCAAGTCTTCCTCAGGATACTAGGAGTTCAGGCGCATTCCCACATCGGCGCATCACAGGCTGCCGCGGCGCTCATTGCGCCAGAGCCACTGACACCGGAATCACTCGTTGACGGCCCTGCGGTAGTACTCGCCGACCTCGCCGGGAGAGGCGTACCGCTGCACTTCTTCGTCGGGGTCCGGCTCGACAGCCGCCCACTCGCGGGCGTACTGATCGGAGGCCTGCTGGGCCCTTGCCTGCGCCACCATGTCCGCACCGCTGTACCCATGGGCCAGGTCGATGCGGCGAGGCACCTTGGAGGCCTTCGTCTTGTTCACGTAGGTGGGCAGCGTAGTCTCCACCGGCTCCCAGGCACGGCCGTCGGAGCCACGGATGACGCGTACACCATCGGTGCTGCGGGCCTCCGAGGTCGACTGTTCGAAACCGGATTCGGCATGGGGACGCCGGGAGTCCACTCCGGCGAGGCTGTTCGCCGAGGCACCCTCACGCCGAGTTGTGTACCAGAGCGCCGTCACGTACCCGCAGAGCAGGAACGTCGCCAGCACCGTGACGACGGAGGGCACCACTCCGACCACACCACCGAGCACCGATGCTGCGACGAGGCCACCGAGGACGAACAGGATGCGACGGCGGCGGCGGACGGCCGGGCGCTGCGAGTCATTGCGCAGAACACTCGTGACCTGTTGTACTCCGTCGGACTGCAGCGAGTGCCGCAGATACTCACCCCAGCTGTTGGCGCGATTGCCTGCCTCCGCGCGATGCTGGGACTCAAGGCTCCTGGCCACTTCAGCCGGCTCGGCCGGCCGGTTGCGCTTCTCATCGTGATGTTTCAGCCACTTCGGCACGAGCACCACAGCCCACAGGGCGATGATGAGGAGGTAGATCAGGCCAGTCACAGGGCTAACACTAGTTGTATTCCCGAGCAGGGGCATCGAATTCCGGCTCGTGTCGCAGATCACATCAGATATGGGACAGAGGGGGTAAACCCCCATAATCGGGACGGCGCCCAGTCAGACCGTTGAGGCCCGGTAGTGCGCGAGCACCCCGCCGGGAAGGTCTCCGTCGAGCAGGACATAGCAGTCGTGATCCCGCCAGTCGCCGTTGATATGCATGTACTTCGAACGCAGGCCTTCGGCCGTGAAGCCCAGTTTCTCAGCCACCCGACGGCTGGCCCGGTTCTCCGGACGGAGGTTGATCTCCAGGCGGTGCAGTCCCAGTTCGAAGAACGCGAAGTCGCACACCAGGGCAACCGCTCGTGGCATGAGGCCCCGGCCGGCATGGTCCTGGTCGATCCAGTACCCGATGCTGGCGCTGCGCATCGACCCGAGCATGACGCCGCCGAGCGTCACCTGCCCGACCAGGACGCCGTTGGCGAATATCCCGAACGACCAGGCACGACCGGCGCGGGCCTCCCGGCGCAGATGCCGGACCATCCCTGCGAACGTGCTCGGGACCGAGGAGTCGGGTTGCGGCAGCGTAGCGTCCCACTCCTGCAGCCAGTGATGATTGCGGATGCGCAGGGCCGACCACGCCGCCCGGTCCGAACCCCGAAGCGCCCGCAGCGTCAGCTCACCGTCCCGCAGCGGCCTGCTGCCCAAGTCAGCGAGGCCCTTGCAGAGGCAGAGCCGGAACAGGCGTGCCGACCGGCAACGATCCGGACCCGGACGGAATGCGGATGAGCGCATCCGCGTGACTCAGATCCAGCAGCGACGGAAGGTCGGACAGGATCGGCTGCACTGTGCTGTTGCGATCGACCCTGGCGAGCAGCAGCTGGGTGGTGGACCTGCGTTCCACAGGCACGGCCAGGGGCAGTTCCCTTGGTGCGTGGATCGGCTGGCCCATCATGGTGCTGATGATGGGAGCGACCAGGACACGGAACAGGGAGAATGCGCGCACGGGGTCGCCGGGCAGACACAGCAGCGGGATGCCGTCCTCGCCCACGCGTCCGTAGCCGAACATGCCGAGGCTCGTGGAACCGGTGTCGAAGCTCAGGTCGGCGATCCGTTCCACGACTCCCACCACGGAGTCGGTCGGACTTGCGACTCCGCCGGTCACGATCAGTAGATCAGCACGAACCTGCTGATCGTCGAGACTGTCGGCGATCGCCGCCTCGTCGTCGCGCAATGGACCGACCCGGTAGGGAACGCCGTCCAGAGATGCCACGGCCGCTGCCAGCAGCGTCGACGTCGACTCGTGCAACAGGCCGCTGCCCAGTGCTGACCCGACGGGGACCAGTTCATCACCGACCGTGACCAGTACGACGCGAGGACGCGGCCTCACCGACACCCGCGAGCGTCCGATGGCCGCCAGGATCCCGACCGCCCGCTCATCGATCCGACGTCCGGCCTCAAGCAGGAGCTTGCCCGCAGGAGCAGTGGAACCGACCGGTATCACACCGGACCCGGAGCCGAGCGGACCTCTGATGCGCACGGTGCCGTCAGGATTGCGGGTCGCCATCGCATCGGGGGCCACAGCGTCTGCGGCACCCGGCAGCGGAGCCCCTGCGTGCACCCTGATCGCCTTGCCCGGGCCGATGGCAGCGCTCGCCGATGATCCTGCCGGCACCTCATCGATGACCGTCAGTGGGGTGCCGGCTGAGACGTCGGCGGTCCTGACGGCATAACCGAATTCCGCACACTGGCTGAAGTGTGGCCAGTCCGTGGGCGAGGAGACATCCTCCGCCAGCACGCAGCCTCGCGACTCGGCCAGCGTCACGTCCAGTGCTGGGAGCAGTCCCACGCCCTCGATCGCCGCCGAGATGTGTTGTTCAACCGTTCTCATCCTCTGACCCATTCCCTCACTCCGGTCGCGCCCGAACGCTACTGGCCGGTACCGACGAATTGTCGCAGCCAATCGCCGAATTCATCGCCGAACTCCTCATCCCGAAGCGCAAGCGTTACCGTCGCCTTCAGGTAGGAGAGCTTGTCGCCGGTGTCGAACCTGCCCCCGCGGAAGATCACTCCGGTGACGCCGCCGCCGTCATCGCCGGGCAGAGACACCAACTGCTGCAACGCGTCGGTCACTTGGATCTCCCCGCCCCGGCCCGGGGGCGTGTGACGCAGCAGATCGAAGATCGCCGGGCTGATCACGTACCTGCCGATGATGGCAAGATTGCTCGGCGCTTCTTCCACCGGCGGTTTCTCCACCAGATCCGTGATCCGCACGATGTCGGGATCGTCGGTGGGACTCACAGCCGCGCAACCGTACATCGAGATGGTCTCGGGCGGCACCTCCATGAGGCAGAGCACCGAGCCACCGAACTCCGACTGCGCCTCGATCATGCGGGGCAACACGGGGGTGCGGGTGTCGATCAGGTCGTCGCCGAGCAGCACCGCGAACGCCTCGTCACCGACATGCTCGGCCGCCATGAGGACCGCATGTCCCAGGCCGAGAGCCTCCCCCTGCCTGATGGAGTGGATGTGACCGAGGTTCGCGGTCTCGGTCACGAGGTCGAGCCTGGCCTGATCCCCCTTGGCGCCGAGCACCTGCTCGAGTTCGACATTGCGGTCGAAGTAGTTCTCGATCGCCTCCTTGCCACGCCCGGCGATGAACAGGATGTCGTCGCACCCGGACTCGACGGCCTCACGGACGACATAGTCGATCGCCGGCCGATCCACGACCGGCAGCATCTCCTTGGGAACGGACTTCGTCGCTGGCAGGAAACGGGTCCCCAACCCGGCCACGGGAATGACAGCTTTGTTCACGCTCATGCACCGACCATATGCCCTGGCGGGCTGCCCGGTGATGCGGACCCGGCAATCTGGGCGACACTGGTGGGGTGGACAAGTCGACCCGCGTGGACAAGTCAGCGATCCGTGAGGACCATCGTCGGCGGCGCCTCGAACGCCGGGCCGATGGTGGATCGTCGCCCACGATCACGGCGAGGTGCTGGGACGTCATCACGGAGGCTCACCGCACCTCCCGTGGGGGAGCGATCACTGCCGTGGCGGCCTTCCAGCCGATGCGTCACGAGCCCGATCTGCGTCCGTTGACTCAGTGGCTCCTCGAGCAGGGCCTGCCGGTCTATCTCCCCCGGATGCATGACGACGACATGGAGTGGGTGAGGGCCGGTTCCTCGCTGCTGGCGCAGCGACCTGCGCGAGTGCCAGCACCGCCGGGTATCGCTGAGCCCCTGCCCGGGGACTCCGGAACGGTGGTACTCGTCCCTGCGCTGGCCATCGATCCCGGCACGGGTCTGCGGTTGGGCTACGGAGCGGGCAACTACGACCGTTTCCTCAGCGGCCGCGATGAGCCCTTCCGTGTCGGCGTGTGCTTCGACGACGAGCTGCGCGAGCTCACCGGCGAGTCGCATGACATACCCGTCGAGGCGATCGTGACCCCCGCGCGCGTCCTGCGGGTCGGGTCACTTGGCCACCGTGGGGACATCGGCTGAACCATCACGCGACAAGGTGATAGGTCAGGTAGAGCACTGAGAAACACAGCCCCACGCTCACGAGGATATTCAGGACGGCCACCCAGGGCCAGCCCTCCCGTATGGAGTCGTCGGTCTGTGCCGCGAACGTGGAGAAGGTGGTGAAGGCGCCACAGAATCCCGTGCCGAGCAACAGGGACCACTCGTGGTTGTTGATGCCCACGATCACACCGAGCAGGGCCGAACCGAGGACGTTGACGGTCAGTGTGCCCAGCGGCATCCTGCGGGGGTGGTTCTTCACCGTCACATCCTGGACCCAGCGATCCAGCAGGAACCGGCACGGTGCCCCGACCGCGGCGCCGAGGGCGACGAGCAGGAACGCCATCACTCCCCCATCTCGGCCGGTGAGAACACCGCTTCATCGTCGCCGCGCCCCCAGCGCCCGATCTCCCAGCCGACTCGCACCAGGATCCAGCCGGCCGCCACCGTCGTGGCCAGATACAGCCCGGCCATCACTGCCTCACCCGCATCGACGAGTGTCACGGCATCGCTGGCGTAGGTGGAGAACGTGGTCAGACCTCCCAGGAAGCCGGTGGCGATCAGAGCCGACGTCCGCAGTGGCACCTCACGGAACTGGGAGAGGAAGCCAAGGAACAGTCCCATCAGCAGACAACCGAGCATGTTGGCGACCAGCGTGGCCCACGGCCATTCGCCTGGCGTCTCCGGGAACACCAGCGTCAGGCTGTAGCGGGTCAGTGCCCCGCAGGCGCCACCCAGGGCGACCCAGCCGATCAGTTCCCGGAGGAACGGCGGCCCTTCCTCACTCACAGCCCTGACGCTACCGTCCCACTGCTCCACCTGCAGCCGGTCGGCCAACAGCGAACGAAGACTCGACTCAGCCGGACCCCGGCGCCAGGCCCTTGAGCAGTACATCCACGAGGCGCGCGAATGCCTCCGCCGGCTCGGCCGCGAAGGTCACGCCTGACAGCTCAAGACTCACAGAGCCGTGCAGGCCATCCCAGATGAGCTGGGCAACCTCAACCTCATCACCCTGCGCGAGAGAACCAGCCATCATGGCGTCCTGCACCCGCGTCGACAGTTCGACGAAGGACTCCTTGGCGCGCATCATCGCCGCCTCGGACAACTCCAGTTCGGCCATCTGGGAGAACATCAGGAGGTAATGCTGCGGGTGACCGACCGCGAACTCGCGGTAGGCGAGGCAGCCGTTGCGCAGCCGGCTGAGAGCGTCCGGCCCACTCGCCGCCCGCACTGATTCGATCAGCCCGTCGACACCCTCGAGGAAGAGCGCCTCGAGCAGGCCGTCCTTGGAGCCGAAACGGGAGTAGACCCCCATCGGCGCCACACCTGCCCGTTGGGCGACCTGCCGGATCGTGAGCCCCCCAGAGCCGTCCTCAGCGAGTATCTCGGTCGCCGCGGTGAGCAACGCCTGGGTGATTTCGGTGGAACTCGTGCGCTGGCGGGGTTGCGCAGTCTCCATGGACGCAGTATAACAGTCCATATATATAGAACGTTGATCTATAGGAGTAGAAGATGAATCTACAACAAGAGACACGCGATCCACGTCGTTGGTGGGTGCTGGCGGTCCTGTGCCTGAGCCTGCTCATGGTGGTCGTCGACAACACGATCGTGAATGTGGCGCTGCCCAGTCTCAGCGAGGATCTGGGAGCCAGTACGACGCAACTGCAATGGGTCGTCGACGGCTACACCCTCGTCTTCGCTGCGCTCCTGCTGGCGCTGGGACATTTCGGAGACCGCTACGGCCGAAAGCTGGCACTCCAGCTCGGTCTGATCCTGTTCTCGATGACCTCACTGCTGGCTGCACTGTCCCAGACCGCGTCACAACTGATCGGCGCGCGGGCACTCATGGGAATCGGGGCGGCACTGATCTTTCCCGCCACTCTGGCCATCCTCGTGAACGTGTTCCGCGACCGCAAGGAGCGTGCCACGGCGATCGGCATCTGGTCGGCGGTGACCGGTCTGGCCGTGGCGCTGGGCCCGGTGACGGGGGGCTTCCTGCTGGAGCACTTCTCCTGGGGTGCGATCTTTCTGGTCAACCTGCCGCTGGCCGCCGTCGCGCTGCTCGCGGGCGCCCGCCTGGTCCCGAACTCCCAGGACCCACAGACCGGCAGGTTGGACCGGCTCGGACTCATCCTCTCCGCGGCAGGCGTCGGGCTGCTGGTCTGGGCGATCATCGAGGCACCCAGCCTCGGCTGGACGTCCCCGATCATCGTCACGGCCGGAGCCACCGCCCTCGCGCTGCTCATTGCGTTCGTCGCCTGGGAGTCACGCCAGGAACACCCCCTGCTCGACATCCGGCTGTTCGCGAACCCGCGGTTCACGGCGGCAAGCCTCTCGGTGACCACAGCGTTCTTCGCGCTGTTCGGCTTCATCTTCCTGATCACCCAGTACCTGCAGCTCGTGCAGGGATACACCCCGCTACAGGCGGGGATCCGCACCCTGCCTTTCGCCATTGCCACTGGCGTCACCGCGCCTCTGGCAATGCTGCTCATGCACCGCATCGGGACGAAGGCCGTGGTGAGTGCCGGGCTCGCCGTGATGGCGACGGGGTTCCTGCTGGCGTCACAGCTCGAGGCCGACACGAACTACCTGGGCCTCACGATCGTCAGCATGATCGTGATCGCGGTGGGACTCGGCCTGGCCAGCGGCCCAGCCACTGAGTCGATCATGGGAGCGCTGCCGTCGGACAAGGCGGGTGTCGGCTCGGCGGTCAACGACACCACCCGCGAGCTCGGAGGTACGTTCGGCGTTGCGATCGTCGGTTCGGTCTTCGCCAGCGTGTTCGGTTCGCGTCTGGCAAGCGCCCTCGGCGAGGCCGGGGTCCCGGGCAACCTGGTGGCACAGGCACAGGAGTCGATGGCTGCCGCCCTCACCCTGGCCCAGCAGCTTCCCGGGGAGCTTGGTGGCACCGTCGCTGACGCGGCGCAATCGGCCTTCACCGAAGGGCTGCAACTCGGCTCGCTGGTCGCGGCAGGGGTTGTCGCAGTGGGCGCGGTGCTGGCCCTGCTCTTCCTGCCCTCCGTTCACACCGAGCCGCCGCACGAGACGGAGGATCCGAACGAGACAGCCGGTCAGGTCGAGGCGGCCCTGGTGACGACGACCTGAGTGGCAAGCCCTGCTCCATCCGGGCTTCCGAGCGGTCCATCGCTGCAAAGACCGGATACGGTCAATCCGTAAGAGGCGCGTCCGCCGACATCATGGTGTGGCGTCGCGATTGACTTAAGAGGTCGGCGGAGGTGGCGGGCATGCATGGCAACAGACTGCTCTCGAAACGTCGGCTCAGCGTACTGGCGGCCTCCGCCGCCGGCGCCTTGCTGGGATCGGTCATTGTCGCTGCACCCTCTTTGGCCGGCGTGGCGGGTGACCAGGACTTCACCGTGGTCGGTTCGCAATCGTTCATCGTGCCCGAAGACGTCACAGTGCTGGGGATCATGGCAGTCGGTGGTGGCGGCGGTGCGGCATACTTCAGCAGCCAGTCCACGTACGCAGAGGGCGGCAGCGGCGCCTATGTGACGGCCGTGCATCAGGTGCAACCGGGGCAGACGATCACTGTTAACGTCGGTGGAGGCGGACAGGCATCCTCACCCGGTGGCGTCAACGGCGCCGGGGGTGGGGGTGGCGCCGCCTCCTCCGTCTTCTATCAAGATCTGGCGTCAGACCCCCAGAGGATCGTGGCCGGCGGTGGTGGGGGCGGCACCGCCACCACGGCCGGATACATCGGCGGCCATGCGGCCTATGACGGCACATTCGCCGGTGGTACCGGAGAAGGTCCGCTGGGCGGAGCTGGCGGCAACGCCACAGGGGGCGGCACTGGCGGCGACGGGACCAGCGGGGGGGCCGGCTTCACGGGCGGCTCCGGCGGTGTCGGAGGTGGTGACGGCGGTGACGGATCCCCGAACGTGAGCAGTAGCGGAGACTTCGGCGCCGGCGGCGGCGGTGGCGGTGGCCTCGGTGGCGATGGTGGGTCGGACAACTACCCGTCCCCGGGAGGGTCGTCTGCCGGTACCGCGGGAGGCGGTGTCTACGAGGGTGGGGACGGTAGCCAGTCCGGCGGAGGCGGCGGCGGCTGGTACGGCGCTGGCGGCGGTGGCTTCGGTGGCGGCGGCGGATCCGGTGGCACATACAATTCGCTTGCGGTCTCGGGTGGCGGAGGCGCGGGCGGTTCGACCGCTGCGACCGTCGCAGGCCAAGAACCCGAGTACGAGCTGGCCGAGAACGGCGGGACTGTCGCCGTCGAAACAGCGAACGATGGCGGAACCGGCGCCGTCGCCATCTACTGGGGGATCGAGCTCGAGCAGACGATCGACTTCCCGCAGCCGGAGGATGTTCCACTTTCCAACGGGTCAGCGACCATGGCGGCAACTGCGACCTCGGAACTGCCGATCACCTATTCCAGCAGCACCGAGGACGTCTGCACCGTGTCCGAGGACGTGGTGACCCTGCTCACGGAGGGCACCTGCACGATCACGGCGGCACAGGCCGGCGATGACTTCAACTACGTAGCGGCGGAGGCTGTGACGCGTTCCTTCACGGTCTTGCCGGCAACGCCCGCCTCCTCGCCACCACCATCACAGCCGCCAACGGCTTCGCCGAATCCCACGTCGAGCGTCACACCCACCCCCACGCCGAGCGTCACACCCACGCCGACCCCCAGCCCCACAACATCGCCGACCCCCAAACCGACGCCAGTACCCGAGACCACCGTGGTGTTCCGCAAGAAGAACAGACAGCTGCCGACTCTGCGCCGCAGCAAGCTGGTCAGGAAGGTCGTGTCCGAAGGTCGCGTCGCCAAGGTGCGCGCGACGTGTCTGTACCGGAATCAGCGGACACTCAGCCGCAAGGACCAACGCGAGTTGTGCGCCGTGACGGTCCAGAAGACCCGCCAGAACGCTCAGGTCTGGGTGACCCCTCGGTGCAGTACCAATCTGAGGGCCCGGGTCCGGGTGGTGGTGAAGGGCATCCCCGGTGTCGGCCGGAAGGTCTACGAACGCACGTGGCGGGTCGAACGCGACACCGACCATGCCTGCCAGCTCAGCGGCAACGGATGAGACATCTGCCCAACCCGGATTGCGCAGTAGATTCTGCCGGCCGCAGCTCGCCCGCGGCAGCCTGTTCCGTGCCGGTGCGGCCCGCACGGCTCGTACACTGGGAACAGTCCCACTGATCCTCCGAGAGGTCGACCGTGCCCACCTACGAATACACCTGTTCCTCATGCGGCCACCGCTTCGAAGCCGTGCAGTCCTTCAGCGACGACGCCCTGAAGACCTGCCCGGAGTGTGGGCAGGACTCCCTGCGCAAGCTGTTCGGGAATGTGGGGGTGGTATTCAAGGGCTCCGGCTTCTACCGCAACGACGCCCGCGCCGAGGAGAAGAAGAAGGGGTCGGCCCGGGCCAAGAGCACCGGGGACGGGGTCGACTCATCGGCATCGGCCTCCGACAGCAAGGCCACCAAAGAGACGAAGACCGAGGCGAAGCCGGCCAGCACGACCGAATCCAAGACCACTGCCACCAAGTCCTCGGACAAGCCGGCAGGCAACAAGCCCTCGAAGTGACGTTGCCGCGATCACCTGTGGACAGCGGGACCTGCATGCGCCCGCCCGTGCAACGGTGGTCAAGTGCAGTACCGCAACACCGGCAGCCCGCGACCCCTCGATCCGGCGGACTGGCCGACCACGAACGGACCCCAGGAGATCCGGGGACTGCTCTGGCGCCACAGCACGGGCATCCGGGCGGGTGTGGCGGCCATCCTTGTGGTCACCGCCGTGGTGCTCTGGCTGCGAGGGGATGACACACCGCCCCTGCACGATGTGTGGGTCGCCGATCGTGACCTTCCTGCCGGCAGCACCCTGACGCCCGGCGATCTGCGCTCGGCCCAGGATTCGCTCGGCCTGCGGATTTCCCCGCGCACGGTTCTTGAGGGCAGCACCCTGCGCGTCGATCTCGCGGCGGGTGAGCCCCTGCTGGCCGGGATGCTGGCGCAGGACCGGGGCTCGGACGCCTTCCCGCTGACTCTGCCGCCGGCGGCCAGCCTCGCCGGAGTGGCAGCGGGGGATCACCTCGACATCATGGCCGCCGACGGCAGCTCGGGCGCTGAGTGGCGCACGGTCGTCCACGACATCGAAGTGCTTGCCGTGAAGTCGCAGGACCGCTCCGACCCCAGCGTCGCACTGCTGGCCGCGACGCCGGAGCAGGCCCTTGCCCTGGCGGAGTTCACTGATCCCCTGCAGATAGCCGTGACGATACGATCGTGACATGAGTGGACGCATCTTCCTGTTCGGCGCAACGGGATACACGGGCCGGATCACCGCGGAACTGCTCACCGTCGGTGGCGCCGCGCCGGTGCTGGTGGGCCGCTCCCGCACCGACGTCGAGAAGCTCGCTGAGGATCTGGCTCCGCTGGCACCTGGTGGCAGGCCGCCGTCATCGGCGGTGGCCGATGCCGAGCGCCCCAAGACCCTGCGAGGACTGCTCAGCGACCAGGACGACGTACTGGTCAGCACAGTGGGACCGTTCGCCCGCTACGGGCGACCCGCGGTTGAGACGGTCATCGACTACGGGGCCGCCTACGTCGACTGCACCGCCGAACCCACGTTCATCCGAGAAGTGTTCGAGGACCAGGGCCGACGGGCGCAGCGTACGGGGGCTCGGCTGCTGCCCGGTATGGGACTGGACTATGCGCCGGGGAACCTCGCTGCGGCTCTGCTGCTGGACCGGCTCGCCGAAACACCCCACCGGATCGACGTCGGCTATCTCGTGACCGGCCCCTACACTCCCAGCAGCGGTTCGGTGGGTACGGTCGGCGCGATGCTGCTCGACCCTTCGTTCGGCTATCACGACGGCAACCTGGTGTCCCAGCGGCCGGGGGCTCACGTGCGCTCGTTCCCGGTCCACGGCGAGCTCCAGGATGCACTGAGCATCGGCGGCACCGAGCAGTTCACCGTGCCCAGACTCGCCCCGGCCGTCAAGGACGTGAACGTCTACGTGGGGTGGACCGGTCGTTGGTCACGTGCCGCCTCAGCCGCGGGCATCGTGGCGAGCAATGCCCGTTCGGTACCGGGTGTCGGCTCTGCCATGAGCATCGTGATGCGGGCCGCCCTCGGCGGCGCCTCCAACAACGGCCCCGCGGCGCACCAGCGGCGCAAGTGTCGCTCCGTGATCATCGCCGAGGGCTACAACGAGTCCGGTGAGCAACTCGGCCGGGTCACCCTGGACGGCCCCAACCCGTACGACCTGACCGCCGCGTTGCTGAGCTGGTCCGCGCGGATGCTGGCCCGCAGGGCTGAGAAGGCCGTGGGGTCGCTCGGGCCCATCGGGGCGTTCGGACTCGATGCGTTCCTGGGTGGCTGCACGGCCATCGACCTCGTCGAGATCGAGCAGTAGTTCCAGTTCAGTCTCCCGTGACCCGGATCAGCACCCTGCCGGCCGGGCTGTCGGCCACGAGATGACGCATCGCGTCCGCGGCATCCTCGAGCGCGAAGACACTGTCGATGGCCGGCGACAGCTCCCCTGCTGCCAACTGCCCGGCGATCTCCTGCATCGGGTCCGCGATGCTCTCGAAGGCCTTCAGGTTGAATGGTGCGAGGTGGCGGCTGAAGGGCGCTCGCACAGCCAGCTTCATGAACTTGCCCACGCTGCCGATGACCGGCCGATGGGCCCGACCGTACTCGTCGTGGCCGATCAGGACGTACTTCCCGTCCGGGGTCAGCATCGCGGCGTTGCGCTGGTAGGAGTGGTTGCCGGGAATGTCGATGATGGCGTCGTAGCGGTGCTTACTGGCGGTGTAGTCCTCGGTGCGGTAGTCAATGGTGCGCCGGGCGCCCAGTTCGCGCAGCAGGCCGGCCTTCGCGGCCGTGTCGACGGCGGTCACGTCGGTGCCGCGCGCGTGTGCCATCGAGACCAGGAGCGTACCGACCGCACCACCGGCCCCGTTGATCAGCAACCGCCGGCCCGGTCCGGTGTCCACCTGCAGGATCGACTGCAGGGCGATCAGTGCGGGCGTGGCCGCAGCGGCTGCGGACTGGGGCGAGACGTGGTCCGGTCGGATGGCCAGGCGGTCGGTGGGAACCGCGGCATACTCGGCGAACGTACCGCCGTTGTGCCACTGGTTGCCCTTGACGATCTCGCCGAATACCTCGTCGCCGACACTGAACCGGGCCCCGGCGCCGACAGCGGTGACGGTGCCCGAAAGGTCGGTACCCGGCACCGGCACGTGAGGCCGCCGCAGGCCACCGGCCAGCAGGCGGGCCAGGTACGGGTGTCCACGCATCACGTGCCAGATGTCGGCATGCATGCTGGTGTACCGGACCCGGACCACGACCTCACCGCTGCGTGGGTGCGGTACCGGGATGTCCGCGGTCCGATAGACCTCGGGCCCGCCGTACGCATGCTGCAGGATCGCCCTCATAGGACTCAGTATCCCAGTTGTAGGGATCGCCCGGCGGTGACGGGCCAAGCCGCGGCGCAGGTGTCAACGAGTCGAGCCGGAGGCCCCGAGGCTCAGGAGTACCGGGTCGCCTGTGCGACGCGGGCCGCCTGGCTCGGCCGTGTCTGCCACAGACTCGCCGGGAAACTGCTGTCCCGCGCGGGGCGCCCGAGACCGGCGAGCGTGAGGGCGGCCACGTGCTGGTGGGTGTAGGGATAGCCCTGCCGAGCGGCCCAGCGATCGGCAGCCAGCGCTCCTTGCCTCAGGCCTGCGAAGACGCCTCCGAGCAGCGGCACCATGAGCAGCAGCACGGTCAGCACTGCCACCGGGGAGCCGTAGGTGAAGGCGAGCAGGAACGCGACCACATCGAGGATCACGCCGGTGAGCGCTGCCCTGAAGAGTGGTCGCCGGGTGATCAGGTGCCCGATCTCATGGGCAATGGTGGTCTCCTGAGCGGTGCTGGGGAGTTCGAGGATCCGCTCGTCCAGAACCAGGGAGGCAATCTGCATGCGGCCCACCGGCCGGTTCAGGTGCGCGAGCCCCTCCAGATGTGTGGAGAAGGTGACCGACATGTCGTAGCCGAACTCGGCAGCCCACGAGCGCGCGAAGTCGGCGAGCGCTTCTCGGTCGTGGGCCATAGTGCAGTATCAGCGCGGTAGCCGGGTCCATCGCCCGGATTCCCGTGACAACCACCCAGGCGTCCGATGCCCGACCGGGATATACCGGACACATCCGGCATGCGGTGGGCACAGTGCGCGGCGAGGAACCGACCTCGGATGGGCCCCGGCCGGCTTGGCCGGGTGGCCCTGAGGTGTGAAACTGGCAGCATGTCCAGCACCACGTCCGGATCACCAAGCGTGGCTGCTGGGCCGGTGCACGACCCGGACCGGGTGGCGCTCAGCGTCGAGGTCGCCATTCTGCCCCGGCCGGTGTGGCTGGCGCGTGCCCGGGCCCACGAGTCGAGGGTGCGTCCGTGGACCGAACCTCGACTGGGGCGACGCAGCCGCGGTGAGAAGCACCCAGTGGATGACTTCCTCTTCGACTACTACCGACTTCGCCCGGCAGGGCTTCGCACCTGGCATCCCGGCATCGATCATGCGCTCGCCGACGCTCAGGCACCCTATATCGGCCATCGCGACTACGTGGTCAGCGAGGGGCTGGCACGGGTGAGCGACGGCGCGCTACGACGTCGACGAGCCCAGCTCGGCAGAGCCGTGGAGATCCTCTCGGCCCAGCGGGGGCGGACGGCCACATTCAGCTGCTTCGGCATGCACGAGTGGGCGATGGTTCACGGGCTGCGCCAGCAGGAGATCCGCCACGAGCAACTGCCGTTGCGGGTCTCGCCGGATCAGGTGATCGAAGTCGTCGCTGAGGTCGGTCTGGCCTGCTCCCATTTCGACGCCTACCGCTTCTTCACCCCCTCAGCCACGGCGCTGCAGCGACCGCTCAGCAGGGACAACCAGAGCCGGGACGAACAGCCAGGCTGCCTGCACGCAGGGATGGACCTCTACCGCTATGCCTACGAGGCCGGCCCGCTCCTTGCCTCCGAGCTGGTCGCGGACTGCTTCGAGCATGCCCGCCGGGCCCGCGAGGTCGACATGCGAGCCTCTCCCTACGATGTGTCGGCCCTGGGGCTGAGCCCGATCGAGGTCGAGACAGCCGCGGGGCGTGCGCAGTACGCACGCGAACAACGAGCACTCGCGCAGGCCGCTGAACAACTGCGCAATCGGCTGCTGCCGGTCCTGGCGAACCTGCTCCGCCGGGTGACCTGAGGTTCAGGCGGCCTGCCGCTGCGGCGCCGAGGGTGGCCGCTTGGCGGCCGCCACGTAGGAGCTGATGTCAGCGATGAACGCCAGGATGACGAAGAACCAGGCGAACCCCTCGACCGGACCCGTCCACCAGAACATCAGCACGTAGACGAGCGTGGTGTAGGGCAGGAAGAGCAGCCCGAGCAATGGAATCAGCCAGTCGAAGTCGAAGGCGAGCTGAACCGCGTCACCGAAGATCCAGATGAGCAGCAGGGCGATCCTGGGGAAGAAGGCACCCAGGGCAACAACAAAGCATCCGCACACGCCCCCAGTATCCCCCCTGGGCCGTACCGGAGTGATCCGAACCCCCAGAATCAGGTCACGTCGAGCGCTGCAGCCGCGTTCCCGGTGCTCTGTCCTCGTCCACCCCGTAGGCCGAACGGTAGATGCTCCGCGCCGCCAGATTCTGCCGGACCTCGCTGACGGTGTCCTCGAAGAACTCGTCCCTCAGATTCTTGTCGGTGGTGGTGTAGACACTGAAGTAGACCGCCGCGAAGGCGCCCAGGAAGGAGGCCACCTGCAGCAGCTGCACGCTGAGCTGCAGTGGATAGCCGAACAGGTAGATGGGTTCCAGCAGGTAGCGGACCTCCTGTGAGGAACCGATCCACAGCTGAATGGTCGGCTGCTGAATCATCAGCACGCCGAGCACGATGAAGAAGCCACCGACCATCGCGCTGACCAGTCCGAGCCGGAATCCCTGCGTCACGAACACGACGAGCCAGAGATTTCCCTTCTCCCGGAGCGTGAGCGGGGCGGTGGCGGGGACGCTTCCGCTGTCGGCGTCGGGCACCTGGACCGGAGCGTTGTCCGCTACTCGTTCGAGCTGATCCCAGGATGAGAAGTCGTTCAGACCGCGCAGCTCGCGCGGAATCTGGGTCATGAGGAAGATGGCGGCCAGCACACAGAGCAGGATCACCACGGTCCACAGGAGTGCGAGCGGTAGCTCACCGGCAGACTGCCACGCCTCCGCGTTGATGAACAGGAACATGAAGCCGATCAGCAGCAGAGGCAGGCCACGGGTGAAGAGCCGGAAGGTCTGAGCCAGCGTGAGGACCAGGCGGACCAGCGCCCACACTGCGATCGCAATCATCCCATAGCTGGTGATGACGAAGACCAGGCCCAGGAACACCAGCTGGCCGATGACGATGATGAGTGTGCCCAGCAGGTCACCGCCGAATATGAGCGGAAGGAACGCAGGCACGATCACGAACAGCGCGATCTCGGTCCACCCGACGCGCTGGGGCGGCTGCAGCAGCCGGCGTCCACGTATGGCGTTCAGGGCGATCCAGCTCGCCAGCAGCACCAGCAGGCCGGCGATGGGGGTGATGACCATCCATTGCCAGTCCCAGTCGAGGTTGATCGCGCCCAGGGAAGTCAGCAGGAACCAGAAGACCAGCACCGGCAGTGCCCTGGTGAGCACATCCTCGCTGGCGCTGTAGCCGAGGATGAAGTGGGGCACACCCCGGTGCACGAACCAGCGCTCCGTTCGCTCCCGCGGGGTCCGTCGCCTGGCCACGCACTCACTCTATGAGCGCGGCGCCCCCGGAGTGGCAGGAATCGGGATGCGGACGAACACCACGGAATCGTCCACTGGCTGCGGTGAGGGAACCCGGCGTGTTCCTCTGACCACTCGGGCTGGCGCCCGTACCAGCGGAGTATTCCGGAGTCAGGAGTTCTTGGGGGCGATCATGTCCACGACACAGTCGAATCAGCCGGAATCCCCCCACGACCCAGGGATGACAGAGCACGCCGTGCCCGGGCCTTCAGACAACCCCGATCGGCGGCGACGCGGTCGACGAGGTCCGTTCCTGGTCCGGTTCCTGACCGGCGGGCAGCCTGGGACTGACCGCTCACCGGCCGCGTTGCTCCGCCTCAACTGCAGCCATTGACGAGACTCCGGCCAGGATCAGATCCAGTCCCACCTCGAACGAATCGGCAAAACGGTAGCCCGGCTGCAGGACATGTCCGTGTGTGAACTCCAGCAGGGCGGGATAGCGGTCCTGCGGCATCGCGGCCGCGATGCCCTCGGCGAGCTGGGCGAGGTCGGTGTCGTCGTCGTGGCTCGGCAGCGCCGCCTCCTGGAGCGCGAATCCGTAGACGTAGGCATCGATGACGGCGTACGCATGAGCGGTGAGGGCAAGACTCATGCCACTGCTCCGCAGGCAGGCGAGCATGGCGTCGTGGTGGGTGAGCGTGGCCGGTCCCGGGGAATGCCTGGTCTCCATCAGCGGTGTCGCCCACGGGTGGTCTGCCAGCACCTCGCGCGCCGAGCGGCAGCGCACTTTCATGGCTGCCACCCAGTCCATATCCTGCGGCGGCAGCTCGATCTGAGCGAAGACCAGGTCCACGATGCCGTCCAGAATCTCGTCCTTGCTCGGGACGTAGTGGTAGATCGTCATCGGCTTCACGCCCAGCTCCTGCGCGAGCCTACGCATCGTCAGGGATGTCACGCCGATCTCGTCGGCCAGGTCCAGTGCACCCTCCAGTACGCGATCCCTGCTCAGTCGCGCGCCACGCCGTTCAGGTGATCCCGACTCATTCACGCCTTGTTCCACTTGACCATCGTACTAAGTACGAGTACGGTTGTGCACATCTCGTACTTAGTACGAAGACTGAGAGAGAAGGACCCAGAGAGGGAGCTGCAGATGCAGACGAAGGAACGCACGATGACAGCAATCACCCAGCACACGTACGGCAGCAGTGAACAGATGCACGTGGCTGAGGTGCCGCTGCCGCAGCCCGCCCCGGACGAGGTGCTCATCGAGGTTCACGCCGCCGGTGTCGACCGAGGCGTGTGGCATGTGATGACCGGCAAGCCCTACCTGATCCGGGTCACCCCCTACGGAGGTCTGCGTGGGCCGAAGAATCCGGTACCGGGCAGCGACGTGGCTGGCCGAGTTGTGGCCGTCGGCTCCGAGGTGACCCGGTTCGCCGAAGGCGACGAGGTGTTCGGGATCGGGGTCGGCGCCTTCGCGGAGTACGCGGTGGCCAAGGAGACGAAGCTGGTGCACAAGCCGAATACCGTGAGCTTCGATGAGGCAGGCACGGCCGCCGTCTCCGGTATCACTGCTCTGCAGGCGCTGACCGAAACGGGGCGGCTCGAGCCCGGTCAGTCGGTGCTCGTGATCGGCGCCGCCGGCGGTGTGGGCAGCTTTGCGGTCCAGATCGCCAGGGCCCTCGGCGGCATTGTCACCGGTGTCGCCAGTGGCGAGAAGCTGGACCTGGTGCGGGCTCTGGGTGCATCCGACACGATCGACTACCGCACTGAGAACTACCTCGACGGTTCCCGACGCTGGGATCTGATCATCGATACCGGCGGTAGCAACCCGGTCTCAGCGCTGCGCCGTGCCCTTCACAAGCGCGGCACGCTGGTCATCGTGGGTGGCGAGGGCGGCAATGTCGCAGGGGTCGGCCGGCAGATCGGCGCCTTGCTGCGGTCCATCTTCGTCAAGCAGCGGCTTACTTCCTTCATCAGCGCGGAGAAGACCGAGTACATCCAGCGCCTGGCAGACCTGATGGCCGACGGCGCGGTCCGACCCGCAGTGGGCTCCACATACTCGTTGCAGGAGGCACCGCAAGCGGTCAGTGACCTGACGGATGGCGCGATCCGCGGCAAGGCGGCGGTACTCGTGAGGACGGACTGAGGACTCGTGCATCGCGGATGTGCTCGGCCGATCGTGGACACCGATTGCCTGGGAGAAACCGGATCGGAAGTGTATTGAGTGCCCGATCGATAGGAGACACGGCCGATGAGCGATAGCCCCGACCAGTACAAGGCCGCGGCCTTCTTTGATCTCGACGGCACGTTGATCAAGGGATCGGCGAACATTCCCTTCGCGATCTCGGCCTTCAAGAAGGGGCTGGTATCCAAGAAGCAGCTGCTGGTCGACATCAAGAATGGGGTCTCGTTCAAGCTGAAGGGCGCCACCGATGAGCGCTCCGCTGAGGTTCGCGACCGGATTCTTGAGGCGGTCAAGGGTCAGCGCGTGGATGACATCGTGGCGATCGCCGACGATTTCATGGCGAAGCTGGTCTCCCAGGTGCAGCCGGAGATGGCGGAGGTGCTGGCCGAGCAGAAGGCGATGGGCAACGCTCGCGTCATCCTCTCCGCCTCGCCCACCGAGATCGTCTCGAGGCTCGCCAAGGAGCTCGGCCTCGAATACGGCATCGGCACCACGGCGGCCCACGAGAACGGAATCTACACAGGGGTCCTTGCGGGCCCCTTCTGCTATCGGGAGGGCAAGGCGGAGATCATCCGGAGCATGTGCGCCGAGCACGGCTGGCCGCTCGAGGACTGCTACGCCTACTCCGATTCACTGTCCGACCTTCCGATGATGGAGGTGGTGGGACATCCGGTCGCAGTCAATCCTGAGACCGAGCTGCGGGAGAAGGCGGGCGAGGACGGCTGGCCCGTCGTGGAGACGAGCAACATCCGTTCCATGCGCAAGCGTGACATGCCCAAAGCAGCGGCAAAGAACATGGCGAACAAGCTGCACCGCAGTTCCGAGGAAGCCGCTGGCTGACGCTCGCTGCCCGCATCTCCAAGACACCCCTCGAAACTCCGCCGCCGCCGTATCGGCAGCACCCGAAACCGACCCCGGATGCAGCGCGAGCCTGTCCACAGACTCGAGGATCGGGAGCTTCAGTGCTGCCTTGGGAACATAGACTGAGTCCCGGGGGGCGGCCCGAGAAATCCTTGTCACGCAAGGAGAAAATCGCGAGGGCTGGCACGGATTAGTCCGGGCAGGTGAACCTCACGCCTGGAAGATGCATGCCCTGTGTGCCCTGCTAGGCTCAAAAACACACCAAGCAATGGGTTTCCCCCAACACCCCCCATTGCTAACCACCAAGGGCTCGCTCCCGGACTTCGCCGAGCACCCCGCGATACACCCCGCGGAGGTCCTCGCCATCACCAACACGGAGTCCGGGAGCAAGTCCGTTAACGACTCTGTGAAGGTTCGCCAGGGAGCCAGTGCCCGGGTTGAAGTACTCGGAGTGACCTTCGGCCCGCAGTAGCGCCTCCCCCCACGGCTCCGTACTCATCCGCTCGCCGCCGAATCCGGCATCCGTCGGGTATCTCGTGGTGGTGATCAGCGCCTGCGCGACACCGAGGGGGGCCACAGCATCATTACCTCTGGCGTGTCCCGGGATCCAGTCGCCGTAGTACCCCGCCACGAAGTCTCCTCGCGCAGCCATCGTATAGAGCTTCTGATGATCGGCCAGGTCCAGCGACTCCTGGCTGTTGAACGGCCTGGCGCCGGGACTGCCGACCAGCACCAGATTGTCGACCTGCGGCAACTGACCACCCTGCGCCGCGTACATCGCGACGACCGAGCCGTAGCTGTGACCGACCACTGAGTAGCGTTGCCAGGACTCGATGTCGAGACCGGCGCTGAACCGCCTGAACTCATCCGCCCCCTCTCTGGCGCGTGTCTCACCGGCCCCGGACAACACATCGTGCCATCGCCAGAGGTCGGTGGGACTCGGTGGCGTGTCATAGCCGAGCCATGCGATGGCGGCCGTTCTGTCATCGGGCCGCAATGCACGAGCATCGGAGATCACCGAGGGCAACGTGGTCAGATCGTTGCCGACGCCCGGCACGAACGCAACCACCGACCGGCTCGTCTGCGGATTCCCGAAACTGACCGCCGCCCTGCCGTCACCACGAGGGTCGAAAGCCAGCAGCAGCACTCCTGGTGCCATGACGGCCTCGAATCGTGCCCGCATGCTCTCATTCCCGGCCAACCACGCGTCAAGGACCCTCCGGTTGGCTTCATCTCGTACCAGCAGCGGAATCCCATCGGCATTCCCGACCATCCAGGGCTTCGTGCGCAACAGGTGCTCGCGTTGCTCCGGTGTAAGAGTCCGCCACCAGTCTGCAACGGCTGCCGGGCCGTGTGGCAGCTCTGGAATCTCCGCTGCAGAGACCTGCGGGAGGTCAGCGGCGCTGGCCCGCTTCTGCTCAACCGCGTGCTCGCGCAACCGATCGGCTGCCGCCAGCAACTCCTCCAGGACCGTGGCCAGTTGAGTGATCGCAACCGACCAGAGAGGGGTGAGCCTCGCGGCGTCCGGCCCGCACCACGCCAGCTCGACGACGCTAGCCTTGTGCCCGTTGAGCCACACGAGCTGCGCTGAGGCCCACGCTCGCAGGGACTCACCGATCTCCTGTAGCCGCAGTGGATCACTGCCGAGAATCACGTTCGCCTCACCACCTGCTGTGAGGCTATGCAGGGCCCTGATGGCTCACAATGGGTCGTTCCACCCTCCCCGGACGCGTAGCCGTACTGGGAAGCTCTGGCGCATGGGGGAATCGACGGATTCGCAACGGCAGTGCCACCAGTGCGGCAGGGCCGCCTCCGGCATTCACTGCCCCACCTGTACGGCGCTGCTGCCCGAACATGTGCCAGCCACTGAGCAAGGGTCGCCCACTCGCCGCCACCTCAGCCGCCACTGGATCATGATCTCGCTGGCCGCACTGGCGGGCCTGTCTGTCCTCTATGGCATCGCAGCACGGGTTGTGACTCCCGAGCCGCAGGAGCTACTGGTTGGCGAGACCGCGGCCCTCGTGGATAGCCAATTCCGTGAGATCCAGCAGGGTCGACTGCCCGGGCAGCTACGACGGGTCACCGAGGGGGCGCGTTCGCAGCTGAATGCGGTGGAAGAGTCCCTGCGGACGCTGCCCTCCGACGACGGAACCCGCAAGGAACTCGACGCCCTGCGACTGCTGGTGTCCGGCCTGGCGCAGCTGCACGAATCCCCACGTTCCCCCGACTGGTCGAGACTGCACAGCAGTGTGCAGACGGGCATGGTGCAGCTCCCTCCTTCCGTACCTCTGTCGAAGCGGATCACCTCGGTCGGCGCAATGGTCATCGACCGGCTCTCGCTGCTGTACTCAACCGCTCCCGCGCCGCCGAACAGGCACGCTCTCAGGCCCGAAATCTGATGCCGCCCACCCAGACCGACAAGCAGCGGGCCCGCGATTGTATCCCAGCGCCAGACGAGCGACCGAGTGCGTCGCTGATCCAGGTGAACAACCCAACAGAGCCCTTCCCGGGCTTGCCTCCGCGCGGATCCTGGTTACTACAGTGGGAGGACCGAAAACCATCACCCGGGAAGGTGCAGACGTGAGCCTGAAGGTGGAGTCGCCACAAGTGACGCCGAGTCTCCCGGCGCCCGTGCGCGGACAGCGCCGCCCGCTCCTCATAGGTCTCGGTATCGCACTAGTGGGGCTGGGCGCCCTGCTGGCCGCCTGGCTGGCGACGTCCCTGGGCGCGACCCAGCCGGTACTCGCCCTGGTCAACACCGTCCACCGCGGCAGCCTGATCACCAGCCAGGACCTCACCATCGTCAACCTCAACCCCGACCCTCAGCTTGCCGAGGTTCCCGGTTCCGAGCTCGGATCCGTGGTGGGCCAACGCGCACTCGTCGATCTCCCCGCGGGATCGATCCTTCCGAACGATACCTACTCCGACGTTCCGCTGCCGGCTTCCGGCGACTCCTTGGTGGGTCTGGCACTGAGCCCATCCCGCATGCCACTGCAGCCACTCACTGCCGGGACACCGGTGCGAGTGGTGCTCACGCCCCGCGACGGCGATGAGCCGACCCGAGGCGCCCCGAGCAGCACACTCGCCACCGTCGTCTCCACCAGCTACGACGCGGACACCGCCCAGACGGTCGTTGAGGTTTCTCTCCCAGCCCAGGAGGCGCCGGCACTGGCCGCAGCCGCGGCCACCGGGCGTATTGCGATCGTGGTCGACTCCGAGGTCGACCGATGATCCTGACCCTGTTCAGCGCAAGCGGCGCACCCGGTGTCACCACGACGGCGTTGGCCATGGCCTCCTTCTGGCCCAGACCGGTCACGGTGCTGGAGACCACCCTGGGGTCCGCGGTGCTGGCCGGCTTCCTACGAGGCCAACTGGCCCATGACCGAGGTGTCCTGGGCCTGGCTGCCGGCCACCGCGACGGCACGCTCACCGAGGCCATCACCACCAACTCGCTTCCTGTTCCAGGCACCGCCTGCCGAGTCATCCCGGGATTCACCAACACATCGCAATCCGACGCGTTCTCCCCCGGTGCCTGGCGTGCGGTCGCCGAGGCTTTCCAGGACGCAGGAGAGGATCTGATCGTTGATGCAGGCCGAGTAACCAGCCGCACATTTCCGGAAGCGTTGGTCACAGCAGCTGACGCACGCTGGCTCATGCTGGAGGGCAGTTTGCCATCCATCGCGGCAGCTCACAGGCTGTCAGTTCCAGAGGAGACGGCGCTGCTCTCCGTCGGGTCGCAACGAGCATATTCCTCGAAGACCGTCGCCCGACAGCTCAGCCTGCCCAGGGCCGGGCACGTCCCGTGGGAACCTCAGCACGCGAGGGTGTTCAGTCATGGCGCGACCCCAGTGAGACGACTTCTCACCAGCGAGTTCTCCGCCGCTATGACGCATCTGGTCACGAAGGCCCAGGAATCGGGCTGTCGTGTCTGAGAATCTGCTGGCCCGACTGCCGATCTTCGCCCCTGTGACTACGAAGTCCGCCCCCGAGGCGCCCGCCCCGTCGACACAGGACCACAAAACCACAGTGGACTGGAACCAGGTCCGCGAACTGCGGACCCTCGTGGCCAAGGAACATTCGCGCCTGCTGGAGCAGGGCGACGAAAGCGACATGAGCACTGTCATCAGAGCAGTGGTGAAAGCTCATACCGAGGCTGAGTTGGAGCTCAAGGGCCGTTCGGTGAGCACGGAACAGCAGGACCTTCTGCTGAGGGCGGTCCGTGATGCAGTACTCGGCCTCGGCCGCCTGCAGCCACTGCTGGATGACGACAGTGTGGAGAACATCGAGCTCCACGGCTGCGATCGTGTCGTCGTCGAGTATCAGGGAGGCGCTCTCCGTCAGGTTGACCCCGTCGCGGAGTCCGACGAGGAACTCATCGATGACCTCAACTTCCTGGCTGCGTCCACGGGCGTCAACGCCCGTGAGTTCTCCACCGCCCAGCCACTGCTTGATATGCGTCTGCCGGATGGTTCCCGTCTCGCGGCGAGTATGGCTATCTCCCCCAGGCCTCAGGTGACCGTACGGAGGCACCGCCTGCGCAGGGTCAGTCTCGCGGACCTGGTGGCCCGTCGCATGATGTCCGAGCAGGCGGCTGCATTCCTGTCCGCCGCCGTTCGGGCCCAGAAGACGATCATGGTCGCGGGACCACAGGGAGCAGGGAAGACGACCCTGCTGAGGGCCCTGTGCGGGGAGATGGACCGATGGGAGAGCGTGGGGACCATCGAGACAGAGCACGAACTGCACCTGCACGAACTCACCGACCAGCACTACCGGGTCCGTGCATGGGAGGCACGGACGGGTTCCGGCGAGGAGCGCCCCGACGGCTCGCGAGCCGGTGAGATCACCCTGGACCGGCTCACCGAATCCGCCTGGCGCCACAACTTGGACCGACTGATCCTCGGCGAGGTCCGGGGCCGCGAGGCGGCAGCCCTGATGAAGGTGATCTCCGGAGTGCAAGGAGCGATGTGGACGATCCACGCGCCCAGCGCGAGGCAGGCGGTGGACCGGATGGTGACCCTGATGTTGGAGGCCGGCCCACATGTGACTGTGGAGTTCGCCCGGCGCCAGGTGAACGCTCACGTCGACCTCGTCGTCCAGGTCTCGGCCAGTGTCAGTCACAACCGTGCCGGCCGATCACGCTCCCGCTACGTCAGCGAGATCGCGGCCATCGAGGAGGGGGAAGCGGGATCAGTCGGCTTCACCGACGTCTTCAGCGCCGATCCCGGCGAGCAACTCGCCAAGCCGCGATACGCGCCCCCACCTCGGCTGCTCAGCGACCTGCGGCCGTTCCTTGAGGACACGCCTCGCGATTCGACCCCTATGAGGAGTCCGCAATGGCACTAGCAGCCGTAGTGGTCCTGGTGTTCTGCGCCGGGGTCGGACTCATCCTTCTGGGGTTCCGGCGAGCACCCGAGACTCGCCGGAGTCGCACGCCGAGGTGGGTCAGGGCACTACGCAATATTCCCCGTCGCGACCGCAAGCTCCTCGGCGCGGGGATTGCAGCCGGACTCCTGGCGTTCGCGATCACGGGCTGGCCCGTCGCCGGACTCGCCGTCCCCGTCGCCTTCGTCGGCATCCCGAGAATCATTGCACCCAGTACCGCCAAGAACGTCATCGAGCGCCTGGAAGGCCTGGAGGAATGGACCAGAGCCCTGGCTGGCAGCTTGACGGTCGGTCTGGGACTCGAGCAGGCCATCATTCGGACTACTCGCAACTGCCCGGCAGCGATCGAGTCCGAACTCGGCAGCCTGAGTCGCAGACTCAAGAGCCGTTGGCCCACGGATGAGGCCCTGCTTGCCTTCGCCGACGAAGTGGCTGATCCGACCGGTGATCTGATCGTGGCTGCACTCATCGCCTCAGCAAGACGGCGAGGCCCCGGCCTGAGCGATGCCCTGGAGAGCCTGGCGAACACAGTCGCCGACGACGTCCGATCGCGGCGCATGATCGAGTCCGATCGCGCCAAACCACGGGCGACCGCCAGATGGGTCACGATCATCACGCTGCTCGTTCTCGGTCTCCTCGCCTTCAACTCCGACTATCTGTCCAGCTACTCAACCCCGAGCGGGCAGTTGCTACTGGCGCTGTTCCTGTCCGCCTACGCCGGCGGACTGCTGTGGATGCAGGCGGTTGCAAGGGGCAAGCCCGCTCCCCGATTGCTGGAGGGTGGCGGATGAACCTCGTCATGATCGGTGGAGCGATATGCGGAACGGGCATCGTGCTCATACTGCTCGCGTTGTTCCCAACCGAGCCGCACCTGAGCAGCGCGATCACGCGGCTGTACGGCCCCGGACCGGGCCCTGATCAACCCGGCGGATCGGGAGCCGTGAGCAGGCTCGGTAGGACACTGGCCCGACGTGCCTGGTTCAGCGAACGCGTCAGGGCACCGAGGCGTGACCTGGAGCTGATCGGCAAGCCGGTCTCGGAATTCTTCGGCGAGAAGGCGGTCCTCGCCGGTCTCGGCCTTGTCTTCCCATTCCTGATGACCACACTGATGACGGCGGCCGGAATGTCGCTGCCACTGGCGCTCCCTGCCATCGCCGGGCCGGCCATGGCGGCGTTGCTCTGGTGGCTTCCTGACGTCGACGCAGCCCGCCGCGCCTCCGAGTCCCGCCGTGAGTTCGACAAGGCGGTGAGCTCGTACATCGACCTGGTGGCCATGGAACGACGAGGCGGAACCGGGGCGGCCCAAGCGCTGGAAGTCGCTGCGCAAGGTGGCAGTACATGGGCGTTCGTCAGGATTCGGCAAACGCTCGAACGAGCTCGCTGGTCCCATACATCCGCCTGGCAGGCCCTTGCGGAACTCGCGGAGCAGGTCGACTCACCGCCGTTGCACGACCTCGCCGACATCATGGCGCTGTCGGGCGAGGACGGGGTCGGTTCCTACGAGACACTGCGAGCGCGCAGTCGCAGCATCCGCAATGCCGAACTCACTGCTGAACAGACCAGGGCGCATCAGGCCAACGAGCAGATGGTCATCCCCGTGTCTGCACTGGCGCTGGTGTTCGTCGCGATGCTGGGGGCGCCAGCGGTGATGAGGATCGCAGGGGGGTCCTGAGCCACGGAAGTGGACCCGCTCGCTCGGGGCACGGATCAAAGAAGAGAAGGAGATGGAAATGTTGATAGCACTGTACGCGTTGGCCGCGACCTGGACCGGCCACCTGCGAACCCGGATGGCGCGCCGGTTGGCGTCCGATGCCGGCTTCAGCACATTGGAATGGGTCGTGATCGCACTGGGGGTCTTCCTCGCCGCCGGAATCGCCGTCGCCGCCATCTCGGGAGCGATCTCGAACCGCGTGGGTCAGATCAACTGACGTCATGAGTTGCGGATTGAGGAAGATTTTCCGATCGGACCATGTAGGCAGAACGTACCAAGAATTGGTCGATTCTGCCTACATGCTCCGGGCCACCCGACGAGGTCGCGGCGCCCGGGCTGCTGACTCCACCGAACGTGGCGGCGTGACTCTGGAGACGGTCGTCGTGATGCCGATCTTGCTGCTGGCCGTGTGGGCCACTCTCCAGGGTGCGCTCTTCTTCCACGCCCGCGACCTGGCGATGGCGGCCGCTCAGGAGGGCGTCAGAGCAGCGTCCGCCTACACGGCAAACAACCACGCTGGCGCCACGGCCGCACATCGATTCCTGGCCGGAGCTGGTGAGGGAGGACTCACGAACGCCTCGGTCGAGACCAGGCGCAGCAACGCACAGGTACAGGTCGTGGTATCGGGATCCGCACCTGCCCTGGTTCCCGGATTGCCGACCCGGGTCGAGCAGAGCGCCTGGGGCCCCGTGGAGAGATTCACGACCGATGAATGAACAACGCACTGCGGCCCTCCGCGAGGGCGAGAACCAGCACGACCAGTTCCAGGAGGAGTCGCTCCGCGAGGCCTCGGAGCAAGGACATGAGGAAGGACCGACGATGTCCGCAGACGAAACATCATCAGGGACCAATGGGACCACATCAGGACCATGGGTTGCGCGGAACTGGCCGGTGGTTGTTGGCGTAGCGGGCGCACTGCTGTGCGCTACCGCCATCATCTGGCTGATCGGGTCGAGTCAGTCGGAGGAGTTGGGCGCGCAGGGCGCACTGGTTGAGAGCGAGCAGGCGGAGCATCCTGAACGGGAGGCGATCGAGCAGACAGTTCAGAGCTTTCTCCAGCTCGAGGACTCACTACATAGTGGTCCGCTGCCGTCGAACTGGTCGGAATCTCTAAGAGACCTGGCCACGGGAGATGCCTTCAGGATGGAGAGAGACTTCATCCGACAAACGAAACGCCAGGGCATCACGTATTCGGGCAGAACAGGAATTCAGGC
>JAGQTY010000027.1 GCA_020438795.1 Actinomycetota bacterium
CATGGGGCTATGGCGCAGCTGGTAGCGCACTTGCATGGCATGCAAGGGGTCAGGGGTTCGAGTCCCCTTAGCTCCACTTCCTTTCTCGCCCCTTTCCTGAGCGAGGGATCCACGACCACCCTGATTACTGCGACATGCTCGTGCTCGAGTTGTGCTCATGCAGCTGCCAGGTTCCCGACTCGAGGCTCAGACGGGTCCAGTGGCAGTTCCCCAGAACCTCCTGTTGTTCCCAGTCATGGGGGTCCCAGCGCAATTGCGTACCGATGGCGGCACGCGAGGCACCGCCATGGGTGACGACGATCAGTGCACGCCCGGGGCGCATGTGGTCCGAAATCCCAGCCACCACGCGGGCGCCGACCTCTACCCGCGTCTCACCGCCGCCGGGCCGCAGGTACGGGTCTGTTCGCCAGCGGGCCAGCTCAGGTCCCAGCTCCTCGAAGGTCCGGCCCTCCCAGGAACCAGCGTTCGTCTCGCGGAACCGGGGATCCACCGCCTCGACCTGTGTGCCCCAGCCCTCCGCCAGAGTCAGCGCGGTCTGGTGTGCCCGGGCGAGATCGCTGGCGACGATCCGTATCTCACCGGGCGGGCGACCGAGCTGAGCCAGACGTCTTGCCTGCTCGAAGCCCCGGGTGTTGAGGCCGACATCCTGCTGACCCTGGAACCGGCGCTGCTCGTTCCAGGGGGTGGCGCCGTGGCGCACGATGTACACCCAGTCCACTGGCCCGACCTATGACGCTGCTTCGGGACGGCGCAGGTCGATCGTCGGACAATCGCGCCAGAGCCTCTCCAGCCCATATTCTGCCCGCTGCTCGGGCAGCAGAACGTGGACCACCACATCACCGAAGTCGATCAGGACCCATCCGGAGGATGGGTCGCCCTCGCGAGTGAGTCGCTTGGCACCGGCCGCGCGCATCCTGTGCTCCACCTCGTTGATGACCGCGTCGGCCTGCCGCGGATTATTGGCGGTGCACAGCACGAACGCGTCAACGAGGGCGAAGACCGACGTGACATCAACAGCCACGATGTCGTCTGCGAGCTTGTCCGCCGCAGCAGCCGCGGCGAGCCGGACCGACTCCTCGGTACTCACCTGCATACTCATCACCTCAGGCTAACCGTTGCAGCGTCATGGACTGTAATCCTGGCCCAGCGTCACGTCGACATTCGCCCATGGTGGACCGTCCGGCTGTTCGCGTACCGGCTGAGAGGTGATCGCCGAGTCGGGCAGGTCCAGCGCGGCCGCCACCTGCTTGCCCCATGGCTGGACGCCCCGGACCTGGACCTCGCTCTGGCTGCGCGCCGAGGTGGGCGTGCCCCGGCCGTCGACGAAGAGGAAGCCGAGACCGGCGATGGCCGCCCGGGTGGAGCCGATGTATCCGGGCCTGGCGGTGCCGTTCATGACCAGCACTCTGGGTGGGTTGCCATCCTGCGTGGACCACTGCGCGAGGGGGAGCGATCGACGCAACAAGGGCGTGGCTTGGGCGAAGTCGGTCCATTCGAACTTGTCCCGCCCGATGGGAATCGTCGTGGTCGGCAGCCGGAACGCGTCCGTCTCACCTGTACGCATGGCGGTGGTGAGCTGCACGAGATAGTCGGCGAGATCCTGTGTGGGGATCGTCGCGGGTGCCAGGGCCCCCAGCGATGTCAGGGTCTCCCGGACTGCGGTCGTGTTCGTGGGCAGCCCCTGCAGCACCTCGTTGAACACAAGAGCGGCCCGGGCCTCGGCCGCCGACGGGGTCTCGTCATTGATGGTGCCCACCGCATACCAGGAACCATCGGCACCGGTGAGCTGTGACCGCCCCGGTGGCAGCGCGAGTACGACCTGTCCCGAGCCGTCTCTCACGCGAGTGCGCTGGGGCACGGTCACGGACACTCCCCCGATGCTGTCGATCAGCCCGGCATAGGCCTTGCGATCCATGTTCCAGGAACCGTCGATCCGTACGCCCAGGGTTGCGGACATGATCGGCCCGACGCTGCGAGTGTCGATGTCGGCCAGCGGCATGTAGAGCGAGGACCCCGGCGTGGCACCGTTCAGGATCAGGTCACCCGGCATCGAGATGAGGATCGCGCGCGGCTCGGGGCCGGCGCCGACGCCGGTCAGCATGTTCGCAGTCGCACCCTCATCCCCCGTGGCCTGCACCAGGATGGTCGGCTGCACATCGGCAACCGTCGGGCTCGCGCTCGGCGACCGGGTAGGTGTCGGAGGCGGCTCGGGTTCGTCCTGGGTCTGATAGTAGAGTGCGGCGAACGAGGACCCGAAGATGACGATCGCTGCCAGACTCAGGAAGAGGTGGCGCGTGGTTCTGCGCTTGCGCAGGCTCTCGGTCGCAGCCAGCTCATCAGCGCCATCATCCCCGTCCTCCGGCCGGAGCTCACCGTTCATCGACCGTGTCCAGGTAGAGTCCCTGTTTCTCGATGAATCGCGCGACACCGGCCGGCACCAGGTACTCGATGGTGCGGCGCTGCGCCACCCGGCGCCGGATATCTGTGCTCGAGATGGCCATCGCCGGTACCTGCATCACACTTATGCGCTCGTCGCCGGAGTCGGCCAGCGAGAATCCCGGGCGGCTCACCCCCACGAACTGCGCCAGCTCAAGCACACGGTCATGTCGGTGCCAGGTATGCAGCCCGGCAATGGCATCGGCACCGGTGATGAAGATCAGCGACGTGTCCGGCCCGTACTGCTTGTGCAGCTCTTCCAGCGTATCCACGGTGTAGGTGTCGCCGGGACGATCTATGTCCACCCGGCTGACCCGGAACCGAGGGTCATTCGCCGTGGCGATCACGGCCATGAGATAGCGCTGTTCGCCGTCGGTCCTGACCTGGCCGGCTTTCTGCCAGGAACTGCCGGTCGGAACGAAGACAACCTCTGACAGGCCGTACGCGTCCGCGACCTCGCTGGCCGCCACCAGGTGGCCATGATGGATGGGGTCGAACGTGCCACCCATCACGCCCACAGACCGCAATGCTGCTCAGCGGTCCACGTCGAGGCGGGTGACCACAAGCAGAGCCAGCATGAAGATGGCCATGGCGATCACGAAGTAGGCCCAGGTGTCCCAGGGGACCTCCTCGGTCGTGGGCACCGGTGTTCCGTACATAGCCTCTGTGAGACGCATCGGTCCTCCGAAAACTTGTCCGACGTCGGCAGCTTACCGAGTATTGGGCATGATCGCCCCGACAACACACGACTGCCGACGAAGATCAGGCGCGCACATGACCATTGCCGGTGATGATGAATGTGGTCGTAGTCAGCTCGGGCAGCGCCATGGGCCCCCTGGCGTGCAGCTTCTGGGTCGAGATCCCGATCTCAGCGCCGAAACCGAGTTCGCCGCCGTCGGTGAATCGCGTGGAGGCGTTGACAGCCACCGCTGCCGAATCGACTCCGGCCAGGAACTCTGTGATGACCGAGGCGCTGTCGGCAACGATCGCTTCCGTGTGTCCGGTACTCCAGTTGCTGATGTGTGCGATCGCTCCGGCAATGTCATCGACCACCCCTGCAGCAAGGTCGAGGGAGTAGTACTCAGCGGCCCAGTCCTCATCGGTGACGGGCTCACAGTCGATCCCTGATCCCTGCACAAGTGTCGTGGTGTCCGAATCCGCGTGCAGCCTCACGCCGGCTCGTGCCAGCGCCGGCGCAGCACGCTCGTAGAAGGCCGCGGCGATATCTCGGTGCACCAGCAGGGTCTCCGCCGCATTGCACACGCTCGGTCGCTGCACCTTGGCGTTCAGCACGATATCCACGGCCCGATCGAGGTCGGCACTCGCGTCCACGTACACGTGGCAGTTGCCGATGCCCGTCTCGATCACAGGCACCTGCGACCCCGTGACGACGCTGTTGATCAGACCGGCACCACCCCGTGGAATCAGCACATCAACCAGACCCCGGGCCGCCATCAGATGCTGGACACTCTCATGCGAGGTGCCGGGCACAGCGATGATGGCGTCCGCAGGCACGCCCACGGCGTCGAGCGCCTCACGCATGACGCTGATGAGCACCGAGTTGGTGGCGGCGGCCGATGATGAGCCACGCAGCAGACAGGCGTTGCCGCTCTTGAGCGCCAGTCCGGCCGCATCCACTGTTACGTTGGGACGCGCCTCGTAGATCATGCCCACGACACCCATGGGCACCCTGACCTGTTCCACGCGAAGCCCGTTGGGCAGCCGGTAGCCGCGCACGACCTCTCCGACCGGATCCCGGAGTTCGACAACCGTCTCCAGAGCATCGCAGATGGCCGCGAGCCGATCCTCGGTCAGCGTGAGCCGGTCGATGATCCCCGGCGGCGTCTGGTTCTCAACCGCGGCGGACACGTCCTGAGCGTTCTCCTTGAGGATCCGCCCCGTTTCGTCGCGCAGCCGGGCCGAAACAGCCAGCAGCGCTTCGTTCTTCTGATCGGTCGTCAGCCGCCGCAGAGTAGCAGCAGCGACGCGGGCAGCACGGGCGGCGGCTTGGACCTCGTCGCGCAGGTGATTCTGGCTCATGCCTCAAGCATAGTGCCGGGGCGCCGGGCCGTCGGCTCAGTCGTGACCCGGCTGCAGGAACGGCCGGACGCCCGGTTTGAGCAGGTCGAGCCGATCGCTCCCGTTCGGCCAGCGGCGGCGGAAGGTCGCCCGGTCGAGCACCTCAACCCCCACTATCGGCCAGTCCGGCAGGCGCACCTCATCACGATTCTTGTTCCACATCTCGATCGCATTGTCCGTCACGGTCCGGCAGTCATGCCCTTCGTCCCAGTAGCGAAGCTCGATGACGTCGATGGCGTATCTCGCCGAGAGGCCGAACGGATGGAACTCCGCCAGTTGCGAAAGGCTGTCCGCCAGTCGGGCCGAGGACACTGGCGGACCGGTCAGGGTGAGGGTGACATGCCACATGGCCCCAGGCACGTGCACCGAATCCTCACCCATCACTGCCCCTTCTGCATCACCACCAGATCGTCCCGGTGGATCACTTCCCGCTCGTAGGCCGGACCCAGCTCCGCCGCCAGGTCCTTCGTGGAGCGCCCCAGCAGACCGGGCAACTCCGTTGCATCAAAGTTCACCAGTCCGCGCGCCACCACAAGACCGTTTTCCGACAAAAGGTCAACAGGATCTCCCGCCACAAAGTCACCGGAAACCGAACAAATTCCCGCAGGCAGCAGGGACTTCTTCCCGGTGGTGACGGCAGCGACCGCGCCGTCGTCGAGGACCAGACTGCCGCGGCTCAGCGCGGCATGGGCCAGCCAGAGCAGCCGTCCGGGCCGACGCTTGCCCGTCACATGGAAGAGAGTGCCGCGTTCCTCGCCAGCGAGTACCTCCGCAAGCGCACTCACATCGGCGAGGACGGCCGGCACGCCCGCGGCTGTGGCGAGCCTGGCCGACTCCAGCTTCGTGACCATGCCGCCGGTCCCGACAGCCGAACGGCTGCGAGGGCTCAACTCGACGTTCTCCAGGTCGGCGGGATCCCTGACCTCGGTCACGAGAACCGAACCAGGCGTCCCGGGAGGAGCGGTGAGCAGACCCGGTACATCACTGAGGAGGATGAGCGCATCCGCGTGCACCAGGTGGGCCACGAGCGCAGCAAGTCGGTCGTTGTCCCCGAACCTGATCTCATCGGTGGCCACCGTGTCGTTCTCATTGACGATAGGGGTGACATCGAGCTCAAGCAGGCGGGTCAGTGTGCGCTGGGCGTTCCGGTAGTGGGCTCTGCGCATCAGGTCATCGGCGGTCAGCAGTACCTGACCGGTGCTTCGCCCGAATGTGGCGAAGGCCCGGGCATACTCTGCGATCAGTCGTTGCTGGCCCACGCTGGCAGCGGCCTGAGCGGTGGCCAGGTCCGTCGGGGGCCGCCGCAGCCCCAGGACACCGAGTGAGGCGGCGATGGCGCCACTGGTGACGACGACGATCTCGCGTCCCTGCCGCGCCGCCGCGCAGGACACCTCCGCGAGCATTCCGATCCGGGACGCGTCGAGATCGAACGAGTCGGTGGTCAGGGACGAGGAACCGACCTTGACCACGACCCGGCCGGCATCAGCGATATCCCGCCGCGCTGTCATTCCGTCTCGATCTCTGGGCGTCTGGCGTGTTTATGCTCCACGGCGGCAACGGTCTCATCCGTACCCCGTGGTCCGACCGGGCCCCGATCGGCAGCATCGATCATCGGCTCCCATTCGAAGACGACCGGGTCGGCACCCCCGACGATCACGGTTGCCCCCGGCTGCGCCCCCTGCGCCAGGAGCTCCTCTTCCACGCCGAGCCGGGCCAGACGTTCGGCCAGATACCCGACTGCCTCGTCATTGCTGAAGTCGGTCTGTTCCACCAGTCGGCGGGGGCGCTCCCCGTGAACCCGGTAGCCCTCTTCGGTTGTCTCGACCGTGAAGCCACGGTCATCCACGGGCTCGGGGCGCAGAACCGTTCGGGGCCGGGCCACCGCCACGATCGGGCGGTTGGCCTCAACGAGGGCGCCGAGCGCGTACGCCAGGCCCTGCAGCCCCTCGTGACTCACCGCACTGACGGCGAACACGGCGGCGCCGTCGACGGAGATGTCCTCGGCGACGAACTCCGCCAGTTCCTTCGCCTCCGGGATGTCCACCTTGTTCAGCACGATCACCCGCGGCCGATCCGAGAGCCCGCCATAGCTGGTGAGTTCAGACTCGATGACCGACAGGTCGGTCAACGGGTCCCGATCGGATTCCAGAGTGGCGGCATCGATCACATGGCAGATGACCGAACAACGCTCGATGTGCCGCAGGAACTCAAGCCCGAGTCCCTTGCCCGCGCTGGCCCCCGGTACCAGTCCTGGTACGTCCGCGATCGTATATGTGTACTGTCCGGCACGCACCACACCCAGATTCGGGGTGAGCGTCGTGAACGGATAGTCGGCGATCTTGGGCCGGGCTGCCGACATGGCAGCGATGAGGCTGGACTTGCCGGCGCTCGGGTAGCCCACGAGCGCCACATCGGCCACCGTCCGCAGTTCCAGCAGGACCTCGGCCTCTTCACCCTCTCCCCCGAGCAGCGCGAACCCCGGGGCTTTCCTGCGTCTGTTGGCCAGCGCCGCATTGCCGAGGCCGCCCTGCCCGCCGGTGGCGAGCACGAATTCGGCTCCCGGGCCCACCAGGTCAGTGATGATCTCGCCGTCCTGGGTCCGCACGGTCGTCCCGTCGGGGACGCTCACGATGACGTCGGCACCGGTGGCGCCGTCACGATTGGAGCCTCTGCCCGCCCGACCGTTGTCGGCCCGCAGATGCGGTCGGCGATGCAGGTCCAGCAGGGTGGTCACGCTCGGGTCGACCCGCAGGATGATGGAGCCGCCCCGCCCGCCGTTGCCGCCGTCGGGGCCACCCAGAGGACGGAACTTCTCACGCCTGATCGAGGCGCAGCCGTCACCACCGTCCCCGGCTCGGGCGTGAACCTGTACCCGATCGACGAACTGGGGCTGGGACACTACCCGACGGGTACGATCTTGACGACCCTGCGTCCGCGCGCGGTACCGAACTCCACGGTTCCGGCAGTGAGAGCGAACAGGGTGTCGTCACCACCGCGGCCGACATTGTCACCGGGGTGGAAGTGCGTTCCGTTCTGCCGAACGAGGATCTCGCCGGCACTGACCAGCTGGCCTCCGAACCGCTTCACGCCGAGCCGCTGAGCGTTGGAGTCGCGGCCGTTCCGAGTGGAGGCGGCGCCCTTCTTGTGTGCCATGTCAGCTCCCTGGAGTGATCTCGGTGACCCGCAGCCGGGTCAGTTCCTGCCGGTGGCCCTGACGGCGCCGGTATCCGGTCTTGTTCTTGTACCGCATGATCCGGAGCTTGGGCCCGCGGAACTGCTCCACGATCTCCGCGCGGACGGCGGCGCCCGAGGCGTCTGTCCCTGCAGAGACCTGACCATCGTTCACGATCATCACGGCGGGCAGATCCACCGCCGAACCAGGCTCACCCTGGATCCGGTTGACCGAGAACTCATCGCCGACTGCGACCTTCTCCTGGCCGCCACCTGCGGCTACTATCGCGTACACAAGTACTCCTCATAGAACATGTGACTCCCCCGCCCAGAGCCCGATGTTCGGGCCCGGCACCCGAGACCGCTCAGAAACGGCTTCCGGGCCGGCGCTCACCGGGTCAGGGGAAGGTCAGAGCGCACGCGCCTGCGCGGCACTCACGCACCAGTCTACAGCGTAGGGCCACACAGTCCCAATGGTCAACGGGCGGTGCCTGCTGCGGGACGGGCGCGCTCCCGATGAACTCCTCAGCGCCGGTCGCCGGGAGGCCCCGCGCCGCTCGGGAGGACACCCGCACGCGTGATTGCTTCAATCAGGACATGAGTACTGCCACCGCACGAACCGCCGTGATGGCCGTCGTCACGGCACTTGTGGCCACGCTACTGCTCGGCCTCCCATCGGCTCGGGCGGATAGCTGTGTCCTCCGACCGGGAGCCAGCTGTGCCGGGGCCGAGCTTGACTGGAGTGTCGATTATCACAGGAATCTGACGGGGGCGAACCTCCGGGAGGCCAGTCTGCGCGGGGCGGATCTGACGGGGGCCAACCTCACGGGGGCCGATCTACGCGGCGCCGACCTGCGCGACGCACACCTCGCCAGCGTCACACTCCACAGAGCTCGGCTGAGCGGCGCCAGACTCGCCGGCGCGAACCTCACCAGGGCCGATCTCTCCCGAGCGAACCTGCGCCGGGCCGTGGTGGCGAACGCCAGGCTGACAGACGTCGACCTCGACAAGGCCGACCTGCGGCGCGCCAAGATCGCGCACAGCGATCTGACCGGCGCTACGCTCACCAACGCCACCATGGACCGCGTCAATGCACAGAACGCCAGACTGTACGGCGTTGATATGAGCGGAGCACGGGCGCGGAATGCGAACCTGGAGAACGCCAATCTCTGGGGGGCCACGCTCGACAACGCGGATCTGAGGGGCAAGAATCAGCCGCCGCCGCCGTGGCCCTTCTCCACTGCGACACCGAAGCTGACGACGAACCTCGAGAACGCGAACCTCTGGGGTGCCTCACTGAGCGGCACCGACCTGCGCCGGGCCAACCTCGAGAACGCAAACTTGTACGGCGTCCTGGCCGAATCGCCCGCGGACTTCAGCCGCTCGCTGATGTATTCGGTGAACCTCAGCAGCACGCTGCTGAACGGATCCGCCTTCACCGGCGCCTTCATGCATGCGGTGACACTGGAGCTGGCGGCCGTCAGTGGGGCTGACTTCACCGGGGCCGACCTCGGCTCAGCCGTGCTGATCGGCACATTCATGTCTGGGGCGAACCTGAGCGGCGCGATCGTCACGAACGCCGTCTGGCTGCACGTCCACTGTCCCGACGGCCAGTTGCAGAGCACGCCGTGCGTCGTGAGCTGACATGTCCGGTCGAAGGCTGGCCGTCAGACGCGCCACAGTCGGGGATGCGGCCACGCTGAGTGCCCTGGCCGCGGCGACCTTCGCGCTGGCATGTCCCCCCGATTCCGATCCCGACAACATCGCTCACTACGTCGATGAGGAGCTCAGTGAGCAGACCTTCACCGCGCTGCTCGACGAGGGCTCGCAGGAAGTCTTCATCGTCGAACGAGGCGCCCGCCCTGTTGGTTACGCCATGCTGACCTTCGACGAGGAACCGCCGGCGCAGGCCGATCCGGGGCTCGAGTGGGTGTATCTGCAGCGGATCTATGTGCTACCTGACGAGCATGGTCGTGGTGCGGCGCAGGGCCTGCTCGCCGCCAGCCTGCGAAGCGCGCGGGCGCGCGGATTCCAGGCGGCCTGGTTGGGCACCAACCGCCACAACAGGCGAGCCCGCGCCTTCTACCGGCGCCAGGGCTTCAGCGAGATGGGAACTCGCGAGTTCACACTCGGTCCCGAAATCCATTGCGACGTTGTGCTGGGACGGCAGCTCGAGCAGGACACTCCCTGAGCCGGTCGGCCCGGTCCTCAGTCGTCCTGCGCAAGTGCTACCACCATCGCCACCGCGAACCCCGCATCATGGCTGATCGAAACGCTGAGTTCGCCCACTCCGAGCGCCAGAGCGCGTTCCAGGACGGCTCCACTCAGCACCAGTGCCGGCATCCCTGAACCCTGGGTCACCACCTCGACGCCGACCATGGGCGCCGAGTCTACCCCGAGGCCGAGCGCCTTCAGCATCGCCTCCTTGGCGGCCCAATGACCGGCAAGCGACGCGGGTTGACCGGCGCAGTGCCGCAACTCCCCGGGGGTGAAGACCCCGTTGAGTGCGGCTTCATCGAGTCCGGCCACCCGGGAGATCGCCACCAGGTCCACGCCGCTATGCAGTCGCACGCCGACCCCCGAGACGGATCGGCCCAGGCAGCCTGACGCGCTGTACCCGTTCCACGGCATACCAGCACAGGAATCCGAAGAACACCGAGGCGAGCAGCCCTGCCAGGCGCTGATCCCCGAAGATCGGGTAGACCTGATAGTGGGTCAGATAGATGAACAGAGACGCAGAAGCAAGCACCGACAGCGTCGCGGCTACCGGACGCGGGACCGGGATCGCCGGCACGCTGATGAGCAGCACGAGTCCTCCAGCGACGACCAGTTGCCGGCTGAGCGAACCGTCGAAGTAGAAGACGCACAATCCCACGGCCAGCACGCCGATCAGCAGTTTCACTGGTCGGCTCCGTGCGGTGGCGATCAACCAGCCGAGCCCGAACAACCAGGCCACCAGTACCGGCGTGTACATGGATCCCGATCCGGTGGCAGTGCGCTCGGCAGTCAGCAGGAGCGCAAGGCCGACTCCCAGCACGCCCACGGCGAACCACGACGGGCGCCGCCGCTGCCAGCGGTCCAGCAGCGGTGTCGACATCAACAGGGACGCGCCGAGTACGAGGAACGCCAGGGCCTCGATGAACCAGTACCGCCACTCCGGGCCGGAATCTGGGCCGAACAGGTTCAGGCCGAACACCACGACTGGGGAGTATTCGGCCACGAACACGGCCAGCACCGCGAGCCATAGAGCCGTGGGCAGGAGAAGCCGCATGAACGAGGACGCCAGGTTCCGCCTCCTGCGGGACAGCGGCACATCGGACAACTGGAAGCGGGCGAAGTTGAAGCCCGCCACGGCAAGCAACAGGTGGGCCCCACCCCGAACATCGGTCAGACCGATGTGTGAGGACACCACCACCAGAATCGCCACCGCTCGCAGGACCGTCGACGTGTCCAGACTCTTCGCCCCCAGTGGTTCACGTCCGCCCAGCTCGTTGATGCTCAGCAGGTGCCAATCACCGGGTAGCCGGCCCAGCACGGCCCCGAGCCGCGTCGAGACCGACACGTAGGACAGCGAGTCCCCGCCGAGCTGTGAGAAGCTGCGATCGTCACGAATCAGGGTGCCAGGCGGCAGGGCCTGTGCGTACGCCGACCGGATCGCCGCGAGTCTGGCTGCGCGGTCCGCTGGCCCGCTGGTCCGCTCGGGTGGCTCTGCACCGGCAGCGGTGGGCATCGACCCGAACAGGACCTTGACCGACTCCTGGGCCCGGGAGCGATCGAGCTTCCCGGAGGGGGTTCGCGGCAGCCGAGAGGTCGGCAGTACCTGGATCCGGTCCCGGGGCAGCCCCACCTCCTGATTCTCGTTGAGGACCTCACTGACGCGCCCGGCGAGGCTGGCTGATCCCAGCGCCTGTTCGTAGAGAACGGCGAGCACCTGCTGGTGCTCCACCGCGACAGCACTGACGCCACGTTCCCGGAGCAGTTCCTCCACGTGACACAGATCCACCCGCAGGCCCCCGATCTTGGCAAGGTCCGCGCGCCTACCCACCAGTTCGAGCAGCCCGTCTGCGAACCGGGCCCGGTCCCCGGTCGGCAGAGTCCCCACTTCGCGCCCGCGGCTCAGGTCCGCCGCACCTGTGCCGTAGCCGAGCATCACGTTTGAGCCGCGGTAATAAAGCTCACCGACCTGCCCGCCGTAGTCGGGCTCAGAACCGTCCCATCTGCGGCCGGAGTCATCGATGATCCAGAAGCTGCCATCCCCGACCGGTCGGCCGACGCATTGTGGGTGCGACCGGGCCAGCTCCGGTGCCAGCACGGCCATCCGCGCGGTGGCCTCGGTCTGGCCGTACATGACGTAGAGGTCCCAGCCCTGCCGCTCACCCTGGGCGACCAGGCCCTTGACCTGGTCCGGCGAGAGCCGACCACCCGCGACGGTCACGCGCCGCAGGGACGGGATCCCGTCGTCGGTGAAGCGCCCATTCGCGAGCATCTGCAGCGTGTAGGGCACAGCCGGCAGCGAGGTCGGTCGCCAACGGTCCACGAGCCGCCAGAAGCAGGGGTCCAGCACCGACTCGTTGCTCAGGATGACGCCCGCTCCCACCGCCAGGTGGGAATTGACCACCGAGAGGCCGTAGCTGTAGCCCAGCGGCAGCGAGGTGATGCCACGGTCGCTGCCCCGCAGCCCGAGTGCATGGGCGATGTCACGGGCATTGGTGGTCAGATTCGTGCGCGACAGCCGCACCAGTTTCGGCGCTCCGGTCGAGCCGGACGTGCTCAGCAGGACGGCCAGCTCAGGGTCGAGCTCCACAGGTGCTGCATCGAGAATCCTGTGTTGCAGGCCAGCGGCGGACACCTCGATGCTCGGCGTGAACCACTGCGGGACCGAACCGCTGTGCAGCAGGATCGGATGTCCGAAGCGCAGGGCCGCCAGATAGGTGATGATGGCGCCCACCGTGTTGTCGGCCCGCAGTGCCAGCAGTTGCCTTGAGGGGCCCCACTGCCGACCCAAAGACTCAACCCTGCGGTCGAGTTCCTCGTAGGACAATGCTGTGTCGCCGTCGATGATAGCGACCGCCTGCCCGAATCGTGCCAGCCCCGATGCGAAGTCGATCTCGACAGCCACGGACATAAGGTAAGCCTAACCTAAGTCGAGCAGCTCGGTCGCCACCTCCGCACGCCGCGCCACCGATCCCCCGAGCGGCGCCAGGGTCGCTCAGGCCTGGTCCCGTGGCTCGTCGGACCCCTGCGGCTCATCGCCGTTCGACTCATCAGCGCCCGGCTCGTCGCTCTCGGAGTCCTCGTCACTCTCGGAGGCATCGTCGGCCGACTCCTCGTCAAGGTCGAAGTCATCGAGCGCCTCGTCCTCAAAGTCGTCGCTCCCGTCGGAGTCGTCGTCCTCGTCGGAGTCGTCGTCCTCGTCGGAGTCGTCGTCGTCGGAGTCGTCCTCGTCAGCGTCGTCGTCCTCGTCAGCGTCGTCGTCCTCGTCGGAGTCGTTCTCGTCAAGGTCCTCCTGGTCACCGGAGTCGTCCTGGGCCGACCCGGCATCGGAATCGTCGCCCTCGAAGTCGACATCCTCCTCGCCCATCACACCGCCGGTGGTGTTGTCGTCCTCGTCGACGCCCTCGAGTTCCTCGTCGGCGCCTTCATCAACGTCCTCGCCGGCGTCAGCCGGCACACCGGCAGCCGCGCGGCGGGCCGCCTCCACGGGATCATGTGCGCCCGGTGGTCGCATGGGCCGTCGCAGTCGTTCGGGGCGACGCTGCTCCACCGGGGTGGCGCTCACCTTGATCCCCCGGCCCTGGCAGCAGTCGCAGGTCTCGCCGAAGGTCTCCAGCAACCCCTGCCCGATGCGCTTGCGCGTCATCTGCACCAGCCCGAGCGAGGACACGTCGGACACCTGATGTTTGGTGCGATCGCGCGAGAGGCACTCGACCAGGCGCCTCACAACGAGGTCACGATTGTCCTCGAGGACCATGTCGATGAAGTCGATCACGATGATGCCGCCGACGTCGCGCAGCCGGAGCTGCCGGACCACCTCCTCGGCGGCCTCAAGGTTGTTCTTGGTGACCGTTTCCTCCAGGTTTCCGCCCTGGCCGGTGAACCTGCCGGTGTTGACGTCCACCACAGTCATCGCTTCGGTATGGTCGATGACCAGCGACCCTCCGGATGGCAGGTAGACCTTGCGGTCGAGCGCCTTCGAGAGTTGTTCATCGATCCGGCGTGCGGCGAAGACGTCGCCTTCCCCGGTCCAGTGGGTCAGCCGCTCGGATAGGTCCGGAGCATTGTCGTCGATGTATCCCTTGAGTGTGGTCCACACCTCGTCGCCCGACACCACGAGGGACTCGAAGTCGGAGTTGAAGATGTCGCGGACCACTCGCAGTGCGAGATCCGGTTCGCTGTGCAGCAGCGCGGGCGCCTTGCTCGTCTCCGAAGCCCGCTGGATGCGCTCCCACTCCTTGGTGAGCACCGACACATCGCGTTCGATGTTCTCCTCACTGGCGCCCTCGGCAGCGGTCCTGACGATCACGCCGAAGCCTTCGGGCAGCACCCTCTTGAGGATGGCTCGCAGCCTCGAGCGTTCCTTGTCGGGGAGCTTACGGCTGATGCCCGTCATGGACCCGTCAGGCACGAGGACCACGAATCTGCCAGGCAGTGAGATCTGGCTGGTCAGCCGAGCGCCCTTGTGACCGACGGGGTCCTTGGTGACCTGAACCAGCACCTTGTCACCGGCCGACAGCGCCTTCTCGATCCGCTTGGGCTGCCCGCTCATGCCGGCCGCCTGCCAGTTGACCTCACCGGCGTAGAGCACGGCGTTGCGACCGGCCCCCACGTCCACGAAGGCCGCCTCCATCGAGGGCAGCACATTCTGCACCCGTCCGAGGTACACGTGTCCGACGGTCGAGGTGACAGTCGCCCGGTTCACGTAGTGCTCCACCAGGACGTCGTCCTCGAGCACGGCAATCTGGGTGAGACGGCCATCCTGGCGTACCACCATGTCGCGCTTGACAGCCTCGCGTCTGGCCAGGAACTCGGCCTCGCTGAGCACCGGGGCCCGACGCCGACCGGACTCGCGGCCCTCGCGCCGCCGCTGCCTCTTGGCCTCGATACGGGTGGAACCCTTGACCGCTGTGACCTGATCCGGACCGGAGGACTTCTTGGCTTCACCGTCGCCGTCGCCGCGTCGCCGACGCCGTCGCCGGCGGGGTCCACCGGACTCCCCCTTCTCCTGGGCGTTGTCATCCGCCGACGAGGAGCCCGACGCGTCCGTTTCGCCCTGCTGCTTGTCCTTCTTCTTCTGCTGATTGTTCTGCTTGCCCTGCTTCTGCTGGTTTCCCTGCTTCTGCTGGTTTCCCTGCTTCTGCTGCTTGGGCCGTTCGTCCTGCTTCTCGTCCGGCGCCGAGGCCCGCTGGTCGTCCGAGCCGGCCGGCTCGGCTGCGGGCTGGGGCGGCGGGGGCGCAGCCTTGAACAGCGGGGCAGCCGTCGCCGCGCCCGCCGCTGCGGGCTTCTCCTGATCCTGACCGTCGTCCGAGGCGGCAGAGAAGGTCACTGCGGGCCCCGATGGGCGTTTGGCGACGCGCCGGGACTTCTGTGGGGTTTGCGACGTCTTGTCGTCTTCCTCGAGCATGACCGAGTCCTCCATGGACCTGGCGCCTGCCCATTCTTCCTGTCGCCCCTGGGACGACTTCTCAAGCCTACTGTCAGCTGTCTGCAGCTGCGACGCGCGTTCGCTACGCCAATGGATCGCCGGGCAGTCCCGACGTCTCGTCGAACGGGCCCTGCGCCAACCGTGTCATCAGAACCGGTCGGGGCGGCTTCAGATCCGTCCGTTCAACGAGTACAGCGAGTACGTCGTCTGGTCTCACCGCGGGTGTTGTGTGGTGAAGGACCACTCGCAGTATCGCACAGATTCCCTCGTCGCCACACTGCGACGCGGAAACGGCATGGTCCACCCAGGGCGCGAGAACGTCGATCTCCTTCTGCCCCGACTTGGTCATCCGGACCACCGTCACCGAATTCAGGGCCAGCAGCTGATTCACCGCATTTCGGACAGCACCGTCGCCCACTCCCTCGAAGCACCACTCCCAGTGACTGCTGCTCAGGCGCTCGCCCAGCTTGCCACGAGCTGGCGAGGCAGCCTCGATCACGAAGCCCGTGGGCAGCGCCGCGCTCAGTGCCTCGATCATCTCGTCGGTACTCACGTCCCGGGTCAGACCCATGTCGAAGTACTCCGCACGACTGGCGACCCCGGTCGGAGCCGCGTTGGCGTAGGAGATGCGGGGACGTGGAGAGAACCCTCCGCTGAATGCGACCGGCAGCCCGATCCTGCGCACGGCCCGTTCGAGAGAACGCTGGAAGTCACGGTGGCTGGCGAACCGCATCCGACCGCTCTTGCTGTAGCGACACCGGACCTTCGCGACGACGGGCTGCGCCTCATTCGTCGGCTCAGCCATCAGCGCCACTCCGCTCTGCTGGACTGCGAGCCCCCACCCCGGTCGGCGGCGCCCACTCTGCGGCGCTCTGCGGCCGGGGCCCGATCTGGATCATCGTGTCCATCACGTCGCAGACCCCGCACGCAGAACACGGAGTCCAGCGGCAGTCCCCGACCTCATCCTCGGCCAGGGCATCCTGCCAGTCCTGCCACAGCCAGTCGGCATCAAGGCCGGCGTCCAGATGCTGCCAGGGCAGAATCTCGTCGCGGGTGCGCTCCCTGGTGGTGAACCACGACAGCGAGATGGGCTGGTCCTCCCAGAGGTCCTCGGCGCAACTGCGCCACAGGTCGAAGTCGAAGTGCTCACTCCAGCCGTCGAACCGGCCGCCGCGCCGCCAGACCTCCTCGATGACTGCCCCCACCCGACGGTCCCCCCTGGCCAACAGCCCTTCGACCATGCCAGGACGACCGTCGTGATAGCGAAAGCCGATGGCACGCGCGTAGTTGCGATCGGCCCGCAGCGCCTCACCGAGCAGGCGCAGCCTGCGGTCGGTCTCCTCGTGCCCGAGCTGCCCGGCCCACTGGAAGGGGGTTTGCGGCTTCGGCACGAATCCTCCGATGGAGACCGTGCACCGGATGTCGCGGCGCCCAGAGATCTCACGACCGGCCTCGATGACCCGGCGCGCGAGTTCGGCGATCTGCAGCACATCGTCGTCGGTCTCTGTGGGCAGTCCGCACATGAAGTAGAGCTTGACCGCTCGCCAGCCGCTGCCGTATGCGGCAGACACCGTGCGGATCAGGTCCTCTTCGGTGACCGTCTTGTTGATCACCTTGCGCAGCCGCTCGCTTCCGCCCTCGGGGGCGAACGTCAGCCCTGAGCGGCGGCCGTTGCGGGACAGTTCGTTCGCGAGGTCGATGTTGAAGGCATCAACGCGCGTGCTGGGCAGACTGAGCGAAGTCATGGTGCCCTCGTAGCGGTCGGCGAGACCCTCCGCGAGCTTGCCTATCTCGGAATGGTCGGCACTGGACAGGCTCAGCAGCCCCACTTCCCGATAGCCGGTCTTGGCGAGGCTGTGGTCGACCATCTCAGCGACAGTGCTGGCCGACCGCTCCCGTACGGGGCGGGTGATCATCCCCGCCTGACAGAACCGGCAGCCCCGGGTGCAGCCACGGAAGATCTCGGTGCTGGCACGTTCATGGACGGTCTCTGCCACGGGAACGACGGGCGCCTTCGGGTAGGGCCATTCGTCGAGGTCCATCAGCGTATGCTTGGCGATCGTCCAGGGCACGCCGGGGCGATTGGGGACGACCGACTCGATGGCCCCGTCGTCGGCGTAACGCACGTCGTAGAACGACGGCACGTAGAACTGACCCGAGGCCGCCAGTCGTCGCAGCAACTCCTTGCGGCCCCCGGGCGCACCCTGCTGCTTCCAGTCCCGCAGGAACTCCGTGAGCGACAGCACCGCCTCCTCACCGTCGCCGAGCACAACAGCGTCGACGAAGTCGGCGATCGGCTCCGGGTTGAAGGCGGCGTGACCGCCCACCACGAGCAGGGGATCCGCGTCAGTACGGTCCCGGCTGTGCAGTGGCAGGCCAGCGACGTCGATCGAGGTCAACAGGTTGGTGTATCCGAGTTCGGTGGCCAGGCTCACTCCGATCACGTCGAACGAGCGCAGCGGCCGGTGCCCGTCGATCGTGAATGCCGGAAGACCATTGCTCCTCAGTAGCGCCTCGAGGTCGGGCCAGATCGCGTAAGCCCGTTCGGCGAGCACATCCGGGCGCTCGTTCAGGACTTCGTAGAGGATCTGCAGTCCCTGGTTGGGCGCTCCCACCTCGTAGGCATCCGGATACAGCAACACCCAGCGGACGGTGGCGGAGTCCCAGTCCTTGGTGATCGCGTTGACCTCACCGCCCACGTACTGAACCGGGCGGTTGACCTCGGCCAGGAGTGGCTCGAGTTCAGTGAAGATGGAATCGGACACGCACATGCCTCCGGTCACACTTCGGGGTTCGTCTCAAGCTTAGGTTGAGTAACCGGCGAGAGGCGAATCCGCGCACAGTGAGCCGGGACTCGGCGCCGGGGACAGCGCGGACCTACGTGCGCCGAGGCACAATGGAGTGATGCGATTCCTCCCGGCAGCAGCCGTCAGCATGGCGCTGCTCACGGGTTGCATGGCGAGCCAGCCCCCCACCGTTCCGGCAGAGCACCGCAAGTTGATCCGCAAGGCGGCCGGCCGATGTCGCGGCCTCGATGCAGGCACCGTGGCGGCCCAGCTCTACGTCGAGAGCAAGTTCGATCCGCAGGCTCGATCCCGGGTCGGCGCCAGGGGCATCGCCCAGTTCATGCCTGACACGTGGTCGACCTGGGGCAGGGACGAGAACGGCGACGGGGTGGCCAGTCCACTGCAGCCGGAGGACGCGATCCCGGCCCAGGTCCGGCTGATGTGCCACCTGATGGCACGGGCGCAGGCCTCCGGGGTGCCCGGTGACCGGCTCACACTGGCACTGGCCGCCTACAACGCCGGTTGGTCCGCGGTGGAACAGGCAAGGGGGGTGCCCGACTATCCCGAGACTGTCGCCTACGTGGAGAAGATCAGGGATCTCGCGCCCCGCTACCGGCTCCGTAGCCGGCCCGACCCTCGGGTCACCCGGCAGTAACCACACTATGGCGGCCTGTCGACGGCATCAGCCTGCGTTGGCGGAGAAGATGTTGATCACCAGCACCCCACCGACGATCATCCCGACCCCGATCCACGCGGCCAGATCCAGCATGTCTGAGAAGAAGAGCCACCCGACCAGCACGATGAGCGCGGTGCCGACCCCCGCCCAGATTGCGTAGGCGATGCCGAGGTCGATCGTCCGCACGGCATAGGACAGTCCTACCAGTGCGACGCCGTACCCCAGCACCGCAACGATGCTGGGCACGAGCTTGGTGAATCCGTTGGACTCCTTGAGAAAGGAGGTGCCGATCACCTCGGCCACAATCGCAAGTCCGAGCGCCAGCCATGCCATCCGGTCCTCCTGCCTCGAGCCCCAACCTAGCGGGACTTCCGACGTGCGAGGTGTCGATCGGCGCAGAATCTGTGGGTAGCCGGGTCACGGCCCCGGAGGCAGTTCCTCGTCGCCCGCGATCTCGGCGTCCTCTGTCTCGTCTGCGGGATGAGCGCGCACCGAACCGGCGTGCGCGATGCGTTCCGGATCCCGGCGTGCCACGATGATGCTGGCAACCGTCGTGATGGCGAGCACCACCACGATCACGATCAGCGACAGTGCCGTGGACACCGTCGGGACCCCCGGCCAGATGCCGTGAGCCCAGTGCAGGACCAGCTTGAGCCCGATGAAGACCAGGATCACGGCCAGGCCCGTGGACAGGTAGATGAGCCGGTCCAGCAATCCCTTCACCAGGAAGAACAGCGCGCGCAGTCCGAGCAGTGCGAAGGCGTTGGCGACGAAGACGATGTAGGGCTCGGCGGTGACTCCGAAGACCGCGGGGATGGAATCGAGGGCGAACAGCACATCGGTCGTGCCGATGGCGATGAGCGCGATGAAGAACGGCGTCGCCACCCGTTTGCCGTTCCTGCGCGTGAACAGCCGCCCCTCGTCGTACTCGTCCGTGGTGGGCAGGACCTTGCGGGTGGCCACCACGAGGAGGTTGTCCGAGACGTCCGGATCCTCATCTCGATGCCGATACAGAGCGATGCCCGTCCAGATCAGCAGTGCACCGAAGATCAGGAACATGAAGGAGAAGTAGGCCAGCAGCGCGGCACCCACCGCGATGAAGATCGCGCGCAGCACCAGCGCGATGGCGATACCGATGATGAGCAGCTTCTGCTGGTAGGGGGGTGGTACGGCGAAGGCCCCCATGATGATGACGAACACGAACAGGTTGTCGATGCTGAGCGTCTTCTCCACGATGTAGCCCGCGAAGAATTGCGCACCGAACTCGGCCCCCGCCCAGAAGATGAACACGATCCCGAAGAGGACCGCCACCCCGATGTAGAACAGGGACCAGAGCACCGACTCCTTGAACCCGGGGACATGGGGGCGACGAACGGCGCTGCCAAGGTCGAGGGCGAACAGGGCCACAATGACCAGCAGCGTCAGGATCCAGACGGTGGCCGTCACATCCAGGGTCAACAGTCACTCCTCAATGAGCACGCCACTGCCTCGAATCTACCAGTCGGCATCAGGGAGTCCGGGTGTCGGAGACCTCGTCGTAGCTCTCGGCGAACTGACTCATGAACAGGTCATAGTAGAAGCCGCGCTGGGCCATCAACTCCTCATGGCTGCCCTGTTCGACGATCGAACCATGATCCATGACCAGGATCACGTCCGCCTCCCGGATCGTGGACAGCCTGTGCGCGATAACGAAGCTTGTCCTGCCCGCCTGCAACCTGGCCATCGCCTCCTGGATCAGGACCTCGGTCCGCGTGTCGACCGAGGATGTCGCCTCATCCAGGATGAGGATCGCAGGGTCAGAGAGGAACGCCCGGGCAATCGTGAGCAATTGCTTCTCGCCGGCCGAGACATTGCTGGCGTTGTCCTCGAGCAGGGTGTCATATCCGTCGGGCAGCGTCCGTACGAAGTGATCCACCCTCGCTGACCGGGCCGCGGCACAGATCATCTCGTCGGTGACGCCGGCACGCAACTGCTCCGGACCGGCACCGTAGGCGATGTTGTCCCGAATGGTCCCCTTGAACAACCAAGTGTCCTGGAGCACCATGCCGAACACCCTGCGCAGCTCGTCGCGGGCGAGGTCGGCCGTGTCGATGCCGTCGAGCCGGATCGTACCGGAGTCGATCTCGTAGAACCGCAGCAGCAGGTTCACCAACGTCGTCTTGCCCGCCCCCGTCGGCCCCACGATCGCGATGGTATGCCCGGGCTGCACGCTCAGGTTCAGGTCCTCGATGAGGGGTTCATCATCCACGTACGAGAAGTGCACATCCTCCAGGACCACTTCGCCGACAGCTCGCCCGAGCGCAGGCGGGTCAGCGGGATCGGGCGACTCCTGGGGCTCATCAAGCAGTTCGAAGACGCGCTCGGCAGACGCCACGCCTGACTGCATCACGTTGGTGATGCTGGCCAGCTGTGTGATCGGCATGGTGAACTGCCGGCTGTACTGGATGAAGGCCTGCACATCCCCCAGGGACATCGCTCCCGTGGCGACACGCAGACCGCCGATGACAGCGATCGCCACGTAGTTCAGGTTGGCGAGGAACATCATGGCAGGCTGAATGATGCCGCTGATGAACTGAGCCCGGAAACTGGCGTGGTACATCTCGTCGTTGGCCTCTTCGAAGGTTCGTTGCGAGGCAGCGCTATGACCGTAGAGCTTCACGATGTCGTGCCCGGTGAACGTCTCCTCCACATGCCCGTTGAGCCGGCCCGTCCAGTCCCACTGACGCTTGAACTGCCGCTGGGACTGCTTGGCGATCACCAGGGTTCCCGCGAGGCTCAGGACGACGGTGGCGATCGAGATGAGCGCCAGCAGCCAGGAGATGTAGAACATCATCGCAAGGACCCCGATGATGGTCAGGATCGAGGTGATGGCCTGGGTGAGGGTCTGCTGCAGGGTCGTGGAGATGTTGTCGATGTCATTGGTGACCCGGCTCAGCAGATCGCCGCGGGGATGGGAGTCGAAGTACTTCAGCGGCAGCACCCCCAGCTTGCGATCCACGTCGCGGCGCATGCTGAACATGGTTCGTTGGGTCACGCCGGCCATGAGGTACTGCTGGGCCCAGTTGAAGAACGAGCCGAGACCATAGGTGACCACAGCGGCGGCGACGGTCATCGCCAGCGCATTGAAGTCGATGCCGTCGGTCAGGGTCATCGAGGCCAGCAGCTGGGCCTGATTCGTATCACCGCTGCGCTGCAGCTCTGCGATGGCCTGGTCCTGACTGACTCCGGGCGGCAATTGCTCACCGAGGACTCCCGCGAAGATGATGTTCGTCGCGTGTCCGAGCAGCAACGGCCCCAGCACGTTGCAGAAGACGCTGATGGCCGCGAAGATCACGACGAACACGATGACGAACCGGTCCGGTCGCATGATCGAGAAGAGCCGGGCGACGGTGCCGGTGAAATTGCGGGCCTTGGAGCCGGGAAGCGTCATCCCGAGGGTCCCGGGACCGCTGGCCATCGGTCCTCCCATCGGGCGCCCTGGCATAGGCCGTGGTGGTGCTCCGGAGCTCATGACGCTCCCGAAAGGTCGGACTCATCGATCTGACTGCTGACGATCTCCCGGTACGTCTCGCATCCGGCGAGCAGTTGTTCGTGCGTGCCCAGACCGACGACCCTGCCATGGTCGAGCACCACGATCTGGTCGGCGTGCAGAATCGTGGAGATCCGCTGAGCCACGATGATCACGTTCGCCCGGCGCGTGGCGGGGTCCCTGCCCAGCGCCGTGCGCAGCCGGGCGTCGGTCGCGTAGTCGAGTGCCGAGAAGCTGTCGTCGAAGATGTAGATGGGGGTGTCACGGATCAGGGCCCGAGCGATGGAGAGGCGCTGGCGCTGCCCACCGGACAGGTTGGCGCCACCCTGATCGACCTCATGCTCGAGCCCATCGCTGAACTCCCGAACGAAGTCGGCGGCCTGCGCGGTGGTCAGCGCCGCCCAGACCTCCTCGTCGGTGGCGTCCCGTCTGCCCAGTCGCACATTGTCCGCGACAGTCCCGCTGAAAAGGAACGCCTTCTGGGGAATGAACCCGATGCCGGCCCACAGTTCCTCCTGGGCCTGCTCGCGCACATCGACACCGTTGACCAGCACCTGCCCGGCAGTGACGTCGAACAGTCGCGGGATGAGGTTGATCAGGGTGCTCTTGCCCGAGCCGGTACTGCCGACGACGGCCGTGGTCCGGCCCGGTTCGAGCCGCAGGTCGATGCCGCAGAGCACCGGTTCCTCAGCCCCGGGGTACCGGAACTCCACGTCCCGGAACTCCACACTGCCGGAACCTGGCGCCGGGACGGGCGAGGACGGGTCCTGGATGCTCGGTTCTGTGCTGAGCACGCTCTGAATACGCTCTGCGGAGGCTGCTGCCCTCGGCACCATGAGGAACAGCATGACCGCCATCATCACGCTGAAGAGAATCTGCATGATGTAGGAGAGGAAGGCCGTCAGGTCGCCGATCGGCATCTCCCCCTCGCCGATGAGCCCACCCCCGAACCACACCACAGCCACCGCCGACAGGTTGAAGACCAGCATCAGCGAGGGCATCATGAGCGCGAAGAGCCTCGTCAGCCGCAGACTCACATCCGTGATGTCCTCGTTGGCACGCTCGAACCGGTCCTGTTCATAGCCGGTGCGGACGAAAGCACGGATGACCCTGATCCCGGTGAGGTTCTCCCGAAGGATGTCGTTGAGAGCATCGAGCTTCGACTGCATGACACGGGACAACGGCACTGCCCGGAACAGAATGGTCCCCACGACCACGGCCATCACCGGAATGACGACCAGAAGCAGGCCTGAGAGCCTGACGTTCTGGTGCAGCGCCATGAAGACTCCGCCGATGAGCATCATGGGAGCCGAGATCATCATCGTCTGCCCCATGAGCACCAGCATCTGTACCTGCTGGACGTCGTTGGTGTTGCGCGTGATCAGCGAAGGCGCCCCGAACTCGTTCATCTCACTCAACGAGAAGCTGTCCACCTGGCGGAACAGCGATGCCCGCACGTCCCGCCCGAACCCCATGGCATTGCGCGCCGCGAGGTAGGTGGCCGCCACTGACACAACGCCGACCACCAGCGAGATCGCGAGCATCAGGGCGCCAGTGCGCCAGATCACCCCGATATCGCCGGTGACGACGCCGTCGTTGATGATCTGGGCATTGAGATAGGGCAGGTACAGGGTGCCGAGGGCCTGGACCAGCAGCAGCGCGGCCACGGCCCAGAGCGCGGACCGGTAGGGGTGCAGGTACTGACGCAGCAAGGAGATCGTCATGTCAGCTCACCCCCGCTGCGGCTCAGAGGGCGATCCCGGACCGGACGACGGGTCCAGTCGCTCCCGCTGCGATGGACCAGCTGCAGCAGTGCGATCCCTAGCCACGCGGCGATCAGCGAGCTGCCGCCGTATGAGACGAACGGGAGGGTGACTCCGGTGACAGGCATGATGCCCAGGGCCATGCCGAGGTTCTCGAACGCCTGGAAGGAGAACCAGGCGACCACCCCGGTTGCCACGAGCCTGCCGAACAGGTCCCGAGCCGCCAGGGCGATCCGCAGGCCCCGCCAGACGATCACGGCCAGCAGCGCGATGACAGCGAGCCCACCGACGAGACCCAGTTCCTCAGCCACGACCGTGAAGATGAAGTCACTCTCGTTCACGGGCACGAATCCGCCCTGGGTCTGATTACCGGCGCCGAGGCCGTCGCCGAACCAGCCGCCGCTGCCGATGGCAAGCTGCGCCTGGATCGTGTTGTGCCCATAGCCGTACGGGTCGGCATACGGGTCGACAAAAGCCAGGAAACGCTGGACCTGATAGTCGGCCAGGCCACCGGCAGCCACGGCGAGCGCCACCAGAGCCACCGCGGTCAGCAACCCGGCGAGCACCACACGAAGACCGACGCCCGAGATCACCACGCACGAGATGGTGATCGCTGTCATGATCATGGCCGTCCCGGTGTCGCGCTGCGCGAGCACGAGCAGGATGTAGGGAGCAGCCCAGCCGACCGCACCCGCGGCCTTTCGCACCCCCGCGGCCTGCCCGGTCACCAGCGAACCGGACAACGTGGTGGCAAGGATCAGGATCAGGCCCAGCTTGGCGAACTCGGAGGGTTGCACCGTGAAGCCACCCGGCAGTGCCAGCCAGGCACGCGCCCCACTGACGCTGACCCCCATCGGGCTGAACGTGCCCAGCATGAGCGTCAGGCACCCCAGGTAGACCGGGATCGCCCAGGCCCGCAGCGCTCTCGGCTCTGCTCGCAGCAGCAGCAGTCCCAGGGCGATCGCCACCGCCAGACTGAGCAGTTGCCGGGCCGCGTCGCTGAGCAGCGCCGAACTCCCGCTCGCAGACCAGATCAGCGCTACGCCGAGCAGCGACAGTGACAACGCTGCCGTGAGCAGCGGCAAGTCGAGTCTGCGCATCCAGGCAGGTAACGCCGCGACGTACCGAACGCTGGGGGGCTGTGTCATCGCTGCTCCTGCGGTGCTCGACGCAGCGTGTCCCAGACGGCCCGCACGATCTCCGCCGCCACAACGCCCCCGGCTCCAGCCTCACTCATCATGGCGACCACCGCGAATCGCGGCTTCTGGGCCGGGCCGAACGAGGCGAACCACGAGGTGTCAGCGACCCCGTCCACCTGCGCGGAGCCGGTCTTGCCCGCGATGGGATAGGACCCGAGGGGAAAGCCAGTGAAAGCCGCCGCCGCTGTCCCCGAGGTGGTGACGCGTCGCATCGCCGCACGAAGGTAGCGGCGCTGGGATCCGGTCCCGATCAGGTCGGCGCGGCGGACTGAGTCGATCGGAATCACAGAGCCGTCATCGCCACGGATTCCGGTGACGATCCGTGGCTCGCGAACCTGACCGTCATTGGCCAGGGCTGCGTAGGCCACCGCCAGTTGCAGCGGGGTGACGAGGGTGAGACCCTGCCCGACGGCGGCATTGAGGGCGTCGCCCTGGCGCCAGTACTGACCCTCGTCGCAGTTCGCCCTGTCGACCTCGGTGAAGTAGCGGGCCCTGGCCGGATCGGTCTCACGCAAGACGGGATAGCCATCATCGGCTGCCCGGCACCAGGCCTCCTTGCGCTGCTCCCACAGGTCGTACTTGGCCTTCGGGCTCGCGACGGCTCCGGAGGCCTCGCCTGCCAGATCGACACCGGTCGGGGACCCGAAGCCCGCACTCTGCGCCACCTCGGCGACAGGGTCGATCTCCCCCGCGCCGATCCGGTCGCCACCGGTCTGCCGCCACATCCTGTCGGCAGCCCGGTAGAAGGCGGTGTTGCAGGAGACCTCGATCGCCCGGGCAAGACTGATGCGGCCATAGGCCTCGTCGCCGTGGTTGCGGAAGACCCTTCCGGCGGTGGCGTACTGCGCCGGACAGGAATAGGTGTCAGTGAAGTCGGCCCCCTGTTGCGCCATCGCCAGGGCGGTGAACGGTTTGAAGGTCGAACCTGGCGCGAAGCCACCCTGGACCGCCGTGTTGAGCAGTGCACCGGACTCGCTCAGATGGCGGTAGTCCTCCTGCGATATCCCGGACGTCCAGATCGTGGGGTCATAGTCGGGGTAGCTGGCCATGGCAACGACCCCGCCCGACTCCACATCCAGCACAACCACTGATCCACGAGGATCGGCCCCGGTGGAGGCGACCATGGCGGCGTGCTCGCGAAGCTTGCGCTCCGCGGTCCGCTGCACTTTCGTGGAGAGGCTCGTGAGCAGATCCGAGCCCGGGACCGCAGCCTCGATCAACTGTTCCTGCTCGACCTGGCCCGAGGCATCCACACGTATCTCTTTGCGACCGGGCGCTCCGCTGAGAACTCGGTCATACCGCTGTTCGAGCCCGGCACGTCCCACCAGCACGTCAGCCGGCCGTCCTGAGTCGAGGTCCTCCTGGTCCGGCTGACCGAGGTATCCGAGCACATGACTGAGCCGCACCGGCGCCGGATAGGCCCGCTCGCTATCGGGCTCCACACTGACACCCGGGAAGTCCTCGGCGCGCTCCACGATCGGCTGCACCCGGTCATGGGAAAGCCCCGCCAGGATCGTGGCCGGGGCATATGGGTCGCCCGCGTGACAGTGCGGAGGTGGGGCCGCCTTCGGAGCCCCGCATGGGATCAGCCGCGCCGAAACGGTCTCGGGATCCAACTCCAGTACCCGCCCCAGGGAGCGCAGCAGATCAGTGTCATCGGGTTTCACCACTGAGCGGTCCACGACCACGGCGAGACCCGTCGAGTTGGCGACGAGGGGTCGACCGTCCCGGTCGAGGATCAGGCCGCGTGGGGCTGCGATGTCGACCACCTGCAGGTGATTCGATCGAGCAGCCATGGCGTAGTCCCCGCCGCCAACAACCTGCAGCTGGACCAGGCGCCCCACGAGGGCCAGCGCCATCCCCACCAGCACGATCGAGAAGACCAGCAGCCGTCGGGTGGATATGGCCGTCATGGCGCGGTGCCGCCGACCCCAGCAGGGCTCAGCGGTCCTGCGACCGCTCGCCGTAACCATGCCAGCGCCGGGAGCAGCGGGATGCCCAGCACTACGACGTAGGCTACGTAGCTGATCATCGCCCAGGGCAGCTCCCAGCCTGGGAACGGCCGGTCGGCAAGGATCCAGGCGATACCGTTCTGAACCAGCCATGACGTCGCAGCAGCCAGCGCAAGCACCCCGGCCCGCTCCCACCAGGCCATACCGCGCGGATCCCTGACGCGGGCGACCCCGGCAGCCACCACCGTGAACGCCAAGGCAGTCCCTCCGAGCGCAGAAACGTCCGGTGGCATCAGGTCCAGCAGCAGTCCCGTCGTGAACCCGAGCAGAGCAGCTCGATCCTCACTCATGGTCAGGGCGAGCCCGACCACCACGACGAGTGCGAGATCCGGAGCCGCTCCGCCCCACTGCACCCGGCTGATCACCACTGATTGCACGATCAGGGTGACCAGCAGCAACAGAGCAAGTGTGAGGTACCACCGAGCGCGTAGTGTCACCGGACGGCTCCAGCCGGGATGAGGACGGCGACGGAATCGAGCACGCTGAAGTCGACGGCGGGCTCGACGAGCGCCTCACGGTTGAGGTCACCCGGAACCCCCAGCAATTCCGCCACATCACCCACCGGCAGGCCCGCCGGGTAGGGCCGGTTCTGTGCCGAACCGACAGTGACGAGCGTCTGACCGGCGGCGATCTCCGCGAACGGGTCCACCAGCGTCAGCCGTAGTCCCCCACCCGTACCACGAATGATGCCTCGCTCGCCCGTTCTGGGGTCGCGGACCGAGACGCCCGAGGCGGCATCGGTGAGCAGCTGCACCTGTGACGAGACAGGCCCGACCTCGGTGGTCCGCCCGATGAGTCCGCTGTCTGCAAGCACGGCCATGTCGTCGGTCACGCCGTCCTGGCTGCCCAGCGCGATCGTGAAGACACCGGCGTGGGTGGCCCGGGTGTCGGCGGCGACCACGCGCGTCTGCTTCAGCTCCCCAACGCCCGCGAGCCCAGCCGGCGAGACCGGATCGCTGGCGCCCGCCAGCTGCTCGGCAAGAACGTCGTTCTCGGTCCGCAGCCGCAGCCGTTCTGCCCTGAGCTGCTCAAGCTCACCTTCGAGTTCCGAGACATCAACGCGGCGGATCGGCTGATCGAGCACCGGCCCGAGCCGCTCATCGGCCCAGACCTGCGCACTGCCGCCCAGCCGTGTGCCGAGATCCCGCAGCCACGCTGTGTTGCCGCCTCTCATGTCGAGGATGAGCAGACTCAGCGCAGCGAGCAGCAACACGGCAACGGTGGTGGAGGGTCGCGTGGGCCAGCGCAGACTGAGCCGACGGCGAGCGGGAACCTCGAATCCGCTGGGTGCGGTCGGGACTCCTTCGGGCGAGAAGCGACCCGTGACGATCAGTTCCTGATCGGTGCGTTCGGTGGTGCGTGCCAAGGGGTCACCTCCTCGGCTGATTCCGCAGCAGGGGTGCCAGGGCGTTGAAGTCCTCCAGACAACGACCGGCACCGAGCACCACAGCCTCTGCCGGCGCGGTACCACAGTGCACTCTGATCCGGGTCTCGTGATGCAGTCGGCGCGCAAGCCCGTGCAGTGCCGCCGATCCGCCACTGAGCACGATGCCCCGGTCCATGATGTCGCCGGCGAGCTCGGGTGGCGTTCGGTCCAGCGTGGACCTGATCGCCCTCACGATGGCGACGATCTCCGGATCGATCGCTTCTCTGATCTCCGCCGCAGTGATCACGATGTTCTTCGGGAGCCCGGTGACCAGGTCTCGGCCACGAACCTCGGCCTCCGGCTCCTCCTTGCTGGGGAAGGCCGAACCGATGGTGTGCTTGAGCCGCTCAGTGGTCCGCTCACCGAGCACCAGCGAGTACTCGCGCCTCACGTACTCGGCCACCGCAGCGTCGATGCTGAGCCCCGCACTGCCAACGCTGCTGCTCGCCACGATGCCGCCCAGCGAGATCACCGCGACCTCCGTGGTACCCGCCCCGATGGAGACCACCATGGTGCCTGCCGGCTCATGGATGGGCAGTCCCATGCCAACGGCGGCCGCCATCGCCTCCTCGATCAGGTACACGCGCCTGGCCCCGGCAGCGTAGCCCGCATCCTCGACGGCTCGTCGCTCGATTCCCGTCAGTGCCGTGGGCACGGACAGGATCACCCGCGGTCTGGCCAGGGAACGTTGCGAGTGGGCCTGCGACACGAAAGTGCGCAGCATGTCGGCAGTCGCCTCGTAGTCAGTGATGATGCCGCCGCGGATGGGATGGGAGACCGCCAGATTCTCCGGTGCCCTGCCCAGCATCTCCCGGGCACCGAGGCCACAGCCCACCATGGCGCCGGAGCGGAGGTCGACAGTGACGAGGCTCGGTTCGCTGAGCACGACGCCCTCGCCCCTGACATAGACGCGAGTGTTCGCCGAGCCCAGGTCGACGGCAAGGTCACGCCCGAAGAAGACCCCGCTCCAGCCCATCGACACTCCCCAGTGCACCCGTCCAACGTCACCAGAGTATGCGCCCGGACATAAATTACGGAATGATTTCGACGGCGTTTCCCGGACGACCTTTCCACGGGCTGCCCCGGCCGGGGGTCGGCAATCTCAGACGCTGAGGCCGGGGAAGAAGATCCCGATCTCGCGGGCCGCGGACTGCGGCGAGTCCGAGCCGTGCACGATGTTGTGCGACATCTCGGTGGCGAAGTCGGCCCGGATCGTGCCGGGGGTGGCATCCACGGGGTTGGTGGCACCCATCATCGTGCGCCAGGCAACGATCGCGTCGGGACCCTCGACGACACCGGCCAGCAGCGGACCGCTGGTGATGAACTCCACCAGGTCCGCGAAGAAGGGCTTGCCCACGTGTTCGGCGTAGTGCTCCTCGGCCAGGTCCCGAGTGAGGGTCCGCAACTCCAGGGCGAGGACTCGTAGGCCCTTGCGCTCGATCCGGCCGATCACCTCACCCATCAGGCCGCGTGCGACGCCGTCGGGCTTCACAAGGATCAGCGTTCTCTCAGCCATGGATCACCTTCCAGGAGTCTCGGAGCATCAACGGGCCCGTCGCCTTGCCGAGCCAGTCCGGGCTCCCCCACTGTAGCCGAGCGCCCGGCGCCTCATGGCGGCGGCTCAGTCGTCGGATCTGTGCGCGGGCTGGACCTGCTCACCGTCTGTGAGATCGATGTTCGCACGGGCCTTCTTGGCATCGTCGACCTGGCGGCCGAGACGAACCGCGAGATACCACAGTCCCAGGAACAGTACACCGAGCACCGCCATCAGTGGTACCCACAGCGCCATGGCGAGCATGAGGACCTGCACGGTCCAGCCGAGCGCCACCCCTGCCCGCTCGGGCAGGGTCATCATGGCCGCGAGCATGAGCACCGTCATGATCGCCAGCACGGTGAGCACCACCTGCCCTGGGACCCCGCTGACGTTGTTGGCCACGATGAGCGCTAGGCCCACGACGATCCACTCGAGGACCAGTACCGCAGAACCGACCGTACGCATCAGAGATCCTCCTCAGGTTCCTCGAGGAGTTGCTGCCCCTCGCTCTCGTCGGCATCGTCCGGGTCCTCGAGTCCCACCGTCGCGATCGACGGGATCGTCCCGAAATCCTGATGACCCGTGGCCTTCCGGGCGTCTGCAGCCGTCACCACGGAGCCCGTGACGACCACGCCGCCCCTGCCGCTGCCGCTGAGCACGACCGCCTCTTCGAGTGCCTCGGCCACGGAGTCGGCCTCCAGCAACGACTCCGGATCCCAAAGGCCCGCAGCCGCCTCCCTCAGCGCTGCGAGCGAGGCGCTGCGCTCACTGCTGTTGCGCGTGAGAATGACGCGATCGAGCACAGGCGCAAGGGCTTCCAGGATTCCGGGCAGGTCCTTGTCCGCCATGATCGCGACGACGCCGATGGTGGAGTCGAAGCTGTAGTCCTCGCGAAGGGCCGCGGCAAGGACCCGGGCCCCTGCCGGATTGTGTGCGGCGTCGACCAGTACGGTCGGCGACCGGCCGAGCTGCTCGAGTCGCGCCGGGACCACGACCGACTCCAGCCCACTCACCACATCATCAGCGAGGTCGAGGTCCTCGGTCAGCAGCGCAGCCACGGCAGCCGTGGCCAGCAGCGCATTCTGGGCCTGATGCACTCCCAGCAGGGGCACGAACACCTCAGGAAGCACCACATCGCCCAACCGGACTGACACGAGCTGACCACCGACCCCCGGTGTCCTGGAGTTGAGATCGAAGTCCCGTCCCTGCGCCATCACCCGCGCATGGACCTGCGCGCAGCGAGCCAGCAGGACGTCCGCGGCCTCCTGCACCTGCGCGGCAAGCACCGCGGTGCAGTCCTGCTTGATGATGCCGCTCTTCTCTGCGGCGATCTGCGCGACATCAGTACCGAGCCAGGCCGTATGGTCCTCGCTGATCGGCGTCACAACGGCGACATCGGCATCCATCACGTTGGTCGCGTCCCAGACCCCACCGAGGCCGACCTCGACCACAGCGACTTCGACAGGAGCGTCGGCGAAAGCCGCGAATGCAAGAATCGTGAGGACCTCGAAGAAGGTCAGCGGCGGCTGGCCCCCGACCGCCGCCTCCTCATCGGCGAGCTGCACATAGGGCTCGATCTCGGCGAACAGTTCGAGCATCCGTTCGTCGAGCAGCGGCTCCCCATCGATACAGATCCGCTCGCCGATGGAGTGCAGGTGGGGGCTGGTGTACAACCCGGTGCGCAAGCCGCCCGCGCGCAGCATCGTCTCGGCCATCCGGGCCGTGGAGGTCTTGCCATTGGTCCCAGTGATGTGGACCGAGCGGAAGGTCTGCTGCGGTGAGCCCAGCATGTCGAGCACCCGCTCGACGCGAGCAAGCGTCGGCTCCATATCGGTCTCAGGCGCTCGGGCGAGCAGAGCGGCTGTCAGTTCCTCCATGGTCTGCACCCGTCAAGTCTACGGCCTGTCTGCGCGGTAGCCCGGACGCCGAGTGCACTGATTGCGAACCCGCAGGCGCGCACGCGGCAGGGCTACAATAATGAGGCCCGTGAAGGGCCTCCTCTCGTGGTTGCTGGCCTCAGTCGTCCTCCCAGCAGCGGTCGGTGTAACAGCAGGCGCGGCCATCTCGGCGGCCAGCTGGTTGTTCGAGACCCGCCTGTTGCTGTCACTGACCTCCCTGCCCGGGCTGTGGCCGGCCCTGTTCGTCCTGCTGGTCATTCCGCTCAGCCACGTCTGCTTCCGCCGACTCGCCACGGCCTTCTCGCCAGGAACCAACGAGCTCTACATCATCGGCTACCACGACCCGGACCAGACGCTGCCGGTCAAACAGGTGCCCGGCAGGTTCGCCGCCGGCGCCGTGACGGCCGGCTTCGGCGGCTCCCAGGGGATGGAGTCGGCCTCGGCATTCCTGGGGGCCGGGCTCGGCAGCCTGGCGCGGACCCGGTTGCGCATCGACTGGGAGCGCTACGGCAAAGACGTGGTCATGATCTCCGGCGCCAGTGCCGGCATCGCGGCAATCTTCTCCTCGCCCCTGGTCGGGGCGGCCTATGGGATCGAGGTGCCCTTCCGCCGGGGCATCGATATGCGCCATGTCGTGCCAGCAGTGGTCGGCGCCCTGTGCGCATATTCGATGCGGCTGCTGATCGGCGGCCCGAACCCCATCATCCCGGAGGTCGGCGACTTCTCTCCGGACGCGCTGCTATTGCTCGCGGTCGTGCTGACAGCAGTGGCCTGCGGCCTGGGGGCTCGAGCATTCGCGACCATCCAGGCGTGGTTGCACGAGCGCACCGGCGGGGTCCCCGCGATGCGGCGCAGCGTGGCCATCTCGCTCGCGCTGTGCGGGCTGGCCCTCGCGGGTTTCCTGGTCGCGGGCCAGTGGGTCACCTACGGCGCCGGATACATCGCCAGCGGCTGGGCCTTCGGCAGTTCCCAGACCGCGGCCGCAGTGCTGGTCGTACTGCTGCTGCACACCAGCGGAACCCTGCTCTGCCTCTACGGCCAGGCCGGTGGGGGTGTGTTCACCTCGCTGGCACTGACGGGCGCCCTCACGGGCCAGGTCATCGCCACGCTGCTGGGTGTGGAGGCGGGCTTCGTCCTGGTGGCGATCGGCGCCGCCTGTTTCCTCGGGTCCGGCTACCGCCTGCCGGTGGCCGCAGTGCTCCTGGTGGTGGAGGTCTCCTGGCAACCGCTGGTGATCGTGGCGGGGATCGGTGCGGTACTGCTCGCCGTCTCGCTGATGGGCCAGCGGACCACGGCCACCGCCCAGCAGCCGCGCGGCCCGCGCCTGCTGGGATCCGAGTGGGCAACCACACACGGCCAGTGAGCCGGGTCCCGCTCCCATGTGCATCCGGACGCGGGATCAGGCCATAGAATTGCCGGCATGACTGCAGGCCAGACCACCGACATCGCCATGCCCGAACGTCCGGGCCTGGAGGGCATCGACTCCAAGTGGGCGAAGCACTGGGAGTCCTCGGGCACCTACACCTTCGACCGGACCCGGTCACGCGACGAGATCTACAGCATCGACACCCCGCCACCCACCGTCAGTGGATCACTGCATGTGGGTCACGTCTTCTCCTACACCCACACCGACTGCATCGCCCGCTACCGGCGGATGCGCGGCGCGGAGGTCTTCTATCCCATGGGCTGGGACGACAACGGTCTGCCGACCGAGCGCCGTGTCCAGAACTACTTCGGGGTGCGATGCGACCCGTCACTGCCCTACGACCCTGACTTCCGCCCCCCGGACAAGCCTGACCGCAAGCGACAGCTCCCGATCTCCCGGCGCAACTTCGTGCAGCTGTGTGAACAGCTGACCGAGGAGGACGAGAAGGAGTTCGAGGCCCTGTGGCGGCATCTCGGCCTGTCCATCGACTGGTCGCAGTCCTACCAGACCATCGACCGCAACGCCCGGATCACCTCACAGCAGGCCTTCCTGAACAACCTGGCCCGGGGCGAGGCTTATCAGGCTGAGGCCCCCACGCTCTGGGACGTCTCCTTCCGGACCGCGGTGGCCCAGGCCGAGCTCGAGGACCGCGAGCGAGAGGGCGCCTACCACCGGATCGCCTTCAGCGGCCAGAACGGTCCGGTCTACATCGAGACCACCCGCCCTGAGCTGCTCCCGGCCTGCGTCGCAGTGGTGGCGCACCCCGACGACGAACGCTATCAGCCACTGTTCGGGACGACGTTGCGGACACCGGTCTTCGACGTTGACGTACCGGTGGTGGCCCACAAGCTCGCCGACCCGGAGAAGGGGTCGGGCATCGCCATGATCTGCACCTTCGGTGACGTCACCGACGTCGTGTGGTGGCGGGAGATGCAGCTGCCAACACGCGCGGTCCTGGGCATGGACGGCAGGATCGCGGATACGCCCGCGGAATGGATCAGCTCCCCGGCCGGGCAGGAGGCCTTCCGCCGGCTGGTGGGTACCACGGTCTTCACGGCCAAGGAGAGAGTCGTGGAACTGCTGGGCGAAGCCGGTGCCCTGGACGGAGAGAGCCGGAGCGTGCGTCATCCCGTGAAGTTCTACGAGAAGGGCGACAAGCCGCTCGAGATCGTCACCACCAGGCAGTGGTACCTGCGCAACGGGGGAAGGGACCCGCAGTTGCGGGACCGGCTCCTGGCCCGCGGCAGCGAACTGCACTGGCATCCGGCCCACATGCAGGTCCGCTACGACAATTGGGTCGAGGGTCTCAACGGTGACTGGCTCGTGTCACGTCAGCGCTTCTTCGGGGTTCCCTTCCCGCTCTGGTATCCCCTCGACGAGTCCGGGGCGCCACGCTACGAGTCGCCGATCCTGCCCGCTTCGAAGGATCTGCCCGTGGACCCAGCCTCGGACGTGCCCCCCGGCTATTCGGAGGACCAACGGGGAAGACCGGATGGTTTCATCGGTGATCCCGATGTGATGGACACTTGGGCGACATCGAGCCTCACCCCACAGATCGCTGGGGGCTGGGTCACCGACACCGATCTGTGGCAGCGGGTCGCTCCCATGGACCTGCGGCCGCAGGCGCACGAGATCATCCGGACCTGGTTGTTCTCCACGATCGTGCGATCCGAACTCGAGGACGATCGCCTGCCATGGACCGATGCCGCCATCTCCGGCTGGATCCTGGACCCGGACCGAAAGAAGATGTCCAAGTCCAAGGGCAATGTGGTCACCCCGATGGATCTGCTGGAGAAGCACGGCTCGGACGCGGTGCGGTACTGGGCGGCGAACGGCAGGCCGGGGACCGATACAGCCTTCGACGAAGGACAGATGAAGATCGGCCGGCGTCTCGCGATCAAGATTCTCAATGCGTCACGCTTCGTGCTGCTGCAGCAGGACGGAGACAACTCCCGACCCGACCCCGCCGACGTCACCGAACCACTTGATCAGGCCATGCTGGCGGGTCTGGCAGACGTGGTGCGGGAAGCGACCGATGCACTGGAGGATTACAACTACACCAGAGCGCTCGAGCGAACCGAGACCTTCTTCTGGAGCTTCTGCGACGTCTACCTGGAACTGGTGAAGGAACGGGCCTCAGGTGCGCAAGGCTCACAGGAGGCACGCTCGGCGCGGGCGGCACTTCGACTGGCGCTGGATGTCATGCTCCGGCTCTTCGCTCCGTTCCTGCCGTTCGTGACCGAAGAGGTCTGGTCCTGGTGGCGCAACGGGTCCGTGCATCGGCAGGCCTGGCCGGACACCGACGAGCTGTCCGTGACCGGGGACACGCGTGTCCTCGAGGAGACCGCCGCGGTGCTTCGCGACATCCGTAAGGCCAAGAGCGAGGCGAAGGTGAGTATGAGAGCGGGCGTCACTGCTATCACTATCACCGGCCCGACCGACGCCCTGGCACGTCTGGCGCTGACCGTCCCTGATCTGCGCGCCGCCGGCCGCTTCGCCGATTACAGCACCCGGGACGGGGAGAGCGTCGGTGCGGTCGACATCGAGGTGAGTCGCGACTGAGCCTGCCCGGCGCCCAGATCGCGCAAGCAGGCGCAAGGCTGGGCAACGCTGCGCAATGATCGCCACGCTGTGCAACGGATACGTCAACGACAGCAGCGGTTTCCGCCAAATCGCAGTCTGTCACTCGAAGTGGTGACGGCTCGCCGCCCATTTGACCGAAAATATCCGGTAGGCACCCACTCTCAATGGCAGGATGGGGGCGTCGGGGCGAGTTGGAGGAGCTTTCATGGGGTTCTTGGGACGCAAGAAGTCGGGTCAGCCGGCTTCCGTGGACCCCAGCACGGCTCCACCGCCCTCCGGCCAGCCGGCCGCGCCGCAGCCGGTACCCGCGGGTCAGCCCGTGCCGGTGGGAGCCGCACCTGCAGACGCCGCCACCGTGGCGGTGGCCATCCTGCCCGGCGTGGCCCTGCCCCCGTGGGCCACGCGTATGCCGCTGACACAACAGCTCATGGCAGCCCAGGCGTATCCTGCAACAATCTCGCCGGAGCCCGCCGGACTGCCCGCCGAACCCCACGAGTACCTGCCTTCCTCACCGGGCCTGTGGGTCGACGTGCCGCCGGCACCTGCACCGGGCTCGGCACCTGCGACCGGCGAGACGCTACGCGCCCCGGTGGTCGGTGGACGCTGGGTCGAACAATCCCCTGTCTATCTCCAGCAAGGGACAGGCGAGCCTACGCTCGCAGGCATTGCCGCACCGCGCACCAGTGGGCCAGCCACCGGTGGCACAGGGCAGTGGCACGAGGTGGCGGCTGGCCCGGTGGGGACAGGTTCGGATGCGCCGCCGGCGCCGGACCCCACACTGCGCAGCGACCAGCCACAGGGAGACGTGCAATGGTCGTCACAGGCCGCCCAGGTCGAGCCGGTGGACCTCGCTCCGGCACCCTACGGCTTCCCCGCCGAGGACCCTCCCAAGCCGTCGGCCGCTTCCGCGCCAGCCGACCCCGGCCCTGCTACTGAGTCCGGCGTCTGGCACGAGCTCCCCGCGACTGCTGCGGCCGGCGCTTCACTGGCTCCGGGCGTCTGGCACACCATTGCACCGGGAGAGCAGGAGCCACCTTCGCTGCAGGAAACCTCATCGGCCCAGAGCACGCCCACCGCTGCGCCGGTCGTACAACGCACCGCACAAGGTGGGCAACAGGCCCCCGATACGACTGTTTCCGGACCCGCGACAGGACAGTCCGGAGTTTCTCATGCGTCCCCTGCCCGCTACGGCGACCCGACGCCAGGCATGTGGCAGGAACAGGCGCCCAGGAACCTGACGACGCCGCCCGCGCCTGTCGAGCCGCTTCCCCCGGCGACAGCCAGCCCGGCCACAGCCAGCCCGGCGACAGCCAGCCCCGCTCCTGCCAAGCCGACCCGAGCCGGTACCTGGCAGGAGCAGCCGCCCCAGAGTCTCGGCGGCACCTCGATCGGAGCGCAGCCGTCGCCCGGACCCCAGGCGCCCGCAGGGGAAGGGGACGCAACTGCACGGACAAGCACTGGACCGGCCTCGCAGGCATCATCCCCCGTTGCTGCGACACCGCCCGTGATCCCGGCACCCCCGGTTCCTGCAGAACCCCCCGCCGCTGCAACACCCCCCGTGATGCCGACACCCCCCGCGGCTGCAGAACCCCCCGTGACGCAGACACCCCCCGCGGCTGCGGCACCCCCGGTCCCTGCAGAACCTCCCGTGGAGCCAACACCCCCCGCGGCTGCAGCACCCCCCGTGATGCCGACACCCCCGGCAACAGCTGAACCGCAACCCGAACCATCGGCCCAGAGCTGGGCCGGTCCGCAGAGCGCACCAGCCCCGGAACCGACCGTCAGCGGATTCCCGGAAGCCGAACCGGCGTTCGGCGCGGACACAGGCCCCAGAGACCCCTCGTTCCCGGGGAGCGAGCCTGAGGCCCCCGGCGAAGCGATTCCCGCCGAAGGGGCGGACGTCAGCTGGGCGCCGGATGTGGCCGGGCTCGAGTCCGCTGAGGGTACCTCTGCACCCGCCGATACCGAGAATGACTGGATGACGGTCGAGCCGGCCAGCACTGACGAGGAGTGGAGTCAGGCACCGGCCACGGACTGGGCCAGTGACTGGGAGGCCACGGGTGATCTGCCCGACGACGATGCAGCCTGGCAGACATCGTGGCAGGGTGACGACTGGCAGCAGCAGGGCCGCCCGGAAGCCGACACCACCTCGGACTGGAACAGTGGCTGGGAGGTCGGGTCTTCCGCGCTCGTCGAGCAGGCCAGCGATGCACCGACGCAGGACCGACGGGTCGGCTGGGACGACGTCGAGCCCTCGGATGACGGTCAGGCGGGCGAGGAGACTGAGCCTGCCCCGGACCAGAACGAAGCCGATGACCAGGACGAACAGGATGGTGGCTGGGGCTGGCCCTCATCGGGGCCGAATGCACCGGGTCCAGCCGGGCCGACATCCGACGGCCCCAAATGGGCCCCCGGCTTCTCCCCCGATGAGCAGACCATCGACGAGCCCGACGTCGCCACGACGCAGGAAGAGCCCCGGCCCGATCGGCCCGAGGGCCCGGGCGCGCATCTGGCCCGAGGTGCCGGTCAGCTGCGGCCACCAGCACCGACTACCACGGCGGCGGGCCTGCCGCTCACCCAGCCGCGTCGGGGCCCCGCACTCTCCGGGACCCTCACGATCGACGCGGACTCTGGCTTCGATGTCTCCGCACCAATGCTGGACATCACCGACGACACGCTCGAGCGTCGGGCGGTCAACCGCCGGACGAACCTGGCGCTCCCCGTCGCGGGCCACCAGGGGTCCGGACTACCTCCGGTGGCCGGACGACCTCCGGTGGCAGGCGATCAGCTGCCCGGGAATCGTCCCCCCAGGCGGCGCTGGCCACTCGTGCTGGCAGGCTCAGCCCTCGTCCTCGGGGTTGCTGCCGGCGCGACTGTCGCCGTGGTCACGATGACGCAGGACCCGGAAGCACCGGTCGTCTCCACGATTGCGCTCCCGGACACTGTCGCTGACCTGCAGCTGGCCCCCCGGCCGCAGGCCGAGGGGTGGCTGGCAGCGCTCGCATCGGAGGCGAGCGACTCCATGCTCGGGACCTACTCCGGCGATGGAGTCACCGCGAAGGTGTGGCTGCTGCCCAGCGGTACCGACTTCGCGACCTTGATGGCCCGGGTACGCTCCGAGACCGAGATACCGGCGGCGGACTTCAGAGACATGGCGCCCGGTCTGCGCGGCGGGCAACTGGCCTGTGGTGCCGTCAGTGCCACCGAATCAGTATGTGTCTGGTCCACCCCGGGGGTGAGCGGAGCCGCCATCATCACTGGGCTGGCGCGCACGCCGGCTTCGCAGCTTCTGGCAGACATGCGAGAAGGGCTGGAGCCCCGGGCGTGACCATCAAGTTCAATCCCGTCTACGGTCCCTTCGCCAAAGTCATCGGAATGGGCCCGGGCCGTACAGTCTGCGAGATCGCTGACGGTCGCCTGCGAGTCCGGATGGGTTGGGCTTTCGAACTGGACACACCGTTGTCACAGGTCGACCACGCCGTGCCGGAACCTGATGCCAAGTGGTATTGGGGATTCGGGGCACATTTGGTGGGCAACGGCAGATGGATCATCAACGGCAGCTTCGACAACCTGGTGGAGATCTTCTTCAAGGAGGACACCAAGGCTCTCACCCTCGGCCGGAACACCACGATCCGGTCTCTCATCCTGTCAGTGGTCGATCCGGAGGAGTTCCTGCAGCAACTGGACAGCGGAGCCTGAGCCGACACCTGTCCGCTGCATCTCCGGTAGGGAGGACCTGCCACCGGACCCGCCAGCGCACCGCACGGCGACGCCTCAGGCAGTGTCTCTCTTGCCCGTCGTGGGCCGCCGACGCCGGGGCGTGATCTCACGAGGCACAATCGTGGGCTCCTCATCGGCCAGGATGGTGCCCTCATTGACGACCACGCGCGCAATGTCTTTGCGACTGGGCACCTCATACATGACATGCAGCAGGTGCTCCTCAAGGATGGAGCGCAGACCCCGTGCCCCTGTCCCCCGTTCGATCGCGAGATCGGCGATCGCCGCTAGAGCCTCATCGTCGAACTCGAGCTCGACACCATCGAGCTCGAACAGCTTGCGGTACTGGAGCGTGAGCGCGTTCTTCGGCTCGGTAAGCACCGAGACCAGCGCCTCCTGATCCAGGGCACGCACCGACGTGATCACTGGGAGCCGGCCGATGAACTCCGGGATCAGACCGAACCGCATCAGGTCCTCGGGCATGACATAGCTGAAGATGTCCCGCTCGGCCTCCTCACCGTTGCCCACCTGCTCAGCCGCGAGATGATGCGTGAAGCCGATGGGCTTGGTTCCGATCCTGGATTCGATCACATTGTCCAGACCGGCGAAGGCACCACCCACGATGAAGAGCACGTTGGTCGTGTCCAGCTGGATGAACTCCTGATGGGGGTGCTTGCGGCCACCCTGCGGCGGCACGGAGGCCTGGGTACCCTCCATGATCTTGAGCAGTGCCTGCTGGACACCCTCACCGGAAACGTCACGGGTGATGGAGGGGTTCTCG
>JAGQTY010000028.1 GCA_020438795.1 Actinomycetota bacterium
CCACGCTCGGGGCGCAGCAACAGCCCCTGTCTGCGGGACCGCAGATAGCCGCCCAGGCCGATCGAGCCGGTGATGGCGCTCAGATCTGACTCGACCAGGACGGTGTGTTCATGCCGAAGTGCCGTGCGCACGAGCTCCAGCAGGACCGTCTCGGTTTCGCCGGTGAGGAGCCGTTCGAGCCCGGCGAGGCTCACGCAGCACGGATCGGGAGTATCAGCCACGTGCGCCCGGAGCAACTGTCCCCGCTCCAGCACCTGATCAGGGCCGCTCAGGGGGCACGAACAAGGCTCGTACCGGTGCTGGCACCGCCGTGGCCCGACAGCACCGGATCGTGCAGCCGACAGTTCGAGGCGAAGGACCCGACCGTCGGGCTGCTGTCGCTCGAAGGCCCGCTCGCAGGTGCTCAGGGCTGTGGAACGCCCTGAACCACGGGGTCCGGAGATGACGAGTGCGTCGCCGCGACGATAACCGACTGGAGCAAGGTCCGAGCTGTCGAGGCCGATGACCACACGCTCCTGGTCGGCTGGGGGGATCGTTCCCAGGTCCAGCGTCTGCGGCATGGCCGGAATCGGAGGCGGTCGTCCGGCAGAGCTGTCAGCGTCGTCAGCGATCCCGGCGTACGCCACCTGGGCCAGCAATCCGTTGTACACCGCTCTGCCCGGCGGTGCGGACAGCGGTAGCTGCCCAGGTCTGACTCCCGCGAGCACCGCGTCGTTGTCGTTGGCCGGCCGCAGCGCGATCCGGTGGCTGAACGTCGTGGCCAGGCTCGCAGGCACCGAGCCCGCACGCAGAGCTGCGACTGCGATGTGGATGCCGGCGGCCGAACCCTGGGCGGCGATCCGCAGGAGCCGGTCGTAGGGCGCTCCGGGCCTGCCCTCGTAGGACGTCCGGAATGTCTCCCAGCCGTCGATCAGCAACCAGACGGGGGCTGGCCCGGCCCCGCCGAGCCGGGTGGCACCGTGGACTCGGTCGAGTCGGTCGGTGAGCATGGCGAACAGTCGCTCGATTCGCTCCTCATCCCCGGCGTTCACGACCGCCCCCACCGCAGGCAGTTGTGAGAGATCGCAGAGCCCTGCGGACCCGAAGTCCAGCCCGTACACGCCGTGCCCCAGGCGGCCGGCGAGGTGGGCGATCGTACTCAGGGTCGTGGTTCGCCCGCTCCCAGGTGCACCCACCACCATTGTGTTGCCCCGGACCCGCAGGGGCAGTAGCTCCTGCGTGCGAGGTGAATCCACGATGCCGATGCTGGCGTCGTGCGGCAGTTCCGCCAGCGTGATCGAGTCAGGCAGGGGTTCGAGCCAGGGGCGTCTCGGTGGCGCGGCTCCCGATTGCTCCCACACCGCTTGTGCAGTGCGTCGGATGCGGGTGAGGTCGTCGGTCCCGTCGGCGGGGACAGGTGGGGGATTGACAGGGGCCGGCCGAGCCTCGGGGCCGAACTCTGCCAGGCGGATGGTCGCGGCGCTGTCATCGGCCAGTGTGGAGGAACCGCCGACATGTGCGGTCTGGAACACGACCGGTGGTGCTGTGTGGACACGGAGCACCGCGCGGCCCGGCCTGTCCAGAGGGAGACGAGCTGCCACTGGGTCCCCCACGACATCCACGGAGTCACAGTCCTGGGCCATCCGCAGCGCGATGCGCAGATTCGTGTTCGCCCGGACGTTCTCCCGCACGGTCCCGGCCGGGCGCTGCGTGGCCAGGATCAGGTGGAGGCCGAGGGAACGACCCCGCTGGGCCACGTTGATGACCCCGTCCATGAATTCGGGCACCTCCTGGGTGAGCGCCGCGAACTCGTCCACGACGACCAGCAGGTGAGGCATCGCAACCGGGTGCCCTTGCTCCTCGGCCTCCGCGAGGCTCTTCAGTCCCGCGGCAGCCAGAGTACGTTCACGCCACCGGATCTCGGCCTCCAGGCTCAGCAGGGCCCGATGGACCAGTTCCGGCGAGAGGTCCGTCACCAGGCCCACACAATGGGGCAGGTCCACGCAGCCGGCGAATGCCGAGCCGCCCTTGTAGTCGATCAGCAGGAAGGTCACGCGCTGCGGTGAGTACCGCGACGCCAGGGATGCGATCCAGGTCTGCAGCAGTTCCGACTTGCCCGCACCGGTGGTGCCGGCCACCAGTGCGTGCGGACCCTGGGTGGCGAGTTCGATCACCAGTGGTCCGGCGGCGTCGCAGCCGATCACACCGCGCAGCTTCACGGGGCCTGCCGAACTGGTCTGCTGCCACGCCGCCCGCATGGTCGCTTCGTCGGTGCCGTGGCCCGGACCCACCAGGTCGAGGTAGTTGATGGCATCAGGCAGGAATTGCTGACTGGACCCGGACACTGCGGGCACGAGGCCCGCAAGCGAACGGGCCAGTTCCTCCGCCTCGGCAGCACTCATCCGCTCCACCTGACGCAGCGGCGTCGACCGGCCCGCACGCCGGTTCATGGCTCGCCATGCTCCCTCGTGGCAGGCAAGAACGACATCGCAGCCGGCGTGGACATCCACCAGACGTTCCTGTCCGAACAGGACCACACTGCCCGGGTGCCGTTCGCACACGTCCCGTAGAGCGATGTCGGTGCCGGCTACGATCACCAGCTCGGGATCCCCTCCTCGGACTTCCGGCTGTGTGGCGGTGCGCACGAGGCTGCGCCCGTCGTGCCAGGTATGAGGCAGCCACTTGAGCCAGGCCAGGTCGCCGGCGGACTGAGAGGACATCACTGCTGTGACGCGGAGGTCATTCGGATCGTGCAGGCCCGCGATCTGCACCACGAGAGCGTTCAGCACCTCTTGCCACCCGGCTCCGGCGATTGCGACCACCGGGTTGGCGCCGAGATCCAGATTGAACGGGGCCTCGGCCAGTTGCTCCCAGGCGCTCGAGGCAGCCCTCAACTGAGACCAGGCGCGTGGGTCCGCCGATCGGACATGGTTGAGCGGCGCGGACACTCGCGAGGCGACGGCGCCCGTGCCGACACGTACCGCCAAGGTGTCCTCGACGTTGCGCGACCAGGTGGGCGGGCGTCGCGCCCGGATCGCGCACGCGATGGACTCGGTGCTCGGGGATTCCTGCGCCAGAACCTGACGTTCCCGGTCCTGCCGGGCCGTGATGAGGGTCTTGAGTTCATCCAGGTCGCCTGCGAATCGCTCCCATTCGGAGCGACTGCGCCTTCGCTCGCGCCTGCGGTTCTCCAACCACATCCCCACCACGAACGCCGGCATCACCGCCACGAACGCCAGCGAGGTGAGTCGCTGGGTCAGTACGAAGAGGGAGGCTCCGAGGAGTACCGGTATGAACAACATGACGAGGGGGAACGGCTGGCCGCTCTGGACGCGTGGCAGTTCCGGGACGGGGTGCTCCTCCGCCGCGAACCGGGGCACGAGCCATGGCGACGGCGTGAAACCCACGACTGCGGCCCGGCCGCCGGGTCGTGCGGCCAGGCGCATTTGTGTGTCTCCGAGTCTGAGGCGCTGGCCGATCCGCATCACAGCCCGCTCAACGGGCTGTTCTTCGAGGGCTGTCCCGTTGGCGGAAGCCAGATCGACCACCAGCACGTCGTCGTGACCGTCGCGTACCGAGATCAGGCAGTGCCTGCGGCTGACGGCAGTGTCCCTCAGGGCGACATCGGCCGTTGCCCCCCGGCCGACCAGATTCTCACCGGTCCGCAGCGGATGTTCGCCGGGGCTCCCCTGCACCTCCAGCACCAGGTGCGAGTGCTGTTCGTGCTCACCGGACTGCGCGGGTACCAGAGCCAGGCTGTCGCCCGACCCCAGGGAGGAGACCCTCGCATCTCGAGGCAGGACGCTCGAGCCGCCGGCGGCCCGCAGACTCTGTGGACCGGACGTGATGGCCGCGAACTCGCGACCGAGGACCTCAGCGAGCTGACCGATCGTGGCCTCGGGCGGGTGGTCGACGACGAAGTCATGACCGACGCCATTGCCGTCGGTCAGGGTGACTGCGATCCGTCTGCGGATCATGTCAATCGTCGCAGCGCGTCGCGCAGATCGGCCGCGGTCCCCCGATCCCCGACAGGCCCCAGGAAGTCGTCGAGGGGCAGCTCCACCCTGCCGAGCGGGGCGACCAGCTGTTCCGGTGGTGTTCCGGTCAGCGCGTGCCTGGCCAGCGCCGCCAGTGAGTACACATCGGCGGCCGCGCTGGGCCGCCCACCAGCGATCACTTCAGGTGCGGCATAGCTGAGGTCGCCGGAGCGGGGAGGCAGCCCGGCATCCGCGAGCTTCGCCGGGCCGTCGGGACTGAGCAGTATGTTGTTGAAGGAGATGCGGCCGTGGATGTATCCGTGCCTGTGGACGAAGTCCAGACCATCGGCGGCCTGTGCCAGCGCGGTGGCGGTGCGGCTGCGTGGATGGGTAGCAGTGAGTCGGTTCGGCAGGTATTCCATGACCAGGATCACGTGCCCGGACGGCTGCAGCACTGAGTGCACAGTTACGCAGTTCGGATGCCTGATGGCGCTCAGCTGGAGCGATTGTTCACCGTCGGTCCAGTCGGGTAGTACCCGAATGACGACGCTGCGAGCGAGCAGGGGATCATGGGCGAGCAGCAGAGAGCCGGCCGGGTTGGCGGGGAACAACGCCTCGACCTCGTATCGGCCGATGCGCGCTGACTCGGCCTCGACCCCGCACCACAGGCACCAGCGCTCCACAAGCGATCTGCCGCAGGCCCTGCAATGCCCCAGCCGCAGCGCCTGAGTTTCAGGCATGCTGGCGAAGTTCGAAGTTCGAGAAGACGTCCTCGATGCTGTCGGCGTAGTCGTGGTAGTCGTCGTCATGCACCGACGCCAGGATCGTTGCCACACCGTCGGGCGTTGTGATCGTGCCGCGGACGTGAACCACCTGACCGGAACCCGTGCCCGAGGCGCTGATCGTCCTCTCGAAGACTGTGTCGTCGGTTGCCCAGGACTCGTCAAGGACCTCGTCCGGCTGCGCCTGTGGTTCCGGTTGTGCGCTGAGACGCACGATCACGTTGGGAACGAACCCTGAGTCCGTGCTCCTGATCGCGGAGGTGAGTACAGTGCTGCCGACTCCATCGGCCCCCACGAACTCAGCCGAGACCACCACCAGGTCCATCGGCACCCCCGCCGGGCCCGTGACACGAGTGGTGCTGGCGCGGGCAGGTCGTTGGATCGTCTTCATGAGTGCCTCCGTGATCCGATCGAGCTCTTTGCTCATCCGTTGTTCTCCATCTGGTTGGGCCCTAAACTCCCACGGCGGGTGACTCACTGCCCGTGTCGGTTCCAACACGGTTCTCAGGCCCTGTTCGGGAAGGGGGTGAGTACCAGTGCTCGTCGCAGTGTCTGCAGCGGTTCGTCGCGGACGTCGCGGTAAAGGTTCACCACCGTGTCGGCCACCGCGGACGTGAGGCCCACCCCCGAGTCGACGGCACGGAAGATGACTGCAAGGGCGCGCCCCACGAAGAACCCGGCCGCTCGACCGACGATCGCAGCGGGTCCTGCGATCAGGCCGAGCAGGGCGGCACCGCCCCACTGACCGAGCTGGGTGAGGCCCTTGTCCGCCCCGTATCGCAGGGCTGCTTCGGTGACCGCGTGAACCGCGCGTTCGTCAGCCGGCAGATCGGGGTGTTCGGCGAGGTCTGCCACCAGATCACTCAGCAGCAGGTCGACGTCGAGGCCGAGCTTTGCCATCTGCAGGGTTCTGATCGCTCGTAGGATGCTGAGAGCGACCGCTTCGTCGCCGATGGCGAGCACCGCCCGCAGTTCGGCGGCCCCCACGTAGGTGGAGAGGTTGCTGAGCTCTGAGCTGAGCGCGGACGAGACGTCGATTGTCGTGCCGCCGGAGTCGGCCGGCGCCGAGGTCTCCTCCTGCTCCCGGGCCTGCCGGTCGAGGTGCGTAGCGGCATCGCGCAGTGATTCCGCTGCCGTGCACAGCCGCAGCCGATCGCCGTACTGCCACGCCAGGGTGAAGCTGACATGGTCACCGCCCGTCCAGGACATGGCGCTCAGCAGCCGGTCGCATTCCGCGAGCAGCCGTAGCAGTGTCAGAGAGTCCTCCCGGAACTGCGCCGCGGTCGCGTGGAGCGCTTGCGGGTCAGCTCCGACAATGGTTGTCGCCATGGTGCCTCCTCCCCGACCGGATCCACTGTGACCCCGCAGGACGCTGCAGTCATGGGCAGAACGACCCAGGTCGGGCGACCTGACGACTCACACCGGCGCTCACGGTGCCCGAGCACGATGTCCCTCCGGGAAACCGGGGCCCTAAACTTGTCCTCGTGACCCCCGAAGCCGTGGCTGCAGCCATCACCGATGTTCTGGAATCGCTTGCCTCAGCGGGCCGGCTGACGCTCGATGCGCCGGTCGTGCCCCGGGTGGAACGCCCACGCAATCCGGACCACGGTGACTACACGACCAATGTGGCCATGGTTCTGGCCAAGAGCGCGGGCATGCCTCCCAGAGACCTCGCGGGGCTCGTCGCGGCCGAGCTCGCCGAGGTGCCCGGTGTCTCGGGAGTGGAGATCGCCGGGCCCGGGTTCATCAATCTGCGACTCGAGGCCGCGGCTGCCGGGCAGCTGGCCCGGGACGTCGTGGAGGACGGAGCTGACTACGGAGACGTCACCGACCTCGAGGGTCAGGCGATCAATGTGGAGTTCATCTCCGCCAACCCGACCGGCCCGATCCATCTGGGCCATGCCCGCTGGGCCGCAGTCGGAGATGCGCTGGCGCGCGTCCTGGTGAGGGCGGGGGCAGAGGTCGTCAAGGAGTTCTACATCAATGACCGGGGCGTCCAGATGGACAACTTCGGCCGGTCGTTGCAGGCCGCCGCGACCGGTGCGGCGATCCCCGAGGACGGCTACCAGGGGGACTACATCACGGATGTGGCCCAAGAGATCGTGCAATCCGAACCGGGCATCCTGCAGCTCCCCGCGGACGAACAGCTCGCCGCCTTCCGCGAGGCCGGATATCAGTTGCAGCTCGCCGAGCAGAAGGAGTCGCTGCATCGATTCCGCACCGACATGGACGTCTGGCGCTCCGAACGGGAGCTGCACGAGTCCGGTGCCGTGGCCAGCGCGTTCGATCGCTTCCGGGAGCTCGACCACTTCTACGAGGCTGACGGGGCCCAGTGGCTGCGCACCACGGAATTCGGCGACGACAAGGACCGTGTCCTGGTCAAGGCCGACGGTGAGATGACCTACTTCGCCTCCGACACCGCCTACTACTTCGACAAGCGAGCCCGTGGCTTCGACATCTGTATCTACCTGCTCGGCGCCGACCATCACGGGTATGTGAACCGCCTGCGCGCGGTCGCGGCCTGTTCCGGCGACGACGCTGACCGCAACATCGAGGTCCTGATCGGGCAGCTCGTGCGCATCACTCGAGGTGGCCGCGAGGTGCGGCTCTCGAAGCGTGCCGGAAACATCGTGACCATCAGCGATCTCGTCGACGAGGTGGGCGTGGACGCGGCCAGATACTCCCTGATCCGCTACCCGGTGGACTCGCCGCTGACCCTCGATCTGGACCTGCTGGAGAAGCGGACCAACGACAATCCGGTCTTCTATGTGCAGTACGCCCACGCACGGATCGCCAGCGTGCTGCGCAACGCCCACGACCTCGGCATCGACTGGCGGGCCCGGGAATTCGAACCGGGCCTGCTGACCCATGAGCGCGAGGCCATCCTGCTGGGGGCCCTGGCCGAGTTCCCCCGTGTGATGAGCACAGCCGCCGAGCTGCGGGAGCCCCATCGGATCCCGAGGTACCTGGAGGCGCTGGCCACCGACTACCACAAGTTCTACGACTCCTGCCGCGTGCTGCCGCGTGCTGACAATGAGCCGACACCGTTGAACGTCGCTCGCCTCTGGCTGTGTGCGGCGGCTCGGCAGGTACTGGAGAACGGCCTCGAGGTGTGTGGCGTGTCTGCGCCTGACCGCATGTGAGGGTTCGGCGCGATCTGCCCCCGGTTCACCTCGTTGCCGCGGAGTCAATATCGTGGAGGTATGGGAACCCAGGTTGCCGCATTCTTCGATCTGGACAACACGCTGCTGCGTGGCTCGAGCATCTACTACATCGCACGGGGTCTGCTGGCCCGGCGACTGCTCACCCCAGCGCAACTGCGGGCCTTCCTCGTGCGGCAGTTCCGCTGGGTCACCAGCAACAGCGAGAACCTGAATGACGTCGCGAGCATCTTCAGCGATGTCCAGGGCATGCTCGCGGGTCAGAGCGTGGCCGAGATCACGCAGATGGGCAGGGAGATCTACGAGGAACGGATGGCCGACAAGTTGTGGCCGGAGACCCTTGTCTTCGTGCGTGAGCACCAGGAACAGGGCCACGACGTATATGTCGTCACAGCGGCCGGGCAGGAGATAGCCGACCTCATCGCGGAGGAGCTCGACCTGACCGGTGCTCTCGGCACCAGGTCCGAGATTCTCGACGGCGTGTACACCGGCAGCATGGCTGGCGATCCCATGCATGGGCCTGCCAAGGCCGCGGCTATCTCCCGGCTCGCCGAAGAACGGGGCATCAGCCTGCCCGACAGTTTCGCCTACTCCGACTCCTTCAACGACGTGCCCATGCTCGAACTCGTGGGCAACCCGGTGGTGGTCAACCCGGATGACGAACTGCTGGCGCTGGCCCAGGAGCGGGGGTGGCCCATCCACGAGTTCCGCGGTCGGCGGCTGGCTGCCAGGGCCACCGGCGGGATCGCCGCAGTGACGCGGGTGGCAGCCCGCTCCGCCACGGCCACCGCAAGCACCCTGGCCGCGGGAGCCTGGACCATCGGCCGGGGCCGCTGACTTCGCTTCGCCTCTCAGGGCTCGTATTCTTGAATCATGCCCGCCCATCCCGCAGGACCCCGTCACGAGCCAGCGCACCTGATTGGTGCGCCGAGCAAGCCGGGCGGGCCGCAAGACGTGATCGCTCTGGACCCCGCTGTGTGGCCCCGCAACGCCGGACGGGGAGCTGAGGGTCAGCTCGAGATCGCGGGAGTGGACGTCCGGGACGTGGCCAGGGCGCAACCGACACCGGTGTTCCTGCTGGACGAGCAGCACGTCCGCGACGCGGCCAGGGACTACACCGAGGCCTTCAACGCGGGCGCGCAGGCCGATGTCTACTATGCGGGCAAGGCTTTCCTCTCCGCCCGCGTTGCCCAGTGGATCCACGACGAGGGACTGCGGATCGATGTCTGTACCGGCGGTGAGCTGGCCGTGGCGAAGGCGGCCGGTATCCCGGGACCCGACATCCTGTTCCACGGCAACAACAAGTCCGAGGAGGAGTTACGAGCCGCCCTTGAGCACGGGGTGGGCCGCTTCGTCGTGGATTCCAGGATCGAGATCGCCCGGCTGGCCCAGCTGGCACAGGAGCTGGATGTGCGCCCGAACGTACTCGTCCGGGTGACTGTGGGCGTGGAGGCCCACACGCATGAGTTCATCGCGACAGCCCACGAGGACCAGAAGTTCGGCCTGGCCCTTGCCGACGGGTCGGCACTTGAGGCTGTCAGGTCCGTGGCGGGGCTACCGGAACTCGAGCTCGTGGGGCTGCATTCCCATATCGGCTCGCAGATATTCGATCCGAGCGGTTTCGAGGTGGCCGCGCGGCGGCTGGTCGAGTTCATGCTGCGCCTGCGGGACGAGCGGTCCGACGGCGGGGCCATACCCGTGACCGAACTCAACCTCGGTGGCGGCATGGGTATCGCCTACACCTCGGAGGACACCCCACTGGACGTCCGGGACATGGCCGCCGCATTGACCGGGATCGTGAGTGCCGCCTGCTCCGAGGCAGGGCTGCCACCGCCCCGGCTGGCCGTCGAACCGGGCCGTGCCATCGTCGGTCCAGCCGGAATCACCCTGTACACGATCGGCACTGTCAAGGACGTGACCCTGGACTCCGGGCACGTCCGTCGCTACCTCAGCGTGGATGGGGGGATGAGCGACAACATCCGGACCGCGCTGTATGACGCGGAGTACACGGTGACGTTGGCGAACCGTGCCAGCGAGGCCGAACTCGTCCTGTGCCGGATCGTCGGCAAGCACTGCGAGAGCGGTGACATCATCGTTCGTGACGCCTGGCTGCCGCAGGATCTGGTGCCCGGTGACATGCTGGCGGTCGCCGGCACCGGCGCGTATTGTCGTTCGATGGCGTCCAACTACAACTACCTGCCCCGCCCCGGCGTGCTCGCGTGTCGCGACGGGGAGCTGAGCACCGTGCTGCGGCGGGAGACAGTGAACGACATGCTTGCTCTGGACGCGGGGATCAACGACTGATCCTGCTCTCGCGCGTGGCCAGACACAGCGAATGTCCGGCCAGGCCCCGGTGGGCCAGCCATGTCCGGATTCACCTGACGCCGGACGTCTCAACCGGCTTCCCATGCGCGATTCCACTACGATCGACTCGCTCGCACCGTCGCTCTGAGGTGACCGGTCGAGGCACGGGCAGGAGTTCGATCATGACGGCAGAGGCCGGAACCGACCCGGCCGCCGACGCGCCCTCGCAGCCGGAGTCCCGCAGGCGGGCCTACCTGCGTCAGTTCGGCAACCGTAAGACACTGCCCAGTGATATAGCCGCGGGAGCCGTACTCGGCATCCAGAGCGTACCCAACGCCCTTGCCACCGCGCTGCTCGCGGTTGTCAATCCGGTCTATGGCATCTACGCATACATCTACGGGATGATCGGCGGGGCGCTGACGAGCAGTTCGGTGCTGATGGTCGCCACAGTGACGTCGGCGATGGCTGTGGTGATGGCCGACATCCCGCAGATCCACGATGTCAGCAACCCGGATCAGGCACTGTTCACACTCGCGATGCTCACGGGCCTGATCATGCTCGTGCTGGGGCTGCTGCGCATGGGCCGGGTGGTCCGCTTCGTTCCCGCCTCGGTCGTGACGGGTTTCGTGACCGGCGTGGCCGTCAACATCATCCTGGCGCAGGTCGCCGACTTCACGGGGTTCGCCGCCGAGGGATCGACCAGGATCGACAAGGTGTTCCACACGGCCGAGAACATCGAGTCCTGGCAGTGGCAAGCGGTCGCTGTCGGACTGGTCACGATCGCCCTGATCGTGGGGCTGGGCCGCACGCGCCTGGGGGCGATCGGCATGGTGATCGCGGTGGTGGTCGGTTCCGCCATGGTCCCGGTCCTCGGCTGGTCCGGGGTCGCCACGGTGGGGAGCATCTCTCCGGTGCCGAGTTCACTGCCCGGCCCGGTCCTGCCGGACCTGAGCCTGGTGGTGTCGCTCATCGTGCCGGCCATCTCACTGGCTTTCATCGGGCTGGTCCAGGGGGCCGCGATCTCAACGTCGATACCCAACCCGGACGGGGAGTACGCCGACGCCTCAGGGGACTTCCGCGGCCAGGGCGTGGCCTGTCTCGCAGCGGGTGTGTTCCAGGGGATGCCGGTGGCCGGATCCATGACCGGCACCGCGGTGAACCTGACCGCAGGGGCCAAGTCCAGGCTGGCGCCCATCCTCGCCTCGATCGTCATGATCATCGGCATTCTGTTCGCCTCGGGCCTGATCGCGGCGGTGGCCATGCCCGTGCTGGCGGGTCTGCTGATCGTCATCGGGTTCTCGATCATCAGGCCGCGCGAGATCTGGGCTGTCTGGCGCACAGGAGCCACCTCGGCCGTGGTGATGATCGTGACCTTCGTGCTCACGCTCATCATGCCCCTGCAGTACGCAGTACTCGCGGGGGTGGTCCTGGCCATCCTGCTGTTCGTGCTGCGGCAGTCGGAGGAGGTGCGCCTCAAGCGCTGGGTGTTCGGCGGTGAACTGCTGCCCCTGGAGGTCGATCCGCCGGAGCATCTGCGGGCGCACTCCATCGTCGTGCTGGCCCCCTACGGCAGCCTGTTCTTCGCCGCCGCGCCCATCTTCGAGCAGCGGCTGCCCAAGGTGACCCCATCCAGTCGGGGCGCTGTGGTGCTGATTATCATGCGCGACAAGCTCGACCTGGGGAACACGTTCATCAAGGTGCTTGCGCGCTACAACGCGAAGCTCAACAAGGTGGACAGTGTTCTGAAACTGGTCGAGGTCACTGCTCGTGCCTACTCGCAACTGGAGTCGACACATGTGCTGAACGAGATCGGGGACGAGAACGTCTATCCGGCGACGGAACGGGTCGGGGAATCCATCACACAGGCGACACTGGCCGCGCGCGGTTATGTCGACGAGCATGATCCTAAGTCCCACCCCGAGGATGACTGAGCGGGGTGTCCCGGCTGCGGCAGCGACTCCTCGCGTCCCTCCGGCACACGAAGCGAGCAGTCGATCCGGTCCGGGCCAGAGGCCTTCGGTAACCGGGGGTCGTATCTGCGACCATGGGGGAGGAACGAATTGATCGTGGTGAGGAGCACTGATGTCGCAGGCCGATGAGGTCACTGTGGCCCTGCTGGGCGGCGGAACGGTGGGTGCTCAGGTCGCCCGGCTGATTCTGGAGAACGCCCAGGACCTGGCCGCCAGAGTCGGTGCGCCGCTACGTCTGACAGGGGTGGCGGTGCGTGACGACAGCCGTCACCGCGAGGGGATTCCCGACGAGTTGCTGACCACCGATGCGGCAGCTCTGGCAGCTTCCGGCGCCGATGTCGTGGTGGAACTCATCGGAGGTGTGGAGCCGGCCGGTGAGCTCGTGGCGGCGGCCCTGGAGCGGGGTTCGAGCGTCGTGTCGGCCAACAAGGCGCTGATGGCCGAACGGGGGGCGGACCTGCACGAACGTGCCGAACAGTCCGGAGTGGATCTCTACTACGAGGCGGCGGTCGCCGGGGCGATCCCGTTGCTGCGCCCGCTGCTGGATTCCCTGTCGGGAGACGACGTCAGCCGGGTACTGGGCATCGTGAACGGCACCACCAACTACATCCTCACCAAGATGGATGAGGAAGGTGCTGATTATGCGAGCGTCCTGGCCGATGCCCAGGCGCTCGGGTATGCAGAGGCCGATCCGACGGCTGATGTGGAGGGTCTCGACGCCGCCGCCAAGGCTGCGATCCTGGCGACGCTGGCGTTCCACACCCGTGTCACCCTGGCGGGCGTCCACTGCGAGGGGATCTCATCGGTCACCGCAGCCGACATCGCTGCCGCGCATGAGATGGGGTTCGTCATCAAGCTGCTGGCCATCGCGGAGTACGATCAGGCCAACAACTCGGTGAGCGTGCGGGTCCACCCCACGATGGTGCCCGTGAACCACCCTCTGGCGTCCGTGCGGGAGGCTTTCAACGCTGTCTTCATCGAGGCGGAGGCTGCGGGAGACCTCATGTTCTACGGGCAGGGGGCCGGAGGGGCTCCCACCGCCAGTGCTGTGCTCGGTGATCTGGTCACCGCCGCTCGGCACAAGGTGATGGGTTCGCGGGGGGCGCTGTCCTCCACCTACAACGACGCGACAGTGCTGCCCATCGAGGACGCGGTGACCAGCTACTACATGAGCCTGACCGTGGAGGACGTTCCCGGTGTGCTGGCCCGGATCGCCGGCGTCTTCGCCAACAACGGGGTCAGCATCGCCGGCGTCCGGCAGGAGGGACAGGGGCACAATGCGCGCCTGGTCGTGCGCACCCACTCGGCCCGCGAGGGCGACATCTCGGACACGGTTGCCGAACTGCAGGATCTGGACGCGGTCAGCGAAGTGGTTGGCCTGATGCGCGTTCTCGACACGGAGGGCTCGTGATGACCGGACCGAACGGGATGTGGCGGGGTGTCATCCGGGAGTACGAGGCTGCGCTGCCGAGCTTCCGCAACGTCGTGACCCTGCAGGAGGGCGGAACTCCGCTGATCCATGCCGAACACCTCAGTGCCCTTGTGGGTGCTCAGGTTCATCTCAAGTACGACGGGGCCAACCCGACCGGTTCGTTCAAGGACCGCGGTATGACGGCCGCGATCTCGCGGGCGGTTGACGAGGGAGCGCAGGCAGTGATCTGTGCCTCGACGGGGAACACGTCAGCCAGCGCCGCCGCTTACGCGGGCAAGGCGGGGCTGATCTGCGCGGTGCTGGTCCCGCAGGGCAAGATCGCCATGGGCAAGCTGGCACAGGCCATCATGCACGGCGCCCGCGTGATGCAGGTCGATGGCAACTTCGACGACTGCCTGCGCCTGGCCCGCCAGCTGGCGGACGACTATTCGGTGTCGCTGGTGAACAGTGTCAACCCCGTACGGATCGAAGGCCAGAAGACCGCCGCGTTCGAGATCGTTGATGCGCTCGGCGATGCCCCGGACATCCACTGTCTGCCCGTGGGTAACGCGGGGAACATCACCGCATACTGGCGCGGTTTCCGGGAGTATCACCGAGCGGGCGTGGCCTCCGGACTCCCGCGCATGTGGGGGTTCCAGGCTGCCGGAGCCGCCCCCATCGTCCGAGGGGAACCGGTGAAGCACCCGGAGACGATCGCAACGGCCATCAGGATCGGCAACCCCGCCTCCTGGGATCAGGCTGTGGCCGCCCGTGACGAGAGTGGCGGGCTCATCGACGCGGTGACCGACGAGGAGATCCTCGAGGCCTATCATCTGGTTGCCGAGCGTGAGGGCGTCTTCTGTGAGCCCGCCAGCGCGGCTTCGGTCGCGGGATTGCTCCAGCGCAGCCGGGCCGGTGAGGTTCCAGCAGGTGCGACCATCACGTGCACCCTCACCGGGAACGGACTGAAGGACCCACAGCTGGCCCTCAAGGACGTGACCGAGCCGCCGGTGATCCCGGTGGACGCCGCTGCCGCCGCCGAGGCGCTCGGGCTGTCCTGATGAGATCCAGCGCATCCGTGCGCGTGCCTGCCACCAGCGCGAACCTCGGTCCCGGCTTCGACTCCGTCGGACTGGCGCTGCGCCTGCACGACGAGTACCGGGTGAGCCTGTTGGCTGAACCTCAGGTAGAGGTGCTGTTCGAGGCGGGGGGTGATGGGGTGCCCGCCGATGCCTCGAATCTGGTGGTGCGCAGCCTTCGTGCCGGAATGGAGCGGTTCGGGGTTCCGGCCGACGCAGGGATCCGGTTGACCTGTCGCAATGTCATCCCGCACGGCCGTGGTCTGGGGTCTTCGGCCGCCGCCATTGTCGGCGGTGTCTCCCTGGCGGCGGCGCTCTCCGGGTCGGCGCAGAGCCAGGACATCCTTCAGCTCGCTGCGGAGCTGGAGGGCCATCCGGACAACGTGGCCGCCTGTCTGCTGGGTGGCTACGTGATCGCCTGGTCCGACGGTCCGGTCTTCCGGGCCACGAGGCTCGTGATCAACCAGCGCCTCGAGCCCGTGCTCTTCATCCCCTCGCAGACCTCTCCCACCGAGGAAGCCAGGCAGGCGCTCCCACAACAGGTGCCACTGCCGGATGCGGCCTTCAACGCCGGGCGGGCGGCCCTGCTCACTGCCGCACTGACGCAGGCTCCCGAACTGCTCCTGGCAGCGACGGAGGACCGATTGCACCAGGAGCAGCGCAGGGGCGTGTATCCCCAGGCGATGGCGCTGGTGGACGAGCTCAGGGGCCGTGGCGTGCCGGCCTGTGTCTCCGGCGCGGGGCCGAGTGTCCTGGCCTTCAGTATCGACGGTGCGGAGTTGCCCACGGTGGGTGGCTTCGACATGCTCAGGCCGGGTTTCGACGATCGTGGCGCTACGTCACCGAGCTGATTTCTGCCCCGGCAATGCCGAACACCCCTGTGATCCGTGTTACTGTGTTCGTGTCGCAACCGGGGGAAACTCCGAGTGGAGCACACTCGATCGGTACGGACAGCCAGAACCACATCCTCTGATGTGAATGGCATGTTTCCCGGTCCAGTCGAATCCGCGTCACATCGGGGACTGAACGACCTTCGTCGTCGGACTCCGGTGGAGTTCCCGTATCCGTTTGCGATATTCCAGATATCCGATGGTGGTTGTCGGCCATACGAAACCAGTCGCCGACAGCCTTCTCCAAGACTCGGAAAGGTTCAACCGAGTGACCGACACCATGACTGACACTGCCAAGACGACGGGCGGCCAGGGACTCTCAGGGATGCTTCTGCCGGAACTGCGCGAGAAGGCGCAGAATCTGGGCATCTCCGGTACGAGTGGAATGCGCAAGCAGCAGCTCATCAGCGCCATCCGTGACAAGCAGGGCGGCTCCGGACCCGCGCAGGACTCCCGGTCCTCCAAGGGGGCCGATGAGGCTTCCGGCCAGGACCCGCAGCCCAATAGGACGGACGCGCCGGACCGCAGCCCGCGTCGCGACGGCGGTGCCGACAGCGCCGGCGGCGAAAACGCCGGTGACGACACTGCCAAGGAGTCCCAGCAGGATCAGCAGCGATCCGGCGAAGACGAGGACCGTGGTGAGGGCCGACGCAACAACGGCCAGAACCAGAACTCGAACCAGAATCAGAACCGCAATCGCAACCAGAACAACAATCGCAACCAGAACAACAACGACGATGACGGAGGCCGGCGTCGCCGCCGCCGGGGTCGGGGTGAGCGAAACCGTGGACGCGGCCGTGACGCCGAGCCTGTGATCACCGAGGACGACGTGCTGCTTCCCGTGGCGGGAATCCTGGACGTGCTGGACAACTACGCATTCGTGCGCACCTCCGGGTACCTCCCGGGACCGAACGACGTGTATGTCTCCCTGGCCATGGTGAAGCGCCACGGAATGCGCAAGGGTGACGCCGTGACCGGCTCGGTCCGGCAGGCGCATGACGGTGAGCGTCGGGAGAAGTTCAACCCGCTGGTCAAGGTCGAGACGATCAACGGCATCCCGGTGGCCGAGGTCACCGAGCGGCTGGAGTTCTCCAAGCTCACCCCGCTCTACCCGCAACAGCGACTGCGGCTCGAGACGGAGCCGTCGAACCTGACCACCCGCGTCATCGACCTGGTCTCCCCGATCGGCAAGGGGCAGCGCGGCCTCATAGTCTCGCCGCCCAAGGCGGGCAAGACGATGGTGCTGCAGTCCATCGCCAATGCCATCTCCGAGAACAACCCCGAATGCCACCTGATGGTGGTCCTGGTGGATGAGCGTCCCGAAGAAGTGACCGACATGCAGCGCTCGGTCAAGGGCGAGGTCATCGCCAGTACCTTCGATCGCCCCGCTGACGATCACACGACTGTCGCGGAGCTGGCCATCGAACGGGCCAAGCGCCTGGTCGAGATGGGCCACGATGTCGTTGTCCTCCTGGACTCGATGACCCGTCTCGGTCGTGCCTACAACCTTGCCGCCCCGGCATCGGGCAGGATCCTGTCCGGTGGTGTGGACTCCGCGGCGCTCTATCCGCCGAAGCGCTTCTTCGGTGCGGCTCGCAATATCGAGCACGGCGGCTCGCTCACGATCCTGGCGACCGCCCTGGTGGAGACCGGTTCGAAGATGGACGAGGTGATCTTCGAGGAGTTCAAGGGCACCGGCAACATGGAGCTCAAACTCGACCGTCGCCTCGCGGACAAGCGCATCTTCCCCAGCGTGGACGTCGATGCCTCCGGCACCCGCAAGGAAGAACTCCTGATGTCGCCGGAGGAACTCAAGATCGTGTGGAAGCTGCGACGGATCCTCCACGCGCTGGAGACCCAGCAGGCCATAGAACTGCTCCTCACCAAGATCAGGGACACGAACAGCAACTACGAGTTCCTGGTGCAGGTGCAGAAGACGGCTGGACCCGGTCCGGACGACGACTGAGATCGATGGCTGCCCGCAACCGGCCCGGATAGCCATGCTGGTGTGAGGCAGCCCTCGGTTCACCCGCTTTGACCCGCACCGAACTCGTGGAATACTCGAAGAGCGGTGCCGGTTCACGCTGATTGGCGACCCGGTTCGTCAGAGGAGACAAGCATGAAACCCGATATCCATCCCCAGTATGGCCTGACCACGGTCACCTGCACCTGTGGCAACACCTTCACGACGCGGAGCACTGCTCCCGACGGTGAGATCCACGCCGATGTGTGCAACAACTGCCATCCCTTCTTCACGGGCAAGCAGAAGATCCTGGACTCGGGTGGCCGTGTCGCAGCCTTCGAGAAGCGCTTCGGCAAGAAGTCCGGTTCCTGATACTCCCTTCTCGCCGGCTACGTCGGATTCCCCGCAGGAGGGTTGATGTTCGAGGCGTGTGAGGCTCTGGTCGCGGAGTACCACGACCTCGAGAACCAGCTCAGTCAGCCTGAGGTACACACTCAGCCGGCGCTGGCCAGCCGACTCGGGCGCCGCTTCGCCGAACTGAGGCCCTTGGTGGGCAGCTACCAGGACTGGCTGCAGCTGCGCGACGACCTCGAGATGGCCACGGAGCTCGCGGCGGAGGATCCTTCGTTCGCCGAAGAGGTGACCAGGATCGAGGCCGAGCAGGCTGCCGTGGCTGACAAGCTGACACTGCTGCTGGTGCCCAGGGACCCCATGGACTCCAAGGACGTCATCCTCGAGGTGAAGGCCGGAGCCGGTGGTGATGAGAGCGCTCTGTTCGCGGGCGATCTGCTGCGCATGTACGAACGGTATGCCGAACGACGTGGCTGGCAGACCGAACTGCTGGACCTGAACGCGTCCGATCTCGGCGGGGTCCGCGACGCGTCGCTTGCGGTGAAGGCCCGCGGCGGGGACGATCCCGACAACGCACCGTACAAGCGGCTCAAATTCGAGGGTGGCGTGCACCGGGTTCAGCGAGTACCCGTCACCGAGGCATCGGGACGACTGCATACGTCGGCGGCCGGGGTGCTCGTGATGCCGGAGGCCGAGGACATCGACGTCGAGATCAATCCGAACGATCTTCGCATCGATGTCTTCCGCTCCAGCGGACCGGGCGGCCAGAGCGTCAACACGACGGACTCGGCCGTCCGGATCACTCATGAACCCACGGGATTGGTCGTGTCCTGCCAGAACGAGAAGAGCCAGTTGCAGAACCGGGAGCAGGCGCTGAGAATCCTGCGCAGCCGCCTGCTGGTCCTCGCGCAGGAGGAGGCCCAGCAGGAAGCTGCCGATGCGCGACGGGCCCAGGTGCGGACCGTGGATCGCAGTGAACGGGTACGCACCTACAACTTCCCGGAGAACCGGATCTCGGATCATCGTGTCGGTTTCAAGGCGCACAATCTCGACCAGGTACTCGACGGGGATCTCGATGCCGTCGTTGAAGCTCTGCTCGAGGATGACCTTCAGCAACGCCTGAGCGAGAGCCAGTCTGCGTGAACGCCGTCCCGGCAGCCTCGCTCCTGCGGACGATCGAGAACCGCCTGTCGGCGGCCGGTGTTCCCAGTCCAGCCGCCGACGCCAGGCTGATCGTGGCTCATGCCTGTGGTCTTCCCGGCTCCCGAGTCGCGCTGCTTACCGAGATCCCGGAGTCCGACCTGCAGGAGATTGATCGGCTGACAGTGCGCAGGGAGGCCCGCGTGCCGCTGCAGCACCTGACCGGGCAGGCCTCGTTCCTCAACCTCGACCTCAACGTTGGCCCTGGCGTCTTCACGCCTCGACCCGAGACGGAGGTGCTGGTCGACTGGCTCATCGGCGTGCTCCCGAGCAACGATGGGCCGAGCGTCGCAGTCGATCTCTGCGCCGGCTCCGGTGCCATCGGGCTGGCCCTGGCTGCGAATGTCGCTGACTGTTCGGTTCTGGCGGTCGAGCGATCACCGCAGGCCTGCAGCTATGCGCAGCAGAACTACGAGAGGCACGCTGAGCTCATCCGTGCCAACGGATCGGCCTACTCGTTGCTGGAAGCCGACGTCACAAGGCCTGCGTGGCTCGCTGCCCTCGACCGCCCAGCCGATGTGGTGGTCAGCAACCCGCCCTATATTCCGGCCGGGGCCATTCCCCGTGACCCGGAGGTCCGTGATCATGACCCCGCCATTGCTCTGTACGGCGGCCCGGACGGCCTGGAGCTGATCCGCTCGCTGGTGCCGCTGGCCGAGTGCGCCCTGCGCCCCGGTGGCCTGCTCGCGATCGAGCACGCCGACGATCAGGGGGAGCAGGCGCGCGAAGCCGGTGTGCCCGAACTGCTGAGACAGCGTGGATTTGTCGATGTCGTGGACCATCACGATCTGGCCGGCAGGCCTCGGTTCACGACCGCCGTCGTCGGCGAGACGAGCGACCCCGCACCGGGAGGTTGCTGAACGTTGCGGCGGCCACCGGTATGGGAGGTGGCCCGGCTCAGCGGCGGTATGCGTCTCGTCGATGGACGACCCGAACGATCTGCACGACATGCGCCTGCTCGTCGATGACGTACAGGACGCGGTAGGTGCCGGTGTTCGCCTTCCAGACGCCGACCAAGGGTGGACTGAGTTCACGCCCCCGGCGGTGAGGGTTGTGGGCGATCCCGTCGAAGATCAGCGACAGTGCGGCTTCCGCGACGGAGCGAGGGACGTCTTCGCTGAGGTTGCGCCGGGCGGTGCCGCTGAACGCGACCCTGTAGGGTTCGCTCGTCATTCTCCGCCCGGGATGAGGGCGTCGGCCTGCTCGCGGGTCAGGATGTCCTCCTCAGACCAGCCATCGGCGAGTGCCTCTTGGATCGCGTGGATGCTCTCCGCGTCGGAGAGTTCCTCGATGGTGTCCAGCAGAGAACGCAGGTCGGCCTCGGCAATGATCGCACTGGAACGACGGCCGTGTTTGGTGATGTGGAAGCGGATGTGCTGTTCCTCCGCGGTCCGGGTGAGTTCCGACAGCGAAGCCTTCGCGGTGGCGAGGCTGACGTCTTGATCCATGTCCGCATTCTAGCAATATGACTAGTAGTATGACCAGTTTGCGCTGATCCTTGTCATAAGCAGTGGGCATGACCCGCATCTGGTTCCTGTCCTGTGGCGGCTGATGCCGGGCAGCACTCCCGCCACGAGAGATCGCTGACGGTTGGAAACTGTTCCTCGGGGGCGGGGAAGGCGCCGAACACTGGGCCCGTTGCGTCACAATGAGGTGTGGCACGCTATCTCGATCTTCGGGACCCGGGGGTCCGTGAGGCTACGCTGGACACCGTGGTCTCCGGTCTTCGCCGGGGCCGGGTGGCAGTGGCACCCTCGGAGAGCTTCTACTCCCTGGTGACGGATGCTTTCTCCGAACGCGGGGTCACCAGGATCAGGGAGCTCAAGGCGGATTCGTCGCTGCCCATGGGAGTGATCATCGGCGCGCCGGAGACTCTCGACGGGATCGGGATCGGCATCCCGCCGGTCGCCCGCGATCTCATCTCGGCCCTCTGGCCGGGCATGCTCACGCTGCTTGTACGCCAGCAGCCGAGCCTGGCCTGGGGCCTCACGTCGGACACCCTGGCAGTGCGGATGCCTGCACACCCGGTCCTGCTCGGACTGGCGGCGCGTCTGGGACCGACCGCGCTCACCCTGGCCAACGAGAAGGGTGTCAGCCCATCCCAGACGCTGGATGGCGTGGACACCGACGGGGCCGACTTCATCCTGGACACGGGGCCGCTCACCACCGACTGGCGCAGCACGGTCGTTGATGTGACTGGGCACGTGCCCAGGCTGATCCGTGAGGGTGCGGTTTCCAGAGGGGAACTGGCGGCGATCAACAGCGCCTTCGAGGAGGAGGCTTCGGAGTCGGGTGAGTGACCGGGAGCCAGGAGTCGGGACCGAGGTCCTCCGGGTCATTCCAGGCGAATGTCCCGACTGCATGCAACGTGCTGGCCGCCCGGTTAGAGTGTCGTGATCATGACTGAGGACGGTAGGGAGCGACGTCGTTCCCCGGTCGTATCCTCCGGGTTCCCGGCGACGGTTCACACGGGGTTGGGGGCCGCGGTGACCGAGGTCCTGCTGATCGAGGACGACCCCAGCGACGTGCGCCTGATCGCCAGCGAGATCCGCAGAGCCTATCCGACAGCGCTCATCCGTGACCGGCCGACTCTGGAGCAGGGCATCGAGCTTGTCCTCAGCCAGACGCCTCAGATCATCATGTGTGATCTTGGACTGCCCGACTCCAGCGGCCCGGCGACCATCGAACGCCTACGCAGGGTCGTGGTCAACGTGCCTATCGTCGCTATGACGACGGGTGATCGTCATGGTGCCGCGTGTGTGAAGGCAGGTGCCGACGACTTCCTCGACAAGCAGGATCTGATCACCCCCACAGCCGTGCAACGCACGCTCAACTTCACTCTGCTGCGGTGGAACAGGCAGGCCGACCTTGAGCGTCTGGCTCATTACGACGACCTCACTTCCCTGCTGACCCGGGCGGCTGCTGAGCACAGGTATCTCCGGCTGCTCTCCAACGCACGGGAAGCCGACTACTTGGTCGCGGTCATCCTCGCGGACCTGAACTACTTCAAGTCCATCAACGATTCCTACGGTCATGACGCCGGTGATCAGGTGCTGCGTGCGTACGCGAACGCCTTTGACGAGCAGTTCCGTCAGCTCGATGTGGTCAGTCGCTGGGGAGGTGACGAGTTCGTCGCGATCCTTGCGCTCGCCGATGCGGAGGACCTCGCGCCGATCCTCGCGCGGCTGCAACGTGTCGAGGTCGAGCTCACAACGCCGGATCGTCACCAGATCAGGATGACCGCCAGCTATGGCAGCGCCACGGTGCGAGCGCGGATGTCTCCCCGCCTCGATGACCTGGTCAGGGCCGCCGACCGCTACCTCCTGCAGGCGAAACGGGACCGGCCGGGGGTCGATCATGGGTCGCATCCCCGCCCTGGGGGCTCGAACAGCCTCGGAACTCCTCGGATCCTGGTCGTGGAGGACAACGAGATGGATGCGCTGCATACCGGTCAGGCGCTGGAGGAGTGCGCCTTCAACGTCGACGTCACCTTCGTCGATCGCGCCGAGGCAGCCAGGGAGATGCTCGATGCCGGGCAGCACTTCGATCTGATCCTGCTCGACCTCGGCCTGCCCGGTATCCCCGGCCACGAGTTCCTGCAGTGGTTGCGAGCCGAGGGCCAGTACCACAGGACCCCGGTGGCGATACTCACGAGCTCTTCGCTGCAGGACGACGCCGACGCCGCCTGGGCGGCAGGTGCGTCGGCCTTCCTCACCAAGTCCCAGAGCCTGCGCAGCCTGAAGCTGGACCTTGACGAGTTGCTGCACTTCTACTGCGAGCTGGTGAAGCTGCCCGGGCCCTCTGGGCCCCGGGCGGCCGTGCGAGGTCCCGCACTGCGAGCCTGAAGCCGGGCATCACACGTACTGCCGGTCCGCCCGTGGTGCCGGACGGTCCGAGCGCACGGATTGGGGAGTCGTGTGCCGGCGGATATAGACTGATGCCATGACCCAAGCACCCTTCTGGGGCCCCGATTTCCAGGCCCTCGACGCTGAGGATCCGGAGATCGCCGGCATCCTGCTCTCCGAGCTCGACCGGTTGCGCTCCGGTCTGCAGCTGATCGCAAGCGAGAACTACACATCTCCGGCGGTGCTGGCAGCACTTGGTTCCACGCTCAGCAACAAGTACGCCGAGGGCTACCCGGGACGTCGCTATTACGGCGGGTGTGCCGAGGTGGACAAGGCCGAGAACATCGGTATCGAACGGGCGAAACAACTCTTCGGCGCCGAGCACGCCAATCTCCAGCCGCACTCCGGTGCGTCGGCCAACATCGCCGTCTATGGGGCGTTTGTGAAGCCGGGGGAGAAGGTGCTGGCGATGAGTCTCCCGCACGGTGGCCATCTGACGCATGGCTCCGCGGTGAACTTCAGCGGCAAGTGGTTCGACGTGATCTCCTACGGCGTCCGCCAGGACACCGAACTGATCGATTACGACCAGGTCCGCGACCTTGCTCGGCAGCATCGTCCGAAGATGATCATCTGTGGTGCCACCGCCTACCCGCGACTCATCGACTTCGCCGCGTTCCGTGAGATCGCCGATGAGGTCGACGCGAAGCTCATGGTCGATGCGGCTCACTTCATCGGTCTGGTCGCAGGCAAGGCGATCCCCAGTCCGGTCCCGTACGCAGATGTCGTCTCCTTCACCACGCACAAGGTGCTGCGCGGTCCCCGGGGCGGCATGATTGTCTGCCGTGAGGAGCATGCCAAGGCGATCGACAAGGCCGTCTTCCCGATGATGCAGGGCGGACCGCTGATGCACGCCGTGGCAGCCAAAGCGGTGGCGCTCAAGGAGGCAGCGACACCCGCCTACCAGGACTACGCGGCCCAGGTCGTGGCGAACTCGAAGGCGCTGGCTGAGGGCCTGGCTGAGGAGGGGATGCGCCCGGTCTCGGGAGGGACCGACACACACCTGTCCTTGCTGGACCTGCAGCCGCTGGGCGTCACCGGTGCCGAGGCCGAGGAGCGCAGCGACGCCGCCGGGATCACCCTGAACAAGAACGCCATCCCGTATGACCCGCAGAAGCCGATGATCGGCAGCGGCATCCGGGTCGGTACTGCCTGTGTCACCACTCAAGGCATGGGACCGGTCGAGATGAAGGAGATCTCGACGCTGATCGGGCGGGCGATTCGGACCGAAAGCCCCGCTGAAGCAGCCGCGATCCGACAGGATGTGTCCGGACTCGTGTCGAAATTCCCCGCATATCCACGCTGAAGCGTTAGACAGGTGTAGTGCGCGAGTATCTGTTGTGCCTGGTCGCTGCCGCGGCAGTGACGTATCTGGTCACTCCGTTCGCGCGCGAACTCGCCATCAAGTGGGGGGCCATCGCCGAGCCACGTGACCGTGATGTCCACTCGCGTCCGACGCCCCGGCTCGGTGGCCTGGGGCTGTTCGCGGGGGTGCTCGTCGCCATTCTGATCGCCAGTCAGCTGCCGCTGATGAGTCAGGTCTTCGAGTCCTCAGGCACGGTGCCGTCGGAGGTCGTGGGGCTGATCGCCGCCATGCTCGTACTCGTCGCCGTTGGCGTCCTTGACGATCGATACGGACTGGACCCCCTCACCAAGTTCGCGGGACAGGTGCTGGCCGGCGGCATCATCGCCTATGGCGGGATCTCCCTTTCGTGGCTGCCCATCGGTGGCGTACTCGTGCTGGATCCGATCACCAGCGTGGCCATCACTGTGCTGATCGTCGTGTTCACGATCAACGCCATCAACTTCGTCGACGGCCTCGACGGCCTTGCCGCGGGGATCGTGGCCATCGCCGCTGCGGCGTTCTTCGCCTATTCCTACCTGCTCAGCGTGCAGCACGGTTTCGACCGGGCAACCCTGGCCGCGCTCGTATCAGCGGCGCTTGTCGGCGCCTGCCTGGGATTCCTGCCGCACAACTTCTATCGCGCTCGGCTGTTCATGGGTGACACGGGCTCCATGCTGCTGGGGCTGCTGCTGGCCACCAGTACCATCACTCTGGTCGGTCAGGTGGATCCGAACGCCATCGACTCGGCGACCATCGTGCCGGCACTGCTGCCGCTGGTGATCCCGATCTTCGTACTCGCGGTGCCCGTCCTGGATGTGGGGCTGGCGATCATCCGCCGGACCGCGGCCGGGCGTTCGGTGTTCGAGGCCGACAAGGAACACCTGCATCATCGGATCATGGATCTGGGCCATTCGCAGAAGCGGGCCGTGCTGCTGATCTACGGCTGGTCGGCGGTGATCGCAGGCACGACCGTAGCCATTGCGTTCCTGCCTGCATCGGTGGCCATCGGAGGTGGGCTCATCGCGCTGGCGGGCGTCGTCGCTGCACTGCGTACCCCCGGTGGTCGAGCGATCCGGGACGATCCCGCTGATCGCGAGGCGTCGTGAGTCGGCAGCGTTGCGGGGTCCGGGGCCCGGGGCTGTACCTCAGAAGCCGGAACGATTGGGTGTCGGGCGTCCTGCTCGACTAGCATTGCGTCAAGTTCGGAGGGGAAGCGACAGTGGATCAGTTCACGAAGCAGATATTCCAGAAGGCCGCGATTCCGACCGGTGCTGTGGGCCTGGTCATGGCCCTGGTCTTCTGGATCGCCGCGGGAGCTGCGTCTGGGGTGGGTGCCCTGCTCGGCGTTGCAATCGTGCTGCCGTTCTTCCTCGTGGGACAGGTCCTGCTCGCCCGTGTTCTGCGTAGCAACCCCCAGATGGCGATGACGGTGGCAATGGCGATCTACCTGGTCAAGATCGGTGTGCTGGCGGTCCTGCTGTTCCTGCTGGCAGGAGCCACGGCATTCGACACGAAGGCATTCGCCGCCACGATCCTGACCTGCACACTCGTGTGGACCGCGGCCGAGGTCTACATCTTCGCGACCACGAAGGTCCTCTACGTCGAGCCCGAGGCCCAGGATGGGCCCGGTCCGGATGCTCCCTCCGCCCAGCAGCTTCGCAGCAAACAGTAGAAGCAGGGCCTGTCGCGCTGGCACAGCAGGGGGCCTTGTCGAGTGGCTGGCCCGGGGTTGGCGCCGCTCACTACGGACCTCGACTGCGCCCTTCGGGTTAACCCCGGTACTTTCAAGGTGAAATTTCCTCGCCACTGTCCACCCCAGCGGTGCAACCCGGGTGCGCCGCTGATAGATTGCCAAACGTAGTCGGCTCGGGACTTCGATCTGGGCGGCTGCGCCGAAGCCGTCTATGGGAGAAAAACCCTTGTCCAGCAACAGAAGTGACAGCCACGCCGAGGCGACGCGCTCGACGAATGTCGAGGCGTGGGCGATCGTCAACCGGCTGCTGGCATCCATCCTTCTCTACGGTGGGCTCGGTGCACTGATCGGTTGGTTCTTCGGGGCACTTGGGATAGGTCTGGCAATCGGGACACTCGTAGGAGTGGCTTTGGCCATGTATATGACCACGATTCGTGTAAAGTCCATGAACGACTCAGGGCTTCCGGTGCGCAGCAATGTCACGGGTTCCCGGTGGTCGACACGAATGGCTCAGGTCCGGATGCGTAACGCGAGGGAGAACTCGGAATGACGGTTGCGATTCCGGAAACGGCCTGGGGATGCCAGTTCGTACCAGGTCTTGAGGGCGGCTGTGGTTTTCCGGCACCGAATGCCTCGATCTTCTTCACGGATCCCGTGTTCTCACTCGGGCCCTTCAACTTCACCAAGCCGATGCTGCTGCTCTGGATCGGCGTGGCCATCATCGTGATCTTCTTCCTCTATGCATTCATGCGGCCCAAGCTGGTGCCCCGGGGTGCGCAGAACTTGGGCGAACTCGGCTACCTGTTCATCAGGGACGGCATCGTCAAGGACGTGATCGGCAAGGGTGGCACCAAGTTCGTGCCCTTCCTGTTCTCCTTCTTCTTCCTGATCTGGATCCTGAACCTGTTCGAGGTGATCCCGGTCGCGCAGTTCCCGCCCACCTCTATGTTCGCCCTCCCGGTAGCCTTCGCTCTGATCGTCTACTTCACCTGGGTGCCCTATGGGTTCATCAAGCAGGGGCCGGGATTCCTGAAGTCGATGCTCTTCCCCTCGGGTATTCCGTGGCCGATGTACTTCCTGCTGACTCCTATCGAGCTGCTGTCGAACTTCATCGTGCGACCCTTCACTCACGCAGTTCGTCTCTTCGCCAACATGTTCGCAGGGCACCTCCTGCTCACCACATTCGCCATCGCAGCCTGGTACCTGTTCAACCCAGCCTCGTTCTCGGTGGTTGGCGTGGTCGGGTCGGCCGGTTCCTTCCTGATGCTCACGATTCTGACCGCCTTCGAGATCCTGATCGGAGCGCTGCAGGCGTACATCTTCACACTCCTGACTGCCGTCTACTTATCGGACGCGGTATCGGGACACTAAGACCAGGCCCCAGGGCCACTCACAACTACACACTCACCAGTAACCGGCGGACGGTCCGTCGGCTGACAGGAAGGTAACGAAAATGACGCTCCTCGCAGAGGTCTATGGATCGATTGGTTCCGTAGGTTACGGCCTCGCAGCGATCGGCCCGGGTATCGGTATCGGCATCATCTTCGGTCAGGGCGTGCAGGCCATCGCGCGCCAGCCAGAGGCTTACGGCGTCATCCGGCAGAACATGCTGCTCGGCTTCGCGCTGGCAGAAGCCCTGGCGCTGATCGGCTTCGTGGTTCCGTTCATCTTCGGCGCCGGCCCGCAGTAGCGATAGAGGGAAGCCAGACATGTCAGTGTTAGCGATAGCTATTCGGGCGAGTAGTGAAGGGGACAGTCCTTCCGTCCTCGGCACGCCGCTCGATGAGCTCATCCTCGGCACGGTGGCGTTCCTTATCGTCCTGATCATCCTCGGCTACCTGGCGCTGCCCTCGATCCGAAAGGCGCTCGCGGAACGCACTGAAACCATCGAAGGTGGGATTCAGAAGGCTGAGGACATGCAGGCGCAGGCCAAGAAGATGATGGCCGATTACAAGGAGCAGATCGCTGGCGCCCAGGATGAGGCCGCAGGTATTCGTGCCAAGGCTGAGAGCGATGGAAAGGCCATCGTCGAGTCCGCCAAATCTCAGGCTGAGGAGGAACGGGCCGCCATCGCGCAGCGCGGTGCTGCTCAGCTCGAGGCTGAGAAGAGCCAGACGCTGGCCTCGCTGCGTCAGGATGTGGGTGGTCTGGCCGTCGAGCTCGCCGGCAAGATCGTCGGTGAGTCCCTGACCGACGACGACCGGGCTCGCGCCGTGGTCGACCGGTTCATCTCCGATCTCGAGGCTCAGGCTGCCGCGAAGGGCGGCGCAGAGGCATGATCGGTAGTTCACGAGCATCGCTGGCCGCAGTCAGTGAGCAGGTTGCGGATCGGTACACCGATCCGAACATCGGCCCTGCCGGTGCCGACCTGCTGGCCGTGGCTGACCTCGTCGGACGGGAGAAGCCGCTGCGCTCGATGCTGGCCGACGGCGGCCGGCCGTCGGCGGAGCGGGCAGCGGTGGTCACCGAACTCCTGAACGGCAAGATCAATGGTCTTGCCGTGGAGCTTGCGGCATTCATCGCGAGGCAACGGTGGTCCAACGAGCACGACCTGGTCGATGCCTTCGAGTTCACCGGAGCAGAGGCCATGTTCGCAGCAGCGGAGCGAGCGGGCGATCTGGATCAGATCGAGAACGAGCTGTTCCGGTTCGGGCGAACGGTGGTCAGCGATGGCGACCTGCAGCTGACGCTGTCCTCACCGGCACTGCCGGCAGAACCCAAGGCTGCGATCCTCAACGAACTGCTCGCCGGCAAGGCGCATCAGAGCACCATCGATCTGCTGGCCTTCGTCAGCTCCCACCTGCGGGGGCGGCGACTGGATCAGGCGATCGATCAGCTCAGCGAACTCGCCGCCCAGCGTCGCGGCATGTTGCTGGCGACGGTGCAATCGGCGATCGAGTTGGACGACGAGCGCAGGAACAGGATTCGGGCAGCGCTGCAGAGCCTGTACGGACAGAAAGTAGAGATCAATGTGGAGGTGATTCCGGCCCTGGTGGGAGGAATCTCCATCCAGATTGGCGACGACCTCATCGACGGTAGCGTAGCTAGCCGTCTCGAAAAAGCACGACGCCGGATCTCCGGCTGACCCGGGAGGGAACCCACGATGGCCGAGCTGACAATCCAGCCCGACGAAATCCGTAACGCAATTGAGCGCAACGTCGAAGCATTCCAGACCGACACCAGTCGCGAGGAAGTCGGCCGCGTCGTGGAGACCGGCGACGGTATCGCACGCGTCGAGGGGCTGCACTCGGCGATGACCAACGAACTGCTCGAGTTCAAGGGTGGCCTTCTCGGTATCGCGCTGAACCTCGACATCCGTGAGATCGGCTGTGTGCTCCTCGGTGACGGTTCCCACATCGAGGAGGGCCAGGAGGTGCGACGCACGGGCGAGGTGCTCTCCGTGCCCGTGGGCGACAACTTCATGGGCCGCGTGGTGAACCCGATCGGTGAGCCGATCGACGGCCTCGGCGAGATCGTGCCCGAGGCTCGGCGTGCGCTGGAACTCCAGGCCCCGACGGTCGTGCAGCGCCAGCCGGTCCGGGAGCCGCTGCTCACCGGCATCAAGGCCATCGATGCTATGACCGCCATCGGCCGCGGCCAGCGTCAGCTGATCATCGGCGACCGGCAGACCGGCAAGACGGCGGTGTGCATCGACACGATCATCAACCAGCGTGAGAACTGGAAGACCGGCGATCCCGAGAAGCAGGTGCGCTGCGTCTACGTCGCGATCGGTCAGAAGGGTTCCACCATCGCCGGTGTCCGCGGCGCTCTCGAGGAGTACGGCGCGCTGGAGTACACCACGATCGTGGCGGCTCCCGCCTCCGATTCTGCAGGCTTCAAGTACCTCGCCCCCTACACCGGCTCGGCCATCGGCCAGCACTGGATGTACCAGGGCAAGCACGTGCTCATCGTCTTCGACGACCTGAGCAAGCAGGCCGAGGCCTACCGCGCAGTCTCACTGCTGCTTCGCCGTCCTCCGGGTCGCGAGGCCTACCCCGGTGACGTCTTCTACTTGCACTCACGCCTCCTGGAGCGCTGCGCCAAGCTCAGCGACGACATGGGCGGCGGTTCGATGACCGGCCTGCCCATCATCGAGACCAAGGCCAATGACGTCTCGGCTTACATCCCGACCAACGTCATCTCCATCACCGACGGACAGTGCTTCCTGGAGTCCGACCTGTTCAACTCCGGTGTGCGCCCCGCCATCAACGTCGGCATCTCCGTCTCCCGTGTCGGTGGCGACGCCCAGCCCAAGGCCATGAAGAAGGTGGCCGGTCGCCTGCGTCTGGACCTCGCCTCGTTCCGTGAGCTTGAAGCCTTCGCTGCCTTCGGCTCCGACCTGGACTCCGCGTCCAAGGCGCAGCTTGGGCGTGGCGAGCGGCTGGTCGAGCTGCTCAAGCAGCCGCAGTACAGTCCCTTCTCGATGCCAGAGTCGGTTGTGTCGGTGTGGTCCGGTACCACGGGCGAGCTCGACGATGTGCCGGTCGAGGACATCAAGCGCTTCGAGAAGGAATTCCTGGACTACATGCACCGCGACCACCAGGATCTGCTCGACACGATCGGCAGCACCGGTCAGCTCAGCGACGAGACCCTTTCGGGCCTCGAGGCAGCAATCGCGGACTTCAAGACCCAGTTCCGCACGACCGAGGGGCACATCATCGGTAAGGAACCCGAGGTGGAAGCGTTGGAGGAAGAACAGATCGAGCCGACAACGATCACCAAGAAGGTTCGTAAGGGCTGATCGAAGATGGGCGCACAGCAGAGGGTCTTCCGGCGCAAGATTCGGTCGGTACAGTCCACGAAGAAGATCACCAAAGCAATGGAGATGATCTCATCGTCGCGGATCGTGAAGGCCCAGAAGCGGATCGAACAGACCCAGCCGTACGTGCAGCAGCTCTTCGCGGCACTGTCCGCGGCTGCATCGCACGCCACCGGCGTGGAGAAGCACCCGCTGACCGCCAAGCACCGGTTGCGGCACCGTGCCCTGTACCTGGTGATCACCGCGGACCGAGGCCTGGCCGGAGCCTACTCGATCAACGCGATCAAGGAGGGTCAGGCGCTCACGCGGTTCCTCAAGGAGGACTGGAACTTCAAGGAAGTCATTCCCTACGTGGTCGGCCGCAAGGGTGCTGGGTTCTTCCGCTTCCGCGAGCAGGAGGTCGGTGGTGAGTGGACCGGCTTCTCCGATCAGCCTGACTTCGAGCACGCCAAGGAGATCGCTGACACGTTGCTCGAGCGATTCCTGGAGCGAACCGAGGATGGCGGCGCGGACGAGATCCAGATCATCTACACCCACTTCGTGAACATGGGCACGCAGGAGGTCCGCGTGCGTCGAATCCTGCCCCTGCAGGTCCAGATCGAAGAGGTGGACACCTCGGCGTCCAACCTCGCCGCCGAAGGCCATGAGGATGACAAGCCGATCTTCCCCTTGTACGACTTCGAGCCCAGCGCGGACGCCGTGCTCGACGAACTGCTTCCCAAGTACGTGGAGACGGCCGTCTACGGGGCGCTGTTGATGTCCGCCGCTTCGGAACATGCCGCCCGACGTCGCGCCTGCAAGAGCGCGAGTGACAACGCGGAAGAATTGATCAAGACCTATGTCCGGCTGGCCAACCAGGCCCGCCAGGCGGAGATCACCCAGGAAATCAGTGAGATCGTGGGCGGCGCTGACGCGCTGTCCCACTCAGGCAGCTAGCAGAGGGAAAGCGAAAATGACCGCAACGATTGATGAGACCGTCGAGACCAGCAGTGGTGGCGGTATCGGCCGGGTGGCACGGGTCACCGGTCCGGTGGTGGACGTCGAGTTCCCTGTGGAGTCGATGCCGGAGCTGAACAACGCGCTGCATGTCAGTGTCAACCTCAGCGCCGACGCCGACCTCGAGGGTTCGGCGAAGTCCAAGGTGCTCACCCTTGAGGTCGCCCAGCACCTCGGTGACAACCTCGTGCGTACCATCTCGATGCAGCCCACCGACGGTCTCGTCCGTGGCGCTGATGTGGTCGACACCGGCGGCCCGATCATGGTCCCGGTCGGCGACGTCACGCTGGGCCACGTCTGGAACGCCCTGGGCGTGCCGCTGGACGTGCCCGAGAGTTCGCTGGACATCAAAGAGCGCTGGGGCATCCATCGCCCGCCGCCCCCGTTCGACCAGCTGGAGTCCAAGACGGAGGTCTTCGAGACCGGCATCAAGGTCATCGACCTGCTGACGCCATACGTCAAGGGCGGCAAGATCGGCCTGTTCGGCGGCGCCGGTGTCGGCAAGACCGTGCTCATCCAGGAGATGATCTACCGAGTCTCGGAGAACTTCGGTGGTGTGTCGGTGTTCGCCGGGGTCGGTGAGCGTACCCGCGAGGGCAACGACCTCGTCGGTGAGATGACCGAGTCGGGCGTCATCTCCAAGACCTCGCTCGTGTTCGGTCAGATGGACGAGCCGCCGGGTACTCGCCTGCGGGTCGCGCTGTCTGCGCTCACGATGGCTGAGTACTTCCGTGACGTGCAGAAGCAGGACGTGCTGCTGTTCATCGACAACATCTTCCGGTTCACGCAGGCCGGGTCTGAGGTGTCCACCCTGCTCGGTCGCATGCCGTCCGCGGTGGGATACCAGCCGACGCTGGCCGATGAGATGGGTGTGCTCCAGGAGCGCATCACCTCGACGCGCGGTCACTCGATCACGTCGCTGCAGGCGATCTACGTCCCTGCCGACGACCTGACCGACCCCGCACCGGCCACGACCTTCGCCCACCTCGACGCGCAGACGGTGCTCTCGCGGCCGGTGTCCGAGAAAGGCATCTACCCGGCCGTGGACCCGCTGGACTCCAACTCGCGGATCATGGACCCCCGCTACATCGGCGAGGAGCATTACGAGGTCGCGGCCAGGGTCAAGGAGGTCCTGCAGCGCTACAAGGACCTGCAGGACATCATCGCGATCCTCGGTCTCGACGAATTGTCCGAGGAGGACAAGGTGCTCGTTAACCGGGCACGACGAATGGAGAAGTTCCTCGGTCAGAACATGTTCGTCGCCGAGCAGTTCACCGGCCAACCGGGTTCCTTCGTTCCGGTGTCGGAGACCGTCGCCGCCTTCAAGGCTCTGCTTGCTGGTGAATACGACCATGTTCCGGAGCAGGCGTTCCAGATGGTCGGCGGGATCGAGGACGTGGAGAAGCGCGCAGCTGAACTGAAGAAGAAGTGAGATCATGGCTGAACTCGATGTGACGGTCACCTCTGTCAACCGTATGGTCTGGCATGGCAAGGCCAAGGCGGTTGTCCTGAAGACCGTACTCGGTGACATGGGGATCCTTGTGGGTCACGAGCCCGTGCTGGCCGTGCTCGCCGATGGGCCGCTGCGCATCGACACCCTCCCGGAAGAGGGGGGCGAGAGCGAGAGCCTCTGGTTCGCGGTGCACGGTGGCTTCTTCAGCCTCGACAGCAACGTGATGCACATCCTGGTGGAGTACACCGAGATGGCCAGCGAGATCGACCTCGAGCGTGCCAAAGCTGCAAAGGAGCGCGCTGAGGCCGCCGGGGCTGACGATGAGGATGAGGTCGAGGCTCTGCGTAGGGCTGAGACACGTATCGACGTGGCGATGGCCGCCTCGGGTAAGCGCTGATCCGAGCAGCCCTGGCGTCCCTGGACGCTGCGGTGAGTCCTACGTTGCGGTATCGGTCGGGTGCCGTCGCTTGTTGTGAACAACAAGTAGATATCGTTCGGACCTCCCCGGGCTCCTCGTCTGCAGGCCGGAGGATAATGGAGTTCTGGAAGTAGTGCTCTGACTCCAGGAGGTCGCCATGTCACAGGTACCCACATCCGAACCGCAGTATCAGCCGCAGCGAACCGCTTGGACCGGGTGGATCGTGCTGGCTGCCGTCTTCATGCTCATCGTGGGCGCTCTAGAGATCATCTATGGGCTGGTGGCGATCTTCAACCACGACTGGGTGCTCTGGAACAGCGATCACCTCCTCTTGTTGGACACCTCCAGCTGGGGCTGGGTCTCGCTCATCTGGGGTCTGATCGTCTTCTTCGTCGGCGTGGGCCTGTTCTCCGGGAATTTCATCGCCAGGGTCCTGGGTGTGATCGCCGTCGCGATCAGTCTCATCAGCCATTTCCTCTGGCTGCCCGCCTACCCGTTCTGGTCGATGATCATCATCATCATCGATATCTTCATCATCTGGGCGATCATCGCTCATGGCAGGGAGATGAAGCTTCCCTGACGCCCGGATCAAGGCCTGCCACGGCCGCCGTGGCAGGCCTTCCACTTGCGGCCGGAGTCGCAGGGACACGGCTCGTTGCGGCTACGTGTGCTGTCCGCTTCCCTGTACCAGGCCTTCACGACGTCAGCGTCGCCGTTGTTCCGCAGTGAGTCGGCCATGATTCGCATGGGTTCATCCACGTGCCTGAAGAAGGCCTGATAGCCGTCGCAGAGGTAGTGCAGACCGGGTTCGCCGGTCGGTGTCGAGAGGAACCGGTCCTTCGGGCAGCCTCCATTGCAGGCGAAGCGGACGTCGCACTCCACGCAGTACTGCGGCAGCGATTCCCGCTTGGCGACGCCGAACTGCTGCTGTGCTGGCGACTCAAGCAGATTCAGGATGGTGCTCCCCGACGCGATATTGCCCAGCAGGTACTCGGATTCCACGTAGTGGTCACAGGAGAAGACGTCACCGTTGTGCTCGAGGGCCAACGCCCGGCCGCAGGTCTCGGCGTGGACACACATGCCGGCCTGCTTCATACCGAGCCAATGACCCAGGGCTGTATCGAACATCTGCACGAAGACATCGCCGACATCATGGCGGGCCCATTCCTCGAAGACCTCGATCAGGAACCGACCGTACTGCTGCCCGGAGACGCTACGGCTGGTTGTCAGTGACCCGCGTTGCTCATACAGCGGCCGGTCGGCGTTGCGCCCGCCCCAACCCCGCTCCGCGATGGGCAGCAGCTCCTCCGAGACTCGTTCCACGATAGGAATGAGCTGGATGAACGACGCGCCGAGCTCATCCCGGAGGAACCGGTAGACCCGAAGGCCATGATCACCGTTGGCCGCATTGATCGTGGTCAAGGCATTCCACTCCACGCCATGGCGTGCGAGCAAGTCCAGGCCGTGCATGACTCTCGCGAACGTCGGCTTGCCGCCCTTGTCGCTGCGGTAGACGTCGTGAAGCTCCGCAGGCCCATCGATGGAGACTCCGACAAGGAAGTCATGTTCGGCCAGGAACTCCCCCCACTCGTCATCGAGCAGGGTGGCGTTGGTCTGGATGGTGTTGAGGATGCGCTGCCCGGGTCGTGCGAACCGCGCTTCAAGCTCCAGGGTGCGCCGGAAGAAGTCCAGCCCCATCATCGTGGGTTCCCCACCCTGGAACGCGACGACGACTTCTTCACGGTCGGGGTGGGCTGCCAGGAGTTGCTGGATGTAGGTCTCGTGGACGTCCGGGGGCATCCGGAAGTGGCTGTCCGGGTACAGGGCTTCCTTGGACAGGAAGAAGCAGTAGTCGCAGTCCAGGTTGCAGATGGCGCCGGTGGGCTTGGACATCACGTGGAAGGCGTCACGCGCCCGCGATGCGCCCATCTCAACCCCCGACCTTCTGTTCGTCTGTCAGCGGTCTGACTGCGCTGACCGGGTCCTCAGTCGATGCTGAACCAGGCGCGTACCTGGGCCTCGTGATCCACGTACGGTTCGCCTGAGACATCGACCACCACTCGATCAATGGTCCCACCGGTGAAGTGGAAGGGCGCGGTGTAGGTCGGCGAAACCGGTGATGCGTCGTCACGGCCCACGCACAGGCCGTCCCCAACCACACAGAAGTAGCCGGGCTGGGTGACGATCTGAGACGAACCCACCGCTTCGTCGTCGATGTAGAGCGTGAGCGTTCCCTGGGCGCCGGGCATCTGTGGGTTCTCGCTTCGTCCGGTCGCGCGGAACTCGGCGGTCACAACGTGCGGTCCCGGCGTCAGGGGAACGGAGGACTCCACGTCCTGCAGGTAGGTGCCGACCCAGTTGTAGGTGTAGTGCACCCGGCCATCCTGTACGTAGAGACTGTGGCCACCCGCGACGCCCCCCTGGGCGAAAAGGACTCCCTGCGCCGCAGGATCGTCCACCTGCACGCCAGCGGCGATCGTGAACGATCGGCCGCTGGTCACCACCGCCGACTGCTCGGGAACACTGGCGCAGTCCGGGTAGTACACGTACCGGTCGCGTGGCGGCGTTCCGTGCGGGCGTTCGGCCTGGACCTGTTCGAGGGCGCTGCGGTCGTCCAGTGGCAGCCCGTTGTAAAGGCCCGCGTTGTAGAACCAGAGCGACTTGAGCTTCTCCAGCAGTTCCGGCTCCTGATCAGCCAGATTCCGGGTCTGCGAGCGGTCGCTGCGCAAGTCGTACAGTTCCCAGACGTCCTTGTCGAAGTCGCCCCAGCCACTCAGAGGCGGGTGGATCGTGCAGGCAAGCCAGCCGTTGTGATAGATCGAGCGTTGTCCGAGCATGGCATAGAACTGGGTCTCCTTGGCCGCGGCCTGCGCGTCCTGCAGTGATGCAGCGAAGCTCTCTCCCTCGATGGGACTCTGCTCGTAGCCCTTGATCTGGTCGGGCGGGGTGATGCCGAGCAGTTCGTAGACGGTGGGCACCACATCGACTGCGTGGACGTACTGCTGCCGCGGCTGCGACTGAGCCTCGATGCTGGCGGGCCAGGAGACGATGCACATGTCGGCGATGCCGCCCTCGTATCCGGCCCAACGCTTCCAGTAGGGGAAGGGCGTGTCGAATGCCCAGGCCCAGCCTGTGTTGTAGTGGTTGTAGGAGGTGGGGCTCCCAAGCTCATCGATGTGCTCGAGGGTGAGCTCCGGCGAACTCGGCAACCCGTTGAAGAAGCGCCACTCGTTGAACTCGCCATTCGGGCCTCCCTCCCCGCTGGCGCCGTTGTCGGAGATCACGACGATGATGGTGTTGTCGAGCTCACCGGTGGCTTCCAGATGATCGAGCACTCGTCCGATCTCATGGTCGGTGTAGGAGACGTAGCCCGCGAATACCTCAGCCATGCGCGTGAAGAGTCGCTGCTCGTCCTCAGTCAGGGAGTCCCAGGGTCGCACCGTGTCAAGCAGTGGCCACGGCTGCCCATCCGGGCCGGTGGTCGCCGGTTCGCCGTGCGGGTTGATCGGGGAGAGGCCTGTGCCCTCGGGCAGGAGTCCCAGCTCGATCTGCCGCTGCAGAATGCGGTCGCGGATGGCCTCATAGCCATCGTCGAAGACGCCCTTGTACTTGTCCGCCCACTCCTTGGCGACATGGTGCGGCGCGTGTGCCGCCTGGGAGGCGAAGTACATGAAGAACGGCTTGTCGGGGTCTACCGACCTGGCGTCGGCGATGAACCGGATCGCTTGGTCGGCCAGGTCCTTGGACAGGTGGTACCCCTCGTCGGGCGTGGCGGGTGCGTCGATCTGGTGGTTGTCGGAGATCAGGTCCGGATACCAACTGTTCGATTCGCCTCCCAGGAACCCATAGAAGCGCTCGAATCCCCGGCCCAGGGGCCAGCGGCCCTTGTAGGCGGCCATCGAGGTCTCTTCACCGGGGGCCAGGTGCCACTTGCCGACGCAGTAGGTGTTGTAGCCGTGCTGGGCCAGGACTTCGGAGATGAAGCCGTTCTCGAACGGGATCCTCGTGGAGATGCCTGGGAAGCCCGAGCTGAATTCGGCGATGGTAGCCATTCCGTTGGTGGTGGCGTTGCGCCCGGTGAGGAGCGAAGCCCGTGTGGGTGAACACAACGCCGTGGTGTGGAAGTTCGCGTACTTGACGCCGCGATCAGCAATGCGGCGCATATTTGGCGTTTCGACTGGCCCGCCGAACACGTCCATCGTGCCGTAGCCGACATCGTCCCAGGCGATGAACAGTACGTTCGGCGAGCCATCCGGTGCCTTGGGAGCCAGATACGGCTCCCAATCGGGCACCGAATCCCTGACGTCCAATTCGATCTTTCCCGAGAAGTGCGCTGCCATGGACCACCAACTCTCGCCGAAACCCCTGTAGGTACTTCCGAGGATACTCCCGGGACGAAAGTCCCCCGGAGATGTGGTTGGGTCGCGTCAGCTACCAGGGGGGTAGCTCTTGGTGCCGCCGATCACGAGCTCGACATCAAGCTCGATGTCTTCAAGCCCGGCATCGTCCAGCGCGGCCCGAAGCTCCTCGCCATTGACACTGGGGGGCTGTCCGATGGCAGCAACGGTGAGGACACCGGACTTGACAGTCACGGTGGAGACACTCCAGTTGTTCGCTTCGGCCCATGCGTTTGCGATCGGAGTCGCGGTGGTGCTCACCCAGTAGTTGTAGATGACCTGATAGGAGCCGAAGGCCAACGGGATCATCACCACGAGCACGAGGCCGAAGATGGCGGCCAGCGACTTCTTCGTGAGGTCCTTGATCTCATGCCCGGCAGCTTTGGCGACATCTCTGACCTCATAGAAGAGCAGCGTCAGGGTTCCCGTGAAGATGATGGCAGTCACGTTGGTGCTGAAGAGCACGAAGGCCCCGAACGCCTCACCATAGAGGCCTTCCTGCAGTACCAGGCCGCACACGGCCAGCGGTGGTACCAGCGAAATGGCGATCGCCACCCCTGGCAACGTGTCGGAGACGTCGGGCCGGACGAGAGCGAAGGCGCCCACAAGTCCCGTGGCCAGCGCCGCGACGAGGTCGATCATTGCAGGGCTCACGCGGCTCGACACCTGAGAGTTGCCCACGCTGCTGAACGTCGCATCCAGCGCCCCGAAGAGAAATCCGATGGCGATGACGACAAGGGCCCCGACCACCACGAACAGGACCGACTTGCCGAGCATGCCGCGGTCAGTGAGCACGAACGCAAGCGCCACGCCGATGATCGGAGTCATGAGCGGCGCCACGATCATGGCACCGATCACTGTCGCAGTACTGTCCTGCATGACGCCCAGGGTGGCGATGACACCTGCCAGGACGAGCAGCACCCAGAACTTTGACGTCTTTGCGCGCTTGCGCATGCCGCTGAAGAAGAGGGCATCGCGCATCCGGTCAAGGTCGTCAACCTCGATCGTGGGTCTCATGACTGCCACCTCCTCGTGTCGGGCGAGACGCGCACATGCCATGCATGTGCCGGCTACGCCCACCAGCACTTCAGCGTAGTCCTGGCGCGTGCTGGAGCGCTGTCGGCTCGCGAAGTTTCCGGCGCTTGTCCCGCAGATCCCAACCCACCCCACGTCGTCCGATGAACCATCGATCAATAGAGGCGCCCCTTGAGGTAGTTCGTGCCCTGTCCCCCGTCGGGGTCGATACCGAGTTGGCGTGGGAGCGATGAGCACGGGCTATCCTCAGGTGAACCCAGTGGAACGGTCGCGCAGCGATGAGCTATCTGACAGCAACCTCTGATCAGCCAAGAACCAGGCGGGCCTCCGATGTGACCACCCTGGTCATCGGCGCCGTCTTCGTGGTGTGGGGATCGGCCGTGGTGGGCGGCGAGGACGCCTTTCAGCGTTCGCTCGTCCTGTTCGCCACATCGTTGCCGGACTGGATCATCGATGTGCTGAGGTTCGCCTATACCTTGGGCCTGCTCTACTCCGTCGTGGTCGTCGTCCTGCTTCTGGTCAAAGGGCGCTGGGCCGCTGTTCGCGACGTGGTTCTGGCCGCTGCAGGTGCCGCGTGCCTCTCGCTGGTGCTGGTGGCTGTCTTCGATGAGCTCTGGCCCACGTTCTTCAACGAGGTCGTTGATGGTCCTGTTCAGCCGCAGTTCCCGGTGGTGAGGGTATCGATCGTCACGGCCACGTTGGTGGCCAGCGCTCCGTACCTAGTGCGGCCCATCCGACGTCTGGGCTGGCTAATCGTGGTCCTCGTCAGCGGCGCCGCGATTGCTCTGGCGCTCTCAGTCCCCTCAGGTGTGTGGGCGGCTGTCGGGGTCGGTCTGGTGGCTGCCGCCGTGGTGCTGCTGATCTTCGGGTCCCCGCGGGGCTATCCCGATGTCGAGGCGGTGGCGCAGGCGCTTCAGCTGATGGGGCATCCGGTGCGGAACCTCACTGTCGCGCCTCGGCAGTCCTGGGGAGTCCGGGAACTGCTCGGCGAGACCGACGACGGTACCGCGATCGCGGTGAAGGCCTATGGTCGCGATGCCACCGACTCCCAGCTGGCCGCCAGGGCCTGGCGACGCTTGCTGTACCGGGGAGCTGGTGGCGCCTTCCTCACCACCCGCCTGCAGTCGGTGGAGCATGAGGCACTCATGACCATCGCAGCGCAACGCAGCGGTGTGACGGTCCCGGAGATCATCGTCGCTGCCAGTGCCACTGATGAGGTGGCAGTCCTGGCCAGCACTTCCATCGGGCAGGTCGTCAGCGATGACATCCGCCATGGGTTCACCAATCAGGAGGTGCTTCGTCGGCACCTTGTGAGGCTGTGGCAGAACGTGGGACGGATGCATGCGGCCGGCATCGTGCACGGCCATCTCGACCTGATGTCGTTGCGGTCGCTGCCAGACGGATTCGGGATTGTCGATT
>JAGQTY010000029.1:0-6532 GCA_020438795.1 Actinomycetota bacterium
CTGCTCTCTGAGGGGCTTGCGGGCTCAGTGGGCGAAGGTGACGTGCTGGTCTCACCGGGAGTGCCCGGTAGGGTCCGGATGTTGCTGCGCTCGCCAGAGGGCGCCGCCTCGCTGCTCTGTGATCGCCATGCGGTCGAGCGGTTCCTGTCGGAGTCCTTCAGGGCGGTTCCTGCCGGTGGCGAGGCCGCGCGCCTGGACATCGACGAGCTTATCGACGCTCTGACCGGCTGAGACTCGGGCCGCGGGTTCCCCCCGTGTGAAGCCGGGTCGCAGCGAAGTGCTCCTGACGCGACATCGGCGCATGCCACGCAACGACCTGCCGAGCGCCCTCAGCCCCGTCCGTGCACGGCAGTCCGGAAGCAGTGGTTCGGACCCTGCGCCAAGTAGGTTGACAGTGCGCACGAGACTGCGCGGGGGTAGTACTTGCCCATGGCCTTCGCGGCTCCCGCAGCACTTCGGTTCTGGGGAGCGTTGAGTGCCGACCTGCGGAAGTTCGGGTTGCTCAGCATGTTCCGGAAGATGAGGACCTCACGGAACCGCTTGTACTTCTTCGAGGTGGGAATGAACGTGACGTCATCGAAGCGGGACACGGCGCGCTTCTGCGACTGCGCCGCCACCACGTAGGTGTAGCGGCCCTTCGAATCCAGGGTCGTCTGGCTGTCAGCACGGCAACCCACGTCCTGCCCGCCATTCGGAAGGGTATTGATGATGACCGGCCAGGGACGCTTGTAGACGTTGTTGCACAGCGAGAAGTAGCGCAGCTGGTACTTCGCCGACGGCCAGGGTTTCGGTTCGGTTCCCGGTGGCTGCCGCGGGGTTCGCGGTGCCCTGCCACGCACCAGTACGACCTTCTTGCGATCAGGCCGGAACAGGGCGCTCACATACGCGCTCGCCGAGTTCGGGAAGACCGAGTTGGTGGTGGCCGCGGATGCGCGCGCGAATTGCAGGTCCGGCGGGCAGGCGCTGCCTCTGCAGGGGGCAGCCGCGGCCATGACCTGGGTCCCCACAACCTTGCTGGCGGCCTGCTTCAGCAACGTGCGGATCGCCTTCGAGGGCGCGCGCTGCTGCTGGGTCTCGCAGGGCTGCAGGCTCCTCGTGCCGGTGCTGGACTCGATGGTCACGCTCGGGAGCTCCACTGCGGAGAAGTCGGCGTTCTTCGGCAGGTAGACGCGCAGCAGTACGTAGCCGATCGAACCGTCCTCGGTTCCGATGGGAGCCAGCGGGATGGTGTTGCTCTGCGAGGTATCGACGTCGGACGCGATGGTGACGGTGAAGTTGCTGTTGGCGTCGGTGATGTGCTTGACCCGCTCCTGCCACGGGTTCCTGGAGCCGGCGTCCGGCTCGATCTCGTAGTCGTAGATGCCGCTGGGGACGTCGTTCACGGTGAACGCCCCGCCGGTGGTGTCATAGGTGTTGAAGGACATGAACCTCGCCTCGGCGTAATTGCCGTCGAGGATCAGACGCGTATCAGGTTCGACACGGTAGGGCGTGGTCCAGTAGGTGGCGTCGGTGTCCGGATAGGCGAGGTTGGTCCTGTCCGGGTCAGTGACGATGGGCCAGGCGCAGTCGATCTCATCGGCCACAGTGGTACTGGCTGTTGACAACGCCGACGTCAGCGAGGACAGCAACAGTGCAGCGGCCAGTAGAAGCACTGGTGCGCGGCGGCTCATAGCCGCATGCTGACACAGGGCGCGAGCGGAGTCTTCCCGAGAAGTCCTCAGTCTCGCGGTGGTGCTACTGCGACGCCAGGGAAGTCGGCCGCTCGATAGCGATTCGGAGGTGTTACCGGGTTCTTACGGGCCCGCTGACGACCGCATCGAGCCCCTACTCTGGAAGTGTGGACCTCAACCGGCTGCTGTTCAGCAATACACTCTCGGGGGGTGCCCGCTGGGTCCCGACCATCCTGCGATGGTTCGCCGGGATAGTGCTCGTGGCGGTGAGCCTTTCGAAGTTCACCCGTCACCAGGATCTGGTGGACGCATTCATCCGGTACGGGATCCCACTGCCGGAGGCCTCGGTCTACCTGGCGGGAACCATCGAGCTGTTCGGCGGGATTCTCCTGCTGCTCGGCCTGCTGAGCAGGGCAGCGGCGCTGGCACTGGTCGGCAACATGACGGTGGCGGTGCTCACCGGCGGTCGCATCGACCCCGACTTCCAGCATCTGTGGCTGGGTCTCATGCTGCTGGTTTCGGTGCTCGTCATCCTGATCGTCGGGCCCGGCAATATGGCGATCGACAACCGCTGGGCGCCCGCGACCACCGTGGAGCCTTCCGACGGCGAGGACTGAGTTTGTGCGCTCGGCGCTCAGTCCCGGGGTTCGCCCCGGCGGGAGTCGGCATAGTCACGCTCCGGCTGGTCGGCGCCGAAGTACTCCTCGGCCCAGCGCAGCAACTGGTGGTCTGTGATGTCGTCGATGTCGATCCGTACCGTGCCGACGATCTTGCCCGTGGACTCACGGTGGTGCTTGGCCAGCCACTTCTCGAACACCTGGGCGGCGTTGGCCTTGCCGCTGCCGTGACCGGCGACCACGACGTGCTCGTAGGGCTTGAGGTCGGCGTGGATCGCTTCGAACATCTTGTCCGTATCACTCTGGTCGAGGTCGTAGTGCTGGTGCTCGAAGTAGTACTTGTGGTGCAGATGACGGTTCAGCAGCCAGGGGTCCGGGGCGTCCACGTCCTCGACAGCCGACGCGCGCCGGGCGATGTCGAAGATCCGGGCACGGTGGTAGTCCAGGGCGACGATCGCATCTTTGCCCGGAGGTACTGAGTTGTGGCCCTGCGGTTGCGGCACCTCGATTCCGCGGATCATCCGGCGCAGATCGACCACCATCTGCTTGTCGATGTCCTTGCCGCGGGGCGGGTCGAAGACCTCGCGTTCATCACCGAGCACGATGAGGAACTTGCCGTCGTGGCGCTCGGTGACGTCACCGACTGCGGCCAGGGCGGAGATCACATCCCGCCACTCGATGTTGCCGCTGGCGGGATGATTCTCGATCTTCTCCAGGGTGGCCCGATGACGTGCGCTGACATGGCCGCTGGTTGTTCTGAGTTCGCTCACATCCGGAGTCTCACCGAACAGACGACCGGTAGCAACACGGGGTCCACGTTCGCTGCCAACAGCGAGGTCCGGCCCGCTGCGCGCGTCACTGTTGCACGACTTGCCCGGAACAGTCTGATTCCGCGAAACGGCTCGGTCGCTGCCCCGGGCTGCGAGAATCGCGGGGGAGGAAGACATGCATGCAATGACCGATGCGCAGTGGCGAGCGTTCCTGCGTGAAGGGACCCGGACGGGCAAGCTGGCCCTCGTGCTTCCCTCCGGGAGGCCGTCTGTGACACCAGTGTGGTTCATCCTCGGGGAGGACGACGTGCTCCGGTTCACGACTGGAGCCAACACCCCGAAAGCCAGGGCGCTCGCCGCACATCCCGACGCATGCCTGCTCGTGGACCTCGAGGAGCCGCCGTACGGGTACGTACGCGTCAGTGGCACTGTCAGGCTGGTCGAGGACCAGGAACTGTGTCTGGCCGTCGCCACCGCTGCTGGTGCTCGGTACATGGGGCCGGAGCGTGCGGAGTCGTACGGGCAGCGCAACAGCGGGGGTGACGAGATCGTCGTGGAACTGCCGACGAGCAAGGTCCAGGCGCTGGCAGGGATCGCGGACTGAGCTCCGGGTGGCTGGTCATCTCCAGCCCCGTTCAGGCGGGTGCCCGTCATCGGTTGCTTCACCACGCCAGCACCGGGATCGGGCCGCTTGCGTGCCGCGAGACACGAGCAATGAGCTGGACTAGGCTCGGCGGTGTCCGGCGCATGGGCGGGTCGAGTGATCGGCCGAGCTGGTAGCGCCTGAGGATGGATGGAGGCCGATCATGGGTCGCTTCGAGCTCGACAGTTCCGCGCGTGCGGGCCTGCTCCTCGCGTCGTACCTGGCTGGCGCCAGTCAGCAGCCGGGGCTGCTCACCCGCGGCACCACCGACCAGGCGATCATCAGTGGTGTGAGTGCCGCCACCGGCTACGGCTGGGGCGTCAGCTCGCACTCACTGCTCAGCTCCATCGCGGCGCGCATCGGGCGAGGAGGCCCCGGCAGCGGAATCCTTGTCGACGCGCTGGCCGCGGGAGCGGGGCTGGCTGCTGCCGCAGCTCTGCCCACGGAATCCGGCCATAGACCCGGGACGTCCCTGGCTCGGCTCGGTGCCTCCGCCGTCGCCGCCACCGGCGTGGCCGGTCTCGGCTCGCGGATGCTCGGCTGGACCAGGGGACGCCGTGGCGGTTCAGCGATCAACGCTGCCGCTATGGCGGCAGTGGGCGTGGGTGCCTGGTGGCGGGTGCGCCCGGCGCGCACACGGATCGGTTCGCAGCAGGACGACGGCGAATTCCTGGAGGACACTCCCCGCCAGATCAGCCCGGGTGAGGCGGCTGGCCTCGCGGTGGTGACCGGCGCGGCGCTGTTCGGGCTCTCACACGCGGAGTCCGCACTCACTGACGCGATCTCCAAGGGCGCCGCACGCGTGATAGGCGGGACCCCACAGGACCATCGGACGATCGGTCGGCTGGGAGCCACCGGCATCAGCTTCGGGGTGGGCTGGCTCGGACTCACGCTGGCGACGGCCAAGCTCAACGGGTCCGGGAGTCAGGTGGAGCCTGCCAACACTGCGGCACCCACGCTGCCGGAGGTGACCGGCAGCCCCGCCTCGGGCATTCCATGGGACGTACAGAGCCGGGAGGGGACGCGCTGGCTCAGTGAGGTCCTGCTGGCCGATCACATCACCGATGTCATGGGCGAGCCCGCCAAGCAGCCGATCCGGGTGTATGCGAGTCTGGACGCCGCTGCCACCGAGGAGGAGCGCGCCGAACTGCTGTTCGCAGAGCTCGAGCGGACCGACGCGTTCAGCCGCTCCGCCATCGCGATCTTCTCCCCCACCGGTTCCGGATACGTGAATTACGTGGCCAGCGAGACCTTCGAGTACCTGACCCGTGGTGACTGCGCCAGTATGGCCATCGAATACTCGGTGCTGCCCTCCGCGCTGTCGCTCACACGGGCGGAGATGGGCACCAGGCAGACTCAGCTGGTCGTCGACAGGATCACGGAGCGCCTGCTCGCGATGCCCGCCGACCAGCGGCCGCGCTTCTTCATGTTCGGGGAGAGCCTCGGTTCCAAGGTCAGCGAGGAACTCTTCCTCGGTCATTCCGATGTCGGTCCGCGGAGCAGAGGACTCGACGCCGGGGTATGGGTGGGCACGCCGGCCTTCACCAAGTGGCGGTCTGCCCTTTGGGCCGACCGGAGTCAGGCCGAACCCCCCGGTATCGGCCCCGGCGCCACGTATCTGCCTCGGGCGGTCTCGGACTGGCACGCCCTGAGTCAGGCGGACCGCGATAAGGTCCGCTACCTGCTGCTCCAGAACGGCGACGACCCGGTCCCCAAGTTCGAGGCCCCGTTGCTCTGGCGCCGGCCGGACTGGCTGGGACCCGATTCGACCCGGCCACCGGGTGCGCCCCATGGCACGGACTGGCTGCCCGTCACGACGTTCATCACCACCTTCATCGACCTGATGAACGCCCTGACACCGACCCCTGGAGTCTTCCAGGAGGGGGGTCACGACTACCGCGTCGAGATCCCCGAGGCGATCCGGGCCGTATGGCGCCTGCAGGCCAGTGACGAACAGATGGTACGGGTCAACGAGGCTCTGCGAGCCAGGGAACTCGGCTGGGAACTCAAACGTGACTGGGACAGCGCCGCGCTCAAGGCCGGGCGCAAGGGAGAGAAGGCCAGGGCCAAGGTGGAACGGGAGGCCGCCGACTGGACCGGAGCGGCCGACCCGCTCACCGAGGAGGAGATCGCCGGGATCATCGCCCGGGACACCGAGCCTGAGCAGTGAGCCTGCCGGTCTCGCAGGCTCCGCAAGCGCCATCGCCCACTTGCCAAAGCACCCACCACAGCGTACTCAAGAGATTACTCTGAGGACACAATGAGAGGGTATGTCCTGCGCGGAGTGCTCGGTGTGGCGATACTCCTGGCCACGCTGGCGGCTCCGACCACCATCCTTGGGGGGCCGGCGAGCACGGCCGCCCCGGTCGCGGCACGCTCGGCGCAGCGACTCGACGCCACCATCGAGGCCGGGGTCCGGCGGTCCTTCCAGCGGGACAAGTGGAACGTCGTGATCGTCCTGACCGACGATCAGCCCGTCAACATGCTGGGAACGATGCCCACGGTGCGCCGGGAGCTCGCGGGCAACGGGGTCACCTACCCGAACGCCCATGTCCCGACCTCGCTGTGCTGCCCGTCGCGCAGCAGCCTGCTCACCGGGCTACTGGCGCCCCGCACCAACGTCTACGACAACCACGGCAGGCACGGCGGGTTCCGGGGGTTCCGCCGCTACGGCAACCGCACGAAGATGTTCAGCCTGCCGTTGCAGGAGGCCGGCTACCGGACCGGGTACTTCGGCAAGTACCTGAACCAGTATGAGGACGCCTACGACGGCTCGGCCGAGCCGGGCTGGGACGTCTGGCGTGCGGTCGCTTCGAAGACGACCTACCGGAA
>JAGQTY010000029.1:6632-39629 GCA_020438795.1 Actinomycetota bacterium
ACCCGACCCTACTCTTCGCAGGACCGCAGCCGTATCGACCGGGGGAGGCGGCCGAAACGGGCCGCGACGGTGCGTACAAGTCGCCATGACACGGAGGAGCATGGCCGTGCCGCCGCGGAGTTCATCCGCAAGACCAAGCGCAAGCAGCCGCTGCTGGCCATGGTCTCCGTGAAGGCACCCCACCTCCCCGCCACGGCTGCGGCCCGGGACCTCGGGCAGACCGCCGACGACAGCGCCTGGTGGGACAACCCGGCTGTCGGGGAATCGGACATCTCCGACAAGCCACGCTGGGTCCAGGAGGCCACATATATGGGCCCGTCCCACAAGAAGAATCAGGCACGCGTGCGCCGGCAGATGATGGAGACCCTGCACGGTGTCGATCGCTCCGTGGGGCGGATCATCGGAGCGCTGAAGAAGACCAAGCGCTGGAACCGTACGCTCTTCATGTTCACCAGTGACAACGGCTGGGCCTCCGGTGAGCACAACCTGGTCGGGAAGTACGCGCCCTACCGGGCCCAGACCGACGTGCCCCTGATCGTCAGGTACGGCAATCTGGTGCGAGGACGCAACACCGATCAGCGTTCTGTAGCGGCCAATGTGGATCTCACCGCCACGGCGATGCAGGCCGGTGGCGTCTTTGATACGAACCGTGATGGTGTTTCGATGGTCGGCGCGCCCAGGACCGGGGTGCCCCTGACCGGCACCAAGCGCAGCGGGCGCCCGCCATACTGCGGCTGGCGTACTTCGGAAGGGCTCTTCGTCCGCTACGGGTCGGGGGAGGAGGAGTTCTACGATCTACGGATCGATCCCCAGGAGCTCGAGAACCGGATAGAGGACAGCTCGCTCACTGGCGTCATCACCGGCTATCGCCTTGCAGCCAGTCGTGGCTGCTCGCCGCCACCCCCCGGTTTCGGACCCAGCTTCTGGAGGCCGTCCTGGCGCTACCCAGGAGATGACGAGCCGGAACCGCAACCGCATCCCGGACCGAGTCCGACGCCGACCATGCCACTGCCCAGCATCGGCGCGAGCCCGACCTTCTCGGAGCCCACGCCGAGCGCAACCCCCACGCCGAGTGGCACCACGCAAACACCGACGCCGAGCCCGAGTGGCTCCTCGCCCTCGGCGAGCGCAACGGGTACGGTCGAACCGACACGCAGCGAAGAGCCGACCGCGACCGGTTAGCAGCGGACTCACCCGGCCCCGATGCGATACAGGATCGCGTTTCCCTGTTTCCCTGCCTGAGTCAGGGCACCGCTATGGCGCAGGCAGTAGGTCAGTTGCTGGGATTGCGCCCGGGGGATGCGCAGGCGTTGTGCGAGGTCGGCGGTTGTGAAGGGATCGGGCAGGTCGCCCGGCAACTCGGCCAGCAGGTCAGCGACCGAGCGATAGGTCACAGTCTCGTGCACTCGCAACAGTCGACGACCCCGGCTGACCCAGCCCCGTCGCCGGCGGCTGCGGCCGGGGATCAGGGTCACTTCGTCGTCCACGAGAACCACATCGATCTGCAGTCCCTGATGGCACAGCGCCCGGGGGACTGCCACCAGTTCGGAGAACAGATCGAGCCGGCTGCCATGTCGCGGAGACAGCCGCCGTGACACGATCACGCCGCCGCCGTCCACTTTCACCAGCGTCCGGTTCGTGGCGACCGGGTACACGAGCGTGACGGGAACCTGGTCGAGCAGCATGGGCAGCTTGGCCTTCAGCGCGCCGAAGCCCACGGTCTGCACCTCGATCACTCGGTCCGGCTTACGGATGTCAACGATGTGGTCACCGACCGGCTGCTCGGTCATGTCGCCGGGCGACAGGTACAGAGCCTTCAGCGCGGCGTGCAGGGGACTCTCGTTGAGGGTGCCGACGCCGTTCACCACGACAATCTATCGGGGGTGACCCGCTGCCGCGGTGATCCTTACAGTCCGATGGCCGCCGCGACATGCGGCGCCGGGGAGCCGGTGCTGGTTCGAACCGGCGGCAGCTCAGCCGGTGGTGTCGGGATTCAGTTTGATGACCGAGAAGGAAGCCCCTTCGGAGTCGCTGAGCACGGCCGTGCGGCCGAACGGCGAGTCGAAGGGCTCGGCCATCATCGTGGCACCACTGGCCACAGCGCGGGCGACTGCGTCGTCGGTGTCCTCGACGGCGAAGTAGGCCTGCCAGAAGGACGGCACCTCCGGGGGAATCTGCTCCGGCATGGAGCCGACGCCAGCTACACCTCGATCACCGAGCTTGGCCACGTGATAGACCATTCCTTCCATGGGAGGCATGGCTTCCCACTCGTAGCCGAACAGTGCAGCCAGGAAATCGCGCGAGGCCTGCGGATCGCGGGACATCAGCTCGTTCCACGTGAAAGCGCCGGGCTCGTTGGCCAGGCCCGAGCCCTTGTGGTCCATGGCCTGCCAGATGCCGAAGACACCACCTGCGGGATCGGCGATGACCGCCATCCGGCCGGGCTTCTGGCCCTCGCCCTCGACAGTCATCGCCGGAGCGATGACCTGGCCGCCGGCATCGGCCACCAGTGCCACGGTCGCATCGACGTCGTCCACGGCGATGTAGGTGGTCCAGGCCGCCGGGATCGGGGCATCGTCGGGGAGGGGCCCGATACCCGCCACGGGCTGATCGTTCTTCATACACATGGCGTAATTCCCCATCTCCGGACCGGAGCGCATGATCTGCCAGCCGAACAGGTCGGCGTAGAAGTCGATGGCGGAGTCCTGGTCTGAGGTCATCAGGTCAACCCAGCTCGGGGTGCCGGCGGAATAGGACTCGACGATCATGGGGGATTTCCAATCTGCAGGGAAATGGGTCTGTCAGTGGCAACCTACTGGTTCGCCAGTGACCTGCACAACAATGCGTGCGCGATCGGAGTACGTCGGCAGACGAACGCCGAGTGCCGCTGTTCTGCGCGATTGGAGCAAACCGGGCGAAGGGCCGAACAATCCGGATAGAGTGACTCGCAACACGTATGGAGGACAGATCGTGCGCGGTAAGAAGACACTCGCAGTGGCACTGGGGCTCTCCCTGGCCGTTGCCCCTGGCATGGCGTTCGCAGGTGCCGGGGACACGGGCAAGAGCACCCTGCAGGAGACCATCAAACGCAAGGGGGACGGCTTCATCAAGCTGGTGCCCGGCCCCGGCGAGAAATACCGGGTTCGCACCGACATCACCTCCCCCGGCAAGAAGCGCTCCAAGAAGCGCGAGTCGATGGTCTTCTTCGGGCAGCTGACCGATCCACAGATCGCCGATGAGATGAGCCCGGCCCGCCTGGAGCCGGTGGATCCCGCTGCAGGACCGATCTCCGCGGCCTGGCGCCCCCAGGAGACTCTTGGTGTGCATGTGTTCGACGCGATCGTGCGCAACATGAATGCCAACTCCACCAGCTACGTGAAGTCCGCGGACGGCAGCTACGCCGATCTGGAGTTCGCGGTCCTGACCGGTGATGTGGCAGACAGCCAGCAGCGCAACGAAGTCCGCTACTTCCGGCAGGTGCTGGACGGCAAGACCGTCAATCCGTACTCGGGCGTGAAGATCACTCCGGAGATCAACGAGAAGTACTGCAACCAGGGCCTCACCGGCCGGCCCGTCTCGCAGGACTGGATCGACACGATCAATCAGGAGGTCGAGAACAAGCAGTATGTCGGCGTTCAGGACTTCAACGACTGGACCGGCGACGAGCAGCGCCGTGCCGGATTCTGGGACCCCGATCTGGGTGGACCGTCGTCGAACGAGTACGGCTACTCCAAGTTCCCGAAGTACCCGGGGCTGTTGGACCGGGCGCAGGAGAACATGAAGGCTCAGGGCCTCGATGTTCCCTGGTACATCACCCGTGGCAACCATGACACCCTGGTGCAGGGCAACATCCCGGCGAACTTCGAGCAGTTCGGGCTGAGCCTGGCCGACATCGCGATCGGCTGCTACAAGCCCTGGCCGAACAACAACCTCGATCCGAACGTGCTGAAGGGTATTGAGGGCAACGACATCTTCCAGGCACTCATCGACACCGGCCAGATCGGTGGTCTCGTCTACGGCCTGACGCAGGGCCGCCCCATCGCACCCGACCCCGACCGTCGGCATGTCTCGAAGTACGAGTTCAAGCAGTACGTCGGCAAGAGCGACGATCAGCACGGCTTCGGTCACGTCTCGCCGGACCAGAACAAGTCCTCCAACGAGAACGCGAGCTACTACGCGTTCAACAAGGGCAAGTTCCGGTTCATCGTGCTCGACACCAACGCTGAGGGTGGCGGTGCCAACGGCAACCTGGACAATCCGCAGTACAAGTGGCTGAAGAAGGAACTGAACAAGTACTCCGCGGTCCAGCTGAAGGACAACGGCAAGATCAAGCGGACCAGTGGCAAGAACAAGCTCCTCGTGATCTCGTCGCACCACACGCTGGAGACCATGGACAATCCCACGCCTGACGAGGCTGCTGGCGTCTGCACCGACAATCTCGAGCCCGGCTGTGACAGCGACCCGCGGAACTCCAAACCCATCCACCTGGGTCAGACCGGTGACGACAACGTTCAGGACCTGCTCCTGAAGTACCCGAACGTGGTCGCCTACGTGAACGGTCACACCCACCACAACGCGGTCAAGGCGTTCACCCGCAACAAGAGCGCGAAGATCAGTGGCGGGTTCTGGCAGATCAACACCGCATCCCATGTGGACTGGCCGCAGCAGAGCCGGACCATCGAGTTCTTCAACAACAAGGACAATACGTTGTCGATCTTCGGCACACTGCTGAACAGTGCCGGCGATGTGAAGAGCCCCAAGCCCGGCAAGTCTGCGGCCAAGATGGACCAGAACGAGCTGGTCGCACTGTCCCGGCGTCTGGCTGCGAACGATCCGCAGATGAAGGATGTCACCGACGGCGGTGGCCTCGGGCGGGCCAAGGACCGCAACGTCGAACTGGTGCTGTGGGATCCGCGCCGGTACTGGAAGTAGGAGACAGGACAACCCGATCGCCCGGCGGTTTCCGCCGGGCGATCGGTGTTTTCGGTTCTTCGGTCCGCCCGGGCGGCGCCACAGTGGCGCAGGACACGAACGAGCCAGGTTTGGGGTCACCCGTTCGGGTTAAGACGAGTTCGAGCCGGTCGTTCGCCGGTTCACGGTGACCTGTGTCACCGACGGACTCGAGGGGAGACCCGAGATGAAGCAGCAGACTCCTGACCCCAGCGCCGGTACCGCGATGAAGGAAGACGCGGAGGACGATCAGCTGGGCCGTCGCCGGCCCCGCTGGCCCCTATGGACCGGAGCGGGTGTTCTTGGCGTCGTACTGGCGGGCACAGGGGCGTCCCTGGCCTTCGCCAACACGATCCCGAACGACACCATCAGCCTGGGCACCAGTGTCTCCGGCGTCGACATCGGCGGGATGAGCCTGGAGCAGGCCACGTCCGTGCTCGCGCAGGCCGATCCCAAGTCGCCCAAGGTGAAGGTGAAGTGGTCGGAGCAGACCTACACCTTCGATCCCGCCAAGGCCGGTATCGGCATCGACCCGGCTGCCAGTGCGCAAGCCGCATACGACGCCTCACTGGGTGAGAATCCTTTCAAGCGCACGATCGACATGTATCTGGGTCACGAAGTCGCTCCCGTCCTGCAGCAGGACCGTAGCGGCATCGACACCTTCGTCAGCTCGCTGCCGCAGGACGTTTCCGGCGTTCCGGTCAGCGCGACGGTGTCCGGTATCCCCGGCGAGAAGCTCACCGTGTCGAAGAGCGAGGCACAGACCGGCCTGGACGTCGACCGCCTGCGGGCGGACCTCGACCGTGCCGTGACAGACGGTGAACACGGGGTCAAGGTGCAGGGGCACCGGCACGTCCTCGTGGAACCGGCGGTGACGACCGACCAGCTCAAGGAGGCTGTGCACGGTTCCGCGTTCCTGTATGTCGACCAGCGGGCGGAGGGGCCGCTCGAGCATCAGTCGGTGAGCCTCTACCGCGAAGGCCGGTTTGTGCGCTCGTATCCCGTCTCGACGGGCCAGGCGGCCTGGCCGACCAATGTCGGACTCACCGCTATCGAGTCACACATCGAATGCCCCGCTTGGGTGCAGGGCTCCAGTGGCTGGTTCCCGAACGCCGGGTCGTCGGTGCCCGGCTGTGCTCCGGGCAACCCTCTGGGTCGGTACTGGCTCGGGATCGGTGACGGAGAGGGCTTCCATGTCGGCTCGGTCTATGTGCTGTCGCACGGCTGCATCCACATGAACGAGCCGGACATCAAGGCTCTGTACGACGAACTGCCGAATGGGACTCCCGTCTATGTGGGCCCGCTCTGAGCGCTCGAGCCCGTCGACAGGCTGATGAGCCACTGACCCAGAACACGAACAACGGGTGCGGCCAAGCGGCCGCACCCGTTGTTCCTGTCAGACGTGTCTGTCAGCCGAGTCCCTGATGGGAGCGGACCACGGTCTTCGGCTTGTTGACCGGCACTCCGGTCAGGTCCTCAGCCATGGGGCCCATCATGTCCGCATACGCGGCCTGACCATCGTCGTTGGGGTGTTCGGCCCCCGACTGGTTGGCCGGGTTGCTGGCGGTGAGCGCGGTCCTGATTCCGTAGAGCCAGGGTTCGTCCGTGGCGCACAGGCCGTGTCCCCTCGAAGCCGCGAGCATGCTGAGCCCGGGGGTCCAGCCGTAGTCGCCCTGGTTCTGTACGACCTGCTTGGCCAGCCCGTAGGCCGACGGTGTGATGACCGCCGGGTCCGGGGTCGGCAGTGGCGGGGAGTAGATCGTCGGCAGCGTGATCGGCTTGCCCGGTTCGCCCTGGTAGGCGGCGTCCCATGCCCAGCTGTTGGAGATCTGGTTCATCGGCGATTGCGGCAGCAGGCCGTCCTGGTAGCACGGCACGATGTCACCCTGAGCATTCGTGGTGGTGGTGAGATCGGGATACATCGCGTGCAGCAGCTTGCTGGACTTCCTGAGCACGACGGGCTTGGACTTGGTCCGCTTGTCGGCCACCGAGTCGCCCCCGGTGATCTTGAACGTCTTGCAGGCCTTGTTCCCGCCCGTTGAGCTCACGCACGGAGCCATCCGGGCGTAACGCTTCTCCAGTTCCAGAAGCAGGTGGTCGATCGCAACCCACAGGTCCTCGCCCGGGGCCCAGGGGGCCGGTTTGGAGTAGCAGTTGTCGCCCTGACCCTCCAGCAGGCAGGCCTTCGAGATCGGTGAGAAGCCGACGTCGTTGCCGCCGATGCTGAGCAGCACGTTGTCGAAGGGCCGGTCGCCGACGATCGCTCGCAGCTGATCGGTCTGTGGCGGTTGCAGTCCGGTCTTGGTCCCACCCTCATGGGTGTAGCTGACCGGTTGGGGTGAGATGATCCCGCCCGCGGTCCGCCCGGGGATCTCCGACTTCGACACCTGCGCTCCGGCGCAGGCCACATCCAGAAGCGTCACATTGGACCGGTGGTCGGCGTTCTCGACAGTCTGGGCCGAGCGCACGAATCCACTCCAGTGGCTCCTGTTGCAGGCGGCTTCATCCCAGTGGAGCTCGCGGGTTGCCCCCCCGAAGCCAGCCCGTGTGAACGGCGGGAATCCCTCGCCCGACCCGTATGAGTCTCCGATGATCCCGATGAGGATGTTCTTCACGTGGATCTTGCTGTCCACGGTGGTAGTTCCTGTGCTGTCAGTGACCTTGAGGCTCAACGGGTACTTGCCGTTGGGCAGTTTGACCGCCAGTTGTTTGTCGCAGTTCTTGTTCTTCCGCTTGACGAGCACATCGGTCTCGATCGTCCAGCTGCACTTGAGGCTGCCCGTGCCGGTCGAGCCACTGGCGTCGAGGTACACCTTGTGCAGGTCGTTCTTGGGAAGCTTTCCGTACCGCGCCTTCCCGGCGGCGGAGTAACCCTTCACGGATTTCATGAACTGGTCCGGCATGCCGTCGGGGCCGTCGGTGAAGTAGCCGCCGTCGATGTAGTGGGGGCTACTGGGATCATCCACCCGGTTCCAGGTCTTCTCATCGACCATGCCGGGAGGCATGCTCCAGTCCCACCGGACCTTCGGCCCGGCCGACTTGGCGGCCTCGACCTCGGGTGCAGCGGATTCGGCCAGTGCGGGTGCCACCATCAGTGAACCGCCCAGACCGACGGTGACTGCAGCTGCCCCTGCGACGATTCTGCGCATTGTCAACCTTCCTACTTCCTGCTCGAGACGCTACTGATACGTGACGGCCGGCATGCCGCCTTCGGCTCATGTGCCCGGACAAACCGGACAAGGACCGAAGTCCGTAGCGAATCCTGAGCAGCACCCTAGATCGCAGCCGTGGGCGTTTCCTGATGAGCGGCATTCGGGTCAACATCAGCCAGCAGCAGGTCCACGCCCAGTCCCCACATGTCCAGCGTTCGCCGCTGCGTGATCTCGAAGCCCGTGCGGGTCAGCCAGGTGGCGGCGGCGATGGGCCGGCAGTCGACGAAGTGCGGGAATCTGCGATGCGACCAGCGGTACAGCTTCTCCATCGTGGCGTTCCCGCTCTCGGCGGACATGCATGCCACACACAGCCTCCCCGTCGGCTTCAGGACCCGACGGATCTGGGCCAGTACAGCCGGAATCAGCTCATCACTGAACAGTTCAAGAGTGAAGCTCATGAACACCGCGTCAAAGCTCCGGGCCTTGTACGGCAACGCAGTCACCGAGCCCTGCCGGATCGAGACGCGTTGCTCGAGACCGGCGCGTGCCACGCGCTTGCGTGCCTGCGCCACCATACCGTCGCTGATGTCGATGCCATCGATGTGGCCGTCCTCGCCCACGAGCTCAGCCAGTGCCACCAGTACCTGGCCCGCGCCGAACCCCGGTTCGAGGATGTGTTCGCCCGCACTGGGCCGCAGCAGTTCTTCGATGGCGGTGCGTACGAAGCGCTTCTCGCTGCTGTCGGACAAGAGGCCGTAGACCCGGCTCATCGCGTTGTAGCTCCTGCGCGCGGTCGCCTCCTGGGATTCCTGCTCCCCACTGTGCCCGTCCTGGTCCATGAGTGCAGTCTGGCGCGCTCCTGGCGATGATGCGATTGCTTCTCCGCAGCTGCGTGACATGCGGGCCGGACTCCGGCCATTCTGCTGGGCGAGCCTGCCAGGTGACGTAGGGTTGTCTGGTGACCACTACCACCCCGGTGGCGGACCGGCCCAGAGTCGTGTACGACTCCTCGGAGGCCGTCAAGATCAAACCCTGGCGCTACCGCCAGTTGATCCTGACGCTGACCCGCCGCGAACTCGCCGGCCGCTACAAGAGTGCTGCGCTGGGCTGGGCCTGGGCACTGCTGGTGCCGGCCCTCCAGATCGCGGTCTACTCGATCGTCTTCTCGCTGATCCTGCGCGTCAATCCCGGAACCATGGGCAATGGCGAGCAGGGTGTCTTCTGGGTCTGGCTGGTCGTCGGTTTCGTCTCCTACAACGTCTTCAGCGGCATCGTCAGCAGGGGCGGCGGCAGCATCGTCGGCTCCGGTCCGCTCATGCAGAAGACGTATTTCCCGTCGTACGTGCCCGTGCTCGCCACGGCCGCCGCGGTGCTCTTCCAGAGCTCCATCGAATTCGGCATCGTGATGCTGATCCTGGCACTGTTCAACAACGTGGCCCTCACCTGGCTGGCCCTTCCTGTGCTCGTCCTGGTCCTGAGCGTGTTCGTCATCGCGGTGAGCTACGTGGTGGCGTTGGCCAACATGTACCTGCGGGATGTCGGCCTGCTGCTGCCGGTGGTGCTTCAGATGATGTTCTATCTCTCCGGCGTGATCTTCCCCGTGCAGATGATCCCCGAGAAGTTGCACGTCCTGAAGGTCGCCATCGAGGCGAATCCGATGCTGCAGTTCGTCCAGGCCTTCCGGAGCGTCCTCTACGATCTGCAGTGGCCCGCCTGGGAGACGATGGTCTACCTCGTGGCCTGGACGCTGTTCGCGGTGGGAGCCATGATCTTCAGCTACCGCAAGTGGGGCCTCGATGTGAGTGAGCTGACATGAGCGAATCATTCGCGCTGCGCGCCACCGGCGTCTCCAAGCGGTACCGCAACCGGCTGGGGACCGGCTCGATCAAGCAGATACTCACACTGCGCCGACCCGACCTTGAAGAGGCGTACTGGGCCGTGCACGACGTGAGCTTCACGCTGCCTGCGGGTGAGTCGCTGGGCCTGATCGGACACAACGGAGCGGGCAAGTCGACCCTGCTCAAGCTGCTCGCCGGGATCCATCGGCCAACGCTGGGCAGGATCGAATCCACGGGACGGGTCGCGTCCCTGCTCGCCCTCGGCGCCGGTTTCCAGCACGAACTGTCGGGTCGGGACAACATCTCACTGAACGGGGGTCTGCTGGGGCTGAGCAAGGCCCAGATCGCCGAGCACACCGAGGCGATCATCGAGTTCTCGGGCCTCGGTGATCACATCGAGCGCCCGATGCGTACCTACAGTGCTGGGATGCGGATGAGGCTCGGGTTCTCCGTCACAACCGCGGTCGTCCCGGAGGTGCTCATCCTCGATGAGGTGATCGGGGTCGGCGATGCGCAGTTCCAGGACAAGTGTGCGCGACACCTCGACGGCATCCTCACGGGCGGCACAACGATGGTCATCGCCAGCCACAGCAATGCCACGATCCGGCGGTTGTGCCATCAGACGCTCTGGCTGGATCAGGGAGAGCCGATCCTGCACGGTCCCACGGCGGCTGTCATGGACATCTATGAGGCACCTGCCGACGAGCAGGAGGAGCTGATCGCCCGGTTCCGGGCAGGTGGCGACCAAGCAGCTCAGGTGGTGAGCCTCCCCGAGAGCAGGTCCGACTCGCCACGAGCCAGGAGCCACCAGTAGTGGCACCGCCGCTGGCCGGTCTGCGGGTCCTGGACGCCGCGACCTTCGTGGCGGCCCCCTATGCGGCCGCCATCCTCGGAGAGTTCGGTGCTGAGGTGCTCAAGATCGAGAATCCGACCGGAGGAGATCCGTGGCGCCGGTACGGCACGGCGACCGGCAGGGACTCCGACACTCTGGCCTGGCTCTCGGAGGCACGCAACAAGCGCTCGGTGCCGTTGGATCTGCGTGACGAACGCGGCGCAGCGCTCTTCCGCGAACTCGTGGTGGAGTCAGATGTCGTGTGCGAGAACTTCCGTCCCGGAACGATGGAGGCCTGGGGACTCGGGTACGAGCCGCTCAGCGAACTCAACCCGGGCCTGGTCATGTTGCGCGTATCGGGCTACGGGCAGAGCGGCCCGTATGCGCAGCGACCGGGCTTCGCCCGCGTCGCACAGGCCTTCGGCGGTCTGACACACCTCGCCGGTATGCCGGACGGCCCACCGGTGACCCCGGGTTCGACGTCGCTGGCCGACTATGTGACCGGCCTGTTCGGGGCAGTGGGCGTGCTGGTCGCGCTTCGCGAGCGGGATCGCAGCGGACTCGGTCAGGTCGTGGATATCGGTCTTTTCGAATCGATCTTCCGCCTGCTGGACGAATTGGCCCCCGCCTACGACTACGCCGGCGTGGTCCGGGGCCGGGAGGGCACCGGCACGGCGCTGGCCTGCCCGCACGGCCACTTCCCGACCGGTGACGGGCACTGGGTCGCACTAGCCTGCACGGCCGACCGGATGTTCGAGCGTCTCGTCATCGCCATGCAACGCCCTGAACTGCTCGATGGGCTCGCTACTACGGCGCAGCGACTGGCGCGTCGCAGCGAGGTGGAGGCCGCAGTCACCCACTGGACGAGCGGTCTCAGCCGGACCGAGGTGCTGGCGGCCTGCGAGCGGGAGTCAGTGCCGTGCGGCCCCGTGAACACCATCGAGGACATCTTCGCCGACCCGCAGTTCGCCGCCCGGGAGATGCTGCTGCGGCTGCCGGTGTCCGAAGTGGGCGAGGTGGTCGTCCCCGGAGTGGTGCCCAAGCTCTCCCGGACACCGGGATCGGTCAGCGCCGCCGGCCCGGCCCTCGGCGACGCGGTCGATGAGATTCTCGGCGAACTGCTCGGTCGGTCCCCCGCCGAGGTCGCGGCCCTGGTCACGGCGGGGGTCACCGCCAAGCGCTGACCCGCCGAACGGTTCCGCTGGTGGGTAACGGTAAGGATTCGGATCGTTTATCCACAGGGAGTCCGGGGGAGGTGGACCTCGTGAATGAGCCGACGAACGTGCAACAGGCCAGGCCACTGCTCGGTGAGGTGCCCGGGCTGGCATGGTGCGTCATCTCCGACCGGTATGCCGATTCCCGGCTGCACCACACCGTGTATCTGCCCTACCGCCTGGCCGCCTGGTCCGTCGAGGTCCTTCGGCTGTTGTGGGCACACGGCAGGAAGGAGGTCGCGGTCGCGCGCAGACTCCGCCCCGATCTTCGACCCGTGCGGACTGTTGTCGTGCTGTCCGGCCCCAAACGTCGGCTGGCTGCCACGCTGCCCGGCTGGGGTCTGCTGCTCTTCGGTGCCGCCTCGTACCTCGTCCTGGCATCGCTGGCCATGTACCTCGGCCTGGTCCTGGTCGGCCCGGGCTGGACAGTCGCGCTCATCGGGCTCTGGGCAGCGTTGCTGCTGCTGAACCTGAACGAGCGCCAGCTCGGCTGGCGCCGGTATCGTGCCGCGCGGTCGTGGCGTGACTCGGTCGGCCAGCCGGTGGTCCGGCGCGAGACTCTGCGTCTGAGCGCCGCGGCGACCTGGCCGAGGGAACCCTTCGCGACCGGCCGCCTCCTGACCAGGGCGGCAGGCTCCCAGGAAGTGGTGACCGTGGCGCACGACCCGACACAGGCACTGGAATACCGGGGCATGGGCCTGCATTCGACCCCGTGGGAGCCATTGGTGCTGGTCGGGCACCCGGTGCCACACGCAGGGGCTGGGGGCCAGGAGCCTGAGCATCTGGCCACAGTGGTGCTCAGCGGCGCCCGGCACTGAGCACCATCTCAGGATTCGGGCTGAATGCCCTCTCTGAGCAGTTCCAGGGCGGCCAGGGCGTCGGCACGATCCTGCTCGTCCTGGCGTTCGCTCAGCCTTCGCAGCGCCGCGACGAGCTCGGGCAGCCCTTCGAAGTCCGGCAGTGTGACCATGGTGGGCCCGCCCGTGGTCAGCCCGAAGCTCATGGTCTGTGTGCTGGGGACCGGTGGCACATCGTCGACGGGTTCGCTGGATTCCAGGGGTGAGCGTTTCACGAATCTCTCGATCGCCATGGGGCCTCCGTCCTGGCGCCTGCCTCCAGACTACCGGTGGTGCTTGTCGGCAGGGGCGGATCACTGCCAGCCTTGACCCGCTCGGGCGACGCGGTCACGAATCACCCCTACCGACTGACCCGGCGGCCACCGATGGCCATCATGGTTGCATGTCCGCAAACATCGTGATCATCGGCATGCGGGGCAGTGGCAAGTCGAACGTGTCCAGACGACTGTCGGTGCTCTCCAAGCGTCCGGTCATGTCCACTGACGTCCTCATCTCGTATGACACCGGGCGCACGATCCCGGAACTCATCGAGGAGGACGGCGGTGACTGGCACCGGTTCCGCGACCTCGAGTACCGGACGGTCGCCAAGGTGTCCCGCCTGAGCGATGTCATCGTCGACGGCGGCGGAGGTGTGATCGTGGACCTCGACGACAGCGGCGAGGAGGTCTTCAGCGAGAGGAAGGTCTCCCTGCTCTCGGCCACAGGCACGATCGTATGGTTGCGTGGCGATATCCCAAGACTCGCCGCCAAGACCCGGGGGGACGCGCAGCGTCCGCCGTTGCATGCCATCCGCAGTGCAGAGGAGACGATGTACCGTCGCCTGCCGTTCTTCGAACGGGCTGCCGACGTCGTTGTCGACATCGAGGGCAGGGACCGCAAGGACATCGCCCGGGAGATCTTCCTCGACCTCGTCGAGGGCGCCGTCGAGGAAGAGGGCCCCGACATTCCGGGGCGCTGACAGGACCCGCGCCACCCTTCACCCTTCACCGATGAGTCAGGTTCGGCGCCGGAAGAGGCGCAGGTGCGCCGGGAGCTGTTCGGACAGTCGGTGGCTCACCTCGGCGGTGAAGACCGCCCGCTGCAGCGTGGGCGGCTCGGGATAGGCGGCGAGATAGGCCTCCTCGCAGACGTCCACCCAAGTGGCACCGACGATTCTGGTGACGATCCCCGCCGAGAGTCCCGAGCCCATGCCGTCGGCCCGGCCCGACCGCCGCTTGCCCACGGCCATCCGGCCGAGGGCAACCGAAGGGACACCCCAGCTTCCGAGCTGGCCGGTCCACAGCCACGCCCGCAACAGTGCCAGCTCCCGGGTCGCCTCTGCAGCGCTGACAGCGAGGTCCTTGGGCAGGCCGTAGACCAGGGCGACATCAGCGAACATCTGGGTCCATCTGGTCCGCAACGCCCGGGGCAGCGCACGGCCCGACAGATCCTTGCTGGCCCGGTCGACGCACGCGTCGGCCGACTCGCGTTTGAGTCCCGCGTCGAGACGCTGGGCGGCCGCCAGCGCCAGCCGGACGCCTGCCGGTGCGGCCGCGTTGGTCGCCTCCAGCAGCGTCAGCAGCCCGTGCTGGTCGGTTCCTGCGAACCGGTCCGGCTGGGCGTTGACTTCGAAGCAACGCTCGTCCCAGACCGGCAGCGCCAGCGAATCGATGTGACGAGCAAGTTCGACCACGGCACCATGAGCCGGGTCCGGTGATCGGGTGAGGACCAGGAGCACCGGTGGCCCGAGGTCGGCGAGCTGCCGGACGAGGTCCGCCTCCACGTCCGTGAACCGCCGGTCGGTTGCCCGCACGCAGTACCAGATCACATGGACGGGCCCGGCACTTCGGATCGCGTCTGCGAGGTCGGAGGCGAGCTGTCCGGCGTCCCGGCCGTACTCGAGGCCCTCGGTGTCGAGGACGGCCATGTGATGCCCGGGTCGCCGGTACAGGTGGCTGCCGCGGGTGACCGGTTCGCCGATGCCCGTTGCCGCAAGATCGGCGCCGAAGATGGTGTTGAGCAGGGTGCTCTTGCCGACCCCCGTCGCGCCGAGCAGCGCAAGGGTGAACCGCGGGGGCGCCACCGGTCCGGGCGCCGCAGGCTCTGCCGGATTCATGCTCAGCGTCGTCGCAGTCTGTTCGTTGCCTGACGCTTGAACTCGGCCATGAATACCGACTTGATGGCCTCATTGTCCAACGCATCGGCCGGTCCGAACTCGCCCTTGGCCATCCGTTCGCAGACCTCACGCCATGCCCGTCCCATACCGAAGGTGAACGCCGCTGCGACAGCCGCGTTGATCGTGCCCCCGATCACTGTGCCCGCCCCGGGAACCAGCTTCACCAGGCTGGTGGCCACGCTGCGGCCGGCCTGGGTCGCCAGCCCCGTCGCAGCCAGTCCCGCCACGAGGCTGGCGTCCAGACGGACCCCGTACGTCACGGCGATGGATCCCATCATTCCGGTCTGGATCGGTACCAGGATCGCCGCGTCCGAGAAAGGGATGGGTGTGGCCCCGGCGGCCGTGGCGAGCCCGACGGCCGCCCGGATCCGGTTGTCGGCAGCTCTACGTTTGCGGTCGAAGTCGATCTGCTGTGCCGCGACCAGGGCCCGCGCGACTCCGGCAGGAGCGATCACGAAGGTGTCGTCGAGCAGATGCTGGAGCCCATGTACACCGAAACCCAGCCAGGGGTCCCTCAGGGCGTTGGTCAGGTAGGGACGGTTGTGCACGATCGGTAGCCCGCGTCGCTGGATGGCCGCCCCGAGGGCCAGCGCGTCCGGGCTGTACTCCTCTGCCCGCTTGCCCACTTGGGTGAGCACCAGCATGACCGGGAGCCCGAGGCTTGCGAGCGCTTCGATGAACCGCGCCTCGGTGTCCTCGAAACGGGCGTCGGTCGACCGCACGCAGTACCAGGCCACGTGGATCCGGTCCTGCAGGGGCCGGGATTCCAGCTGACCCACCAAGGAGCGCAGGTCGCCCAGCACCCGCTCCGAATCCGTGCCGATCTCCACACCCCGGGTGTCATAGATGCCCAACGTGCCGGACTGGTGCAGGTAGAGCTGGCTGTCCCTCGTCACGGGCCGGCCGATCCCGGTCTCGGCCACGGTGCGTCCGAACATGGCGTTGATGAGCGTGCTCTTGCCGACACCGGTCTTGCCGAAGATCGCGAGATTGAAGCGCCCGGTGCTGGTGAGCTCCTCGCTGTAGGCGGTCTCGAAGTCGCTCGCGCGGAATCCGAAGTCTGGTTCGCTCACAGAATCACGGTATCCGGCTGCAGGCCGATCGTCAGCCGTGCGGCACCAACAGATGAGCGGTATGCCTGCCGGACCGCTTCGCTGTGGGGCTGCTCCCGTGTCGGTGCTGCCCCCACGCAGCGCTGCCGCACAGAATAGGGCCATGGCCTGGCACGAACCGCTCAGCAGACCAGTCGCCCGGCACGTCCGCGACGAAGGGCTCCCGGGCCCCATGTATGCGGCCATCGGGCTCGCGGCCACAGTCCGCGAGCAGGGCCAGGCGCTTGCCGACTCCCTTGCCTCAAGCCGAGGGGTGCTGTCCGGACTCGTCGTCACACAGCCCGACCCGTCGGCCGTCGCGGGCAACGGCTCCCAGGAGACGCCTGCCGGTGGGCGCGAGCTGCTCCCTCACGCGCTGACCGCCGAGGCACTCACTGCGGCGCGGAGCTGGATAGTGGGCTCGTACCAGCAGCTGAGCGCCCGTGGTGAGGACGAACTGGTGTCACAGGTCGCAGAGAGGGCGGTGCGCCAGCGAGTGGGCGTCATCGAGGACCGGGTTGCGCCACGCGCCGCGCGAGCTGCGGTGCGCTACCACAACCGCAAGCAGCAGTTCCTGGCCAGCCCGACGGGGCAACGTACGACGGTTGCAGCGGCGCGCACGCGGGTGTGGTGGCAGCGTTCCGCGGCACGGTTCAGCGAGCTGAACCAGCCGGTGCTACTCGACGATGCTGACACACCGGACTGATTGATCGCCCGTGCCCCGGGCGATCAGCGCTGGAGGGCAATAGACTGTCTCGGCGTGGACCCGGTCAACAGCGACTTCCAGGCGCCCAGAGGATGGCGTGACCCACACCTGCAGACGCTGCGCAGCCGGATCCTTCCCACGGTCTTCGACCTGAGCGATGTCGGTACCAGTGCCGAGGTCATCGTCGACCTCGATGACGGCACGGGCGACCGGATCCGCTACTGGCATCACACACCGTTCCGGAACAATCCGGCCGTCAACCACATCTCGTGTGTGGTCCTGATCCATGGACTGGGCGGGTCGGCGAACTCGGAGTACATGCTCAGCAGCGCACACGCCTTTCTGCAGGTGGGCATTCCCGTGGCCAGGGTCGATCTGCGCGGGGCCGGCGATTCCTACGACCTCTCCAGGCACTACTACCACGCGGGCCGGACCGAGGACGTACGAGCTGTTCTGCGCTCTGTCCTCCTGCGTGCGGGCTATGGCGTGGTCCCGATGGGATTCTCGCTCGGCGGCAACATGACGGTGAAGGTGCTCGGCGAACCGGATGAGCTGCCAGGTGTGCTCGCCGGGATCAGCGTTTCGACACCGCTGGACCTCGTGGAAGGATCCGCCTACATCCAGGCGGTGGCCTTCGGGCTGTACGAGCGGTTCATCGTGTTCAATCTGCGTCACGAACTGCAGAAGGGCTTCGCCGAGCTGACCGAGCAGCAGTGGCGCGAGGTCCGGCGCGCGCGGCGCCTCGAAGCCTTCGACAACGCCTACACCGCTCCGGAGAACGGCTGGCGGGACGCCATCGAGTATTACAGTGTGAACTCCTCGTCGCAGTTCCTGCCGCGGGTGCAGCGCCCGCTGCTGATGGTCCACTCCGCCGACGATCCCATGGTGCCGGTGGCCCCGTACGAACGCCTGCAGTGGGACGACCTTGCCAGGAGGAACCGGATCAGCCGCGCCATCACCGGGATCGGCGGCCACCTGGGTTTCCACGAGCGAGGCCGCAAGTACCGTTGGTTCAGCCGGGTGGCGCTGCAGTATCTGCTCTCGCTGCGCGACGATAGCTGAGGTCGGTGACGGTCCGGCCCTCCTGGTGGGCGGTACTCTCGTACTTCGTCAGAGATCGCGACGTCGGGCGAGGCACCACGCCGTCCTCCCCCTCAGGCCGGAAGTCGCCGGAGGACCGCATGAGGTCCCTGACCCAGCGCACGTACTCGGGGATGTCGGAAGCGACGTTCAGGTGGCCGCCGTCGCGCAGGGCGCCGGCCGCGGCGGTCACGAAGGCCGGCCGGAGCAGCCTGCGTTTGTGGTGGGCTCGTTTCGGCCACGGATCGGGGAACCAGACATTGATGGCGGCGATGGAGCCTGCCGGGACGTAGTCCTCGAGAGCGATCAGGGCATCCCCTTCGAAGATGCGGACATTGGCCAGGCCGAGAACGTCGGCGTCCCGGATGGTTCTGGCCAGTCCCTTCACATGGACGTCGAGAGCCACCACTGTGGTGCTCGGCTCAGCAGCGGCGAGACCGATGACGCTGGCGCCCATACCGGAACCCACTTCCAGCACCACCCGGTCGACCGGGGCAAGCTGCCACCGGGACGCCGGCAGGCGCAACTCGGGGCCTCGCTGCGCCCAGATCTCCGCAAGGCGCGGGGACATCCGGCCGGGACGCCCCTGATAGCTGCGGATGTGCATCTGCTCGGACACGGACCAATTCTGCCAGGGGCGCTGCGGCTGAGCGACTCCTGTCCTGGTCGCCGTACGGTCTGTCAGGAGCTATCGGAGGACGTCGTCGGTGAGCGCTGCCGCAACGACATACGCCACATGCGTGCCCAGTGCGGTGAGGATGACGTCTGCCGGCCACTGTGAGGGTGGTGGGGTGTGCCCGAGGAGGGGGAACATTGTGAACGTGACACTCAGGAGGGTGCCGCCGAACAGCACGCTGGCCCATGGCTCGCCGAGCATTTCGCGCAGTCCCACGTGGGCCAGCCCGAAGACCGACCCGTACCCCCAGCGAAGCGCCAGGGCGACATCGTCGGGATGCTGGCCGATCACAGAGGGCAGGTGCAGGATGGAGATCACAATCCTGCCCGGCACCACTGTGTCGTCGTAGTCCAGGCCCAGCTGACCGGACAGTCCCACCACCGGTGTTCCATCCGCGAGCGTCGCCGCCCCACTGGTGGGCTGCCCGCCGCGCAGTCTGCGCAACGCCGTGTAGGCGAGCGTCATGGCCGTCACTCCGGCTGCGCCCGCCAGGATCCCACGGATGGGCCAGGGCACCTTCCCGGATCGTCCGGCTGCTGCGGACCGGCCTGCGAACATGCATTCAGAATCCCGGATCCGCGCCCTGATTGCCCGCTGAGCCGGTTCCTGTTCGGAAGCGGGCGTGGGCCCGCATACTGGTTTCATGGCTACGCATGGACGGGACAGGTTGCGCTTCGAGACCGTCGACGTCTTCACCGACGCCGGGTTCTCCGGGAACCAGCTCGCCGTGGTGCTCGGTGGCAGCGACCTGTCCACCGGACAGATGCAGCAGATCGCTGCCGAGTTCGGATACTCGGAGACATCGTTCGTGCTTCCATCCGAGGACGATCTTCATGATGCTCGTGTGCGGATATTCACTCCCGCTCACGAGGTTCCCTTCGCAGGGCATCCGAACGTCGGCACCGCCTTCGTGCTCGCTCTGGAGTCCGCTGCCGCCGAATACCGCTTCCTCGAGGGGGCTGGTACGGTCACCGTGACGGTGAGGCGGGACGAGGACGGCCGAGCGACGGGTGCGCGGCTGCGCACGCCCGCGCCATTCAGGACCGGTGCCGTGCTCGACCAGGCTCTGATCGCCGGCTGCCTGGGCCTGACCGGCGCGGATATCCGCCTTGATCAGCATGAACCGGTGGTCGGTTCCTGCGGCCTGCCGTTCCTTTTCGTGCAGCTGAGCGAGCAGGATGCGCTGGCTCGGGTCCGGGTGGACGTGGACCGGCTGGTCGCGTTGACCGACGCTTCGGAGTTCACCGGGGTGTCGGTGTATGCACTGCGGGGCAGAGATGGCGAGCGCGTGGAGCTGACCCAGCGCATGTTCGCGCCTGGGGCAGGGGTGCCCGAGGACCCCGCCACCGGCAGTGCGGCCTCCGCGCTCGCCTGCCTCCGAGCGGAATTCGACTCCGGTGAGCCGCTGTGGCTCATCGAGCAGGGGCAGTACATCGGGCGGCCCAGCCGTATCGAGGCAACGGTGAGCCGGCAGGACGAGGGGTTGTTCGCCCACGTGGCAGGCAACTGTGTGTCCATGATGTCCGGGACCATTCGGGTCTGACCTCTGCAACACCGGTGCCCGCTTCGGCATGCTGGGGCAGTGGCGAACCCTTGGAAGAAAATTGCCGACTCGTTCGATCAGGTGGTCCGCAGTGAGAGCACTGCCAAGACCGTCTCGCGGGTCGAGGATCAGTGGAACAAGTACCGGCACCGCAGCAAGGTGGATGACGGTGTCCTGCGGGGGGTCCGCGTCATCGTCTACCGGGGCTATGTGTCGGGCAACGAAGCCCGGGTCAAGGTGCGTGTCGTCGAAGCTCCCAGACTCCCGGGCGAGGAGAGCAAGATTCCTTACTACGACGTGGTCAACGCCAACCTGCGGCGGCACGCGGTGCTGGCCTTCCCGGACGTGAAGGTCACGGCGACGCTCGCCGATCATGTGGCCTCGGCCGAGACCGACAGGCACGGTTTCGCGAGTCTGCGGTTGCCGGCCGGAAGGCTGGCACCCGGCTGGCACGAGGTCACGGCAGTCGTCGAGTCGCAGGACAGCGAAGATCAGGAGTACGTGGGTGTCGGCCGCGTTCTCAAGACGCCCGCGCTCGCGCCGTTGATGGTCGTCAGTGACATCGATGACACGGTGCTGCGGACCGGCCTGGACGAAGGGATCGTGGCATTGCGCCGGACCCTGTCGCTGGACGCTCACAGCCGCCGCGCGGTGCCGGGCATGGCTTCGCTCTACCGGGGCCTGAGCAGGGGCGTGACCGACGCGGACGGCGGACGAGCACCGGAGCCGGGCTTCTTCTACGTGTCGACGGGCAGCTGGGCCTTCTATGAGATGCTCACCCAGTTCCTGCAGTTGCGCGGCTATCCGAGGGGGCCACTGTTCCTCACCGACTGGGGTCCCAGTGAGCGCTACCTGCGCCGTTCCGGGGAGCAGCACAAGCATGAGACGCTCAAGAAGCTGGAGGCCGCGCTGCCGACCACGCCGATGGTGCTGATCGGTGACTCCGGGCAGCGGGACCCCGACATCTACTCCAGCTTCGCCCGTTCCCACCCCGGCCGAGTCCGGCTGATCCTCATCATCAAGGCCAGTGACGCCTCGGCTGAGAAGACACAGCAGTGGCGGGACAAGGAGGAGGCCTTCGCTGCTGAGGGGATTCCCTTCCACGTCGTCGACGATGCCTTGCAGGCCGCCATCGTCGCCCACGACGAGGGTCTCGTGGACCGGATCACCATCGAAGAGGTCGAGACCGAAATGGGAGCTCTCTTCTGAGTCGCCGGGGGCGGCGTTGCGGGCAACCCCATCAGTCCGGCGCGGGGACGCTCAGGTCTGCGTGCTCCTGCGGCCTGAACCGTCGCAGGTATTCCTGCTGGTGTGCGAACCACTCGTCGAGTTCGGCGTCGAACCGGAAGCCGTCGCGCTGCTTGGCCCGGGCCAGTGCGGTCGTAGGGTCGGCATCGAGCCAGAGCGCGGGGTCCGCGAACGGCCGTGTGACCGGGTGCCCGCTGCCGACACCCTCGAGAATCAGCACGTCCGGCGCGCAGAGCTCGACCTCAGCACCGAATCCGCCATCGATCCAGTCGTAGCGCTGGAACCGTGCGCTCCCGCCATGCCGGATCGGCGCGAGTATCGAACGCTCGATCCGCTCCCACAGCGACGGGACCAGCCCATGCCAGCCCTCATACAGGTCGTCGAGGGCTATCACTGCCACCCGGAGCCCGTCGGGGGTGTGTGCCGATCGTGGACGGCTCGGTAGCGCCAGTTCTCGGCGCAGGTCCTCGGCCAGGCGGGTCTTGCCGGCGCCGCTGGGCCCGTCGATCGTGACCAGACGGGTGTCGCCGAGTCCGGGAGAGGCCCTCCGGACCACTTCGGCCAGGCGCGCTGGGTCAGTTGTCATCCGACGCGTCCTCATCCTCGCGAGCTCCGGCATACGATCCTATCGCCGCACTGGGGAAGCCGTCGCCGGCTGCTGCTCCGGTAGCATGGGGGGTATGGCATCACTGGGCAGCGCGATCACTCTCGAGTCCGACTTCGACACCACACTCACACAGGTGACAGACGCCCTGGCTGAGCAGGGGTTCGGAATCATCACCGAGATCGATGTTCAGGCCACTATGAAGAACAAGCTGGACGTCGACCGGCCCCCCTACCGGATTCTCGGAGCGTGCAACCCGGTGCTCGCCAACAGTGCCATCAATTCCGATCCCTCGATCGGGCTGCTGCTGCCGTGCAACGTCGTGGTCCGCTACGAGGACGATCAGCACACGGTCGTGGAATTCATCGACCCCCAGATCATGGTGCAGCTGACCGAGTCGCCCGGAATGGTCGAGGTGGCTGCCGACGCCGGTGCGCGGCTGACGCGGGCTCAGAACACACTGACCAGCTGAGGGCCGCCTCGGGTGCAGTCCCTGGAGGAGGGACTGCGCGCGGGATTGGACATTAGGGGCACTCGCGCCCCTGGAATGGTGACGAAGGTCCGGTCTGCCCTAGCGTGAGGGCCATGTCCGATGTGACCGTCGGTGAGCGCACCGAAGACAAGCCTGCCGTCGAGGTGGACCACCCGTGGTGGGCGCTGGTAGCGGTCCTGATCGGGATGTCGATGATCATCATCGACGGCAGTATCGTGAACGTGCTGCTGCCCAATATGGTGCAGGACATCGGGCTCACCCAGGTCGACACCCAGTGGGTCAACAGCATCTACTCGCTCATCTTTGCCGCACTGCTGATCACGGTCGGCCTGATGGCCGACAAGCATGGTCGCCGGCTGCTGTTCATCCTCGGCGCCATCGTGTTCATCATCGGGTCGATCTCCAGCGGCGCTTCGCAGGGACCGGGCTGGCTCATCGGCAGCAGGGCGGTGCAGGCCGTGGGTGCTTCGATGATGCTGCCCTCCACCGTCGCGGTGGTGAACGTCATGTTCTCCGGCCGGCAACGTGCCATGGCCTTCGGATTCTGGGGGGCCGTCTTCGGCGGTGCGGCAGCCCTCGGCCCGCTGCTCGGTGGCTGGCTGGCCCAGGACTTCTCGTGGCGGTGGGCCTTCTACGTCAACATCCCCGTCGCGATCGTCTCGGTGATCATGGTCCTGAAGCTCGTCCCTGAGACCAAGGGCGTGGTCACGGGCAAGCTGGACATCGTCGGCGTGGTGCTCTCCGCGGTGGGTCTCGGGCTGCTCGTCTGGGGCGTGATCGAGGGCCAGCAGTACGGCTGGTGGACCGCAGTCTCCGACTGGGACGTGTGGTTCCTGCATCTCGATGACGGGGGGCTGTCCGTCGTCCCGATCAGCCTGGTGATCGGCGCCATCCTCGTGGGACTGTTCGTGCTCTGGGAGTTCCATCGCCGGCGCGCGGGCAAGGGCATGCTCATCGACATCGCCCTGTTCAAGATCCGTCGCTACGCGTTCGGCAACGTCGTGGCGCTCATCGTGGCCCTGGGCGAGTTCGGAATCCTGTTCATGCTGCCGCTGTGGATGGAGTCGGTGCACCAGCTGGACCCCATCCAGACCGGCATGATTCTGGCGACACTGGCAGTCGGCACGCTCACAGCCGGTGGCGCGGCACGCCACGTCTCGGTCCTGCTGGGGGCCACCAACGTGGTGCGGGTAGGCATGGTCCTGGAGATCGCCGGCATCGTCGGGATCGCCCTGCTCATGTCGACCGATCGCAGCCCCTGGTGGTTGGTCATCCCCATGATCGTTTACGGTCTCGGGCTCGGGTTCGACTCCGCGCAGCTCACGAACGTAGTGCTGGAGGACATCCCTGCCTCCAAGTCCGGCGAGGCGTCCGCGATGACCTCCACCTTCCGGCAGGTCGGTTCGGCCTTCGGTGCGGCGGTGCTCGGGGCGGTGCTCTTCAGTAGTCTCAGCAACATCTTCGCCAACGACCTGGACGCCGACAACCGGATCCCCGAGGGGGAGAAGGCTGGCCTCATCGAGGCGATCGATGTCACTGCCGGACAGTACATACTCGTCATGGATCAGCAGGTGGGGCAGAATCCGGCCCTGGCTCCGGCGATCGAGGACGCCGAGAACGCATACACCACCGCCGGTCAGGTGACGGCTTACGTTGCCGCGGGCTTCGTGTTCCTGGGCCTGGTGCTCTCATACGGGTTGCCCCGTGACCGCAAGCCGGAGCCCGAGCCCGCACCGGAGCCTGATTCAGGCGACCTGACGCCCGCGGCCTGAGCCTGGGGTCTGCCGTGTGGGGGGCCCTTGCGAATCCTCGGGTTCCGGCTCGCCGACATGCGCGGGACTGCGGACGGCCAGGATGGCGGTCACGGCCAGGAGCAGACCGGTGAGCACGTAGCACTGGCCGATCAGCCACTGCCACCACAGGTGGTCGTACTCCAGGCCGGAGCCGGGTTCGGCGTGTGGTGCCCGCCAGATCAGGCGGGATGCGAACACGACCAGTGCCACGACCAGGGGCACCCGCACCAGCTTGATGGCCCAGTTGTTCGCCAGCCCCACCAGCAGCGGCATGATGAGTACCCAGTGGAAGTTCCAGGACACCGGTGAGATCAGGAAGCCGGCCAGCCCGACCATGCCGACGGCTAGCACCGGTTCGCGGCGCCGGTACAGCCAGCCTGCTGCAAGCAGTCCGACCACGGCCACGATGACGACCACCACGAACCACCAGCCGGGCATCTCGTCGGGCGGCCCCATCGTGCGGGTCCACACGCCGAGCAGCGACTGGTTCCCCACGAACTCGAGGTTCCACAGCTCGGTGGCGCCCCGGATTTCCTCAGTCCAGTACTGGACCGAGGCATCCCACAGCACGACGAAGCCGAGCAGGGTCGCGGCTACGGCGGTGGCTGCCGCGACCACCGCCGCCCTGGTCTGCCTCACGATCGCGAGGTATACGACGAACAGGACCGGGTAGAGCTTGATGGCAGTGGCCAGACCGAGCAGAACGCCGCTGTACCAGCGCTTCGGACCCAACGTGTCCTCGACGATGCACCAGAGCAGCAGGAGACTGATCTGGCCGAGTCGCAGTGTCTCGATGCTCGGCTCGATGGCCAGCAGCACGATCAGGATGAGTGCCGCGCGCTGGGCCAGGGTAATGCTCGGCAGGATCGCCGGGCTGCGTTGTGCCAGCAGCCAGGAGACTCGCGCTGCGGCCGCGAGCGAGAAGAGCGTCCAGAGCAGGGGCAGCACGGTCTCGATGGGGACCATCGGGGTGAAGACGAGTGCTGCGAACGGCGGATAGACGAAACCCTGGCTCGACCATCCCCACAGGTCGTCGGGGTACAGCGGTGTCCCCTCCAGTACGGCCAGACCGCCGAGCCAGTAGACGTCGAGGTCCATGAGGCTCGGCAGCCTCAGCAGCATCACCGCAATGACCACGAGTTCGAGCGCGAGCACGCCGTAGATTGCCACGCCCGCCAGGCGCTGCCGACGCCCGGCGGCAGGCAGTTGCGTGGATTGCGGCACAGTGTGACAGTATCAGCGCCGCCCCTGGGCTCGGTTCTTCGGCGAACTCGGGACGCACCACGCCGCCGTCGGTGGCGCTGGCTCTCGCTCCACTCAGGCGGACGCCAGCGCTGCGGCGACGACCTCGCGCGCCTCCTCCTGGATCCTCTTGAGATGCTCGGCGTCTATGAACGACTCCGCGTATATCTTGTAGACATTCTCGGTTCCGGAAGGCCGTGCGGCGAACCAGCCGTTCTCGGCGGTCACCTTCAGACCCCCGATCGGTGCGTCGTTACCGGGCGCGCGGGTGAGGATGGCGGTGATGGGTTCACCCGCCAGCTCGGTCGCGGTCACCTGTTCGGGGCTGAGGTCCTTCAGGATCGCCTTCTCCTCGCGAGTCGCCGGTGCGTCCACTCGCGCATACACGGGGGCTCCGAAGCGCTCCGTGAGAGCGTCATAGTGCTGTGAAGGCGTCATTCCGGTCTTGGCCAGTATCTCCGAGGCCAGCAGCGCGAGAATGATGCCGTCCTTGTCGGTGGTCCAGACTCCACCGTCCCGGCGCAGGAAGGAAGCACCGGCGGACTCCTCGCCGCCGAAGGCGATCGAGCCGTCGAGCAGCCCCGGCACGAACCACTTGAACCCGACCGGCACCTCCACCAGGTCCCGGCCGATGCTGGCGACGACCCGGTCGATCATGGAGGAGCTCACGACCGTCTTGCCGACTGCCGCTCCCTGCGGCCAGCCTTCCCGGTTGGTGTACAGGTACTGGATCGCGACTGCCAGGAAGTGGTTCGGATTCATCAGACCGCCGTCGGGGGTCACGATGCCGTGTCTGTCGGAGTCGGCGTCGTTACCGGTGGAGATGTCGTAGTCGTTGCGGTTCTCGATCATCGAGGCCATGGCGAACTGGCTGCTGCAGTCCATCCTGATCTTGCCGTCCCAGTCCAGTGTCATGAAACGCCAGGTCGGGTCCACGGACGGATTCACCACCGTCAGATCGAGGTCGAACTTCTCCGCGATGGCCGACCAGTACTCCACGGCAGCGCCTCCCAGGGGATTGGCGCCGATCCGCACGCCGGCTTCCCTGATGGCGTCGATGTCGACGACGTTCGGCAGGTCGGACACATAGGTGTCCTTGTAGTCGTAGCGCTGGGTGGTATCCGCCCTCAGGGCGGAACTGGCCGGGATCCGCCGCACGCCCTGACCGTGGGCGCGCAGGTAGTTGTTCGCCTGGTCCTGGATCCAGCCGGTGATCTCCGCGCCCGCGGGTCCGCCGTCCGGTGGGTTGTACTTGAAACCGCCGTCGCGGGGCGGGTTGTGCGAGGGAGTCACGACCACGCCGTCGGCCCGCTTGGTGTCGTCGGTGACGTCGCGGTTGTGCACGAGGATGGCGTGTGACACCGCCGGGGTGGGGGTGAAGGAGTCCTCCGAATCGATCATCACGGTCACGCCGTTGGCGGCGAACACCTGCAGCGCAGTGGTCCAGGCCGGCATGCTCAGGGCGTGCGTGTCGCGGCCGATGAACAACGGGCCTCCGATGCGGTTCTCCGCCCGGTAGTCGCAGATGGCCTGCGAGGTGGCGGCAATGTGGTCGTCGTTGAAGGCAGCATCGAATGCTGAACCGCGATGCCCGGAGGTCCCGAACGCCACCTGCTGTGCGGGGTCATCCGCGTCGGGATGCAAGGAGTAGTAGGCGGTCACCAGGGCCGGGACGTCCACCAGATCGGATTCCAGGGCCGGCTTGCCTGCGCGGGAGTCATTCATACTGCTGCCTTTCGTCAAGGACCATCTTGGCGTCATCCCACGCCGGTCGCTGGCGCAACCCTCATTCGGATGAACAGTCGCTGTCACACGACGAGTTGCATTGCATCATGCGGACTTCGACGAGCATCAGGGAGGCTGCCCGGCTAGCCTCGGCTCAAGCACCAAGCCCTACTCCAGGAGAAGGACATGCGCACAACCGGCGTCACCCGCAGAATCGTCTCGATCGTCTCCGCCTCAGCACTGGCACTGGGGACCGTCGCTGTGGCTGCAGGCGCAGCGACAGCACAGGAGCCTGACGACTCCGCAACTGTGACTGCCGCTGCCGGTGGCATCAAGGTCAAGTGGGACTGGACCATGCCGACCTTCATGAAGGACACCAAGACGTTCGTACCCACGCAGGACGTGAACGATCCGGACTTCTGGTCGGGCGGCAGCTACGTGGCGGGCCCGGACGGCATCACCGACGCCAAGATGAAGCAGGCCAGTTGGTACAAGAAGTCCGGCAATGCCCTGTACGGAAAGGTCCCGAAGAACGGGCGGTTCAAGGTCGCGCTGGACGCGAGCGGCAGCTCGGGTGGCTCCGGCAAGCTGACGTGTGCTTGGCGCATCGAGGCTGACAAGACCTACAAGAAGCGCAGCAACTGCAGCAGCTCGACCAGCATCATGCTCCCGGAGGGCAGGCACCCGTTGTGGCTGACCGTCACTGACGCGGACGGCCACAGCAAGACCGTCGCATCCCGGATCAAGGTCCAGAACACTCTCGTGGTGATCGTGGGCGACTCCTACGCCTCCGGCGAGGGGATTCCGCCGTTCACGAATCCGGACCTGCGCAGCGACCCCAACAAGCGTCAGGTTGCCTGGGACTACGGTGAATGCAACCGGAGCAGGTGGGGTGGTTTCGTCCGGGCGGCTCAGGCCATCGAGAGTGCCGATGCCCGTTCGAATGTGACCCTTGTCGACGTCGCCTGCGGTGGGGCCGAGGTCCGCAAGGGCTGGCTCTACAACGTGCTGGGCAACTACCCGACCGGCGGCATCCTGTACCCGCAGCTGCACATCCCCTATGACGGTCTCACCCCCACTCCCACGACGTACGCTCCGCCGCAGGTCGATCAGGTGAACGCGATGACCCGGGGCAGCACGATCGACACGATGTTCCTCAGCATCGGGGGCAACGATGCCGGCCTGTCGGAGGTAGCCGGTACCTGTGCCACCACTCCGGTGACCGAGAACTGCTACGCGATCCGGCCGAATCTCCAGGATCTGCCACCGGGTGATCAGGTGCTCTGGGAGCTGACCGACGACAACCTGGTGTTCCTCGAGGAGAGCTACGACATGATGGCTCCCTGCTTCACCGGCGATGGATCCTGCAAGACCTGGAAGGTCAAGGGCACCGACATCGCCACGAAGAAGACCCGGTCGGCGCCTATGGCCCTGGGCCGTAGCAGGGACGTAGTCCACGCGATGTATCCGGACCTGACCACCGTGGAGAAGAACGGCGCCCTGGAGCCGTGCACGTTCTCGCTCACCGGTTCACCGATGAACCAGACCGACAACACGTGGGCCTGGGAGCAGCTGTACGTCGGCGAGTCCGGCAAGACGATCACCATTGCGAGCTTCCCCGGCGACGCCCCACCCGATCCGGCACAGATCACCCCGCAGGGCAACGGGCTGCTGAATCTTGTGGAGCGCAACAGGGACAAGTACGGCTACACGGCCGCGACGTCCATGCTGTGGAAGTCACGGGGTCACGGCGTGTGCGCCGAGGACGAGGCCTGGGAGTATGGCACAGGTGTGGTGCTCCTGCCGGTGGACAAGGTGTTCAACCGCGCCGCGGCGCTGCACCCCAACGATCTGGGCCAGCCGCAGTACGAGCAGATGCTGAGCCGGATCGGCGAGAAACGGGCCGGGGTTCCGGTGAGCAAGCCAGCCACTCACGTGGTGAGCCGGCACGGACTCGGCTGAGTGCTCGCCGAGACCCGTCCCTGGTGGCTCAGTCGCGCTCGGCGAACAGGGCGGGCAGGGCGTCACGGTGGGCTCGCGTGAGCTCCTCAAGGGTCCAGACGATCGAGGAGCCGGACACATTGTCGATCCGTAGCACCTGCTGGTCCGGATGACCTGAGTCGGCGCCCAGCCCACTGTCCACCACTCCGATGCGCTCGCACGGTTGCCTGCGTGCCGCGCACATGTCCCGGAACCGCAGCTCCTCGCTGCGCGGGACCACGACGATGGCTCGTGCGGACGACTCGGAGAACAGCAGCACGAACGGATCGGAGTCATCGGGGATCCACAGCCGTGCTCCGGTTCCGGCACTGATGGCCATCTCGGCCAGAGCGACCGCGACACCACCGTCTGAGACATCGTGCGCTGCGCTCAGCATGCCGTCCCTGCTGCCTGCCACCAGGATCTCGCTGAGCAGTCGTTCGGCGCCGAGATCCGGCTGTGGCGGTCTGCCGCCCAGGTGGTCGGCGACGACGTGAGCCCATTCGGATCCGTCGAACTCCGCCCGGGTGTCGCCCAGCAGATAGATGAGCTCCCCGTCGTCCTGCCAGGCCATCGGCGTGCGGCGGGTGACGTCATCCAGGACACCCAGCACGCCGACAACCGGCGTGGGGTGGATCGCGATGTCGCCGGTGGAGTTGTAGAACGAGACGTTCCCGCCGGTCACCGGAATCCCCAGCTCCTGGCAGCCGTCCGCGAGCCCGGTGACCGCCTGCTGGAACTGCCACATCACCTCCGGGTCCTCCGGAGAGCCGAAGTTGAGGCAGTTGGTCACCGCCAGCGGCACTGCGCCGGCGACTGAGACATTGCGGTAGGACTCGGCCAGCGCCAGCTGTGCCCCCAGATACGGGTCGAGCTTGGCGAAACGGCCGTTGCAGTCCGTTGCGATGGCGACCCCTCGGTCGGTTTCCTCGTCCACGCGGACGATCCCGGCGTCCTGGGGCTGGGCCATCACCGTGTTGCCCCTGACGTACCGGTCGTACTGTTCGGTGACCCAGCTCTTGTCGGCGAGGTTCGGGGAGTCCAGCAACGCCAGCAGAGTACGGTGCAGCTCCTGGGCCCCAGCCGGTTTCGGGAGTGCGCTGGCGCTGTCGGCCTGCAGCGCATCGAGGTAGCCGGGGCGGTGCAGCGGCCGGTGGTAGACCGGCCCCTCGTGCGCCACGGTCCTGGGAGGCACATCCACGATCTGTTCGCCGTGCCAGTCGATGGTGAGCCGGCCTGAGTCGGTCACCTCGCCGATCACGGCGGCTTCCACATCCCACTTGCGGCAGATCGCCAGGAAGGGCTCGATGTGCTCCGGGGTCACCACCGCACACATACGCTCCTGTGACTCGCTCATCAGGATCTCCTCGGGCGACAGCGAATCGTCGCGAAGCGGAACCCTGTCCAGCCAGACCTGCATCCCACCTTCGCCGTTGCTGGCCAGTTCCGACGTGGCGCATGAGATACCCGCGCCGCCGAGGTCCTGGATGCCCTCAACCAGACCGGCGTGCAGCACCTCGAGCGTGCACTCGATGAGGAGCTTCTCCATGAACGGGTCACCCACCTGCACGCTCGGCCGCTTCGCCGGCCCCTCGTCCTCGAAGGTCTCGGATGCCAGGACGGAGACACCGCCGATGCCGTCGCCCCCGGTGCGGGCGCCGTACAGGATCACCGCATTGCCGACTCCGGTGGCGCTGGCCAGATGGATGTCCTCCTTGCGCATGGCCCCCACGCACAACGCATTCACCAGTGGATTGCCCTGGTAGGACTCGTCGAACACGAGCTCACCGCCGATGTTCGGCAGCCCCAGGCGATTGCCGTAGCCGCCGATGCCGGCCACCACTCCGTGCACGAGCCGAGCGGTGTCCGGATGATCCGCCGCCCCGAACCGCAATGGATCCATCACAGCCAACGGTCTGGCGCCCATGGACATGATGTCGCGGACGATGCCCCCGATACCGGTGGCAGCCCCCTGATACGGCTCCACGAAGGAAGGGTGGTTGTGGGACTCGACCTTGAAGGTCACCGCCCAGCCGTCGCCGATATCGACCACACCGGCGTTCTCCCCGATGCCCACCAGCAGCGCGTCGGTCTCCGGAGCCTTCTCGCCGAACTGGCGCAGGTGGACCTTGCTGGACTTGTATGAGCAGTGCTCGGACCACATGACCGAGTACATCGCCAGCTCGCTGGAGGTCGGCCGGCGGCCGAGGATGTCACGGATCCGGTCGTACTCATCGGGCTTGAGCCCGAGTTCGGCGAAGGGCTGGTCCTGGCCTGGGTCGTTGCTGGCGACCGCAACGGTATCGAGCGTCACGGATCCAGTCTACGAGCAACCCGGTGGCTGGGAATCACGGCCGATCCGGGGCGGAGTCATCCGGTCAGGCGGGGCGCGGCCAGGTCAGCCGGCGTCCTCGATCACGTAGACGGCCACCGCGTGATCATCGCCGGTGGAGGTCACTGAGCAGCTGAGTTCAGTGGGGTCGCTCGCGCTGCACCCGAAGGAGTTGCCGCCGTCGTAGGGCACGTCGTACTCGAGCTGCACCAGGGTCTTCTCCAGGTTCTGCTCCTGGCCGAGGTAGCCGGTGCCCTGGACCCCGGTCAGGAGCCCGTCCGACTCGGTCTTCACCAGCGCCTTGCCGGTGTCCGCAGCCAGATTGCCTGAGAGTTCGTCGGCTCGCTGTTCCCAATCACTCGACTGAGACGACAGTTCTCCGTGGTCGATGGACCAGTTCCACTGGGCGTCGTACTGCAGAGCGGTGCTGCTGCAATTCACTATCACAAGGTTGGCTGTCCGGTCCCCGTCCGCGGGGTCCGACCAGTCCGGGGGATACGTCGGATCGCACACGGCCGTGACGTCGCGGGTCGCGGGATCGGGCGGCTCCGCAGGGTCGTTGGCGTTCGAGCAGCCGGCGACCAGAGCGAGGGTCAGCGCACCCCCGGCGACCCATCGCATCCTCATGGATCCACCGTACGGCTCGGCGATGGCGGCAGCCAGGTTGTCTGCCGCTGTTGGCGCCGGTGTGCCCTGAACGGAGCAGTGCCGGTCAGTCGTGATGGTGTTCGTCGAGAAAACCGTGCCAGTCATGCAGGGCGCCGAGCCCGAAGGCGGTCTCCAAGTGCGCCCGGGTGCAGACCTGGGCCGGCGGCCCGGCGGAGATGACCGTGCCGGCGCCGATCAGGATCACACTGTCGGCCAGCCGAGCCTCGTCCAGGTCATGCGTGGTCAGAATGGTGGCCACCTCGGTCCGCTCGTGGATCAGGTCGTCGATGGTCCTGGCAGAGACCAGGTCGAGCCCGGTGAGCGGTTCGTCCAGCAGCAGGACATCGTGGGGCTGCGCCAGACCCTGGGCCACGAAGACGCGTTGGCGCTGTCCTCCGGACAACTCGTGCAGATGCCGGTCGGCAAGGTCGGTGAGCTGCATCCTGGCCAGAGCGTCCTCCACCACGGCCCGATCCTCGGCGCTGAACCTGCGCCATCGTCCGACCGCCGGATACCTCCCCATCCGGACTGTCTCACGCACTGTGATCGGGGTGATGTTTGTGGGCGGCGCACTGCTTTGGAGTACGTAGCTCACCCGCCCTGAGCGCCCCGGGGATTCACCGAGCACCTTGATGCTCCCCTGATCGGGGGAGATGAGGCCGGCCAGGGCATGCAGCAGGGTCGATTTGCCGGAGCCGTTGGGTCCGATCACCGCGGTCACCGCTGGTCGGCCCTCGATCGTGAACGAGGCGGAACCGAGTACACGTCGGCCACCGCGGCTCAACGTCAGGTCCCGCGCCTCAACCAGAGCGGTCATGTCGCCACCGCCATCATGTTG
>JAGQTY010000002.1:0-84562 GCA_020438795.1 Actinomycetota bacterium
CGAGCACAGCATCGGCCAATTGTGCAGCGCTGCCCACCCGGTTCAGCTCCGCTCCGGCCGGGGGCGGCAAGGTCACATTGGCAGAGACAACCTCGACACGCGCGCCACGGGCCACCGCGGCAGCAGCCAGCGCATAGCCCATCCGGCCACTCGATCGATTGCCGAGGTACCGCACCGGATCGATCTCCTCGCGCGTGCCACCCGCGCTGATCAGCACACGGAGCCCGGCCAGATCGGTCCCGCGCCCAGCAGCGGCCGCGAGTGCCAGCGAATACAGGGACTCGACCTCCGGCAGCCGACCGGGCCCGGTGTCGGTGCCTGTGAGCCGTCCGGAGTCCGGGTCCACCACGATGTGACCGCGACCCCGCAGCGTTGCCACGTTCGCCTGTGTGGCAGCGTTCTCCCACATCTCGGTGTGCATCGCCGGAGCCAGGACGATCGGGCAGGTGGCAGTGAGCAGGGTGGCGGTCAGCAGATCGTCAGCAAGTCCGGCGGCCGCGCGGGCCATCAGATTGGCGGTAGCCGGAGCGACCACCACGACTTCGGCCTGCTGCCCGAGCCTCACGTGCGGCACATCGGCGACGCCCTCCCACACCGAGGTGCTGACCTCGGTGCCGGACAGCGCTGCCCAGGTGGGGGCGCCGACGAAACGGAGCGCGGACTCGGTCGGCAGGACGTTCACATCGTGCCCGGCCTCCCGGAAGAGGCGCACCAACCCGCAGGCCTTGTAGGCGGCGATGCCGCCACCGACGCCGACAACCACCCTCATCAGGTCTCCCGGTCCGGAGCGGCTTGCGCGATCAGCTCTGGGGTTCGCCGGGGAACTCGACGACCTCGGCCTCGAGTTCACCCTCGACCATGGCGCTGGGGTCCACGGTGGCGGCCTCGATGGCAGCCTGCTCGGCGGCTGCTGCCGCAGCGGCCTCCGCCTGGGCGCGTGCAGCGACTTCGGCAGGATCCTCGGCCTCGGCAACCAGGAGACCCGCGTGAATCTCGCGCAGCGCGATGCTCAGGGGCTTCTCGTGCGGATGAGCGTCCACCAGGGGGCCGACATACTCGAGGGCATACTCACCCACCTGGGAGTAGTAGCCAGTGATCTGCCTGGCACGACGGGCCGCGTAGATCACGAGCGAGTACTTGGAGTCGGTCGATGCCAGCAGTTCATCGATGCTGGGATGCGTGATGCCTTCGGGACGTGACGTCATTTCGATCCTCTGGTCTCAATCCTCTGGTCTGTTTCCCGTACGACCGGGCGGTTCGGTATGCACTACTTCCGGTGCCAACTACTTCCGGTGCCCCACCTGTTCCAGGGTCCACCCTGTCCACCAGAGCGAATACCAGCCGGCGGTGCTGGACTCCTGGCGGCCGTCCGTGATTCGTGAATCAGCTGTCCAACAACTGTAGCAGTTGCTCACTGGATTCCGCGATGTCGGAATTCACCAGCACATGGTCGAACTCGTCCGCGGCGGCAAGCTCATGCCTGGCGAGCCCGAGCCGCCGCTCGACGGTCGCTTCGTCATCTGTTGCCCTCGATCTGAGCCTGGCCGCGAGTTCTGCGGTGGACGGCGGCGTGATCATGATCAGCACTGCCTCAGGATGACTGGTACGCACCTGACGGGCGCCCTGCAGATCGATCTCCAGCAGGACGGAGCGACCTTCACCGAGATGCGCGAGGACCGGCGGTCGCGATGTCCCGTAGTAGTTGCCGGCGTATTCAGCCCACTCCAGGAAATCACCCTCGGTGATGCCGGTCTCGAACTCCTCACGAGTGACGAAGTGATACTGGACCCCGTCCTGTTCGCCGGGCCGGGGCCGTCTGCTCGTCGTCGAGATCGACAGCCAGAGGTCGGGGCGTGCCTCACACGCCTTTGCGATCAACGTGCCCTTGCCGACACCCGAGGGGCCAGAGATGACGAAGAGCCGACTCATGCGCCGGGTCCCTCCTCGGGGTCCCCTGCCAGTCGTGAGGCCAGTCCCCTCAGCTGTTCGGCGCCGAGGTACGGTGCCAGCTCCCGGGACAACCGCTCACGCTGCCTGACGCCGAGGGCCGTGACCCGGCGCAACCCTGACACGCCCGCCTTCTGCAGCGCTCTGTCAGCACGGGCCTCCCCGATCCCGGGCACAGCCAGCAGCACCTCGCCGATCCGGAGCCTGCTCAACGCCGCGGATTCCTCGTCATCGCGCTGCAACTGTTCGAAGAACTGCCCGAGGGTCAGCTGGGAGGAACGCAGTGCCTTCTTCGCATCCGCCCGCAACGTCCTGGCCCGCAATGCCTTGGCCCGGGCCCGCATCCGGTCGAGATCACTGAGGTGGGGCCGCATCAGTGCTGACCGACCCTGTCGTTGCCGGACAGCAGCACGGCCCGGGCCTCACGCATGCTCTCGCGAATGGCGCGTGTGGCCTGCACGGGGTCCTCGGCACGCGTGATGGGACGGCCGACAACGAGCAGATCCGCTCCCGCAAGGACCGCCTCATACGGGGTAGCCACCCGTGCCTGGTCCGCAAGGGCACCATCTGCGGGACGCACCCCAGGCGTCACGATCTCCACACGGTCACCGACGATCGGTCGCAGCCGGGCAGCTTCCTGGGCCGAACACACAACAGCGCCCGCACCACAGGACGTCGCGACACCGGCCCAGCGGGCCGCGGTGTCCGCGGGGTTGCCCAGACCGAGCTGCTGCATGTCCATCGGACGCAACGAGGTGAGTACGGTCACGGCCGTGATCCGGCAGCGCGGCAGCGCGGAGGCCGCTGCCGCGATCATCGCCGATCCACCCGATGCATGCACCGTCAGGTATCCCGGTTCGAGGCTCTCGATGGCACGAACCGCACCACGCACCGTCGCCGGTATGTCATGGAGTTTCAGGTCCAGGAACAGGTCCGGCTCGGGGGCCGCCTCCCGCACTGCTGCGACCCCGGGCGCTCCGTAGCGGAGATAGAACTGCAGCCCGATCTTGAGGCAGTCGATGTCGTGTGCCAGCGACCTCGCCCAATCGAGTGCAGTCTCCAGCTCGTCGGTGTCCAGTGCCAGCGCCAGACGCGCAGGTCCACGATCCACAATCATCCGGCCTCCCATTCGGTCTCTGATCCTCCATGCGCAGCCCCGATCAGTGCGGACAGGCTGCCACCACGCTCCCCCACCAATCTATCGAGTTCGCCGGTGACCCGGTCCACGCACCGCGGATCGTTGAGCAGCCCACTGCCCACCGATACCGCCGAGGCGCCAGCAAGCACCATACTCAGCGCTGACCCACCGTCGGTGACTCCACCACCGGCCAGGATCGGCAGGTCCGGGGCACGGGCGTGCACGTCCCACACCGCCTTGAGTGCGATGGGTCGGATGGCAGGCCCGGAGAGTCCACCGAGCCCCGAACCCAGCGCCGAGACACCGGAGTCGGTGTCCAGCGCCACCCCTCGCACTGCGTTGATCAGACTCACCGCGGCCGCACCCGCGTCCCGGCAGGCGATCGCAACACTGGGGACATCGGCCACGTCACCGGAGAGCTTGGCCAACACGGGCCAGGCAGCCGGGGTGTTGCGTCTGACCGCATGGACCACGGCCGCGGCTCCACGCGCATCCGCTGCGAAGGGCAAAACACCCTCCTCCAGGACCGGACTGGAAATGTTGATCTCCAGCGCACTGATCCCGTCACAGTGCCGCAGCGCAGCCGCCACACGGCCGAAGTCGGCCACGGTGGTTGCGCTGATGCTCACGATGATCCGGGCACCGGTACGCACCAATCGGGGCAGTTCATCGCTCACGAACCCGGCGACGCCCGGACCCGGGGTACCGATCGCGTTAAGAAGACCGGCTGGCGTCTCGACCAGTCGAGGCATCGGCCGTCCCGGGTGTGCCTCAAGAGTTACGCTGCGCGTGATCAGCGCCCCGAAGCCCGCCAGGTCGGTGTAGGGCTGCAGCTCCGGCCCGGCGCAGCCGGCGGCCGAGACCACGGCGACGTCGAGGGGCAGAGCGCCGATCACCGCCCGCAGGTCGCTGTTCACGGGCCCGCACCGACGAGGTACTCGAAATCGGTGCCGGTCTGCGCCCACAGGATGTGATGACCGTGGAAGACCGCTCCCTCACGGCAGATGCGTGCAAGCCGCGCATATCCGTCATTTCCCTGCACGGGCAGGACACAGCCCTGACACACTCCGGTACCGCAGATGGGCCCTGCATCCAGGGCGACCTGGTGTGGCAGATCCCCGAGCAGGTCGACATACGCCGCGATCTGCTTCGCAGAGCCCGCGGAGTAGACGAGGTCCGGTTCGGGGTCCAGAGAGTCAATTACATGACCCCTGATCTGCTCGGCCGTCGCCGGAGCGGGCTCGTGCCGCATGGTGCTGGCCGCCCTGCGCAACTCGAGGCGCCCATAGACGTGTTCACCCAGCAGCAGACACACGACACGACAACCGGCCGCGACCAGGGCCTCGGCCAGCGGCACGAGCGCGGCACTGGCCGGGCCGGAGCCCACCAGCAACACGCTCAGAGGAGCATTCGGCATCGAGAACGGACGACCGAGCGGAGCGATGACGTTGAGACGGTCGCCACGAGTCCGCGGCGTCAGACCCGCGTGGTGTCCCACGATCACCTCAAGGAGGTCCTCGGAGTCCACCGTGCGGTCGAGCCACATCTGCCGTCGCAGCAGCCGATCACCGCCCACCGTCACCGCGGCGAACTGACCGGGGCGACTCGGGCCGGGAGCACCCGACACTGTCAGCACCTGGAACGGGCCGGCATCGCGGACGCCCACCACCTCGGCATCCCAGCAGCGGGGGATCGCCGTCACACGGAGCTCCGGCGCAGGGAGTCGATGTCCTCGGCGTACTCCTGCAGCGTGCGGACCCCCGGCCCGCTGTGCCCCGGGCTCGCCAGCTGCTCGCGTCTGGCCTCGATCCCCTGCACCGTGGCGGCCAGCCCGGCCACAGTCGTGATGCAGGGAATCCCCCGGCTGACGGCTGCGGTACGGATCTCGTTGCCGTCCAGCCTGGTCCCGACGCCCCAGGGCGTGTTCACGATGATGTTCACGTCGCCGTTCATGATCGACTCGACGGTGGTGGGGGTACCGTCCGGTCCGGTTCCCTCACGGTGTTTGCGCACGACCCGGGCCTTGAGACCGTTGCGGCGAAGGACCTCGGCGGTCCCGGCAGTGGCGACGATCTCGAAACCCAGGTCCGCCAGGCGCTTGATGGGGAAGATCATCGAGCGCTTGTCCCGGTTGGCCACACTGACCAGGATGGTGCCCGACTCCGGAATGCCACCGGAATAGGCACCGGCCTGCGACTTGGCGAACGCGGTTCCGAACGACGAGTCGATGCCCATCACCTCGCCGGTCGAGCGCATCTCCGGGCCGAGGATGGTATCCACCCCGTGGAAGCGGCCGAAGGGCAGCACTGCCTCCTTGACCGCGATCGGGCCACCGATGGGCAGGTCACCCCCATCACCGGCCTGCGGCAACAGCCCCTCGGCACGCAGTTCAGCGATCGATTCGCCGAGCATGACCCGGGCAGCCGCTTTGGCCAGTGGCACCGCAGTCGCCTTGGAGACGAAGGGCACGGTCCGGCTGGCCCGCGGATTCGCCTCAAGCACATAGAGCACATCCGAGGACAGGGCGTACTGCACATTCAGCAGGCCCCGGACCCCTACCCCGCGGGCGATGGCCAGTGTGGACTGCCGGATTCTGTCGATCTCGGCCTGCCCGAGAGTGATCGGGGGCAACGCACACGCCGAGTCACCGGAGTGAATCCCGGCCTCCTCGATATGTTCCATGACGCCGCCGAGATAGAGCTCCTCCCCGTCGAAAAGGGCATCCACGTCGATCTCCACGGAGTCGTCGAGGAACCGGTCGATGAGGACCGGATGCTCAGGATTGAGTTGCGTGGCACGTTCGAGATACTCGGCGAGCCGGTCGTCGGAGTAGACGATCTCCATCCCACGTCCGCCGAGCACATAGGAGGGCCGCACGAGTACCGGATACCCGATCTCCGCCGCGATGGCAGCCGCCTCTTTGTAGGAGAATGCCGTGCCGTGTTTGGGGGCGGGCAGTCCCGCCGCAGCCAGAACGGCGCCGAAGGCCCCCCGCTCCTCGGCGAGGTGGATGGACTCCGGCGACGTTCCCACGACCGGCAGCCCGTTGTCCTTCAGCGCCTGCGCCAGGCCCAGTGGCGTCTGTCCGCCGAGCTGCACGATCACCCCGACCAGTTCGCCGCTGTCCGCCTCGGCGTGGCATACCTCGAGCACATCCTCCAACGTCAGTGGCTCGAAGTAGAGCCGGTCGGAGGTGTCGTAGTCGGTGGAGACGGTCTCGGGGTTGCAGTTGACCATCACGGTCTCATAGCCGGCCTCACGCAGGGTGAGCGCTGCGTGCACACACGAGTAGTCGAACTCGATACCCTGCCCGATGCGGTTCGGCCCGGAGCCGAGAATGATGACCTTCGGCCGGCTGCCCGGCTCCACCTCGGTCTCCTGCTCATAGGTCGAGTAGTGATAGGGAGTCCTGGCGGCGAACTCGGCAGCGCAGGTGTCCACGGTCTTGAACACCGGACGGATGCCGAGGGCCTGCCGGACCCCTCGGACAACAGCCTCTGGTTTCAGGGTGATCTCACCGATCTGCTGGTCGGAGAAACCCGCGCGTTTCAGTCGCAGCAACAGACCCGGCTCCATATCACGGCTGGCACGCAGCTCGTCGGCGAGCGTGTTGAGCTCCACGATCTGGGCCAGGAACCATGGATCGATGCTGGTCGCCTCGTGAGCGGCTTCGATCGAGGCACCGCCCCACAACGCCTGCTGGACGAGCCGCAACCGACCGTCGGTGGGTTTCCGTGATGCCTCGAGGAGTTCGACGACCTCATCGGCGTCGGGACGTTGCGTCCAGCCGAATGCGGCGCCCTTCTGGTCGACCGATCGCAGTGCCTTCTGCAGCGCCTCGTTGAAGTTGCGCCCGATCGCCATCGCTTCACCGACGCTCTTCATGGTGGTCGTCAGCTCATCATCGGCCTCGGGGAACTTCTCGAAGGCGAACCGCGGAACCTTCACGACCACATAGTCGAGCGCAGGCTCGAACGAGGCCGGGGTCTCCTTCGTGATGTCGTTGGGAATCTCGTCCAGGGTGTATCCGACGGCCAGTTTGGCAGCGATCTTGGCGATCGGGAACCCCGTCGCCTTGGAGGCCAGGGCGCTCGAGCGCGAGACTCGCGGGTTCATCTCGATGACGATGATGCGCCCGTCAGCGGGATTGACGGCGAATTGGATGTTGCATCCTCCGGTATCGACACCGACGGCTCTGATGATGTCGATCCCGATGTCCCGCAGGCGCTGGTACTCGCGGTCGGTGAGGGTAAGGGCGGGTGCAACCGTGATGGAGTCCCCGGTATGCACGCCCATGGGGTCGACGTTCTCGATCGAGCAGATGACCACAACGTTGTCGTTGCGATCGCGCATGAGCTCGAGCTCGTACTCCTTCCAGCCGAGGATCGACTCCTCGAGCAGCACCTCAGTGGTCGGGCTCGCGGCCAGCCCGGCACCCGCGATGCGGCGCAGATCCTCGGGCGTGTGGGCGAAGCCCGACCCGGCCCCACCCATGGTGAACGATGGTCGCACGACCACCGGGTAGTGCAGCTGCTCGGCCGCGGCGAAGCATTCCTCGAGCGTGTGACAGATCCGGCTTTGGGCCGACTCGGCGCCGATGCCGGCAACAACCTCCTTGAAGACCTCGCGATTCTCTCCCCGGCGGATGGCATCGACGTTGGCCCCGATGAGCTCCACGCCGTGCCGTTCCAGCGCCCCGGATTCATACAGTGCCATTGCGGCGTTGAGCGCGGTCTGCCCGCCGAGTGTCGGCAGGATCGCATCGGGCCGCTCCCGGGCGATGATCGCCTCCACGACATCAGGCGTGATCGGCTCCACGTAGGTCGCATCCGCGAACTCCGGGTCGGTCATGATCGTCGCGGGATTGCTGTTCAGCAGGACGACCCGGACCCCCTCTTCGCGCAGGACCCGGCAGGCCTGCGTGCCACTGTAATCGAACTCGCACGCCTGGCCGATCACGATCGGGCCGGAGCCGATCACCATGACGGACTTCAGATCCTCACGCAGCGGCATGGTTACCCCATCATCTCGGCGAAGCGGTCGAACAAGTAGGAGGCATCATGCGGGCCCGCAGCCGCCTCAGGGTGGTACTGCACACTGAAGGCCCGCTGCTCCAGCAGCCGCAGACCCTCGACCACGTCATCGTTCAGGCAGACATGACTCACCTCTGCCGGACCGTACGGCGTCGCGAACTCGCCGTGCCGGGGGGCATCCACCGCGAAACCGTGGTTGTGAGCCGTGACTTCGACCTTGCCCGTCCGGCGGTCCTGGACCGGCTGGTTGATGCCTCGGTGACCGAACTTGAGCTTGTAGGTACCGAGCCCGAGCGCACGGCCGAACACCTGATTGCCGAAACAGATGCCGAAGAGCGGGCGTTCGGCGTCCAGCACCGCCCTGACCTGCGCCACCGCCGCATCGGCCGTGGCGGGGTCTCCGGGCCCATTGCTGAAGAAGTAACCGTCGGCCTGCGTCGCCAGCAGTTCGGAAGGGGTGGTGGAAGCCGGCAGCACCATCACTCGCATCCCCCGCTGCGCCATACGGTGAGGTGTCATCGACTTGATGCCGAGATCGAGCGCCGCCACGGTGAATCGGGCCTCGCCCTGCGGCTCCACCACGTACGGTTCCGGCGTGGTGACATCGGCAGTCAGATCCGCACCGGCCATGCCGGGGGTCTGGCGCACCTGCCGAACGAGTTCACCCGGATCCTGGTCCGCGGCGGTACCGCTGAAGATGCCCACCCGCATGGCCCCACCCTCGCGGAGGTGTCGGGTCAGCGCCCGGGTGTCGATGTCGCAGATACCGACGACACCGGAGGCAATCAGTTCCTCCTGCAGCGACCGGCGACTGCGCCAGTTGCTCGGGATCGGGGACGGATCCCGGGCGACGTAGCCGGACACCCAGATTCGCCTGGACTCCGGATCCTCGTCGTTCATCCCGGTGTTGCCGATGTGCGGCGCCGTCTGCACCACCACCTGGCGATGATACGAGGGGTCGGTGAGCGTCTCCTGATAGCCGGTCATGCCGGTGTTGAAGACGGCTTCACCGAAGGTGACGCCCGTGGCGCCGAACGGTCGGCCCTCGAATGATCGACCGTCCTCCAGGACCAGCACCGCCTCGGTCATCAGAGCACCTCCGAAGGGATCGCCATCTGCTCGCGAAGCATGGCCAGACAGGAATCGAAATCGGACTGTTCCGGCAGCCACAGGCCGGTGCTTACCGGTCCGGGCAGGGCATCCCACGTCAGCAGGATCAGGCCATGGCCCGCATAGGACTTCTGCAGCATCCCCGGCACGACCGTCACATCAAAGATGTCGCAGACCGCGATGGTTATTGGTGGGTAGGACGCGCCGCGATCGATCCGCACCGCCGCACCGCTCCCCGGCCTGACCGGACGGGACCCCTCCGGGGGACCGATCACCTCGCCGAACTGCAGCTCACCCCAGGCGGGCCCCCCACCCGCGATCACCCGGCGCCAGAGATCGTGAGCCTGCGCGGTCCCGGCGTACTTGCACCGCATCGTCGCGCGGGTCTCGAAATCCACCGGGTCGCTGAGCCGGTCGTAGCCACCCTGCCGGATACCCCGACGTCGCCAGCTGCGCAGCAGGAGCAGCAGGAGTGCGGCAATCACCAGCAGCGTGAGCCCGGTGAGCAGCAACCGGCTCGGCCAGTCCGTGACGGCCGGCTGCTCGGTGTAGGTGGCGGCCTCGACGAGGGTCACCATTGCAGCTCACCGTCCAGCACCGTCGCAGTGCCTCGATAGAACGTAGCGACCACTTTGCCGGGCAGTTCCATGCCCTCATAGGGACAGTTCCTCGACGGCCCCGGGAAGTCAGCCGCCCGCACGATCCACCTGGCGTCCGGGTCGACGAGTGTCAGATTGGCCGGCTCACCGATGGCGATCGGGCGCCCCTGGTCGGTCATCCGACCGATTCTGGCGGGCACGGTCGACATCCGGTCGGCGATACCGTCCCAGCCGAGTCCGTCACCGACAGTCGCGATCACCACGGAGAGCGCGGTGGGCAGGCCCAGCATGCCGAACGCGGCCACGTCCCACTCACACGTCTTGTCATCGTGAGTGTGCGGAGCATGGTCGGTGGCCACGATGTCGATGGTCCCGTCGATCAGGCCGGCGCGTAGGGCATCCACATCCGCCTGAGTACGCAGCGGGGGGTTCACCTTGTAGACCGGATCGTATGTCCGGGCGGTCTCGTCGGTGAGCATCAGGTGGTGGGGAGTCACCTCCGCGGTCACCCGGAGTCCACGCTGTTTGGCAAACCGGATCAGCTCGACACTGCCGGCTGTGGACACGTGACAGATGTGCAGCCGGGAGCCCACATGGTCGGCGAGCAGGATGTCGCGCGCGATGATCGACTCCTCGGCGGCCGCGGGCCATCCCTCGAGACCGAGCTCCGCAGAGACCACCCCTTCGTGCATCTGCGCGTTCTCGGTGAGCCGATGATCCTGGGCATGCTGGGCGATGACTCCGTCGAACGCCTTGACGTACTCCAGCGCACGGCGCATCCGCAGCGGGTCGGCCACACATCGCCCGTCGTCGCTGAACACCCGGACCCCGGCCGCAGAGTCGGCCATGGCCCCGAGCCCGGCGAGCCGTTTGCCTTCGAGGCCGACGGTGACCGCGCCCACCGGCCTGACATCCACATATCCCGCGGCTCTGCCCTGGCGCCAGACCTGGATCGCCACACCGGCGGTGTCGGTCACGGGACTGGTGTTCGCCATGGCGTGAACAGCAGTGAAACCCCCGAGGGCCGCGGCCGCACTTCCGGTACGGATCGTCTCGGCGTCCTCCCTGCCGGGCTCGCGCAGGTGGGTGTGGAGGTCCACCAGACCAGGGAGCAGGACCAGACCCTCACCCCGCACGATCCGTGCGTGTGGGTCGCTGGCGTCACCGGGGGTCCGGATACTCTCGATGACCCCGTCACGAATCACCACATCGACAGGATCGCCGCCCAACGGCCTGGCGCCCTCGATGATGGTCACTTCGGGTTGCGTTGCCGGCTGGTTCATCGTGGCGTCCCTTCATCCGCAGGCCCGCCACCCAGCAGCAGGTAGAGCACGGCCATCCTGACCGTCACGCCATTGGCGACCTGTTCCACGATCACCGACTGCGGCGAATCCGCCACCGCGTCACCGATCTCGAGACCCCGGTTCATGGGTCCCGGATGCATGACGACGACGTCGTCGGACAGACGCGCCAGTCGTTCGGAGTCGAATCCGTACCGCAGCGAGAACTCCCGCTCGGTGGGGAAGAACGCCTCGTTCATGCGTTCCCGCTGGACGCGCAGGCACATGACCACATCACTGCCGGGCAGCGACTCGTCGAGGTCGTAGGAAACCGTGGCCGGCCAGGTCTGCACACCCACGGGCAGCAGTGTGGGCGGGGCAACCAGCGTCACATCCGCACCGAGGGTGTGCAGCAGCTGCACATTCGAGCGGGCCACCCGGCTGTGGAGAACGTCGCCGATGATGGTGACCTTCACCCCCTCGAGATCCCCGGTGTTGTTCCGCAGATGTTTGCGCATCGTGTAGGCGTCGAGCAACGCCTGAGTGGGGTGCTGGTGCCGGCCGTCACCGGCGTTGATCACCGACCCGTCCACCCAGCCGGAGCTGGCCAGCTGCTGCGGCGCCCCCGAGGCACTGTGGCGGATGACGATGGCATCAGCCCCCATCGCCTGCAGAGTGAGGGCCGTATCCTTCAGCGACTCCCCCTTGGAGACACTGGAGCCCTTGGCGGCGAAGTTGATGACATCGGCGGACAGCCGCTTGGCCGCTGCCTCGAACGAGATCCGGGTCCTTGTGGAGTCCTCGAAGAACAGGTTCACCACCGTGCGACCCCGAAGGGCGGGGAGCTTCTTGACCGAGCGGTCGGTGAGCGTCTCCATCTCGGCGGCCGTGTCCAGGATCAGCACGGCCTCCTCATGGCTGAGGTCATGGGCGTTCAGCAGGTGCTTCACAACAGGCCTCCCGTGAGCGCAGGATCAGGCTGATTGCGTACGAGGACCACCTCGTCGACCCCGTCGATCTCGGCCAGCCGGACCCGGACGCTCTCGCCGAGCTTGGTGTCCACGTTCTTGCCCACGTGATCGGCCCGGATGGGCAGTTGCCGGTGGCCGCGATCCACCATGACGGCCAGGCGCACGACGGCGGGTCTGCCGATGTCGTTGATCGCATCGAGCGCGGCGCGCACTGTCCTCCCGGAGAACAGCACGTCATCCACCAGCACGACAGTGCTCCCGTCGATCCCCTGCGCCGGGATGTCGGTGTGTCCGAGCGCGCGGGCCGGCCGTAGTTGCAGATCGTCGCGGTACATCGTGACGTCGAGGGAACCGCTGGGTACGGGCACCCCCTCGGTCTCGGACAGCTTCGCGGCGAGGCGATGGGCCAGCAGTGTCCCGCGGGTCGGGATGCCGAGGACCACAAGATCCGTGGCGCCCTTGGCGGATTCGAGAATCTCATGCGAGATGCGGGTCAGGACCCGGTTCAGATCGGAGGAGTCGAGGATCGCGGTTTCGTCGGCTGGCTCGGTGGCTGGCTCGGTGGCTGACTCATCGGATGACTCATCAGATGACTCGGCCGCGCTGCCCCGCGCGTCCTGCGCCATGGTGACCTCCTTCTACGCCTCACCGGACGTGCTGCTGCCTCACTGGACATCGTTCAAGGGTGGTCTCCCCTGGGGACTCGCAACGGCAGGGCTCGCACGGGTCCACCAAGTACAAGGCTAGCAAGATGGGGTTTGTGGCGTTCGCTCCGGTTGAACCGTGTGGCGGACATGACTCCTGCTGGCCCGTCTGGAACGATCCCCATGTGAGCTCCGCGCGCGAGGACGGGAGGCAGGAGGTGCTGTCCGAGGACAGCGCCGAGGTCCCTTCTGCCCCGACCCAGGGGTCGGGCTCGGGAGATCAGCAGCAGAGCTCCCGGGAGGAGAGCCTGAGCGAAGCGGACCCTCAGCCCGCGCCGACCGGTCAGGGGTCAGGCCCCGACAGTGCTTCGACCGGACCGGCGCCGACCGGAACCGCCCGTCGGCGCGACCGCCGGCTGGCGACTCGGGTCCCCACGACGAGCACCGTGAACACCGACATCGGCGCCGTGGTCATCGAGGACACCGACGTCGTCAAGAAGGTGCGCCGACCGCTGGACCTGCTGCGGATGATCGTGGCGCTGCTCGGGTCCGCGGGTGTCCTGGCCATCGCTTACTACGCAACCGCCACCACAGCCGGGATCGGAGAGGACATCGGGGAGGCTTCGGGAAAACTGCCCACCGCGGTCCAGTTCGCCCTGGCGCTGATCGCCGGGATCGGCATCATCGCGATCCCTGTCGCGACGTCGATCAATCTGCTGCTGCGCCGCCGCCCTCGCCAGCTCATCGACTCATATGTGAGCCTGCTCCTGGCGGTGGTCCTGCTGATCGTGGGCGCGGAGCTGCTGCGTGCGTTCGGCTCCGACCAACTGAGGGCAGCCGTCGGAGCCGACGGGGACACCGTGGTCTTCAGCCCCCTGCTCGGTGGCCTGCTGGCCTTCAGCACCACAGCCAGATTGATGTCACGGTCCTTCTCGGCCCTGATGACGTTCCTGGTGCTGTTCTCCCTGGTCGTGATCGAGGTCCTCGGCAACTCGACGCTGGCCAGCATCGGTGTCTCCCTGCTCGTCGGCTGGGCCATCGGGCTCGCCGTCCGCTACATCTTCGGCACCACGACGACGCGACCGTCCGGGATGCAGGTGGCGCAGACTCTGCACAAGGCACATCTACCCGTTACCGTGCTGCGCGCCCAGGAGACCACGAGGGTCGGACGGCGCTACTCCGCCATCCAGCGTGACGGCCCCGAACTCGAGATCCTCGTCCTCGACCGCGACCTCGAAGGGTCTGGGCTGTGGTCGGCGTTCTGGAGCACGCTGAGGCTGCGCGAGTCGAGCAACACCGCATTCAACATGCGCAGGTCCATGGATCAGCGCACCCTGATGGCCTACGCCGCCACGATCGACGACATCCCGGCCCCGCGGCTGCTGGCCGTTCGCGAGATCGGCCCCGATTCGAGCCTGCTGGCCTACGAACGGATCCTGGGCGAACGACTGTCGAGACTGACCGCCGACGATCTCGACGACCGGGCACTGGACAGTGCCTGGTCCGCGCTACAGAAGATGCAGGCATCAGCTGTGGCCCACCGTCGCATCAGTCCCGACAACCTCTGTCTCACCGTCGACGGCGACATCGCGCTGCTCGGATTCGGTTCCGGCAATGTCGCGGCGAGCGATCTGGTGCAACGCATGGATGTGGCGGCGATGCTCTGTTCGCTGGCGATGGTGGTGGGACCGGACCGTGCCCTGGCCTCGGGTACCCGCTGCCTGGGGGCCGACGGCCTGCTGGCAGCGCTTCCGGTTCTGCAGCCCGTCGCCCTGCCGGTGGAGACCCGGCGGGCCCTGCGCAAGCACAAGAAGCTCCTCGTCACACTGCGGGACCAGCTGCTGGAGACCGTGCCGGACGGCGAGGTCGAGCAGATCAAGCTGGAGCGGATCAGACCCAGGACCGTCGTGATGGCGGTCCTGCTGGGCATCGCGGCATACTTCGTCGTCCCGCAGCTGCTCGAGGCGAACCTGGTGACCGTCTTCACGACGTTGGACTGGTGGTGGGCACTGGTCGCGCTGGGGGCCTCGATCATCACCTATCCAGCAGCGGCATGGTCGATCTCCGGGTTCGTGCCGGAGAAGCTCAAGCTACTGCCGACGGCACTGGCCCAGCTGGCCGGTGACTTCGTCACCCTCATCACGCCCCCGACCCTGGGAGCCGTGGCGATCAATCTGAGATACCTGCAGAAGGTGGGTATCCACCCCGCCCTGGCCACGGCCAGCATCGGCGTGGCCCAGGTCGGCGCCTTCGGCGTCCACACCCTGCTGCTGATCGCCTTCGGCCTGGTCGCCGGCACCGGCAGTGACTTCGACTTCCACATCCCGACGTTCGTGTTCTTCATCGTGGGTGCGCTCGTGGTCGTGGCCGCGGTCGCCCTGTTGTTCCCGCAGGTCCGGCGCCGCGTGGTCGGACCCATCGGACCACTGCTGAAGCAGGTCGGTCCGAGGCTGCTCACGGTCGCCCAGACGCCCATGAAGCTCGTCGAAGGATTCGGCGGCATGCTGCTGCTCAACGCCGGCTACATCGCCTGCCTGATCGCCTGCTGCCACGCGTTCGGGGACGCTCCCGGTGCTGCCGCCATCGCCGTGGTCTACCTGACCGGTTCAGTGGTCGGGCAGGCAGCGCCCACGCCGGGCGGCCTCGGCGCGGTGGAACTGGCCATGAGCGCCGGTCTCACCGCCGCGGGTATGGACTCGGGCCTTGCGGTGTCAGCGGTGCTCCTGTACCGCATCATCACCTTCTGGCTGCCCGTGCTGCCCGGCTGGCTGGCCCTGAACTGGCTCACCAAGCACAAGTACGTCTGAGGTTTCGCCCGAGCCGCCACGGGGCCCGCCCTCGCAGAGCCTCCACCAGCCGGCCCCGACAAGAACCCAGGCGCCGTGCAGAGCATCACCATGCAGAGCATCACCGTGCGTCACGGCCCGCGCGATCGTACCTGCGGAATTGAGCCAACAACTACTCAGCGTTCACCAATATGCCCCAACTTCGGCCATCCGCCTCGGGATCGAATACCCTGAGTGATGAACCGCTGAGAAACAAGGGTGTGCGTCGCACGGAAACTGTGATGCACATCCCTCACGGCAGTCTTGGACTGGCGGCCTTTGACTACGTACGGTAGGAGTGAAAGCCTTGACCACACTTGGACACGAGGGACAGGACGCAATGGCCACTGACTATGCACGAGCCCTGGGTGGACGTCTGCGAGCGATCCGTCAGCAGCAGGGTCTGTCCCTGCAAGGGGTCGAGGAGAAGTCCGGCGGACGCTGGAAAGCAGTGGTGATCGGCTCGTACGAGCGCGGCGACCGCGCGGTGACCGTGGCGAAGCTCGCCGAGCTCGCGGAATTCTACGGTGTCCCAGTCGCGGAACTCCTGCCCGGCGGCATGGCCGGCGCGGCCCACGAGCCTCCCACCCAGATCGTCATCGACCTCGAGCAGCTGACCCGGGTGCCACCGGACAAGGCAGGCCCCCTGGCGCGTTACGCCGCGGCGATCCAGACCCAGCGCGGCGACTACAACGGCCGGATCCTCTCCATCCGCGCCGACGACCTGCGTACCCTTGCCGTGATCTACGACCAGCCTGCGGGCCTGCTCGCTGAGGAGCTCATCGCCTGGGGCGTCCTGAATCCCGAAGCGCGGGCCGCGCTCGGCTGAGCCGGAAGTCCCAGCCGCCGGCAACTCGTCCGGCTCAGGTCCTCGGTTCGAAGACGGTATGCACGCGCATACCATTCGTAGTCCCCGGGATGCCCGGTGGCACTCCCGCGATGATCACAATGACGTCGCCCGGCCGGACGCGACCATAGCTGGTCAGTGCCAGATTCACCTGTTCGACGAGTTCATCGGTGTGCGCCATCGGGCTCGTCAGATAGGTTTCCACACCCCAGACCACCGACAACTGACTGCGCACCTCGGTCGTGGGGGTGAAGGCGAGGATCGGTATCTCGCTGCGATGACGAGCCAGCAGGCGCGCCGTCATCCCGGTCTGTGTGTACGGCACAACGAACTTCGCGCCCACGGCGCGGGCCACATCGATCGCGGAGGTAGTCATGGCACGCGCGGTGGAGCCGCGGGGCTGATCCTGCAGCGGAGGCAATGAGCCCAGCGCTTCCTCCTCGACGTGCTCGATGATGCGCGACATGGTGGCCACCACGTGCGCGGGGTGACGTCCCACGCTGGTCTCACCGCTCAGCATCAGCGCCGAGGTCCCGTCGAGGACGGCGTTGGCCACGTCCGAGACCTCCGCTCGGGTCGGCCGGTTGGAATCTGTCATCGAGTCCAGCATCTGAGTGGCGACGATCACCGGTTTGGCCGCCCTGCGGCACAGTTCGATGGCCCGTTTCTGCTTCAGCGGAACCTGCTCCAGTGGCAGTTCCACGCCCAAGTCCCCGCGAGCGACCATGATCCCGGCGAAGCGGTCGATGATGCCACCGAGGTGGCCGATCGCCTGTGGCTTCTCAACCTTCGCGAGCACCGGGACTCTGCGGCCCTCGTCGTCCATGACCGCGTGGACCTCGGCCAGGTCCGCCGGCGAACGCACGAAGGACAGTGCGACCAGATCGACCCCCGTCCGGATCGCCCAGCGCAGATCGAGTTCGTCCTTGCGTGTCATGGCCGGGACGCTGACGGCGACACCCGGCAGGTTCAGGCCCTTGTGGTCGGACAGGACACCCGGTTCTGTGACCCTGGTGTGCACATCCGGACCGTTGACATCGAGCACCTCCAGTGCGATGCGACCGTCATCGACCAGGATCTGGTCTCCGGCACTGACGTCGCCGGGCAACCCGTCGTAGGTCGTGGAGACGAGTTCCTTGGTACCGGGCACATCGCGCGTGGTGATCGTCAGCTCGTGGCCGACCTTCGCGTTCACAGGCCCGCAGGAGAACCGACCGAGCCGGATCTTGGGTCCCTGCAGATCGACCAGCACCCCGATACCCCTGCCGGTCTCGTCACCGGCCTGGCGGACCCATCGATACCGCCGCAGATGCTCCTCATACGCGCCGTGCGACAGGTTCATCCGGGCTACATCCATCCCTGCCCGCGCGAGTCCCAGCATGGCCTCGTAGGAGTCGGTGGCAGGACCGAGGGTGCAGACGATCTTGGCACGACGCATGCTTCGACAGTATTGCCTGCGACCACCGGTTCGCTACGCCACCGCATGATCGCTGATGCAGGACCGAGTACGGACATTCCGAGCAGCCCCCTCACGGCAGGACTCGTGTCGCCCGGCCTGCAAGAATCAGCCCAAGTGATTGTTCGGAGGTGCCCGTGTCGCAATCCGATGTCGCCGACTCGCGGCGCCGCAAGACGTTCTTGGGACACCCCCGCGGCCTTGCCACGCTGTTCTTCACCGAGATGTGGGAGCGCTTCTCCTTCTACGGCATGCGTGCCCTGCTGGTCCTCTATCTGGTCGCCGCACCGGGTGCCGAGGGCAAGCCCGGGCCGGGCCTGGGCTTCAGCACCGGGGATGCTGCCGCGGTGTACGGCACCTACCTGGCGCTGGTCTACGTCTCCCCCATCATCGGCGGCTGGATCGCAGATCGCATCATCGGCCCCCGGCGAGCGGTCCTCTACGGCGGGATCGTCATCGCAGCCGGCCACTTCTCGATGGCCATCCCGATCGATGCCCTGTTCTGGGTCGGCCTGCTGCTGATCGCGATCGGCACCGGTCTGCTCAAGCCATGCATCTCAACCATGGTGGGAGGGCTGTACGAGGGAGACTCCCGCAGCCAGCGGGACGCCGGATTCGCGATCTTCTACATGGGCATCAACCTCGGCGGCTTCCTGGCTCCCCTGGTGGTCTCGCTGTTCTCCAACGGGCTCGGCTGGCACTGGGGCTTCGCCTGTGCCGGCATCGGCATGGTCTTCGGCATCGTACAGTACGTACTTGGCAGCGGGAACCTGACCGGGATCGGCGAGGAGGCGCCGAATCCGGCCGGCCGTGAGATCAGGATCCGGGCACTGGTGATCGGCGTGATCGGGCTGATCGCTCTGGCGATCGTGATCTGGATCTACTCCCAGCTCACCGGCGGCTTCTCGATCACCAAGGTTTCCGACGTCCTCGGGATCATCATCGTACTGGTCCCGGTGATCTACTTCATCCGACTGTTCCGCGCCAAGAACATCACCGATGTGGAGCGATCACGCGTAGGAGCCTTCCTGTTCCTGTTCGTGGGCGCAGTCGCCTTCTGGATGATCTTCGAGCAGGCCGGCTCGACGATGAACGTCTTCGCCGAGGACCACACCGACACCAGCGTGTTCGGCTGGAGCATGCCGGCTCCGTTCCTGCAATCGATCAACCCTGCGTTCATCATAATCTTCTCCCCGATCTTCGCCTGGCTGTGGATGCGCCTGGCGGACCGAGCGCCGAGCACTCCGGTGAAGTTCGCACTGGGCCTCTTCGGGATCGGGCTCTCGTTCTGGATCATGGTGATCCCCGGCATGAGCGCAGACAACGGCTACACGGTCACGGTCTGGTGGCTCGTGCTCGTCTACCTGATCCAGACGTGGTCCGAGCTGGTCCTGTCGCCCGTGGGACTGTCCGCCACCTCACGGCTGGCTCCCAGGGGGATGGAGAGCCAGCTGATGGCGCTGTGGTTCCTGGCCACGTCGGTCGGCAACGTGATCGGCGGTCAGGCCGCCCGCGCGCTGGTAGGTTTCGGCTTCGGACCATACTTCGCCATCATGGGCGGCGTGGCGATCGTGGTGGCGATCGGGTTCACTGCCTGCATCCCACTGATCAAGCGGTTGATGCGCGGCCTGGACTAAGCGCCCAGTCCAGGCACGGCCGGGACTCTTGACCGGCCGCCGACCGCTTGGGGGCGCGCTCAGCTCGCCGAGGGCGAGGCGCTGGAGCCACTGAAGGTGAAGTAGGCGGTGCAATCCACATCGGTGACGCTGGTGACGCCCAGAATGGTGCCCTCTGCGTCCTGGTTGCCCACCACGCCGTTCTCCGCCTCCGTGGGTGTGTAGGACTCTCCGGCCTTCAGCTTCCTGTCGAAACCCTGGCCACCCTTGCCGCTGGTCTCGCTCTTGGTGATCTCGCAGTCGCCCTCACCGGTCGCCTCGATCTTGCGCAGGGTGCCGTCCACGGTGAACGAGTAGAGTTTGCCACTGGTGGGTTCCTGCGTGATGGCACAGCCGGGAGGGGAGACCGCCACGAGCTTGGTGTTCGGGTCGATCTGGGTACAGGCTGCGTCGCTGGGTGACGCAGTCGCACTGTCGCTGGCGCTGGGACTCGCTGAACTGTCGGAACTCCCAGAACTCGAGCACCCCGCCAGCACGAGGGCAAGGGCACCAGCCATGACGCCGGAAACAGTGACTATGGTCGGCCTTGAGGTCACCTCGGACTCCTTTGCAGCTGCGAACGGTCCAAGTGTGGCGAATCTGGCCGGTCGCCACCCATCGGACTCCTGATCGGGCTAAGGCCTTTGGCCCCGCGGGCCCCTCAGCTGTTCAGACGGTGAGCTGGCGTTCGGAGGATCCGATCGGCACCGGCAGGTTGCTCTGCCCGGTCAGGTAACGGTCGACCGCCGCCGCACAGGCGCGGCCCTCTGCGATCGCCCATACGATCAGGGACTGCCCGCGGCCGGCGTCCCCTGCGGCGAAGACCCCGCGCACGTTGGTGGCGTAGTTCTCGTCCCGGTTGATGTTGCCACGACCGTCCAGAGCCACGCCGAACTGGTCGACCCACGGACCCTGTTCAACACCGGTGAATCCCATGGCCAGGAAGACGAAGTCTGCCGGAATCTCGATCTCGCTGCCCGCGACCGGCTCGAACCTGCCGTCCAGCAGCTCGACCTCCACAAGCCGGATCGCCTTCACGCGGCCGCTGCCATCGTCGACGAATGCCTGCGTGGACACCGCATACTTGCGCTGCCCACCCTCCTCGTGGGCGCTCGAGACCCGGTAGATCATCGGGTACGTCGGCCACGGCTGCTGCGCCGGGCGTTCCTCCGGCGGGCGGGGCATGATCTCCAGCTGCGTGATCGAGGCAGCGCCCTGCCGGTGCGCCGTTCCCAGGCAGTCGGCGCCGGTGTCACCACCGCCGATGATGACCACATGACGTCCCTTGACATCGATGGGAGAACGCTCGAGGTCACCCTCCTGCACCCGGTTGGACGGCGTCAGGTATTCCATCGCCTGATGGATGCCGTTGAGCTCCCGGCCGGGAACGGGCAGGTCCCGTCCCTGCGTGGCACCGACTGCCAGCACCACCGCGTCGTACCGGTTGCGCAGGTCGCGGCCGCGGATGTCGACCCCGACGTCCTTGTTGGGACGGAACCGGACCCCCTCGGCCTCCATCTGCCGCAGCCGGCGGTCGAGGTGGCGCTTCTCCATCTTGAACTCGGGGATGCCGTAGCGCAGCAGTCCCCCGATGCGATCGGCCCTTTCGTAGACCGCGACGGTGTGACCCGCACGGGCCAGCTGCTGTGCCGCAGCCAGGCCCGCCGGCCCGGACCCGACGACCGCGACGGTCTTGCCGGTCTGCCTCGGCGCGGCCTGCGGCTGTACCCAGCCTGAGTCCCAGGCACGGTCGATGATCGATACCTCGACCTGCTTGATGGTCACGGCCGGCTGGTTGATCCCCAGCACACAAGCCGTCTCACACGGGGCGGGGCACAACCGTCCGGTGAACTCGGGGAAGTTGTTGGTGGCGTGGAGCCTCTCACTGGCGGCACGCCAGTCAGCCTTCCAGGTCAGGTCGTTCCACTCGGGGATGAGATTGCCGAGTGGACAGCCGTTGTGGCAGAAGGGGATGCCGCAGTCCATGCAGCGTCCGGCCTGCTCCCGGAGATCCGCCTCCGCGAAGTCCTCATAGACTTCCTTCCAGTCCTTGATCCTGACGTCCACCGGCCGCGTCTGCGGGGTCCGGCGGGTCGAATTCATGAAACCTCTCGGATCAGCCACGGCTGGCCTCCATCACTGCCTCGATCGGGTCCCGACCCTCAACCTCGGCGAGTGCCCGCGCCTGCAGCACCCGCTTGTAATCCCTCGGCATGACCTTGGTGAACCGTGCCAACGTGGTGTCCGGGTCAGCGAGCAGGCGCTGCGCCACGGCCGAGCCGGTCTCCTCGTGATGGCGGCGGATCGCCTCCAGGAGGAACGCCGAGTCCTCCTCCTCGAGTTCCTCGATCCCCACCATCTCTGCGTTGATGCGGTCTCTGTTGGCATCGAGCAGATACGCGATGCCACCGGACATGCCTGCGGCGAAGTTCCGCCCGGTCTCACCGAGCACCACCACCCGGCCACCGGTCATGTACTCACAACCGTGGTCACCGACACCCTCGACCACAGCGGTCACACCGGAGTTGCGCACACAGAATCGTTCACCCACCCGACCCCGAAGGTAGACCTCACCGCCGGTGGCTCCGTAACAGATCACGTTCCCTGCAATGATGTGGTCCTCGGCCGTGAAGGTCGCCGAGCGATCCGGTCGCACGACCAACCGGCCACCGCTGAGTCCCTTGCCGAGGTAGTCGTTCGCGTCACCCTCGAGCCGCATGGTCACCCCGGCAGGCAGGAAGGCACCGAACGATTGCCCGGCCGATCCCACGAGGGTGAGGTCGACGGTGCCATCAGGCAGTCCCTTGCCGCCGTTGTGCCTGGTGATCTCCGCACCCAGCATAGTTCCGACGGTCCGGTTGACGTTGCGGATGCTCACCTGACCGCGAACCGGTTCGCCATTCTCGATGGCTGTGCGGCACATGGAGATGAGGTCGTTGTCGAGTGCGTGCGCCAGACCGTGGTCCTGCTCGACGACCTGATGCTTGGGATGTGCCACATCCGGGACGTGCAAGATGGGGCTGAGGTCCAGGCCGTCAGCCTTCCAGTGTTCGATCGCGTCGGTGACGTCGAGGGACTCGGCGTGGCCGACGGCTTCCTCGAGCGTCCGGAAACCGAGCTGCGCGAGGTATTCGCGGACCTCTTCGGCGACGAAGTGGAAGAAGTTCACGACGTGTTCGGCCTGTCCGGTGAACCGCTCGCGCAGCACCGGGTTCTGGGTCGCGATCCCCACGGGGCAGGTGTCCAGGTGACACACGCGCATCATGATGCAGCCCATTACAACCAGCGGAGCCGAGGAGAATCCGAACTCCTCGGCGCCGAGCAGTGCGGCGATCACCACATCACGCCCGGTCTTGAGCTGACCGTCAGTCTGAACCACGACCCGGTCCCGAAGACCGTTGAGCAGCAACGTCTGCTGGGTCTCAGCCAGGCCGAGCTCCCAGGGAGCGCCGGCGTGTTTCAGCGAGGTCAGCGGTGAGGCGCCCGTGCCACCGTCGTGGCCGCTGATGAGAATGACATCTGCGTGCGCCTTGCTGACGCCTGCGGCGACGGTTCCCACACCCACCTCTGCGACGAGCTTCACGTGGATCCGGGCCCGGTTGTTCGCGTTCTTGAGGTCGTGGATGAGCTGGGCAAGGTCCTCGATCGAGTAGATGTCGTGGTGCGGGGGCGGTGAGATCAGTCCCACGCCCGGCGTGGAGTGGCGCGTCTTGGCCACCCATGGGTAGACCTTGTGGCCCGGCAGCTGCCCGCCCTCACCGGGCTTGGCACCCTGCGCCATCTTGATCTGGATGTCATCGGCGTTGACGAGGTATTCGCTGGTCACCCCGAACCGGCCGGAGGCGACCTGCTTGATGGCCGACCGCTTGGAATCACCGTTCGGCAGCGGCTCGAACCGTTCGGGATCCTCACCACCCTCGCCCGTGTTGGACTTGGCGCCCATCCGGTTCATGGCCACAGCCAGCGTGGAGTGCGCCTCCTCGGAGATCGAGCCATAGGACATGGCACCGGTGCTGAAGCGCTTGACGATCTCGCTGGCGGGTTCCACCTCGGACACCGGGATCGGGGGGCGCAGGTCGTCGCGGAACCGGAAGAGCCCGCGCAGGGTCATCAGCCGGGAGCTCTGATCGTTCACCCGCTGCGAGTACTGCCGGTAGATGTCCTCGCGCTTCTCCTTGGTGGAGTGCTGCAGCCGGAAGACCGTCTCCGGATCGAACAGGTGGGGCGGCCCTTCACGACGCCACTGGTACTCACCGCCCACCTGCAGTCTCCGGTGGGCCGGCGAGATGCCGCTGGGCGGATAGGCGACCTCGTGGCGCTTGGCCACTTCCGCCGCGATCACATCGAGCCCGATGCCGCCGAGCTTGGAGGTGGTTCCGGTGAAGTACTCGTCCACCAGTTCGGTCGACAGCCCGATCGCTTCGAAGATCTGGGCGCCGCAGTAGGAGGAGACGGTCGAGACGCCCATCTTCGACATGACCTTGAGCACACCCTTGCCCAGTGCGTGGACCAGGTTGGCGACCGCCGTGTCCGGGCTGATGTCACCGAGCATGCCACTGCGGGCCAGGTTCTCGGCGGTCTCCATGGCGAGGTAGGGATTGACTGCGGCAGCACCATAGCCGATGAGCAGCGCAACGTGGTGAACCTCACGCACATCTCCGGCCTCGACGACCAGACCCACCATGGTGCGGGTCTTCTCCCGAACCAGGTGATGGTGGACCGCGGCCGTCAGCAGCAGCGAGGGGATCGGGGCGTGGGCCCCGTCGGCCTCCCGATCGGACAGCACGATGAAACGCTTGCCCTGCCGGACCAGGACGTCCACCTCGCGGCAGATCTCCTCGAGGCGCTTGCGCATGGCCTCTCCGCCGCCCGCAACCCGATAGAGCCCCGAAACGGTGCCGCCGGCCAGCCCGGGCTGGGTCTCCTCGGCATTGATGTGGAGGATCTTGGCGAGCTCGTCGTTGGTGATCACGGGGAACGGGATACGCAGGTGACGGCAGGAGGCCTTGGTCGGCTCCAGCAGGTTGCCCTCGGGTCCGAGCGTGGCACCGAGCGAGGTCACGATCTCCTCACGGATGGCGTCCAGCGGAGGGTTGGTCACCTGTGCGAACAGCTGGGAGAAGTAGTCGAACAGCAGGCGCGGTCGATCACTGATGGCTGCGATCGGAGTGTCGGTCCCCATGGACCCGATCGGCTCGGCTCCTGTCCTTGCCATCGGGCTGACGAGGATGCGCAGCTCCTCCTCCGTGAACCCGAAGGTCTGCTGACGCCGCAGCACGGACTCACCGGTGTACACGACGTGTTCCCGTTCGGGCAGCTGCTCGAGGTGGATGACCCCCTCGTCGAGCCACTCCTGATAGGGCTGCTCCGCGGCCAGTTCCGCCTTGATCTCATCGTCCTCACGGATCCGGCCGGAGACCGTGTCGACAAGGAACATCTTGCCTGGTTGCAGCCGGCCCTTGCGGACCACGCTGGCGGGGTCGAGCTCAAGGACACCCGCCTCGGAGCCGAGCACGACGAGTCCGTCATCGGTGACCCAGAAGCGCCCCGGCCGCAGGCCGTTGCGGTCCAGCACCGCCCCGATGACGTCGCCATCGGTGAACGAGACGTTCGCCGGGCCGTCCCAGGGCTCCATCAGCGAGGAGTGGTACTCGTAGAAGGCGCGGCGCGCGGGGTCCATCTCGTGGTTCTTCTCCCACGCCTCCGGGATCATCATGAGCACCGCATGCGGCAGCGAGCGGCCACCGAGGTGGAGCAGCTCGAGCACCTCATCGAAGCTTGCGGAGTCACTGCCGCTCGGAGTGCAGATCGGGTAGAGCCGGGAGAGCTCCCCAGGAATCAGGTCCGAGGACAGCATCGCCTCGCGGGCCCGCATCCAGTTGCGGTTGCCCATCACCGTGTTGATCTCGCCGTTGTGGGCCAGGTAGCGGTAGGGGTGGGCCAGCGGCCATGAGGGGAAGGTGTTCGTCGAGAAGCGCGAATGCACCAGACCCACCTTGGACACAAACCGGGGGTCGGAAAGATCCGGGAAGAACGGCTCCAGCTGGCCGGTGGTGAGCATGCCTTTGTAGACGATGGTCCGGGAGGACAGTGACGGGAAGTAGGTGTCTGCCTCGGTCTCGGCGCGCTTGCGCAGGCAGAAGGCCATCCGGTCGAGCTCAACACCCTCGACAGACGCGTCGCGCCCCTTGATGAACAATTGCTTGAACGCAGGCATGACGCTGCGCGCGGTCCGTCCGACGATCTCCGGATGGATCGGCATGTCGCGCCAGCCGAGCACCTCGAGGTTCTCCTCCTCGGCGATCTGCTCGATGAGTGCCATGGCCTGATCTCGTTCGTCAGGGTCCACAGGGAGGAACGCGATACCCGCCGCGAACCGACCTGCTTCGGGAAGTTCGAAGGCGACCTCGTCACGCAGGAACCGGTCCGGCATGTTGACCAGGATCCCCGCGCCGTCGCCGGAATCCGGCTCGGCACCGGAGGCGCCACGGTGATCGAGGTTGTGCAGCGCGGTGAGCGCCTTCTCAACGATGTCGTGGCTCGGCCTGCCAGTCAGTGTGGCGACGAAGGCCACACCGCAGTTCTCCGTCTCCGCGGCCGGGTCGTAGAGCCCTTGGGGCGCTGGCACGGCGCTGTGGCGGGGTGTGGTGTGATTCACCATCCGGACCTCCGTCGCTGGGTATTCGTGGAACTGCGTCTATCGGAGACTGACCTCGGGAACAACCGTCCCGGCGAACCGGCTCCCCCTGCCGATCTCAACTGGGCCGCGCCTGCTTCGCGAGAGCGGGCACGCCTGCACCGTCGAACTCAATTCCGACTAGCAACAGCATACGGGCTCGGGTAGTCCCAGCGCCAATACCGCAGCAGGCACCAGCACCTCACTGCGGCTGTACCTGCGCTGCCGCCGCCTGCTCGTAGCCGTGGTCCAGCACGAATTCATCGGGTTCTGAATGGTAGGTGAACAGCTCCCCGTAGCGTCCCCAGCTGATGGCGATGCGCATCTGGTTGCGCACTGTACGGTCCGAATGATGGCGTGCCAGCAGGTCCCTGAAGAACCCGGCCGGCAGCTTCTGCGAGTCCGAACGAGCCAGGGCCCTGACGATGATGCCCACGAGGTCCGCATGGCGCAGGGATGCTGCTGCGAACATCTCCTTGGCCGAACGGATGTCGGCGTGGGCGAAGCGCAGGCCGGGACCGGTGAGCTCGATCCGTCCGTCGGCCGCTTCGGCCATACCCAGCAGTTCGAGAGCGTCGAGCTGGGGGAACAGGTCATCCACGTCGAGGCCGAGGTCATCGGCGAGGTGCCTGATGGTGCGGCGGCCCTCACGAGCCAGGATGTCGGCCATACCTGAGATCGCGTCGACGCCCGCGTCCGGGAGCATCTTGGGACCCTTCTTCACAGGGGCGCCAGACCCACTGGGCGGTGATCCGTCCCGGGCGCCGGGTGCGGAGAACCGCTCGGTCCGGGGTGCGGGTTCCGCGGCTGCCGGTTTGCTCGCAAGTAGGTCGTAGATCCGGTTCGTCAGTTCCTTGAACCGGCGGGAGTCCCGGTCGCGGGGTCGGGGAAGGTCCACCGCGAACATCTCCTTGATCACACCCGGACGCGAACCGAGCACCGCAACCCGGTCAGCCAGGATGAGCGCCTCCTCGATGTTGTGGGTCACGATCACCACCGACGAGATGTCGAACTTGCCAGCGTCGATGATCTGCACCAGTTCGTTGCGCAGGCTCTCCGCGGTGAGTACGTCGAGAGCGGAGAACGGCTCGTCCATCAGCAGCACCTTCGGTTCGGTGACCAGTGCTCTGGCGAACCCGACCCGCTGTCGCATCCCGCCGGACAGTTCCTTTGGAAACGCGTTCTCGAACCCGTCGAGGCCGATCATCTCGATGGCGCGCATGGCCTTCTCCGCGCGCTCCTTCTCGTGCTCGCCCTGCGCCTCGAGCCCGAGCTCCACGTTCTGCTGCACGTCGAGCCAGGGCAGCAGTGCGAAGGTCTGGAAGACCATCGCCGTGTCCGGATTGGGGCCGTCGAGCCGCTTGCCCTCGATCCGGACCTCCCCCCTGGTGGGGATGAGCAGTCCTGCAATGCAGCGCAGCAGGGTGGACTTGCCGCTGCCACTCTTGCCGAGCAGGGCGACGATCTCGCCCGGGAAGATTTCTATGTTCACGTCCTGCAGGATCGGCGCCTCCGCGAACGTCTGCCCCACGTCGTCCACGGTCACGATCGGCGAAGCGGTGGTCTCTTCAGTCAATGGAGTACCTCTCCTCTGCGAGCCGGTAGAAGCGCTTCCAGATCAGCCGGTTCATCGCGATGACGAAGATGCTCATGACGATGACGCCGAGCAGCACCTCGCGCTGATTGCCGGCAGCCGTTGCGAGGCTGATGTAGGCCCCGATCCCCGCGGCGGTCAGCGTGGTGCTGCCGAAGCTGACGACCTCGGCCACGATCGAGGCATTCCAGGCTCCTCCGGAGGCGGTGATCCCACCGGTGACGTAGCCGGGGTAGACCGCCGGCAGCGCGAATCGTTTCCACCACAGCCAGCTGCCCACTCGCATGTCGGCCATGGCCTCACGCAGATCGCTCGGAATTCCCTGGGCCGCGGCGATGACGTTGAACAGGATGTACCACTGGGCGCCGAGCATCATCAGGAAGATACCGCCGATGTTCAGGCTGATCCCCGACCAGACCAGGAAAGAGGTGACCAAGGGGAAGAGCAGGTTTGCGGGGAAGCTCGCGAAGATCTGTACGAGCGGCTGGGCGATCCGGCTCAGCTTCGGGTTCATACCGATCTTCACCCCGATCGGTACCCAGATGACGGTGGACAGCACCAGCACCGCGAACACCCGCAGCATCGTGAAGACCGCGAGACCGAACGGTTCCAGGAAGACACCGGGGCCCTGGCCGTCCATCACATAGTCGAGCAGGCTCCAGATCCCCCAGACCAGGATGGTCGCCACGATCAGCCAGAAGACGAAATCCCAGACCCGACGCCCGGTGCTCGTGCCGCTGCGAATGGGTCTGGCATCGCTGCCGAGGAACCGCATTCCCCTGCCGAGCCGATCCGCACCGGCGCGGCGCATGGCACCCACTCTGCGGGGCCAGCGCGCCGTATGCAGCACATTGAGCACCGACGAAGTGGGGGTCGCCTCCGGGGCGGACTGCTCGTTGCGGAACCGTTCTGCCCAGGCGACCAGCGGGCGCCAGAACAGGTAGTTGACGGCCACGATCAGGATGATCATCGCGGCGATCGCCCAGAGGATGTCTCCGACGTCCCCCTGTTTGAGTGCCTGACCCGCGTAAGAGCCGATGCCTGGCAGAGCGTAGTCATTGCCCGCGACCGAGATGGTCTCCGATGCCGTCAGGAAGAACCAGGCACCACCCATGCTCATCATGCCGTTCCACACCAGCCCTATGGCTGCGTTGGGCACCTCGATGCGCCAGAACCGCATCCAGGCAGTGAGCCGGAAGAGCCTGGACATCTCATCGAACTCCTTCGGCAGGGTCAATGAGGAGTGATACATCGAGAAGGCCAGGTTCCACGCCTGGGCGGTGAAGATGGCGAAGATGGCCGCGCACTCCAGGCCCAGCTGCGAGCCCGGGAACAGGGCCAGGAAACCGGTCACCGTGATCGACAGGAATCCCAGCACCGGGACCGACTGCAGGATGTCGAGAGTCGGTACCAGGATGCTCCCCGCCTTGGCGTTGCGGGCGGCCCAGTAACCGAAGACCAGGGCGAACACGTACGACAGCGCCAGGCCGATGAACATCCGCAGCAGCGAAGCGAGACTGTAGCCGGGAAGCAGCCACGGGTTCAGATCGATCTCGTTGTTGGGAGGTGGCAGCGGCACGTCCGAACTGGTCCCAATCCGGACGATCAGATACAGGATGAGGAACACGACGGCAGCAGTGAGGATGTCCGCGCCCAGTGGAAGGCTGAACCGACGCCTGGCACCGGCCGGCGAGACGAGCCTGCCGCGGGTCTCGGTACTCACGTCGCTGGCCACGGTCCTACCGTATTTTAGTCCGATCATGGTCTCTCAGTGAGCGATCATCACAGAGATGAACACTGTCCCAACAATGGGTGACCAACCCTCCGGCTCAAGCGGTGTGACTCACATGGGGTTGAAGAACCGCGACGCCTTGCTGTTCCACAACAGGAACAGGATCAGCAGCAGAATGATCACGCTGATGATTGTCGCGCCGAGGAACTCCCCACCCCAGGCAGCCAACAGGTAGATGTCGTACAGGATGCGCAGGATGAGCACCAGTGTGATCAGGAACCGCGCGAACCTGGAGCCCCCGCCCAGCGATGAGGCGACCACGGCCACGATCAGACCGAGTAGAATCCCGACGAGTGCGGTGAGCCTGACAGTACCGGACGTTGTCTGCGCATCGAGCAGCAGTTGCTCGTTGTTCGCGTTGAAGAAGAGCAGGAGCCCACCGATGATGGTGAGGATGGCGTAGATCCAGACGAGCACCACCACAACAGTGACGGAGAACGGACGACGGACCGGCTGCGACGACATGGCCCCATTGTCGCGGATCGGTGCCCCGGACGCCTGTTCGCGATACCGTCCGTCCGGCGTATCCTCAGGGTCTCGGGGCGAAGGCCAAGGCAGGAGGATAGGTTCCCCAGGCCTTGAGCCCGCCCGCTCGGATTGAGCAAGGACGCTCCTGAACGGCTGGACCACCCGAGCGCGGCTCAGCTGCCCGGCGTGCCCGACGACCGTCCTGTGGCTGGTCGGGGTTCAGGTCCCGAGCTCTTCCGGGCATTCGGTTCCCCGGGCTGTGGGCCGGACGCTGCATCGTCGCTTCCCGAATCCGTACCCGCTCCTTGGGTCGGATTGCCTTCTCCGCGCAGTACTTCCGGCGATTCCCGTCCCGGACGCAACCGCAGACTGACAAGGATATAGACCAGGGCGCCGAGGCCCACCAGGATGCTGGTCCATACGTTGAGCCGCAGCCCGAAGATGTGGTTGGCGGTGTCGATGCGCAGCATCTCCACCCACAACCGTCCTGTGCAGTACAGCAGCACGTACAGGGCGAAGACCCGCCCGTGGCCCATGTTGAAGCGCTTGTCGGCCCAGATCAGCACCAGGAACACACCGATGCTCCACAGTGCCTCGTACAGGAACGTCGGGTGGAAGGTGGCGAACTCCTCATAGCCGAGCGGCCTGTTGACCACGTCGATCTCCAGGCCCCACGGAACCTCCGTGGGGGCGCCGAAGAGCTCCTGGTTGAAGTAGTTGCCCAGCCGACCGATCGCCTGAGCGAGGATCACCCCTGGCGCGATCGCGTCACCGACCGGAGGCAGCGGGATGCCTTTTCGCCGCACGGCGATCCAGGCACCAAGGGCACCGCCGAGCACGGCTCCCCAGATACCCAGGCCGCCGTCCCAGATGCGTAGCGCCGCGACGAAACCGGCACCGCCCTCGCCGAAGTAGATCTGGTTGTCGGAGATGACGTGGTAGAGCCGGCCCCCGACGATGCCGAAGGGAACCGCCCACAGGGCCACATCCCCGATGAAGCCCTTGTTGCCGCCCCTGGCCACCCAGCGCCGCTCACCCAGCCACACCGCCACGACGATGCCCACAATGATGAACAACGCATAGGCACGCAGCGGGAAGGATCCCAGATACCAGACCCCCTGCTCGGGGCTCGGGATGAAGGTGAGCGGTGCGGTCACGTCAGTTCTTGGTGTTCTGGGCGGCTTCCTTGACGGCGTTCTTGAGCGCCTCCGGATTGGCCAGGGCGTCGTTGCTTACCTTCTCGCCGTTCAGCAGGAGTGTCGGCGTACCGCCGATCTGATCATCCATGAATATTTGCGTGCTGTTCGCCGACCAGGGCATGTACGTCTTGTCGTTCACGCATGACTCGAATGCACCGATCTTGTCGTCGCCGATGCCGGCCTGGGAGCCGAAGGAGATGAGCTGCTCCTGGGTCCAGCCCTGACCCTCGGTGGCAGGCTGGTTGGCGAAGACCGTGTCGTGATAGGCGACCTTCTGCCCCGCATCGATCGCGCAGCCCCAGGCTGCTGCGGCCCGCTGGGAGTTCTGCCCCGGGAACTGGCTGTCGAGGAAGCTGGTGGAGCGCCAGATCACGCGGGCGTCGCCGGATTCGGCGATCTCCTCCACGGTGGTCCCGAAGGCGGCCTCGAACTGACCACATGCCGGGCACTGGAAGTCCTCCCAGATCTCAAGGATCGGCTTGCCCGGCGCGGCGCCCGCGACGTCCACACCATAGGCGTACTCGTCACTGGCAGGCAGGGTGCCGGTGGGCACGGCGGCGTCAGGGTCCGCGTTCGCCTGGTCCTTGTTGCCCTGTGCCACGAAGTACGCACCCACGATGAGCCCGACGACCACCACCACAAGCACCACCCCGATGATGATGTTGATGGTGCGCTGGCGCCGCTTGTCCGATGCCTCAGCAGCCTTGCGTGCCGCGGCAGCCTTCTCCTTGGCTGCACTGGACTTCGCCATTACTCGTACTCCTCTACTTCGGCCATGCCCGCCTCACGGACTCCCTGGGCCAACTCCGTTGCGAGTGCCTGCACACCCGCCTCCGCCTCTTCCAGTGAACCGGATCGCTGGAAGATCCTCACAAAAGCCGAGCCTACGATGACTCCATCGGCGTAGCCAGCAATCTGAGCCGCTTGTTGTCTTGTTGAGACACCCAGGCCGACGGCGATCGGCGTGTGCGCCAGCGGCCGGATGCGGGCCACCAGGTCCTGAGCCTCTCGGTCGACGGCACGACTCCCCGTCACACCCATCATGGATGCGGCATACACGAAGCCATCAGAGGCCTCGGCCACGAGCCGCAACCGTTCCGGCGTCGAGGACGGCGCCGCTACGAAGATGCGCGCCACCCCGAACCGGTTCGTCGCCTCACGCCACGCATCGGCCTCCTCCACCACCAGATCAGGAGTGATGACGCCTGCACCACCGACCACATTCAGGGCCTTCGCGAACGCCGAGACGCCGTAGTGCTCTATCGGGTTCCAGTAGCTCATGACGGCCGCCGCCGCTCCAGCGCTGTGGGCCGCCGCTACTACCCGCAGCACATCAGAGGGGGTCGTACCTGCGCGCAGTGCCTCGTCGGCCGCCACGGCGATGGTGGGCCCGTCCATCACGGGATCGCTGTACGGCCAGCCGATCTCCATGAGGTCAACACCGCCGGCGATCATCGCCTCAACGATCCGGATCGAGGAGTCGACGTCCGGGTAGCCCGCCGGCCAGTAGCCGATGAGCAGCGCCCGGTCCTCCTGCGCTGCCTTCTCGAAGGCCGCAGCGATCGCATTCATCACTGCTCTCCTTCGAGCAGGCCGAAGTAGGAGGCAGCGGTGTCGACATCCTTGTCCCCACGTCCGGAGACGTTCACCAGGATCACGGCGTCCGGCCCGAGTTCACGGCCCAGACGCATCGCACCGGCCAGCGCATGTGCGCTCTCCAACGCCGGCAGGATGCCCTCGCTGCGGGAGAGCGCCTTGAAGGCGGCCATGGCCTCGTCGTCGGTGACCGGCTCATACCTGGCGCGGCCGGTCTCGAAGAGGTGCGCGTGCTGCGGACCCACGCCGGGGTAGTCGAGCCCCGCGCTGATGCTGTAGGAGGGCCGGGTCTGTCCGAACTCGTCCTGCATGATGTAGGTGCGGGCGCCGTGCAGGACACCGGGTGAGCCGCCGGAGAACCTCGCCGAGTGCTCGCCGCTTGCCACACCGTGGCCACCACCCTCGTATCCCCACAGCGCCACGTCCGGATCCTCCAGGAAACCGGAGAAGATGCCCATCGCGTTGCTGCCACCGCCGACACAGGCGACCACCGCGTCGGGCAGCCGGCCGATGCGGGCCAGGACCTGATCGCGAGCCTCCTGGCCGATGATGGACTGGAAGTGGCGCACGACTTCGGGGAACGGCGCCGGCCCCGTCACCGTGCCGAGCAGGTAGTGGGTGTCCTCGACATTGGTGACCCAGTCACGCAGAGCCTCGTTGATGGCGTCCTTGAGCGTCATCGTACCGACGGCCACGGGCACCACCTCGGCGCCGAGCAGTTCCATCCTCGCTACGTTGAGCGCCTGCCGCCGGGTGTCCTCCTGCCCCATGTAGACCCGGCACTGCTGACCGAACAGCGCTGCTGCGGTGGCGGTCGCCACCCCGTGCTGACCCGCACCCGTCTCGGCGATGAGTCTGGGCTTGCCCATCCGCTGCGCGAGCAGCGCCTGCCCGATCACATTGTTGATCTTGTGACTGCCGGTGTGATTGAGATCCTCGCGCTTGAGCAGTATGGTCGCGCCACCGCACTGCTCGGAGAAGTTGTTCGCCACGGTCAGCGGACTCGGCCGCCCGACGTAGTCCTTCTGCAGTTCGGCGAGCTGTCGCCCGAAGACCGGATCGGCCTTTGCCGTGTCGAACGCCTCCTGCAGTTCGTCCAGCGCCTCCATCAGCGCCTCGGGCACGAACCGGCCCCCGAATTCCCCGAAGTGGGTGAACATCAGGCGTCCCGGCCATGCGCCACGCTCGGATGGGCCCCGGTCGTCACGAGTTCATTGACCGCCGCCACAGGGTCGCCGCCCGTCACGAGGCTCTCCCCCACAAGCACGGCGTCGGCACCCGCATTGGCGTATGCGAGCAGATCGTGTGGACCGCGTACACCGGACTCGGCGATGCGGATGCAGGAGTCCGGAATGCTCGGCGCCACGCGCGCAAAGACATCCCGGTCCACTTCGAGCGTCTTCAGGTTGCGGGCGTTGATCCCGATCACCTCGGCCCCGGCGGCCAGTGCCCGCTCGACCTCCTCGACGTCGTGGACTTCGACCAATGGGGTCAGCCCGATCGATCGTGCCCGCTCGATGAGGGACACCAGGGCCTCCTGTTCGAGCGAGACGACCATGAGCAGGGCAAGATCCGCACCATAGGCGCGCGCCTCCCACAGCTGATAGGCACTCACGATGAAGTCCTTGCGCAGGACGGGGATGTCCACAGCGGCCCGAACCGCACTGAGGTCTGCCAGGGAACCCGAGAATCGTCGTTCCTCGGTGAGCACGCTGATGATGTGGGCGCCGCCGGCTTCGTAGTCGCGGGCAAGTGCGGCAGGATCGGAGATGGCGGCGAGATGTCCCCGGCTCGGTGAGCTCCGCTTCACCTCGGCGATGACACTCACCGAGTCCGATCGCAAGGTCGCCAGCGCGTCCTTGGCCGGAGCCACATGTGCTGCTCGCTCCTTGAGTTCGCTGAGGCTGGTGGCCGCCATCCTGACATCGAGGTCTTCGCGCACACCGGCAAGGATGTCGGCAAGTACGGTGCCCTCCAGCGATTCCATGCCTACCTCCGGTGCCGCGCGAGACGGATCCTGTGTACTCACGTTAGCCGTCGACGACAGACCCGCCCAAACCGGGGTTCTGGCGCGGTACACCCTCAGGCGTGCGCTGCGACCCCGTTCTCCTGTGGGCTGCGTTCGAGCGGATTCAGGTATGGCAGCGTGACACTGAAGGCGGCACCGCCCTCGGGGGCGGTCATCACACCGGCCGAACCACCGAGCCGACGAGCGAGTTTGCCGACGAGGGCCAGGCCGACCCCCGAGCCGACCTTGCGCTGACCCGAGTACCGCGAGTACAGCACGGCAGGCTGGAACGCCACTCCCATGTCGTCCTGCGTCAGTCCAGGACCGCCGTCGCGGACCCACAGGGTCACTGTGGTTTCCTCCGGAACGATCTCCAGCACCACCGGAGCGCCGACGGGTGTCATCCGCAACGCGTTCTCCGCGAGATTGTCGATGATCTGGCGCACGCGCACGGGATCGCTGCAGATGGACACGGGATGCTCAGGAATCCGTTGCATGAAAGTCACGCCTTCGGCGCGGCATCGACTGGCCCAGACCTCGGCCGCCTCATGACCGAGTTCGGCGATGTCGAAGTCGACGGAGTTGATCGGGAAGTCGACCGCCTCCAACCGGGCCAGGACGAGCAGGTCCGCGACGAGCCGATCGAGCCTCTCGGCCTCCGAGCGCACGATCGACGCGGTGTGGCTCACATCCTCGGGGTCACTCACCACGCCGTCGGCCAGTGCTTCGGCGTAGCCCCGCACGGCGGTCAGGGGTGTCCTGAGTTCATGCGAGATCGACAGCAGGAAGTCACGTTGCCGGCCCTCACTGGTGGCCAGGGCCGCCGAGAGGTCATTGAGTGAATCCGCGATGTCGACGACCTCGGCGGGTCCCTGTGGCTCCACACGGAGTCCCCGCTCGCCGGTCGTCAGCCGCTCGGCAGCCTCCGCGACCTTGCGCAGGGGACGGGTGAGGGTCTTGGAAGCCAGGTAGCCGATCCCGATCGCGACCAGCACACCGACCAGTAGCGCTACTGAGAGCTGCCTGATCGACTCCTCGGCCGGACGACTCGCAACGCTGGCGGGTGCGGTCAGGACCAGCCCGATCCCCGGCAGCATCCGCCGGCCCACCACCAGGTTGGGAATACCGTCACGCACAGCTTCGGTCTCCACGGGCCGCCCCGCCATGATCTCCGCCTGCAGGGCCGGATCAAGGAACGGCAGCCCCTGCTGTTCGCTGATGAGGTGACCCTGCACGTTCGGCTGACTGCGCAACAGCAGCTGGATCTGCTCGGAACGGGCCCCGGGCCTGCGCTCGGTCGAGTTGACCGCCTCAGCAGTGACGTCTGCCAGGCGCGCCAGGGAAGCGGTCGCCTGCGCCTTGGCTGCATTGTTGATCAGCGGGACCGAGACCCCGATCGTCACCATCGCCGCCATGACCGCGACGCCGACAGTGAGCAGCACAGTGCGACTCGAGAGCGTCTGCAGGATCTGCGGACCGCGGCTCATGAGTCGACTGAGTAGCCGACACCCCGGACAGTCCTGATGGGGCTGGCATCGCCCAGCTTGGCGCGCACCTGCGCCACATGGACATCCACGGTCCTGGTGCCGACCGCCGCGGCATACCCCCAGACCTCGGACAGGAGCTGATCGCGCGAGAACACCCGGCCGGGTCGAGCCATGAGGTGGGCCAGCAGGTCGAACTCCGTGGCCGTCAGCTGGACCGGCTTACCGGCCACTGTCACGGCACGGGCGTCGGTGTCCAGAACGACGTCGCCGACCTCCATCGTCACCGACAACTGCTCGGACAGGTTGGAACGACGGACCGCCGACTTGACCCGCGCCACCACCTCGCGGGGGCTGAAGGGCTTGGTGATGTAGTCGTCGCCGCCGAGCTCGAGGCCCAGGATGCGGTCCACCTCGTCGTCTCGTGCAGTGCAGAACAGCACCGGCACCCAGTTGTCCTCGGCCCGCAACTGCCGGCACACCTCGGTGCCGTCCATGCCGGGCAGCCCCACATCCATGACGATGGCAACAGGATGCTGGGAACGCGCTGCGTTGAGCGCGTTCTCGCCATCATGGGCCACGGAGACACCGAAGCCCTCCCTGGTCAGGTACATGCGCAGGACATCTGCGATGGCCGGCTCATCCTCAACGATGAGCACCAGGCCGCGACTGCCGGTCCCTGGCATCGTCACAGCACACAACCCCTCTGCCGTATAGGGACGCCTCAGGTCTGGTGAGCGTCCTGGGGCATTCCGTAGCCCATCATGGACATCACTTTACCCAGGATGCCGCCGACGATTAACAGTCCGACGCCACCCACCCAGAACAGCCACCAGATCTCCAGGACCACCGCGAGAGTGCCGATCAAGAACGCCACCATCACAACGACGGACGCGGTCCAGGCGGCCGGAGTCTGTCCGTGATGCCCTCTTTGCATAGTGTCATCCCTTCGAAGAGCAAGCCTCGACCATCAGGGTATCGGGGAAGCGGGCCGCAGTGTGGCAGCCGAGGCAATCGCGTCGAGTACAGCCGCGGCCTTGTTCCGCGACTCCTGCTCCTCGAGGTCGGGCACGGAGTCAGCCACGAGCCCCGCTCCGGCCTGCACGTAGGCGCGGCCGTCCCGGATCAGTGCGGTCCGGATCGCGATCGCAGTGTCGAGATTCCCCGCGAAATCCAGGTAGCCCACCGCTCCCGCATACAGGCCACGGCGCGCCGGTTCGAGATCGTCGATGATCTCCATCGCACGCGGCTTGGGGGCCCCGGACAGAGTCCCTGCCGGGAACGTCGCGGCAAGCGCGTCGAAGGCCGTCATCCCTGCTGACAGCTCACCGGTCACCGTGGACACCAGATGCATCACGTGGCTGTAACGCTCCACGGCCATGAACTGCACGACGTCCACGGTTCCCGTGCGGCAGACCCGGCCCAGATCGTTGCGGCCCAGATCCACCAGCATCAGATGCTCCGCACGTTCCTTCACATCGTTGAGCATCTCCTCGGCGAACCTGGAGTCCTGGGCGGCGTCAGCCGAGCGCGGGCGGGTGCCCGCGATCGGGTGCAGGACGGCCTGGCGTTCCTTCACCGTCACGAGGGCCTCCGGCGAGGAGCCCACGACCTCGAACCCCACGGCGGTGGGCATCCCGGTCTCGTCCAGCGGCCCGGCAGGGTCGGGAAGCCTGATCAGATACATATAGGGACTCGGGTTGGTGGCACGCAGCACCCGGTAGACATCGAGAGCATCGGCCGGGCAGTCGGCCTCGAAACGCTGGGACAGGACAATCTGGAAGGCGTCGCCGGCGTAGATGTGCTCCTTGGCCGTCTCGACGTCTGCCTGATAGCGCCCCGGGGCGGACCTGGAGCGGAATTCGGTCCCCGAGACCCGGTCGAACACACTGGGAGGCTCGGCGCCGGCAGCGCAGAGCCCCGCCTCCATGACGTCCAGCCTTGCGACCGCATCCGCGTAGTCCTCGGTCGTGGGACCAGCTGCCCCTGCCCCGACCGCGTTGGCGATCAGGAGCACCGTGGCGTCCTCATGGTCGAGCACTGCGACATCGGTGGCCAGCAGCATGGCCAACTCGGGAAAGCCGAGTTCGTCGGGGTTGCTGTCGGGGATGCGCTCCCAGCGGCGGACGGCGTCGTAGCCGATGCACCCCACCATCCCCGAGGTGAACGGGGGCAGACCGGGCTCCGGTGGCGTGGCCAGGGCATCCACCACGTGCCGCAGCGCCTCGAGGGGGTCTGTGATCGCGTCGCCGGCCACCGGCACATCGCCGAGCCAGCAAGCCTGGCCGTTCTGCTCGGTGAGCATCGCGCCACTGCGAACCCCGACGAAGGAGAACCTGGACCAGCTGCGGCCGTTCTCGGCCGACTCGAGCAGAAAGGTACCCGGACGACCGGCCGTCAGCGCCTGGTAGAGCCCCACGGGTGTCATGGAGTCGGCCAGGAACTTCCTGACGACGGGGACCACACGCCGGGACGCGGCCCACTGCGGGAACTCGTGCTCGGCGGGGACTGTCCTTCCGTCGGCGGCGACGGCGTAACGATCATTCATGACTGCTCCAGAAGCGATCGTCCGCTGAAACAGGTGGGCGTGCCGGTGTGGCAGGCGGGCCCCGTCTGATCCACGAGCAGCAGGATCGTGTCACCGTCACAGTCCACGAGGACATCGCGAACCTGCTGCTCGTGGCCCGAGGTCTCACCCTTCACCCAGAGCTCTTGCCTGGAGCGGCTGTAGTAGGTCGCCCTGCCTGTCTCAAGTGTCTGCGCAAGGGCCTCCGGCGACATCCATGCGAGCATGAGCACCGATCCGTCCGAGGCGTCCTGGGCGACTGCCGGCACCAGACCCTCGCTGTTGTACTGCACCTGCGGAACTCCCATGACTCCATGATGCCGCAACCGCTGGGACAGGAGCCCTCCCGCGGCCGATCGACAGCCTGTGGGGCCTGCGAACACCGCCCAAGAAGGGTGGTGTTTTGACCTCGCAGCCGGAGGTCCTAGGATGGCGGGGTGTCAGCTATCGATCTTGCGCGCGCCGAGCGCGCCGAATTGTGTGACCTGTTGGACGAGCTGGGACCGGACCGGCCCACGATGTGCCAGGACTGGACCACCCGCGACCTCGCCGCTCACCTGGTCGTGAGGGAGAGCCGGGTTGACACCGCACTCGGCGTCCTCGGGGGACCGCTCGCCGCCTGGACGGAGCGAGTACAGAATGATGCTGCCTCACAGCCCTTCGAGAAGCTCGTTCGCCTGATCCGCACCGGCCCTCCGATCTGGTCGCACTTCCGGCTGCCGTGGGTGGACGGCCAGCTCAACACCATCGAGTTCTACGTCCACATCGAGGATGTCCGGCGGGCCAACGGCGAGACCCAGCCCCGGGATGTGGCCGGCGAACTGTCCAACTTCATGTGGGATCGCCTCAAGCTCAGCGGCCGGCTGTTCTTCAACAGTGTGAAGAATGGCGTGATCCTGGAGCGCACCGATGCCGAGTCCGGTGAACTGGAGACCCACAAGGCCAAGGGCGGCAAACCCAAGGTGATCGTGAGGGGCCCCGCCACAGAACTGATCCTCATCGCCTACGGTCGCCGCGATGCCGACGTCGACATCGATGGCGACCCCGATGCCGTGGCTGCCTTCGAGCAGGCCTCGCGCGATGTCGATGAGGAGTCGCTGGAGGAGAACCTCGAGAGCGATCAGGTCATCGAAGGCAACTGAGGCCGGGGTGACGCTCAGGCCGCCCGGCGAACCGGGTAGCCCGCCTGCGCGAGTTCCTCTTTCACATCGGCGATGCTGAACTCGCCGTAGTGGAACACAGATGCCGCCAGCACGGCATCAGCGCCCGCCCGAACGGCCGGCGCGAAGTCGGCGGGCCGCCCGGCACCGCCGCTGGCGATGATCGGCACGTCGGCGACATCCCTGACCGCCTCGATCAGTTCCACGTCGAAACCGGCCTTGGTCCCATCCGCATCCATCGAATTCAGCAGGATCTCACCGGCCCCCAATCCGACCGCCTGCCGGACCCACGCCAAGGTGTCCAGCCCCGCGCTGCGCCGGCCTCCGTGGGTCGTGACCTCGAAGCCGGATGGCTGCTCGGCGCTGCGCCGCGTGTCGACACTGAGAACCACACACTGGGAACCGAAGGTCCGGGAAGCCTCGGTGAGCAGTTCGGGACGGCCGATGGCAGCGGTGTTCACGCCCACCTTGTCCGCACCGGCGCGCAGCAGCCGGTCGAAGTCCGCCACGGATCGAACACCACCTCCGACCGTGAGAGGGATGAACACCTGCTCCGCGGTTCGCCGAACCACTTCGTAGGTCGTCTCCCGGTCACCACTGCTGGCCGTGATGTCGAGGAAGACCAGTTCGTCGGCGCCGTCCGCCGCGTACTTCGCCGCGAGTTCCACCGGATCACCCGCGTCGCGGATGTCCACGAAATTGACACCCTTGACGACCCGGCCCGCATCCACGTCGAGGCACGGAATCACCCGGACCGCCACAGTCACGACGAGAGACCCGGGTCCATGAAGTCGATACGCGGAGCGACGGCCGCGAGCGCCTCGGGCAGCGTGAAGGCCTGTGCGTACAGCGCCTTGCCGATGATGGCACCCTCCACTCCGAGCGGGACCAGTTCAGCGATCTCATGGAGGTCTTCCAGGCGCGCCACTCCCCCCGAAGCGATCACGGGCTGCGGGGTGGCGTTGGCGACATTGCGAAGCAGATCCAGGTTGGGGCCACTGAGGGTCCCGTCCCGGGCCACATCGGTCACGACGTAGCGCGAGCAGCCCTCAGTGTCGAGGCGGCTCAAGGTGGAGTACAGCTCGCCGCCCTCCTTGGTCCAGCCCCGGGCAGCCAGCGTTGTGCCCCGGACGTCGAGCCCGACCGCGATCTTGTCGCCGTGATCGGCGACGGCTTGCCGGGTCCACTCCGGATGTTCCAGAGCGGCGGTGCCCAGGATCACCCGGGTGCACCCGGTTGCCAGTGCCGCTGAGAGCGACTCATCATCACGGATACCGCCGGAGAGTTCGACCTCGATGTCGAGCCGGCCCACCACCTCGGCGAGCAGTTCGCGGTTGCTGCCACGCCCGAACGCCGCGTCCAGATCGACGAGGTGGACCCACTGCGCGCCCTGCTCCTGCCAGGTCAGCGCGGCCTCGATCGGGTCGCCGTAGTCGGTCTCGCTGCCCGCCTCACCCTTCACGAGGCGGACGGCCTTGCCATCGGCGACATCAACAGCAGGGAGCAGTTCCAGGATTGCTTGACTCACAGAGCAAGCCTACTTCGACCAGAACCGTTCGCGGGGGTCAGGGGCTTGTCGGCTGGGTCGTCGGTGGTGTGGGCGTCACGGTCTCGGTCTGCGTCGTGGTGACCGTCGGCGCGGTCGGCGTGGGGACCGGTGTCGAGGTCCGGTCACCCTTCTCGCCGGAGGTGAGCGACGAGATGAGCCATGCCGCCAGCAGGATCACGATCGCGATGATCAGCAGCGCGACGATCCATGGCCAGGGGCCACTGCCCGAGCCGGAGGACTTGGATGGCTGGGATGCTCCCATCTCGGAGGCGGGGTAGGCGCGCGCCTCGGTCCACTGCTGGCCGTCCCAGAACCGCTGCCTGCCGGGACTCTCGGGGTCCGGGTACCAGCCGGGCATCGGGTTCGACATGGGGACTCCAATCCGCACCGGTCGACTGCCGACCCCAATCTAGTGGATTGCGGACGTGGTGCGTGCTGAGAATGGCTGGACACCGTTCGGCGCCCGCAGCCTGAACCCGTATCAGAGTGTGTTCAGCCAGTTGCGCAGCAACTGGATCCCCGCCTGTCCCGACTTCTCCGGGTGGAATTGGGTTGCGGCCACAGTACCGGACTCGATGGCGGCGACGAACTCCGAACCGTACCGACAGGTGGTCACCGCCGCCCCAGGCACCGGAGCCGCGGGGACGGCGAAGGAATGCACGAAGTAGAACCTGCGATCGGCGACCCCTTCGAACAGGCGGCTGCCGTCGGCCACTCTCACCGTGTTCCAGCCCATGTGGGGCACGACCGGGTTGTCCAGCGGCCCGACCACGCCGGGGAAGATGCCCAGGCCGGGGGTGTGCTCGTCGAACTCGTCGCTGGCATCGAAGAGCACCTGCAGGCCGACACAGATGCCCAGGAGCGGGCGACCCGCGCTGACCCGTTCTGCGATGATGCGCGGCCCATCGGCCCGGCTGAGCCCGCGCATGCAGGCGGAGAAGGCCCCGACCCCTGGCACGAGCAGGCCATCGGCGGCCAGCGCCCGCTCGCGATCGGCCGTGAGCGTCGCCGAGCCGCCGGCCTCCTCGATCGCCCTTGTCGCACTGCGGACGTTCCCGAAGCCGTAGTCGAAGACAACGATGTCAGGAGGGGCCACCGAGGCTCCCCTTGGTGGAAGGGATACCGATGACGCGCTCGTCGGTGGCCACGGCGTCTCGCAGCGCCCTGGCCACCGACTTGAACTGAGCCTCGACGATGTGGTGTGCGTTGCGGCCGTTGAGGACCCGTACGTGCAGAGTGATCTGGGCCGTGGCGACCACGCTCTCCCAGATGTGCCTGGTCAGTGTCGTGTCGTAGCTGCCGATGAGTTCGACGAGTTCTGGTTCCTCGTGGACCAGATACGGCCGGCCCGAGAGATCGACCGCGGACTGCACCAGCGCTTCGTCCAACGGCACCAGAGCGTCACCGTAGCGCCGGATCCCCGCTTTGTCGCCCAGGGCCCTGCGCAGCGCCTCTCCCAGGGCCAGAGAGGTGTCCTCGACTGTGTGGTGTGCGTCCACCTCGAGATCTCCCCTGGTGAGCACCTCGAGGTCCAGGCTGCCGTGCTTGCCGAGCTGCGCGAGCATGTGGTCGAAGAACGGTACGCCGGTATCCACGCTGGTCCGGCCGACGCCGTCGAGGTCCAGACTGACACGGACGTCGCTCTCCTTGGTCGACCGTTCGACCACTGCTGTTCGGGTCATGGTTCCAGCACCTCGCTCAGTTGTTGTATCAGATCCCGGTTCTGTTGCGGTGTCCCGACACTGATGCGCAGATTCCCCGGCGGGCCGCTCTCCCGCACCAGGTAGCCACGGTCCAGTAGCTCCGAGAACACGCGATGACTGTCGGCGAACCCGGACACGTAGACGAAATTCGCCTCCGAGGCGGCGACATTGAGCCCGAGCGATTCCAGCGCTACGGCCAGTTGTTCTCGTTCAGCACGGATCGTCGGGATCGGTCCGAGCATCGTGTCGGCGTGCTGCAGCGCCACCAGTGCGGCCGCCTGAGTTGCCGCGGACAGATGATAGGGCAGGCGGACCAGTCGCAGGGCATCGACGATCCCGGCCGGCGCCACGGCATAGCCGAGCCGCAGCGCCGCGAGGCCGAACGCTTTACTGAGTGTCCTGGTCACGACGAGGTTGCCGTACTGGAGCACGGACTGCGTCGCCGAATGCCGCGTGGGTGACACGAACTCCCCGTAGGCCTCATCCACGACAAGGATCGCGCCCACGCCGGCGCAATCCGACACGAGCCAACTGAGTTCATCACTGCCGAGCAGCGTGCCGGTGGGGTTGTTCGGCGAGGCCACAACCACGATGCTCGGCCGTTCGCCGAACAGCGCCTGCTCGACCACACCACGGTCGAGGCTGTGGTCAGCCCTTCTGGGAACCGTGACGAACCGCGTGAAGGTCTCGCGGGCGTACTGCGGATACATCGAGTACGTCGGACTGAAACTCAACGCCACCCGGCCCGGTCCCCCGAAGGCCCCGAAGATATGCTGCATGACCTCGTTGCTGCCGTTGGCGGCCCAGATGTTGGCAGCACTGACCCCACCGACATACTCAGCCAGCGCGGCGCGCAGCTGCGTCGCCTCACGATCGGGATACCGGTTGGCATCCACGAGGGCCGACGCCACCGCACGCCCCATCTCCTCGACGATCGCGGCCGGAGGCGCGTAGGGGTTCTCGTTCACGTTCAGCGGCACGGCGCTCGCGGAGACCGGAGCGCCGTAGGGCTCCATGCCGCGCAGATCGTCGCGCAGGGGCAGTTCAGACATCACGCGCCCGCATCGCTGCAGCGTGAGCGGGCAGATCCTCGGCGGCGGCCAGGGTCTGCACGGCCGTCGAGATTCCGGCAAGAGCCGCATCGTCGTATTCGATCACCTGGATGCGGCGCAGGAATGTGACCACTCCCAGCCCGGAACTGTGCGCCGACGTGCCGCCTGTGGGCAGCACATGGTTCGACCCCGCGGCATAGTCACCCAACGAGACCGGCGACCAGGCGCCGACGAAGACCGCGCCGGCGTTGGTTATCCGTGCGGCCAGTCCCCTGCTGTCCTGCGTGTGGACCTCGAGATGTTCGGCCCCGTACCGGTTGGCCAGCTTCAGCGCCACCTCCAGATCGTCCACCAGGTAGATACCGCTCTGGTGTCCGGCAAGCGCGGCTCTGATCCGTTCGTCGTGTTTGGTCCGCGCGACCTGTTCCTCGAGTTCGGCCACCACGGCCGGTATCAGCTCCACCGATGGTGTCACCAGCACCGAGGCAGCCAGGGTGTCGTGTTCGGCCTGGGAGATCAGGTCGGCCGCCACATGGCGCGCATCAGCGGTCTCGTCGGCCAGGATCATGATCTCAGTCGGTCCGGCCTCCGCGTCGATGCCGACGCGGCCGAGCACCAGTCGCTTGGCGGCAGTCACGTACACGTTGCCGGGGCCGGTGATCAGATCCACGGGTGGCACCGTGATGCCGGGGTCGTCGAGTCCGTAGGCGAGCATCGCCACGGCCTGGGCTCCACCGACGGCGTATACCTCGTCCACGCCGAGCAGGCGACAGGCGGCCAGCACCAGCGGACTCGGCAGACCACCGTTGTCGGGCTGCGGCGGACTCACCACGGCGATCGAAGCGACCCCGGCGATCTGCGCGGGAACGACGTTCATGATGACGCTGCTCGGATAGACCGCCCTGCCACCGGGCACGTAGAGGCCCACCCGTTCGATGGGTTCCCAGCGCTGCGTGACCACCCCTCCCGGCACCACGGTGGTCGTGGTCGGGGTGGGCAGATGGTCGGCATGCACGGCACGGACCCGCTCGATCGCCAGGCTCAGCGCGTCTCGCACCTCGGGATCGATGGCAGCCAGCGCCTCGTCGAGGTCCTGCTCGGCGACACGGAGTGCTTCGTGACTGGTCCCGTCCAGCCGCTGCGACCAGTCACGTACCGCTGCGGCTCCGCGAATTGCAACATCGGCGATAATAGGCTCGACTTGGGTCAGCACATCGGGAACAGACACGTCGGCGCGTGGGATGTCCGGCAGGGCGCTGAGGTCCTGGCCGCGCAGGTCGACGATCTGGATCATAGTGATCAGTCTACGGAGCGGAAATGGCGAAAGTGAACCCGGAGATACTCACCGAGACGCCTGCCACAGCGGTGCTGGCCGATGCCGGGGTGCCGTATGCCATACACTCCTATTGCGCCGATCCCGAACAGACATCCTCCGGCGTGGCGGCAGCCACCCTGCTGGGGATCGACCCCCGCCGCATCTTCAAGACGATCATCACTGCGTGTGGCGAAGGCTACGTCGCCGGGGTGGTGCCCGTCGCCGGTTCGCTCGACACCACGGCACTGGCAGCCGCGGTGGGCCGCCAGTCAGCCGAACTGGTGGAACCCGAGGTCGCCGAGCAGATCGGCGGCGCTGCCCTGGGGTGCATCAGCCCATTCGGCCTGGCCGACGGTGTCGACATCGTGGTGGACACCGCCGCCATGACATTCCAGTCAATGCTGGTGGACGGCGGCACCCGTGGAATCGCCATTGAGGTGTTCCCGCAGCACGTCGTGAACCTATTGCGGGCGAGGGTGGCCCCCATCTCGGTCTGACCTGGCAGAATGACCCTATGCAGTCCTCACGCACCGGCCTGATCGTCGGTGGCACGGTCCTGGCAGTCACCTTCGTCGTGGGTATCGTGCTGCTGCTGCTGGCATCCGGCTCGCCTCCCGCGGGACCGCCGGACGCAGCCGGGTCAGTCTCCCCAAGCACGACCGCCGGCACACCGACCGCCGCGCCGGACCCGAACAGCGTGGAGAACTCCGACACCGACACCTCGCTGAACTTCACGGTCGCCGACTGCGAGGGGTGTCTGATCACGGCTCGCCAGACCAGGGGCGGCGGTGAGCCGGAACAGGCCACGGCAACGGTCTCGGACGGTACCGCCCAGGTCGACCTGCCCACCCCGGGCACGATCGGACTTGTGCTGTCCGTCCGCGGTGTGCAGGGCGGCAGCGCCGATGCCACCGATCGACTGGTGGTGCTTCGGGCCGACGACATCAAGGCTGGTGAGCCCCAGACGGAGAGCCAGGTGAAGGGCGCGAGCCAGGGGTCCTACTGCTGGGCCGGCACACTGCTGGAGGTCGCCACCGTGCGGCTCACGGTGGCCGGAGGACCTGCCAGTCCCACGATGGCGTGGGCCGACCCTGCTCTGCCGACCGTGGGCGGCCAGGTGGACCTGAAGGACGGCACGGCGTCGGTTCCCACGGATCTGCAGTGCAGCTGAGGCCATAGACCCACTGGGCGGCACGCAGCATCAGTACCGGTCAGGAGCGCCACACCGGCAGAGCGCTAGCGCGGTTCCGGAGCACCGGCGCCGAGCGCGCCGGGTCCGAGCAGTGCCTTGATCTCGGCGGTCAGCGCCGTGGAAGCCTGCACCCGCAGTCGTTCCTCGAGTCGCAGCACCGTGGTCCGGGGCCCGTTGACCAGGTGCAGTTGCACCTCACTGGGACCGGGGTGGGCGAGCAGAATATCCTTCAGCCGGTCCACGACCGGAGGCACACACTTGCTCAACGGCATGCTGACGCGCAGCGGCCCGGTGTCGGAATCACGCAACTCCGGGAACTCGACCTCCATCGCCACCACGTTCAGGCTATCGTCGTCGCGCTTCTCCACGCGGGCCTTGAAGAGGGCGACCTTGTCCTCCACCAGGTAGGCGCCGATAGGCGCGTAGGTTCGTGGGAAGACCGCTATCTCCACCGAGGCGTCGAGGTCCTCAACCGTCACCAGCGCCCAGGGCTCGCCCTTCTGACGGGTGACCTTGCGCTGCACTGAGGCGATCAGGCCGCCGATCGTGACCACCCGGCCGACCGGGGGGGAGTCGGAGTGCAGGTCGAGCAGCGTCGCGTCCACAGCGTTGCGCAGCAGATGCTCCACCCCGTTCAGCGGATGATCGCTGACGTAGAGCCCGAGCATCTCGCGTTCGGCGCTGAGCAGGGTCGCCTTGTCCCATTCCGCAAGTGGAATCTCCGGCACCATGTTGAGGTCGGCTTCGGGAACGTCAGCAGCCGCCCCGTCGTTGAACAGGTCGTACTGGCCGAGCTCCTCGGCCTTCTTGCGATCGACGTAGAGATCGATGATCTGTTCGTGGACAAGGGAGAGTCCTTTGCGGGTGTGTCCCAGTGAGTCGAAGGCGCCCGCCCGCACGAGCGAATCGATGACGCGCCGGTTGCACACCCCGACCTCCACCGAATCGACGAAGTCGAGGAAATCCCGGAACGGTCCGTGCGCCCGACGAGTCGCCACGATCGATGCGACGACATTCTCGCCGACATTGCGGATCGCGCTCAGCCCGAAACGAATCTGGCCGTCGCGAGGGGTGAAGTCCGAATCGGACTCGTTCACATCCGGCGGCAGCACCTTGATGCCCATGCGACGGCATTCGTTCAGGTAGATCGCGGACTTGTCCTTGTCACCCTTCACACTGGTCAGCAGTGCCGCCATGTATTCGGCTGGGAAGTTCGCCTTGAGGTAGGCGGTCCAGTAGGCGACCAGACCATAGCCTGCGGTGTGGGCCTTGTTGAAGGCGTAGTCGGAGAATGGGACCAGCACATCCCAGAGCTTCTGGATCGCATCCTGGCTGTAGCCGTTGGTCTTCATGCCGTCGCTGAACGGCACGAACTCCTTGTCCAGGATCTCCTTCTTCTTCTTCCCCATGGCACGGCGCAGCAGGTCGGCCTGGCCCAGGCTGTACCCGGCGAGCTGTTGCGCGATCGCCATCACCTGCTCCTGGTACACGATCAACCCATGGGTGTCGCCGAGGATGCTCTCGAGCGGCTCGGCGAGATCAGGATGGATGGGCTCCACCGGCTTGCGCTTGTTCTTGCGATCCGCGTAGTCATTGTGGGCGTTTGCGCCCATCGGCCCGGGGCGGTAGAGCGCCAGGACCGCGGAGATGTCCTCGAAGTTGTCAGGCACCATCGAGCGCAGGAGCGCACGCATCGGTCCGCCGTCGAGCTGGAAGACGCCAAGGGTGTCGCCGCGGGCCAGCAGCTCATAGGACTTCCGGTCATCCAGTGGCAGGGTCTCGAGGATGAGGTCCTCGCCGGTGTTGGACTTGATGGAGCGCAGACAGTCGTCGATAACCGTCAGGTTACGCAGGCCGAGGAAATCCATCTTCAGCAGACCGAGCGTCTCACAGGCCCCCATGTCGAACTGGGTGATGATCGCGCCGTCGTCACGCTGCCACACCGGGATCACATCCTGCAACGGCTGGCTGGACAGGATGACGCCCGCGGCGTGCACACCGACCTGGCGTTTCAGCCCCTCAAGCCCCCGGGCGGTGTCCACGACCTCCTTGACCGTCGAGTCCGATTCGTAGAGTTCCCGGAACTCACCGGCCTCGGAATAGCGGGCGTGCTCCGGGTCGAAGATCCCCGACAGCGGGATGTCCTTGCCCATCACCGCCGGCGGCATCGCCTTGGTGATGCGATCGCTCAGCGCGAAGGGCTGTCCCATCACGCGCGCGGCGTCCTTGATGGCGGCCTTCGCCTTGATCGTGCCGTAGGTGACGATCTGCGCCACGTGATCGGAGCCATACTTCTCCGTGGCGTACTTGATCATCTCGCCGCGGCGACGTTCATCGAAGTCCATGTCGATGTCGGGCATCGACACCCGTTCAGGGTTGAGGAACCGTTCGAAGAGCAGGCCATGTGCGATGGGGTCGAGTTCCGTGATGCCAAGGGCCCATGCGATCAGCGCACCGGCAGCGGATCCACGACCGGGACCGACCCGGATGCCATTCTCCTTGGCGTAGCGGACAAGGTCAGCAGTCACCAGGAAGTAGCCCGGGTAGCCCATCTGCCCGATCACGTCGAGTTCGTATTCCGCCTGCTTGAGGTGACCCTCGGGGACAGGTTCCGGCGCGAAGCGCTGCGTCAGCCCTGCCCGTACCTCCTTGGCGAGCCAGGACTGCTCGGTCTCCCCGCCGGGAACCTCGTAGCGGGGCATCAGGTCGGCACCCTCGTTGAAGGAGACGTTGCACCGCTCTGCGATCAGCAGCGTGTTGTCACAGGCGTCCGGGTGGCTGCTGAACAGTTGCCGCATCTGTGCGGCGGTCTTGATGTAGAAGTCCTCGGAGCTGAACCGGAACCGGTTCTGGTCACTGATCAGGCTCTTGGTGCCCACGCACAGGAATGCGTCATGCATCTTGTGGTCACCGGGCTTCACGTAGTGGGTGTCGTTGGTGGCCAGCAGAGGCAGGTTCAGGGTCTTCGCGATCCGAAGCAGATCATCACGGAATCGCCTCTCGATGGGGATGTCATGATCCATCAGCTCGCAGAAGAAGTTGTCCTTGCCGAGTATCTCCTGGAAGTCCGCTGCGGCTGCCAGCGCCCGGTCGTAGTTCCCCGCCTGCAACCAGCGGTTGACCTCCCCGGACGGGCAGCCAGTGGTGGCGATGATGCCCTCACCGTGACGTTCGAGCAGTTCCCGGTCCAGTCTCGGGGCCCGGTAGTAGCCCTCGATGCTGGCGAGGCTGGAGATCTTGAACAGATTGTGCAGGCCGGTGTTGTTCTCCGCCCATAGCGTCATGTGGTTGTAGGCGACACTGCCCTTGCCCTCGCGGATCGCCTCAGCGTCGTCGTCATAGCCGGCGCCGAAGTCGAACGGGGAGCGCTCGGCGCGCCCCTGCGGCGCGTAATAGCCCTCCATCCCGATGATGGGCCGGATTCCCGCCGCAACTGCCTTGCTGTGGAACTCGAAGGCGCCGTACAGATTGCCGTGGTCGGTCATCGCGATGGTGTGCTGACCGAGCCGGGACACCTCGTCGAACAGATCACCGAGCCGGGCGGCACCGTCGAGCATCGAGTACTCGGTGTGCACGTGGAGGTGAACGAAGGAGTCGTCGGTGACGCCCATCTCACCCCTCACACTCGGGAACGATCCACTGTCGGGAACGATCATCGATCAATGGCCACGGCCCACGGAGCACACCCCACGTCCACGGGCGAACGGCAACGCCCGCAAGCCGCCACTGTTCGACCATAACCCGCTGCACCGACTCCGCCTCACAACAACACCGCCGGGTCCCGAGCATCTCGGCTGGCGTCCGATCAGGAGCCTGCGCGCAACTCCTGCAGCGCGTGCGCGAGGTCGGCCGGATACTCCGAGCGGAACGTCATCGGCTCGCCGAGCGCGGGATGCTCGATGCCGAGCTGCACAGCGTGCAACCACTGCCGCCGCAGCTCCAGGCGAGCAGCAAGGCTCGGGTCAGCGCCGTAGGTGGTGTCTCCCATGCACGGATGCCGGATCGCGGCCATGTGGACCCGGATCTGATGGGTCCGCCCGGTCTCGAGCCGGACCTCCACGAGGCTTCCGTAGTGGAAGGCCTCCAGGACGTCGTAGTGTGTGATGGCGTGTTTGCCATGGGCGACCACCGCGAACCGGTAGTCGTGGTGCGGGTCCCTCCCGACCGGGGCATCGATCGTGCCGGTACTGGGATCAGGGTGCCCCTGGACGAGCGCGTGGTACAGCTTGGTGACTGTTCGGTCGCGGAACTGCCGTTTGAGTGAGCTGTAGGCCAGCGAGGTCTTGGCGACCACCATCAGTCCACTGGTGCCGACGTCGAGCCGGTGCACGATGCCCAGGCGCTCGTCCGGGCCACTGGCAGCCAGCACCACGCCCTGATTCCTCAGTGAACCCGTCACGGTGGGGCCCTGCCAGCCGGGCGACGGGTGTGCGGCCACACCGGCAGGCTTGTCGATCACGATGATCTCGGGGTCCTCATGTACGACCGGCAGCCGGACCGAAGACGCGGACTCCTCCTGCCTCACCCCGGCCTGTGGTTCCGGCAGTGTCACGTCGATCAGCACGCCCTCGCGCAACCGGTCGGACTTGGCACAACTGATGCCGTCAAGCAGTACACAGCCCTCCTCGATGAGGGCGCTGGCCCGCACCCGCGAGACCCCCAGCAGGCGGGACAGGCCGGCATCGGCACGCATCCCCACCAATCCCTCGGGGACAATCAGTTGTCGGCCCACCTCAGGGCTCCGGGGTGGTCGCGGTCGCTGGTTCATCCTCGTGTGAGTCCGCCGGGCGTTTCCCGGTCGGCTCCACGCCCAGCAGGCTCAGCACCACAATCAGGATCGCCGCACCGACCACCGACATGTCGGCGACATTGAAGACCGGCCAGTTCGGGAGCTCGAGGAAGTCGACGACATGCCCGAAGCCCCCACCCGGTGGCTGGGTGAACCGGTCGATGAGGTTGCCGAGCGCACCACCGAGGAGCATCCCCAGCGCGAGCATCCACCAACCGGACACGATGCGACGCGCGAAATACAGGACCAGGCCCGACACGAGAAGAGCTGCGATCGAGAACAGCCACGTGTACTGGGTCCCGATGGAGAAGGCGGCTCCCGGATTGCGGACGAAGGTGAGCTGCAGTATCTCCCCGACGACCTGCACCTTCGGCTCACCCTCGAGGGACTGTATCGCCAGGTACTTCGTGACCTGGTCGATCACGATCACGATCACGCCGACCGAGAGGATCCACCACAGCCCATTGGCACGCCCGCCCAGACCACTGGTGTGGGCGTGCGCGTCGTCAGCTACGGGATCAGCGGGTTCGGACATCGCCTCAGGATACCTCGCCAGACCTGCCGGGCACCGCCCGTGCCGACCTGCGAAGAGGACGATACACGGCTGAGCTCAGGACAGCCTCTCGAGCGTCAACGCCGCTCTTCACGCTGCTTGCAGGCCAGGCACAGCTGCGCCTGGGGGAAGGCCTGCAGACGAAGCTTGCCGATCGGCTCCTCGCATGACTTGCAGAGCCCGAAACTTCCGGAGTCGAGCCGCTGGATCGCCGCCTCGACCTGATCACGCATCTGTCGCAGACTGTTGGCAAGCGCGATCTCGTGGTCGCGCTCGAAGCTCTTGGAGCCCGAATCCGCGTCATCGTCACCGGCCTCGACGACGGCCTCGCTCAGGAGATCCTGCAGCTCGGCCTCCATGTCGGCCAATTCCTCGTTGAGACGGGTGAGTTCATCGTTCAGCTCTTCACGGACGTCCTCGATCTCTGCCACGGTCCACGGGTCATCGCCCGCACGCACCGGCAGCTGGGTCAGTCGCTCCAAAGTCACCTGGTTCATCTCAACACTCACCTCCTCGGCGGTTGCTCCCACCGGCTGTGGCACTGCCGGTGCCGCCAGCCTTCCCTCGTCTGAATTGGAGTAAACAGGATCATGACGAGCAGTATTCCGTCGGTTGACCCTAACGGAGTACGATTCGGTAACGACCTGCTTGCCTGTCCTCCCAGCCGGACGCGATGTGACGGCTGAGCCCGTTTCGGGCGCTGGCGCCGGTTCGTCGGTGTCCTGCAGGGCGGTCGTCGATCTCGCCGCGGGAGCGGGACCCCGGACTTCCGCATCGCCGCGCCGGTCAGCGCTGTCAGTTCCCACCGGTGCGGTCCGTACCGGCGGATGGACGTGGTGGCGGCGCAGCGCGAAGCGGAGGTTCCGCAGGTGGTGGGCTCTGCCCAGGAAGCCGAGCGCCGGCATGACTCCGAGGACGCCGAGCAGCACACGTGGACCCACCATTGCCTCCCTGATCGCAGGCACAATCGTAGGCGCTCGGCGCTTCATGGGCGATCCCGACCCGCACAAGCCGCGCAAGGTGATGAGGATCACCGAGTGACCGGTCCACTGCAGCCCGTCCTCGGGGACCCCGGTGCCACCGCCGGTTCCAGTATCATTTCAGGCAGAGGGTGACGATCATCGATCGACTGCTACTGCCTGTAGCAGCCTGCCCACGACACAGTTGCTAGACGTGCCTGACGGCACGAACCATCGGAGTTTGCCGCATGTACCGAGATGTTCCGGCGCGATTGGATGACGCCTCCGCCATGGAGGAAGGGATCCTGACGTTCTGGGAGGACAACGACATCTTCGCCAAGACCCTCGAGGCGACCGCCGACGGCCCGATGTGGTCCTTCTACGAGGGTCCACCGACGGCGAACGGAACTCCCGGCACCCATCACGTGGAAGCCCGGGTGTTCAAGGATGTGTTCCCACGGCACCGGACCATGAAGGGATTCAGCGTTCCGCGCCGGGCGGGATGGGACTGCCACGGCCTCCCCGTCGAACTCGCGGTCGAGAAGGAACTGGGGTTCAGCGGCAAGAAGGACATCGAGGAGTTCGGGATCGCCGAGTTCAATCGTGTCTGCCGCGAATCGGTCCTTCGCCATGTCGACCAGTTCGAGACCATGACGCGGCGCATGGGCTACTGGGTCGACATGTCGGACGCCTACTGGACCATGGACCCTGACTACGTGCAGTCGGTCTGGTGGTCGCTGAAGACCATCTTCGAGCAGGGCCTGCTGGTCCAGGACCACCGGGTATCGCCCTACTGCCCGCGGTGTGGCACAGGGCTCTCCGACCATGAGCTCGCGCAGGGCTACGAGGACATCGTCGACGAGTCGGTGTTCGTCAGGATGCCGGTGACCGACGAGCAGTGGGTCCAGCGTCACCCGGGGCTGACGCTGCTGGTGTGGACCACGACGCCGTGGACGCTGGTCTCCAACACCGCCGTGGCCGTGAACCCGCAGGCGCAGTACGTGATCGCAAGATCCCGTGGGGAGACCCTCGTGGTCGCCGCTGACCTCGCCGACGCTGTGCTCGGTGAGAGCTACGAGGAGCTGGAACGACTGGCGGGCGCCGATCTGGTCGGCCTGCACTACGATCGCCCGTTCGACCTGGTGGAGATCCCGGATTCCCACTTCGTGATTCCCGGGGAGTACGTCACCACGGACGACGGTTCGGGCCTGGTCCACATCGCTCCGGCATTCGGCGCCGATGACCTCGCCGTCTCGAAGGCCTACGACCTTCCAGTGGTGAATCCGGTCCGCCCGGACGGGCATTTCCTCGACGAGGTCCCCCTCGTCGGTGGTCAGTTCTTCAAGTCCGCTGATGCGCCGCTCGTGGGTGACCTCGAGGCACGCGGTCTTCTGTTCGCCCACGTCCCCTTCGAGCATGCCTACCCGCACTGCTGGCGCTGCCACACCCCTTTGATCTACTACGCGCAGCCCTCCTGGTACATCCGCACGACGGCGCGCAAGGCCGAGATGCTGGAGCAGAACGAGGAGACGAACTGGTTCCCTGCGACGATCAAGTGGGGACGTTACGGCGACTGGCTGAACAACAACATCGACTGGGCGCTGTCCAGGAACAGGTACTGGGGCACCCCCCTGCCGATCTGGAAGTGCGATGCGGACCACCTCACAGCGGTGGGAAGCCTCGCCGAACTCGGCATGCTTGCCGGAACCGACCTCGACGAACTCGATCCGCACCGACCCTTCGTCGACGATGTCGTGATCACCTGCCCGCAGTGCGGCGACGAAGCACGACGGGTTCCGGAAGTCATCGACTGCTGGTACGACTCGGGCGCTATGCCGTTCGCGCAGTTCGGGTACCCGCATCGCAACGCCGATGAGTTCGCTGATCGCTACCCGGCCGACTTCATCTGCGAGGCCATCGATCAGACACGCGGCTGGTTCTACACACTGATGGCGATCGGCACCCTGACCTTCGACCAGAACGCGTACCGCAACGTGCTCTGCCTCGGTCACATCCTCGACGAGGACGGCCGAAAGATGAGCAAGCACCTCGGCAACGTCCTCGACCCGATCCAGCTCATGGATGAGCACGGCGCGGACTCGGTCCGCTGGTTCATGCTCGCCTCGGGATCGCCGTGGCAGGCACGGCGCGTCGGTCATCACGCGATCGCGGAGGTCTGGCGGCGAACATTGCTGACCTACTGGTCATGTGTCTCCTTCCAGGCCCTGTACGCCAAGGCCTCCGGCTGGGATGCCGCCGCCCAGGACTACATTGCTGTGGAACAGCGATCCATGATGGATCAGTGGGCGCTGTCGGCAGCGAACAGCATGCTGCGGGACGTCGATGCCGCGCTGGAGCGTTTTGACACGCAGCGAGCAGGGGCAGCCCTCGAGGCGTTCATCGAGGACCTCTCCAACTGGTACATCCGGCGCTCGCGGCGCCGGTTCTGGGACGGCGATCCGGCCGCGCTGCTCACGCTGCACGAGTGCCTGAGACTTCTGACGGGAGCGATGGCTCCGTTCACCCCTTTCATCACCGAGCGTGTGTGGCAGGATCTGTTCCGGCCCGTCGGCGCGGTCGAGTCGGTGCATCTGAGCGCCTGGCCGCAGCCCGACGAAGCCCTGATCGACGACGAACTCGACAGGCGGATGCGCACGGTGCGGCGTCTGGTGGAACTTGGTCGGACCGCCCGGGCCGAGAGTGGTCTGGGTGTGCGTCAGCCACTGGGCGCGGCACTGATCTCGGCTCCCGGGTGGGACGACCTGCCCGATGAGCTCCGTGGCCAGATCACGGCGGAACTGAACGTCAATGAGCTGAAACCGCTGTCTGAGGCGACCGACCTCGTGGATGTCTCGGTGAAGCCCAATTTCCGGTCGCTGGGCCGGCGGTTCGGCAAGTCCACGCCGACGGTGGCGAAGGCAGTGGCAGCCGCAGATCCGCAGGCTCTGGCGGACGGGCTGCGCGCCGGCGAGGACTTCTCACTGCCTGTGCCAGAACTCGGGGATGTCACTCTGACCTCAGACGACGTCGTGGTGACCGAGACTCCGCGCGAGGGCTGGGCCGTGGCAGCCGCGGACGGACACACGTTGGCGCTCGATCTGCACCTGACCGATGAACTGCGGCGGGCCGGTCTGGCGCGCAACTTCATCCGACTGGTGCAGGAGGCCCGCAAGGACGCCGGCTTCGATGTCAGCGACAGGATCACGCTGCGCTGGCGTGCCACCGACGAGCAGACCCACCGGGCCCTGAGCGAGCATGCACAGCTCATCGCTGCGGAGGTACTGGCCTCCCGGACCGAACCCGACGTAGATCTGGAACAACCCGTGGCTCCTGAGGGATACGGTTTTGAGTTCGAGGTGCTCCGGGGCGCCTGACTCGCATCCCCGGACCTCGCCCCGCCGGCTCGACCGGGGCGAACCTCAGACCGGAATCCGCTGCAGCACGCCGAGCAGGATCGTGATCCCGATGATCAGCACCAGGAAGGACAGATCGAGGGCAACCTGTCCTATCTTCAGGGGCGGGATGAAGCGGCGCAGGAAGTTGATCGGCGGGTCGGTGACCGTGTACACGGATTCGGCCACCAGCAGCACCGGGCCGGTCGGCTCCCAATTCCTTGAGAAGACCTGCACCCAATCGAAGACCAGTCGGCCGATGAGCACGAACATGTATAGCGTCAGTACCGTGATGACGATCTGAAGGAGGATGGCCACGGGAATCAGCTCTGGTTGAAGAACCCATCCCGAGCCTGGCGTACGGCCGGTGCATCGCGGACATCAACATTGGCCGGCGAGAGCAGGAAGACCTTCTTCGTGATCCGTTCCATGCTGCCGTGGATGGCGAACACCAGCCCGGCGGCGAAGTCCACGATCCGCTTGGCGTCGTTGTCGTCCATCTCGGTCAGGTTCATGATCACCGGTGCACCGGCGCGGAACTCCTCACCGATCCGCCGGGCGTCGTTGTACGAGCGCGGGTGGATGGTGTGAATGGTGGTGTTCGGGTCCACGCCCACACCAGCGCTGTGGCGTGCCTCAGGGGCCGCGAGATCGACGACGTTCTGCTCCGCGGCGACACGCACCGGTCCCGACGGCTGAGCCTGGTAGGAGGAGGCGCCCGCGCTGTACGAGTGCTGGGGCACAGCCTCGACCGGAGACCCCGTGGCTCCTCCCCGGTGCCCCACGGCCGAATGGCTCAGGGGCTGGCCCGTGGTGCCGTCAGCCATTCCGGCATCCATCATGTCCTCGTCATCGACGAGACCGAGGTAGACACCCAGTCGTTTCATTGCGGTAGCCATTGCGCTGCTCCTCGTCCATTCCTATGAGGTGCTCCGGGTGCAAGCATGCACCATGAGCTGAATTTACCTGACATCAGTTCGCTCCCCGAGAACCGCACTGCCGACGCGCACGTGTGTCGCGCCATAGCTGATGGCTGTCTCGAAGTCGTGACTCATCCCGGCCGACAGTGCCGTCGCCGCCGGGAATTCCCGGGTGACCGCATCGTGCATCTCGGCCAGCCGTTCGAATGCGGGGGCGGGCGGCTCATCGAGCGGCGCCACAGCCATCAGGCCGAGCAGTGTGAGATTCTCAGCCCGTTCCACAGCCTCGCACACCTCGATGATCCGATCGGCAGTGGCCCCTCCCCTGGGGCCGATGACGCCCGCATCGCCCTGATCCAGTGATACCTGCACGAAGCATCCGAGCTCTCGTTGTGCCGCAACGGCGCCTCTCTGCAGCGCGCCTGCGAGCTCGGTCCGGTCCACGGAATGCACGTAGTCGGCATAGCGGGCCACCGAGTTGGCCTTGTTCCGCTGCAGCTGGCCGATGAAGTGCCAGTGCGGCGGCGTCAGGCCGGGTCCCGGCTGCGCGAGTTCCACCGCTTTGCGCCGGGCCTCCTGGTCGCGGTTCTCCCCGACGTCGTGCACGCCGAGGCCGAGGAGATCCCGGATGTCAGAGACGGGGAAGGTCTTGGTGACCACTACCGTGGTCACATCGTGCGGATCGCGCCCTGCGCGTTCACATGCAGTGCGCACCCGGGCGTGTACGTCCCGCAGCCCGGATGCGATCTGATCGCGGCGGCTAGCCATGGCCGACCTGTAGCGCGACCAGCACGCCCTGGCGGCCGGTGGTGTGATCCCTGCGGTACGAGAACAGCTCGGTGGGAGCTTCGTAGGTGCAGGCCGGATCGACCCTGATATCACTGACGCCCTCCCCCCTGAGTTGTTCGCTGATACCCGCCCGGATGTCCACGGCGGGCGTGCCCGTCCGTGTGACTGCGGCCGCGGCCGGTGCCGCGGCGGTGACCTGCGCCAACACCGCGTCGGAGACCTCGTAGCAGCGGGCGCAGATCGCCGCCCCGAGTGAGGCGGTGATCCGGCTGGTGTGCGCACCGGCGGCCACCATCGCGGCCACTGCTGCCCGGGCGGTCCCTGCGGCAACGCCCCGCCAGCCGGAGTGGACCGCTGCGACGACACCTGCGACCGGGTCGGCCATTGCCATCGGCACGCAGTCGGCCGCCAGCGCCAGGAGCGCCACGTCGGGGCGGTCCGTCACCAGGATGTCGACATCCGCAACCACCCCGCCACCGGTGACGAAAGCCGACTCCGCCCCGTGGGCCGCCCTCATCACGGCCACCTGGCCGGCTGCGAGCCCGAGCCAGGAGGCTGCTGAACCCCGATTGGCCGACACTGCCTGCGGATCGTCACCGACATGGTCGGCGAGGTTGAGCGAGGCGTAATCGCCTGTGCTCACGCCTCCCCGACGATCGGTGAACAACCAGCGGGCTCTGCGACCGGCAACCGGCTCCAGCAGTCCGACCCCCCGAGCCCTCACTTCAGGAAGTCGGGGATGTCCAGATCGGAGTCGTTGTCGAAGACGATCTTACGGGGCTCGACCGGTGTCCCCCCACCGACGACCGGCTGTCCGGCAGCGCTGGCCGGCTGCCCCACGACAGGGCCTCCGGTCGGCACCTGGCTGCGGCTCTCGGCCGACACGACGCGGGTGTCGGGCAGAGCGATGACCTGCTCGTCGGTCCGCGCCTTGGGCAGGCCGCCGTCGAAACCGGCCGCAATGACCGTCACCCGCACCTCGTCACCGAGGGTGTCGTCGATGACCGTGCCGAAGATGATGTTCGCGTCGGGGTGAGCAGCCTCGGAGACGAGCCTCGCCGACTCGTTGATCTCGAACAGGCCGAGGTCTGAGCCACCCGCGATGGACATGAGGACACCATGGGCACCCTCGATGCTGGCCTCGAGCAGCGGACTCGAGATCGCTGCCTCGGCAGCCGAGATGGCGCGGTCCTCGCCACGTGAGGAGCCGATGCCCATGAGTGCCGATCCTGCGCCCTCCATGACGGACTTGACGTCCGCGAAGTCGAGGTTGATCAGGCCTGGCGTGGTGATGAGATCGGTGATGCCCGACACGCCCTGCAACAGGACGTGGTCGGCCTGCCGGAAGGCATCCATCATGCTGATCTTGCGATCGGTCAGGGAGAGCAGCCGGTCGTTCGGGATCACGATGAGCGTGTCGACCTCACCGCGCAACGCCTCGATTCCGGCTTCTGCCTGCCGACTGCGCCGAGCGCCTTCGAAGTTGAACGGCCTGGTCACCACGCCGATGGTCAGGGCGCCGAGATTGCGCGCGATCCGCGCGACGACCGGAGCGCCACCGGTGCCCGTGCCACCGCCCTCGCCCGCCGTGACGAAGACCATGTCCGCGCCCTTGAGGACCTCCTCGATCTCGTCGGCATGATCCTCAGCAGCCTCTCTGCCGACGTCGGGGTTGGCGCCGGCGCCGAGCCCACGTGTCAGATCCCGTCCGACGTCGAGCTTGACGTCAGCGTCGCTCATCAGCAGCGCCTGGGCGTCGGTATTGATGGCGATGAACTCAACGCCCTTCAGCCCGACCTCGATCATGCGATTGACGGCATTCACTCCGCCACCGCCGATTCCGACGACTTTGATGACTGCCAAATAGTTCTGTGGTGCGGCCACGCCAACCCTCCAAATGTCCTGGGGCCCTCTTGTACAACTTCACGGCATCGGCCCGGCCGGCGCGTCTTACCCCGTGCGCCGGGAACCTTCGAGTACCCTGAACCTATACTTGAGGCTTATTGTTTCCCCTGCCTCGTGTCAGGAACAGTCTGAACACTATTCTGCGGCGCCGTGCGCGTGCAAGCAGCCACCTGACTTTCGCGCTGCCAGCCTGCGAATTCACATCAACCTGAAGTCAAGGTTTCAGGTCACTCAGGCTCGGGCCACCCATGCTCGTGCGTCTCCATCGGCCTGGTCCGATCAGCCCTGCGGCGCCATGTGCAGGTGCTGATCCACGCCACCGTCCCAGCGCCGCTCAAGGATCGCACCGTTGCGGCGAACGACGAGTTGCGCGGCGTCGGCAGCCTCTCCGAGCAGTGCCGCCTTTGCCATGACCTCTGCCAACCAGCCAGCCTCAGCGATGGCGGTCGCCGCGGCGATTCGGGCGTGTGCTGGCCTGCCTGTACGTGGGTTCAGCAGATGGTGGCGGTCCGCACCCGCCACGCGCCAGCGGCGGCGCGTCACGCTGGAGGTGGCCAGCCCGCCTGAGGCGAGATTCACGCTGAGCACCTGGTCGCCCACCTCACTCTCGTCGGCGATACCGATCTGCCACATTCCCCTGCTCGGATGGCCCATGGTTCGCAGGTCACCACCGAGGTTCACCAGCGCTGCAGCAGCTCCGGCCCCCATGAGGCTGCGCGCCACCCGGTCGGCAGCCAGGCCCTTGCCGAGCCCACCAGAGTCGAGCCGGTAGCCGCGCGGAAGTTGCGCCAGTCCGGTGCGACGGTTCAGGTAGGTTCTGCCCTCGCGCCGCGCCGCGGCCAACACAGATAGCCTGCCCCGGCTCGAGCCCGCGCGACTGACCTCACCGGCGCCGGCCGAGGCCCCAGCTTCCTCGAGATCCGCGAAATCCCTGGAGTATCCCTGTGCGACGATCTCCCGCTCGAGGAAGGGATCGAAGAGGCCGTGCGTCAGCCCCTGCCCCCAGGCGGATCTGGCAAGCAGGTCCGCCGTCTCCTGTGAGACGACCAGCGCTCCCCTACGGTTGAGCCGTGAGAGCTCACTGTCTTCAAGGAACCGGGACCACAGCAGCTCCAGCCGTTCGATCTCGGTCTGGGCGAGGTCCAGCAGGCGTCTGGAGCCACCTTCGACGATCACGTGGCATTCCGTGCCCATGGCACGGAATGTCCGTTCCCAGCCAGGGCGGATGGTTCGCTGTCCGGCTGCTGCCACAGAACTCCTCGCTCCCAGGGCGCACGTGGGCCACACATCCCGCTTTCCGGCCATCTTCGCACGATGGCGCAGGAAGGACCTTCGCCCGGCACTTCAGGCCGAGCCAGCGTCCATACCGCTCAGGACATTCTCGGCGATATCGGCGAGCGTCCTGAGCTGGTCGTCGGTGAGCCGGTCGATGAACAGCTCCCGAACCAGGCGCACGTGTCCGGGGGCCGCGGATTCGATCTCATCCCGACCGGTATCGGTGAGGACGACGAATGCGCCCCGCCGGTCGTCGGGGCAATGCTGCTTCGTGACGAGCTGGCGCCGGACCATCCGGGTGATCTGATGGGAGACCCGGCTCTTCTCCCAGCCGAGCAACGACCCGAGCTCATGCAGGCGCAGTCGCCCCTGGGCCTGATCGGTGAGGGCGACCAGCACAACATACTCCGGATAGGACAGCCCCGACTCGACCGAGAGCTGCTTGGCCATCTCGCGTTCGAGGCTCATCTGCATCAATTGCAGGCCTCGCCAGGCTCGGGCTTCTTCGGGCGTCAGCCAGGCGGTCTCCTCCATGACTCCAGCGTATGGGAAATCTGCCGGTGGCGGGAATAGTTGATGCGTCATCTAAGTTTAGGGTGACGTATCAACCAAATTGGGATACGGATCAACCTGAGGAGTTCCCGCAATGCACACAGCAACCCCATCCGTTGTCACTGGCACCTACGCCATCGACCCGGCACACAGCCGCATCGGATTCGTCGCACGTCACGCCATGGTGTCCAAGGTCCGCGGCTCCTTCAACGAGTTCGAAGGCACAGGTGTCTTCGATATCGATCGCCCGCAGAACTCTTCAGTCACGCTCTCGATCGCCGCAGGTAGCGTTGACACGCGCAACAGTGATCGAGACGCCCACCTGCGGTCAGCAGACTTCTTCGATGCCGAGCAGTACCCGCAGCTCACGTTCCGATCGACCTCGGTCGAGAGCCGTGGCCAGGACGACTACCGGGTCACCGGAGATCTGAGCATCAAGGGTGTCACCCGGCCGGTCACCGTGGACTTCGAATACACCGGGACTGCCGTCGACCCGTACGGCAACCGTCGCATCGGGTTCGAGGCTTCGGCGCGTGTGAACCGCAAGGACTGGGGACTGACCTGGAACGCCGCGCTGGAGGCCGGTGGCGTCCTGGTGGGTGAGCAGGTCAAACTCGAGTTCGAGGTCTCCGCCATCCGGCTGACTGAGGACTGAGCCTCCCCTTACCCGTCTTTCCTCACCGACCGGCGGCCATTCACAAGCCGTCGGTCGGTGACTGGGACTCAGCTGCCGCCGCTGTTGGAGTCGTTACTCTCGTCCTCACAGTGCTCGACTGCCGACTTGTCCGTACCGAGGCAGACCTCGAAGTACGTGGTCTTCCCGGACTCGCCCCCGGCCTGCACCTCGAAGTAACTTCCCGACTTCTCCGCGGTCATGCCGTAGTCGGAACCGCCGTAGCCGCCCCAGCCGCCACCACTGCCACCGCTCTGGGTGACCTTGTACCCGTCCTTCTTGACCTCGCTCTCATAGGTGGAGACGACCGACTTCGGGGTCTCACTGCCGTTGGAGTAGCGTGCATACGTCGTGCCACCGCTGAGCGTCTTCTCGTGCAACTTCTTCGAGCCGGACGGGGGCTTCGGGAGCGAGCTCGAGTCCGATGAACTCGTTTTGGACGCCGTCGCGCTCGGGCTTGTCGTTGCCGGGCTCGGCGTCGACGCGGTCGGGCTGGCTTCAGTGGCCGTGGGCGTCGAAGAACTGCTCGAATCCGAGGACGAGGAACAACCCGCCACTGCCAGCGCCAGCCCTGCCGTGCCCACCGCTGCTACGAGCACTCGTTTGTCTGCCATGGAGTCTCCTGATCGTGAAGGAACAGGGGGCAGCCTACTATGCGGCGCTACTCGATACCCGTGCTGTCACCCTGCTGCTCCACCCGATTGCGCTTGGGCAGTGTCAGGTCGCCGATAAGGGCCGGGCGCTCCGGGACCGAGAGGTTGTAGGCATCTGCTTTGGTACGCAGCAACGCCCGTAGATTGTTGTACTTCGCCTCCAGGTCAGCGGTGGAGCCGAGCTGGACCAGGCCACCATTCCTGATGAGCAGTACCACCTGACCCTCGTTCACCCCCACACCGGCGATCCGGCCGATCAGATCCTCGGGTGCCGCTCGCAGCGCATCCAGCATCGGGGCCTGCTCGGCATCGCTGCCGAGCTCCGGCAGGCGCTTCATCGGTTCGGCAGCTGTACGGATCACCTCGCCGGTCTCATCAACGATCGCGTACTGGTCTCCCTGCTTGAACTGCGCGAAAGGAAAACGCTCATCGACCGCGATCAGGATGGTCCAGGGCCGGGACAGCTGGACATCGGCAGCGACCACACCGGGAAGCTCCCTGACGCTGGCCTCCATCGCCCCCGGATCATGCGCGCTGATCGCTTCTCCGAGCCGGACATCCACCCGCGCCCGGATCTCCTGCTCCGTCTCCTCACTGGCGCCCACGACGGTCAGCTCTCGCACCGGGACCGGCGAGTACCATGACAACAGCCACGCCGCTGCCACGACCAGCAGCACGCAGACGACCGACCAGCCGATCACCGCTCCCTTGGCGATCCGCAACCTTCGTCCCGTGGGCCGCTGCGTGCCGGGGGGATCCTGCTCGACCGGCCGCAGCACCGGCGCTTCAGTCGCCATCAGCCACCCCCTCCCGGAGCACCGCAAGCACCTCAGGCCCCAGCAGTGAGATGTCGCCTGCTCCCAGCGTCATGACGATGTCCCCCGGCCTGGCACGACCGGCCAGTTGTCGGGGGACCTCGGACCAGGACGGCTCGAATACCACACTCGCAGCCGGCAACGGGACGTTGGCAGCCATCGCCTGACCACTGGCACCCGGAATCGGCTCCTCACCGGGTGCAAAGACCTCGAGCACCACCACCTCGTCGGCGAGTCCCAGCGCCTGTCCGAACTCTTTGGAGAACATGGCGGTTCGGTAGTAGTGGTGGGCCTGGAATGCAACGACCAATCGCCCCTCACCCACGAATTCCCGGGCTGCCGTCAACGTGGCGGTGAGTTCGGTCGGATGGTGAGCGTAGTCGTCGTAGACGCGCACACCCGCGGCCTCGCCACGGAATTCGAAGCGCCTGCGCGCGCCCGAATACTCCCCCAGCGCGGTGATGACCTCCTTGGCGCTGAAACCGAGCCCGACACATGCGGCCAGCGCAGCCGTCGCATTGAGCGCATTGTGCCGCCCCGGCACACGCAGTCTCACGTCCCCGAGTCGCACGCCGCGGTGGAACACTGTGAACTCATAGCCCCCGCGGGTACTGCCCAGGATCTCGATCCTGAAGTCGGCACGTTCGGAGGTGCCATAGGCAAAGACGCGTACGCCTGCGTTGCGGGCACCGTGAATCAGAGCGGCACTGCCCGGGTGATCCTCGCAGATCACGGCGAAGCCGTTGCGTGGCGCGACCAGAGCAACGAACTCGGCGAAGCCCCGCTCGAGGGACTCGAAGTCCCCCCAGTAGTTCATGTGATCTGGCTCGACATTCGTGACGACCACACACTCGGGGTCCATCTGCAGGAAGGCCCCGTCACTCTCGTCCGCCTCGACAACGAAGTACTTGCCCGATCCGGTGAAGGCATTGGAGCCCAGGTCGTTGACCTCGCTGCCGATCGCGAAGGATGGATCGGCACCGCAGCGCTGCAGTGCGACCGTGATCATCGAGGTGGTGGTCGTCTTGCCATGGGTGCCCCCCACGCCGATCACGACCGCCCCCTGCATGACCAGACGCAGCGCCTGGGACCTGGAGATGACCGGGACCCCCAGCTCACGAGCGCGGACGACCTCTATGTTGTCGTCGGGAATGATCGGAGTGTCCACCAGCGTGTCGATGAGACGGCCGCCGGGGCGCAGGTTCGCCTCATCGTGCCCGATATGGATGACCGCACCCCGTTCGCGCAGGTCTGCCAGGGCTCGGCTGTCCTTCATGTCGGAACCGGAGACCGCCACACCGCGATCGAGCAACAGCCGTGCGAGCCCACTCATCCCTGCGCCACCGATGCCGACGAAATGCACGCGACCGAGCTGCTCAAGCGTGTCTGGCACCATCATGAAACCGCTGCCAGTGTCATGTCCGCCAGCCTTGCCGCTGCATCACGGATCCCGTACCCGGCTGCCGCTGCACCCATCCGGGGCAGGGTCCGCGGATCACCGAAGAGTTCGCGCACGTGGCGGCTGAGCCTGTCCCCAACAAGGTCCTGGTCCAGGACCAGCAGGCCGCCGCCCCGGTCCACGATCGGCGCCGCGTTGAACCGCTGCTCCCCGTTGCCGACCGGGTAGGGCACGTAGATCGCCGGAAGACCGACAGCGGACAGCTCCGCGCATGTCATCGCCCCCGCCCGGCAGACCGCCAGGTCCGCAGCGGCATAGGCGAGATCCATACGATCAATGTATTCGACCTCGGCGTATCCACCCGGTTGCGACGCCCCGCTCCGCTTGCCTCTCCCGACCGCATGCAGGATCTGCAGACCTTCCCCCAAGATCGCAGGGGCTGCCTCCCGAACAGCGGCGTTGATGCTCGCCGCCCCCTGCGAGCCCCCGAAGGCGAGCAGCGTGGGGCGGTCGGCCAGCCCGAAGTACTCGAGCGCCTCGGCCCGGCGCTCACGCCGGTCCAGCTGCGCAATCGTTGCCCGCAGCGGGCAGCCGATCCGCTGGGCGTGAGGCAGCGAGCCCTCGTAGTTCTCCGCGACATGCGCAGTGAGCCGGGCTCCCAGCCTGTTCGCCAGACCGGCCTTGGCGTTGGCCTCATGCACCACGATCGGGATCCCGCAGCTGCGAGCTGCCAGGTAGGCGGGAAAGCTGACGTAGCCGCCGAATCCGACCACCACGCGCGCCCCCACGGTGCGCAGCACAGCTCTGGTCTGCCGGTGCGCGGCAATGCTGCGCCCGGGCAGTGTGAAGAGCTCCTTGCTCAGCCGGCGCGGGAGTGGCACGGGTGGAATCATCGCCAGCTCGTAACCGCGCGCAGGGACGATGCGCGACTCCAGGCCTTTGGGGGTGCCCAGGGCGACGACACGCATCGACGGATCGATGCGACCCAGTTCATCCGCAAGGTTGAGCGCAGGCTCGATGTGCCCGGCGGTACCACCACCGGCGAGGACAACGGTCATCGGCTCGCGGCCTGCCTGGGCCCAGCAACTTCAACAGATGGAGGTTCCGAGGATTCCGGTACCAGTCGCCTGGCACGGCCGAGCAGCAGCCCTATGCCGACAAGCATCGGGATGAGCGACGAGCCTCCATAGGAGACCAGCGGCAGGGTCACGCCGGTGATCGGGAGCATCTTGAGGGCGGCTCCCACATTGGTGACCACCTGGATGATCAGCCAGGTGGCCATGCCTGCCGCGAGGAGCTGTGTGAAACGATCCGGGGTCTCCCGCGCCAGCCGCAGGATCGACCAGATGAGCAGCAGGAGCAGGCCGAGCACGCCGATGGTACCGACCAGTCCGAGTTCCTCACCGATCACGGGCAGGATGAAGTCGGTATGCGCCGCCGGCAGATTGCCCCACTTCTCCCGGCTGGCGCCGAGCCCCACTCCGAACGGCCCGCCGGTCCCCAGTGCGTAGGTGCCCTGCTGCGCCTGATAGCCGATGCCCAGCGGGTCCGGGTTGGGATCGAGGAACGCCAGCCAGCGATCGCGCCGGTACTCGAACTGCTGGAACACGAAGATCATCCCGACGGCACCGGCGGCGCCGAGGGCCGCGAAGAGCCGAAGGGGCGCTCCCACCGCGTAGAAGATCCCCACCATGATGACGCCGATGATCATGGCGTTGCCGAAGTCCCCCTCCATGATGACCAGGAGCATGAGTGCCATCCCCGTCGGGAGGACGGGGACCAGCAGCAGGGACCAGTCCATGACAGGGCGCCACTTGCGCGTCAGGATGTGGGCACCCCAGATGATCAGAGCGATCTTGGCGAACTCCGAGGGTTGCAGGCGGAACGGGCCGCCGAGCGAGATCCAGTTCTTGGAACCGTACACCTCGGTACCGATCACCAGTACCAGCACGAGCAGCACCAGAGTCACAAGGAGCAGGGGCCAGGCGATGCTGCGCAGCTGGCCCGCGGACAGCCGGGCGGCGAACCAGAGCCCGATCAGCCCCACCACCGCGTACATGAGCTGCTTGGAGGCGATGTCGTAGCTGTTCCCGGTGGCGCGGATACTCTCGATGGCAGAGGCCGACCAGACCATGAGCACCCCGAGCAGCAGCAGCAGAATGGTGCTCCCGAGCATGAGGTAGTAGATGCTGGCCGGGTGCTTGACGAGGCGGTCACGCCAGTCATGATGTTCGCTGTTGCTCACCGCTCGCCCCTGGGTCATGGTGCCAGTCTGTCCACCTGTTCGGCGAAGATCGCCCCACGCTGGGAGTAGTTATCGAACATGTCCCATGAGGCGCAGCCGGGGGCAAGCAGCACAGTATCACCGGGTTCGGCGAGGTCGGCTGCCGCCGCGACCACTTCGGCCATAGCCTCAGTGTCGGTGTCACTCACCTCGTAGATCGGTATCTGGGGCGCGTGTCGCGCCAATGCCGACCGGATCCGGGCCCTGTCCGCCCCCAGCAGCACCACAGCGCGCAACCGTGAGGCGTGCTCCACGACGAGCTCGTCGAATTCCTGCCCCTTGGCCAGCCCTCCGGCGATCCACACGACCCGCTCGTAGGCCCGGAGCGAAGTACCGGCGGCATGGGCGTTGGTCGCCTTCGAGTCGTCGACATAGTCGACACCGGCCACCGTGCCGACCCGGGCGATGCGGTGCCCGGCGGGCCTGAAATTGCGAAGCCCCTGCTGGATCGGGGCCGGTTCCAGCCCGAACGCGCGGGCCAGAGCGGCTGCTGCGAGCGCATTGGCCACGTTGTGCGGTGCTGCAGGCTCGACATCCGAGACCAGTGCGAGTTCCTGGGCGTGCGTGGCGCGATTCTCGACGAACGCCCTGTCGACGAGGAACTCCTCCACCACCCCGAGCTCGGAGAGTCCGGGGACACCGAGGGTGAACCCGATGGCGCGGCAGCCCTCGACCACCTCTGCGTCGCGAACCATCCGCTCGGTGGCCGGGTCGGCCGTGTTGAAGACGGCCGCCACCTGGGTCCTGGCGTAGATCTTCGCCTTGGCCGCGCGGTACTCCTCGTAGCTTCCGAAGTGGTCCACATGGTCCGGGGCGACGTTGAGGCAGACGCTGGCCAGCGGGCTCGGGGTGTGCCAGAAGGGCAGTTGCGGCGCCCCCACCTCGACCGCGATGGCATCCAGCGGCGGTCCGAGTACGGCATCCACGAGTGAGACCCCGATGTTGGCGGCGGCCAGGGCCCGAAGCCCCGCCGCCTGGAGCATCGACTCCAGCATGAGCGTGGTGGTGGTCTTGCCGTTCGTGCCGGTGATCACCAGCCACGGCGCGGCGCCCGGGCCGCGCAGCCGCCAGGCGAGTTCGAGTTCTCCCCAGACCGGAACGCCCGCATCCAGCGCCGCGCGCACGATGGGGGCACCCGGTGGGAAACCCGGAGACACGACGAGCAGATCGGTCGGCTGGGGCAGCCGTGTGCCGTCCCCCAGTTCCACAACAACACCCAGGGCCCGCAACTCCTCGGCCCACCTCTGATGATCCGGCGAATTCCCGGCGTCCACCGCGACCACCTCGGCGCCCAGCCCACGCAGCGCACGCGCGCAGGCGCTGCCCGCGAGCCGGATCCCGGCAACCGTCACGTGCAGACCCCCGGCGTCGGAGTCGGGGCCGAGCCGATCCAGTGTGATCACGGGACCACCCACTCCGCGAAGAACAGCACCATGGCGATCGCGATGCACAGGCCCTGGATGATCCAGAACCGGACCACGATCAGGATCTCCGGCCAGCCGCGCATCTCGAAGTGATGGTGCAGCGGGGCCATCCGGAAGACTCGCCTGCCGGTGATCTTGAAACTGCCCACCTGCATGATCACGCTGACTGTGATGATGACGAAGAGGCCCGCGGTGAGCGCCAGCAGCAGTTCTGTACTGGTCATGATGGCCAGGCCAGCGATCGCACCCCCGAGCGCCAGCGAGCCGGTGTCCCCCATGAAGATCCGGGCCGGGTGGGTGTTCCACCAGAGGAATCCGAAGCAGGCACCGCCGCACGCCGCCGCGAGCACAGTAAGGTCCAACGGATCACGCACCTGGTAGCAGTTCTCGTAGATGGTCGACCCGCAGGACTGGTTGAACTGCCAGATGGTGATGAGGATGTAGGCGATGAAGCTTGCCAGCGCGGCCCCGGTGGCCAGACCGTCCAGTCCATCGGTCAGATTCACGCCATTGGTGGTGGCGGTGACGAGGAACCACACCCACAGCACGAACAGGCCGATGGGCAGGACCAGCGGAGTCTCCCGCACGAACGAGATCGCCTGACTGGCCGGGGTGAGGCCGCTCTCGTCCGGGAACTGAAGCGCCAGGATGGCGAAGCTGATGGCTACGAACGCCTGGCCGATCAGTTTGGTGCGAGCGCGGATGCCGGTGGATCGCTGCTTGAAGATCTTGAGATAGTCGTCGGCCATTCCGACCGCTGCGAGCCCCACGATCAGCCACAGCCCGAGCAGGCCGGAAGCGGACGGCGGCGACCAGAAGACGATGTGGACCCCGAAGTAGCCGGCGAGGATGGCGATCACCATCGCCAGACCACCCATCGACGGAGTGCCGAGCTTGCCGGCATGCTCGGGGTACTGGGCATCATCGGTCGATTCCCTGATCGCCTGGGAGTACCCGCGCCGCTGCAGCCGCCGGATCAGCAGCGGCGTTCCGAACAGCGAGATGATGACCGCAATGCCCCCGCTGAGGATGATGAGGGTCACGGCGTGGCTCCGAGCAGTCGCTCAGCGACAGACTCCAGCCCCACGGCCCGAGATGCCTTCACCAGGACCACGTCACCCTCGCGAACCCCAGACTCGACCAGGCGCAGAGCCTCGGCCACGTCGGGCACCCAAGCGGCCTCGTCCCCCCAGGAACCCTCCTGAGCGGCCCCCAGATACATCGGCCGCGCCCCGGCTCCGATGACCACGAGCCGGTCGATGTCGAGCCTGACCGCGAGTCGTCCGATGCGGTCATGTTCAGTCAGTGAGTCCGGACCAAGCTCCAGCATCTCGCCGAGCACCGCCCAGGACCGCCCTGCACCCTCCGCAAGCCGGGCCAACGTCTTCAGCGCCGCAGCCATCGATTCCGGGTTGGCGTTGTAGGCGTCGTTGACGACGGTGATGCCGGTCGGACTCACCCTGACATCCATGCGGTGCGGACTGGCTGGCCCCGCCTGTGCCAGCGCCTCGGCGACGCTGCTCAGCGGCATGCCCATCGAGACCGCCACCGCCGCCACGGCGGCAGCATTGTGAGCGTTGTGTTCCCCGTGCAGCCGGAGCTGGACCGCGGCCTGCTGCCCCTGCCACGACATGGTGAAACAGGGCCGGGCCGCATTGTCGAGTTCCAGATCGGTGATGCGCAGGTCGCAGACTTCGCCGAGTCCGAAACGAACACGTTCGACACCGTCGGGCAGAGCGACATCAGTGACCAGCGGGTCATCCCCGTTGAGCACGGCAACGCCTCGGGGGCTCAGGGAGGAGACGATTTCCGCCTTGGCTGCCGCGAGTGTCGCCCGGTCCCCGAACTCACCGAGATGGGCACTGCCGACGTTCAGCATGACGGCAATGTCCGGGCGGGCGATCGAGCAGAGATAGTCGATGTGTCCGGTACCCCGGGCACCCATCTCCAGGACGAGGGTCCTTGTGGCGTCATCGGCCTGCAGCACGGTCAGCGGCAGTCCGACCTCGGTGTTGAAGGAGCCGACCGGAGCCACGACCGGGCCGTGATGACGCAGGACGCTGGCAAGCAGGTCCTTGGTGGTGGTCTTGCCCGAGGAGCCGGTGACGGCCACGACCCTGGTGTCCTCCAGGGTCTCCAGGTACCGGTTGGCGAGCCTGCCGAGGGCTGCCACCGTGTCCGCCACCAGGATGTGCGGACCGGGCACCTCATGCTGGGCCAGGGTCGCCACGGCGCCGTTCGCCAGTGCGGACTCCGCGAAATCGTGGCCGTCCACGCGATCACCCCTGATCGCGACGAACAGGTCACCGGGGCTGACCCGGCGGTTGTCCGCGGCCGCGCCGAGCACCGGTTGCTCCGAGTCCCCGATCAGGTCGCCGGCGACCATGGCGGCCACCTCGGCAAGGGATGTCGGCCTCATGTCATGGCTCCGAGGAACTCTGCGAGAACCTCGCGATCATCGAACGGCTCAACACATCCAGCGATCTCCTGACCGGTCTCGTGACCCTTGCCCAGGAGCAGCACACCGCCGTTGTCGCCCGCCAACCGTACCGCAGTCGCGATGGCGGCGCGCCTGTCCCCCTCGACCAGGATCTCGCCCGGTGTACTGGCCGATCGCGCGCCGCTCAGCATCGCGGCCCGGATGACTGCGGGGTCTTCCGAACGCGGATTGTCATCGGTGATCACGAGTACGTCACTGCCCTGCGCCGCCACCCGGCCCATCGCAGGTCTCTTCTCGGCGTCGCGGTCTCCACCACAACCAAGCACGACCACCAGTCTGCCAGCAGTGAATCGGCGTGTGGCCGCAATTGCCCGCTCCACCGCGTCGGGTGTGTGGGCGTAATCGACGATACCGGTCCTGTCGCCCACAGTGACGGGTTCCATCCGGCCAGGAACACCGGGGCAGCCGGCGATCCCCGCACCCACCACCGCCGCGTCGTAGCCGAGGGTCGCCAGTGTCGCCAGCGCCCCGAGCGCGTTCGCCTGGTTGAAGCTGCCGGGCATCCGCGACGACAGTGTGAGTGCAGTCCCGGGTCCCCTCACCCGCGCAGACCAGCCCGACACCGAATCCTGGACCTCATCGAGGACCCAGTCCGCCGCCCTGCTCGTGGCGTAGCTGACGGCAGGCAACGATGTCCTGGCAAGCAGACGCTGTCCCCATGAGTCGTCGATGCAGATGACCGCCCGACTGGCCCTGGTGGTCGTGAACAGCTCAGACTTCGCGGAGAAGTAGTCCTCCATGTCGGCGTGGAAGTCGAGGTGGTCCTGGGTGAGATTGGTGAACACCGCGATGTCGAATCGCAGTCCGTCCACGCGGCCCAGCCGCAGGGCGTGGCTGCTCACCTCGATGGCCACAGTATCCGCCCCCTGCGCCGCCATGTCGGCGAGGATCGCGTGGAGATCGGGCGATTCCGGCGTCGTGCGAGGGCTCGGGAGCCGGGTGTCGCCGAGGACGATACCGGTGGTGCCGATGATTCCCGTGTGCCTGCCTGCCGCGTCGAGGCCCGCCTTCATCAGGTGCGTCATGGTCGTCTTGCCGTTGGTCCCGGTGATGCCGATGAGCTGCAGCTTCTCCGCCGGATGATCGTAGATGTGAGCGGCCAGCTCCCCCAGAATGCCCCGAGGATCGGCGACCTCCACCACCGGAACATCCGCGACGCCGAGCATTCTGGCGCCCGCCGGGTCGGTCAGGATCGCCACTGCCCCGTTCGCCACTGCCTGCTGGGCGAAGCGTGCCCCGTGCGTGATCGCACCCGGCAGTGCGGCATACAGTTGCCCGGACTCCACCCGCCGCGAGTCCAGACTGACTCCCTGGACGGCGGGCAACCGCGGATCGACGGGAAGACCTGGAGCCCCCGAGAGGGGCGCGGGCGGAGTCGGCGGGCGCATCGATCAGCCGAGGGAGGAACCGTCGGTCGTGAGCGGGAACTTGAACGGCTTGTCACCGGTCGGAGGAACTCCCTGGGATGCCAGCGCCGCCGTCAGGACCTGCTGCACCACCGGACCGGCGACCGCGCCACCGTAGTAGGAGCCGCGCGGGTTGTCCAGCCAGGCGCCCACCACGATCTCGGGGTCATTGGCCGGAGCCATTCCCACAAATGATGCGGTGTAGCCCGAGTAGCACCCGCACTCCTCGTCGTAGCGCTGCGCTGTACCGGTCTTGCCGCCGACGAGGTAGCCCGGAACCGCCGCGTTCTTGGCAGTGCCACCCTCCTGCAGGACGAGCTGCATCAGTTTCTGCATCTTCTTGGCGGTGGACTCCTTGAGCACACGGTGCTGCTCGCCGGGTGCGGTCTGCTGCACGGTCCCATCCGCGCCGACGTAGCTGTCGATGAGCTTCGGACTGGTGTAGACACCGTCGTTGCCGATGGAGGCGACCATACTGGCGATCTGGATGGCGGTCATGGACATGCCCTGACCGAACGCCAGGGTGGGGAACGTCGTCTCCGACCAGTCCGCCGGATCGAGCAGATACCCGCTCTGCTCACCGGGGAAGCTCAGCCCGGTCGGGCTGCCGACCCCGAAGTTGCGCAGGTACTCGTAGAGCCTGTCGCCACCGATCTCCTCGGCGGCCAGAATCGTGCCGATGTTGCTCGACTGGGCGAGCACTCCCGCGAGCGTCAGCTGCAAAGTGCCGTGCGCGTGCGAGTCCTCGAACGCCTTGCCGCCGCGAAGCAGGGTCCCGGGCACCACCACGCTGCTCTTGGGCTTGAGAGCTCCTTGGTCGAGCACTGCGGCGATGGTCATCAGCTTGGCCGTCGACCCTGGCTCCATCGCCCACGTGACGGGTTTGTTGTTCCAGTCTCCCGGCTCCACCTTGTCCGGATTCTCGGGATCGAAGGACGGGCCAGTGGCCATCGCCAGGATGCGCCCTGTAGGGACGTGCAGCGCCACAACCATACCGAAGTCGGAGTTGGAGGCCTTGGCCTGCTTCGTGATCGCGCGCTGGGCGATCGCCTGGAGATCTGCGTCGATCGTCAGCCTCACGTCGGTCCCGGGTCGCGGAGCCACCTTCTGCACGTCGGAGGCGGGAATCTCGTTGCCACCGGGAGCCTCCTCATAGGAGACACTGCCGGGCTCACCGTTCAGCACATCGTTCAGCGCGGACTCGAGGCAGCAGGCACCGTCACCCTCGGCGTTGGTGAAGCCGGTGAGATTGGCTCCGAGTTCCTTGTTCGGGTAGTCGCGGATGGTCAGCCGCTCGCTGAAGATGCCTTGCAACACCTTGCCGTCATTGTCCTCGGCCGCCCGCCATGCCTGAATGTCGCGCCAGATCTGTGGCGGAGTGTTCTTCTTCAGGTAGATGAACCGGCGCTCTCCGGTCAGCTCCGGTACCAGGACTGCCGGATCCATACCGATGATGGGCCCGAGCACGGCGGCCGTCTCCTGCGGATCCTCCACCAGCGTCTGATCCGCAGTGATGTGCCGGACCTCGATCGAGGTCGCGAGCGGTACCCCGTTGATGTCGGTGATCTCGCCGCGGACCGCCGGTATGTCCTGGGTGACCAGACGCTTGCCCAGAGTCTCACCGGCGAGCTCGCCACCCTTGAGCAGCTGCAGTTCCACCAGACGTGCTGCGAAGAGACTGACAACGATGGCGAAGACCACGAACATCCAGGTGATGCGGCGCCGTGACGAGGCCATCCTGAAGGGCTTGCGTGCGGGAGGGCCCATGGGCGGGGCACCGTTGCCGGAAGGTGCAGGTCCACCACTGTGTGGAGTTCGGGTACGGGTGGCGGTGCTCATCACTCGACTCCCGTCAGGATCGCTCGATCGCGAGCAGTGGTGCCGCCGAGTTGCGCTCCGTCACCGTTGCTGCCTGCGTCCTCAGTTGCAGCACCCGGAGTCTGCGCCGAGTCGCCGGTCCCCGCCTGGCCCGGTTCGGCCCCGTCGCTCGGGGACGTCTGCGCGGAATCACTCTGGGTCTGCGGTGGCAGGGGCTGCGACGCCTCCCCGGCGGGATCAGTGGCGGGATCAGTGGCGGGATCGGTGGCGGGATCGGTGGCGGTGGAGTCGAGCGGTGGCAGCCCCGGATCTGCGTCGGGCAGCGCAAGCCCAGTCTCGGGGTCGTACCCGTCTGCCAGGGTTCCTCCGGTGGCAGGCTTGGGAATCCCCATGATCCTGCCGGTCTCAACGTCGAGGTAGACGGTGGTTGCCGCCGCGACCAGACCGAGTTCCGCCGCTTCGATGCGAAGGTTCGTCGGCGACGAGAGCGCCAGCACCTCCTGTCGCAGGGCCTGCTCCTGCTCGAACAACGCGGTCTGCTCCCGCTTCATCTCTCCCTGCCGGAACGATCCGGCCGCCAGGGAATTGTTGACCAGGAGCAGAGCCACCAACGCCGCGGCGAGGATGCCGGTGATGGCGCCCACGAACGAGACGATGCCGTCAGGCAGGCCGGGACGAGGGCTCCTCGCACGAGCCGGCCGAGCGGGCCGACGTCGCCGGCCCTTGCGCGTCTCGTCCCGGTGCTTGCGATGCTGCTTCGGTGGCGAGAGCGTGGTCATGCCGCCACCTTCTCCACCACGCGCAGTTTGGCCGAAGCCGCCCTCGGGTTCTCACTGACCTCGAGCGGGTCGGGAGGCAGCGCACCCCTGGTGACAGCAGACAACCAGGGACGCCGGTCCGCCGGCACCACCGGAAGGCCGTGCGGTACCTCCGGACGGATGCCCTGCGCGAAGGTCCTCTTGACGATGCGGTCCTCGAGACTGTGGAAGCTCAGGACCGCCGCCCTGCCACCCGGCGCGAGCAGCCGAAGGCCTGTCTCCAGTCCCGCCTGAAGTGCGGTGAGCTCGTCGTTCACCTCGATCCGCAGCGCCTGGAACGTCCGCTTGGCCGGATGACCCCGACCCGGTCGGTAGCGGACCGCAGCAGCGATGACGTCCGAGAGCTGACCCGTCGTCGTGATCCTGTTCTCGTCCCTCGCGCGCACGACGGCTGAGGCAATGCGCCATGCATCACGTTCCTCGCCGTACTTCCGGATCACGCGCGCCAGCTCCTCAGGCTCGTAGTCGTTCACGACGTCCGCCGCACTCAGCCCACCCGTCTGGTCCATTCGCATGTCCAGGGGTGTGTCACGAGCGTAAGCGAAACCTCGGGCGTCACTGTCTATCTGCAGGCTTGACACGCCGAGGTCGAACAGGATCGCCACCGGAGCGGTCGCAGGCGGCAGCCGCTCGAGCACCAGGTCGAAGCGCCCGTGTTCGGTACGGAACCGGTCACCGAACCCGGCCAGCCGCTCCTGCGCCAGAGCCAGGGCCTCGTGATCTCTGTCGATGCCCAGGACGAGCAGCTGCGGGTAGGAGCGCAGCAGCGCTTCACTGTGGCCGCCGAGGCCGAGCGTCGCATCGATCAGCAGCGGGGCACGGTCGGGAACGACACCCTCGATCGCGGGTCCCAGCAATTCGAGGATCGGGGCCAGCATGACGGGTTCATGACGAGGACCGGTCATGCGTCACCTCGATCTCTGATTCAGGTCAAGACTTGCCTTCGATGGTCCGGCAACCTCATGTGGGATCAGGTCCCCTCCCGCTTCGGGAAGAGTACCCGGCGTCGGGGAAGAACGCCGGAGACGAAGTCACAGGGAAGGGTGACTGTGCGGGGGGAGGCCTCATGCCACATCAGAAGATGCCGGGCACCACCTCCTCCGCCAGATCGGCGAATTCCGACTCCTGCGCGTCGAGGTAGACCGACCAGGCAGGGCCGTCCCAGATCTCGGCGGTCGTACCGTTGCCGGCAACCACAACCTCCTTGTCGAGGTTCGCGTAGTCGCGCAGGGTCGTGGGGACACCGACGCGACCCTGTTTATCGGGAGTCTGGTCGTGCGCGCTGGAGAAGAGCACCCGCAGGTAGCTGCGGACAGCCGCATTGGACCGCGACGCCTCGTTCAGCCGGCGCGCATACTCCTCGAACTCGGAGGCGGGCCACAGCACGACACAGCGGTCCTGGCCCTTCGTCATCACGACTCCTTCGTCGAGCACGGCGCGGAACTTGGCGGGAAGGACGAGACGGCCCTTCTCATCGAGTTTCGGGGTGTGGGTGCCCAGCAGCACAAGCCACTCCTCCCCGGTCGCCGACTCATCCCAGCAATTCCATTTCACTCCACTGTATTCCACTTTGCTCCACAGTCAACCCCCACGGTTGCTGTGGACCCCCATTGCCCCTTTCGTCCCCGAAGGGGCCGATCGAGCGGTCGGAAAGCATGCCCCGGGGCGACTGCACTAGGGTGAGGCTCATGGCCGATCATGAAGAAGCTGAAGACGGTGGTGGCGCCAGCGCCACATTCATGGCGTTCGCGTCGCCGATCGCGTTGTTGATCGTCTACATCGTCCTGCTCGCCCTCGGCGTCTGAGTCGCCACACAGGGCGCTCCCCGTCCTGACGGGCCTCCGTCCAGGGGACACGGCAGGACTCGTTCATCACAACCGGGCCACTGCAGTAGGTATCCGCACGCAGTACCTGATCACTCGGATCTGTACTGCCGCGTCTGCGGGAAGAGACGTCGGAGCCGATTCGTAGACTTGTGAGCATGTGGGAGGAGCCATTCGGCCTTGTGCTGCACAGAGGTCCCCGAACCGACGTGCTCGCCGACGCCCTTGGGAAACTTCTGGGTCTCCCGGACGCTGACCCGTTCGTTGCGGAAATCGTGTGTGTGCCGACCCCCGGGGTGGAACGGTTCCTGGCCCAACGACTGAGCCGGTGGCTGGGGACGACCGGACAACCGGGAGCGGCCGAGGCGGACGGAGTGTGCGCCAATGTGCTCTTTCCCTCCCCCAGGCAGTATCTCGCCGAGACCGTGGCGGCCCGCGACGCCGACACCGCTGCATCGTTCACTGCGTGGTCCTCAGCCTCGATCGCCTCGGCAGTGCTGGATCTCCTCTGCGAGGACCTCCCGTTACCGATCACGGAATTCCTCAAGCGGCCCGGGACCGACCAGATCGATCTGTCCCGCAGGCTGGCATCGTTGTATGAGCGCTACAACGAACAGCGGCCCTCCATGATCCAGGCCTGGGCGCGTGGTGAGGACCGGGACGGTACCGGCAAGCCACTGCCCGATGATCTTGTGTGGCAGGCCGGATTCTGGCGGCGGTTGCGTGAGCGGATCGCCGAACCCAGCATCGCCGAGATGCTGCCACGTATCCAGCAGTGTCTCGGCGCGGACGCCCCGGCCGACGGCCAGTACCCCACCACAGCGGCACGCGTGTCCTTCTTCGGCCTCACCGCCCTGCCGGCCTGGCAGCGGGCGGCGATCGTGGCCCTCGCGAAGCGATCGGAGGTTCATCTGTGGCTACCGACGGTTCAGATGGGCCCGATCTGCGATGTCACGGCGCTGTCGCCCCGGCGACACCCCGGTGCTGGCACGCTGACTGAGCAGCAGGTCCATCCGTTGCTCGGCTCATGGGGCCGCGACAGCGCAGAACTGCTCCAAGTGGTTCACGGCGAGGCATCTGCTGCCGGCCTGACGCCCGAGCTGCTCGACCACACGGTGCACCTGCCGGATCACGACTCACTGCTGACCTGGTTGCAGGGCGACCTGCTGACGGCACGCGCGCCAGACTCCGGCACGCTGGCCACAAGGATGCTGCCCGTGTATGACCCGAGCCTCCAGATCAGGGCGTGTCATGGCCCGTCGCGACAGGTGGAGGTGGCCCGCGAAGCGATTCTCGGTCTCATGGAGGCGGACCCGACGCTGGAACCCAGAGACATCCTGATCATGGCTCCGGACGTCGCGGCCTACGCCCCGCTGATGCACGCGGCCTTCGATGTCGACGGTGAAGTGGAGGCTCCGGTGGCCCGGATGCGCCTGCGCATCGCCGACCGGTCGCCCGAGCAGGACAACGAGGTACTGACCGCCCTGAGTCAGCTCCTTGTTGTGGTGGAGGGCCGCGCCGGCGCCTCCGAGGTACTCGATCTGGCTGCGCGAGGACCCGTCGCGCGTCAGTTCGGATTCGATGAGGCAGCGCTGGAACGCCTCTCGGACCTCGTCCTGCGTGCGGGAATCCGGTGGGGGTGGGATGGCCAGGACCGGGACAGGTACGGCCTCGACGGTCTGCGGCAGAACACCTGGCAGACCGGCATCCTCCGTCTCAGCGCCGGGGTGGCGCAGAGTGAGGATCACTGCTCGGACTCGGTCCCGACACTGCCGTACGAGGACCTGGAATCGACAGAGACACTGCTGCTCGGACGCGCAGAGGAGTTCCTCGCCAGGCTGCGGCACATCGCCTCGCACGATCACCCCCGCCCGGTGGCTGAATGGATGCAGTGGTTCATCGAGATCATCGCGGGAATGACCGATACCACTGCGCAGGATCATTGGCAGCAGACGGCTGCCCGCTCTGCGCTGCTGACGCTGGCAGACCAGACTCCGAGTACCCGCCCGGTCACCCGGGCAGAGGCGCGGTTCCTGCTCGAGACGTTGCTCGAGTCCCGCCCCGGGCGAATCAACTTCCGCTCCGGAGGGGCGACCTTCTGCGGGATGAGTCCGATGCGAACCATCCCCTACCGCGTCGTCTGCATCATGGGACTCGACGACGAGGACTACCCACGCAATCATCTGCCCGACGGGGATGACATTCTGCAGCGGAGGCCGCTTCTCGGCGAGGCTGACCCCCGCAGCGAGGACCGCCAGATCCTTCTCGATGCCACGCTCGCGGCGCAGGATGCCCTGATCATCACCTACAGCGGTTTCGATCCGCGCACGAACGAACCACTGCCGCCGTGTGTCCCGATCTCGGAACTCCTGGACGGTCTGGCTCTGACAGCGAGCACGGCGGAAGGGTCCGTGCGTGATTCGGTGGTGCACAGCCATCCCCTGCAACCCTTCGACGACCGCAACTACCTGCCCGGTGCCCTTGGTCCACCGGGCCCCTTCTCACATCGCCCGGAGGCGCTGCTGCCACCCGGCAGGGAGCAGGAACCGTTGCCGCTGCTCGGTCACACCAGGACAGCGGTACCGGAACTCGACGAGGTCGCGCTGGTCGATCTGATCCGGTCGATGAAGGACCCTGCCGCGTTCTTCCTGCGCGAGTGTCTCGGCCTTTCCAGGGAGGCACAGGAAGACCCCGCCGAGGACCGGCTGCCCGTATCCCTGGATGGGCTGACCCGCTGGCAGATCGGCCAGCGCTGTCTGGACATGCTGCTGGCAGGCCTGCAACCGCAGCAGATCAGACGTATGGAACTCCTGCGAGGAGAGTTGCCGGTCGGCCGCCAGGGTGAGGAAGAGATCGACGAGATTCTCGGGATCGCCGGGGCCATCGCGGCAGGGGTGGAGGAACGGCGTGCGGGTCACCCTGCCGGATCCTGCGAGATCGACATCGAGCTCGAGCCCCAACTCCTCATCGAGGGCAGTGCACACCGACACCCGGCCAGAGTCCGCCTTGTCGGGGTTCTGCAGGATGTCCATGGTGATCGGCTGCTGCGCTCGAGCTACAGCCGCCCGGACCCCAAGAGGGAACTGGCGCTGTGGATCGAACTGCTGGCACTCTCGGTTGCCGGTGGGGGCAGCCAGGCCGTTCTGGTGGGCAAGGACGATGTCCGCACGCTGCACTCACCGGTCGACGCCCGCGCAGTTCTAAGCGATCTGCTCGTCCTGCACCAGTTGGCCGGCCACGGTCCACTGCCGCTGTCCCCGGCGGTCAGCCGCTCCTTCGCCCATGCGCGATCCCGGGGCGCGGACCCCGAAGCGGCATTTGCGAGAATCGCTCGCGTGTGGCCCCCGCATGCACAGCCGAGATACGGATTCGACAGCCCCGACGTCTGGCGGCAGCTGTTCGGGGATACCTTCGACACCCATGATCTGCGCGGTCTCCCCTGTCCTCTGCCACCATCCTGGGGCGCCGACCTCCACGTGTTCGACACGTTGGCACAGCGGGTCTGGGATCCCATCCTGGCGGCCCGATGACGGACTTCGACATCAATGCGGCGATTCCGGCTGGCACGACCATTCTCGAAGCCAGCGCCGGGACCGGCAAGACTTTCACGATCGCCGCCAGCGCTGTGCGCGCCGTGGCCACTGGACAGGCCCGGATCGACCAGCTCCTGCTCATCTCGTTCACGCGAGCGGCCTCCAAGGAGTTGCGCGATCGGGTGCGACAACGGTTCACTGCCACGCGGGCTGGCCTGCGAGGTACCGGCCCACGAGACGTTGTGATGTCGGCACTGGCCCAGGCAGCCGACCCGGCCACCATGATCGACCGACTCGATGATGCGATCCGCAACTTCGACGCGGCCAGCATCACCACCATTCATCAGTTCTGCCAGCAGACTGTGGCCTCTCTCGGGCTGCGCGCAGCAACTGGCCGACTGGGGTTCGTGGAGGACACTGCCGCATTCCTGCACGAGGCGGTGGACGACCTCTTCGTGCGGCAGTACCTGGCTGGCATGGAGTCACCGCTGCCGCACACCACCATGCGAACGGTCGGCGCCCGCGTCTTCGGAGATCGGCAGGCGAGTATCGTCACTGACGGGACTCCACTGGTGGTGCGCTTCGCCGAACGGATCCGCCCGATCACTGAGGAACGGATGCTCGGCGCAGGCGTGCGCAGCTACGACGACCTGGTGTCCGGGCTGGCCACAGTCCTGCGGGGTTCCGACTCGGCCCACGTTTCCGGACTGCTCCGTGACAGGTATGCACTGGTGATGGTCGACGAGTTCCAGGACACGGACGCCTTGCAGTGGGAGATCCTGCGAACCGCATTCCACGGCCACCGGGATCTGATCCTGATCGGCGACCCGAAACAGGCGATCTACCGGTTCCGGGGCGGTGACATCCAGACCTATCTGCAAGCAGGTGAGGCGGCCGATCAGTGGCACACGCTCACGAGGAATCACCGCAGCGATCTACCACTGGTGCGCGCCGTGGAGACCCTGTTCGGCGACGTGGCCATGGGCGATGCGGCGATCACGCTGAAACCGGGCAGCGCCGCCACGACGGGGCAACGCATCCTTCCGGCCCAGCCCAGTATGACCATCCGGACGCTGCCGTCATGGACCGACAAACCCCTGACGAAGGACCAGGCACGCCCCCTCCTGATCCGTGACACAGTAGCGGCGACGATCGACTTCCTCGACAACCACTGCCTGGCCCTCGACGAGCCCCGCTCGATGCGCCCGGGTGATATCGCCGTCCTCGTGCCGAGCAACCACCTCGCCGCCGAGGTGGCACAAGAGCTGCGCCGCTACCGGATTCCCGCCGTTGTGACCGGAAGTGCCAGCGTCTTCCGCACGACAGCGGCGCGCGACTGGCTGCGGCTGCTCAGCGCCCTGGAGCGTCCGCATCATGGTTCGGTGGTGAGGTACGCGATGCTCACTGCGTTCCTCGGCCGTGGTGGAGCCGACCTGGTCCCGACCAGTCCGGCCCTCGAGCACGACGTCGCCAAGCTGCTCGCGTGGCGCACCATCCTCGCCGACCACGGTGTGGCCGCGCTCATCAGGGAGGCCACGAGCGGGGAATTCATCCGGCGGACTCTGGCGCGTCCAGACGGTGAACGGCTGCTGACCGATATCCGACAGATCGGCGAGGCGCTGCACGACGCCGAACGGGCCGGTCTGCAACTGGCGGGCCTGCGGAAATGGCTGCACACGATGATGTCGGATGAGGGCAATCCCGCCCAGGCCGCCGAACAGCGACTTGAGACAGACGCGGATGCCGTGCAGGTCATGACCATCCACGCCAGCAAGGGACTGCAGTTCCCCGTCGTGCTCCTGCCGTTCGCATCCGATGAGTTCTTCGGGGGCCGCAAGGAGACGTGCTCCTTCCACGCCGCTTCGGGCGAGCGGATGATCGATGTGCGCGGTGGGGGCCCCGGCTGGCGCGATCACGTGGAGACGGACCTCGCGGAACAACTCGGCGAGAGCCTGCGCCGCCTGTACGTGGCAGTGACCCGCGCTCAGTGCAAGGTGCAGCTCTGGTGGTCGGAGGTCCACAACGCGAAGTCCGCGCCGCTGCATCGCGTGCTGCACGCGCGAGCCGCGGGTGAGTCGGAACCTCGCGCCAGCTACGAGATCAGGATCGGCGCTGTTCGAGACCGGCTCGAGGAGGACTTCGGTGCCGCCGGGATCGAGTTCACGAACGTGGCCACCGATGAATCACTGCCTGGGTGGACGAACGTGGCGAAGCCGCTGACCCAGCCACTGGCAGCCGCCACCATCCGGCGGCGCTACGACATGACCTGGCAACGGACCTCGTACTCGAGGATCACCGCAGGCAGTCATTCCGTTGAGACAAGCAACGACGAGCGTGACGATGAGGGGGCGAGCACCGAGGACGAGAGCCAGTACAGTGGCGCCGGGCCCACGGTACGGGAACCGGTATCCCCCATGGCAGCGCTGCCGGGGGGCGCGGGCTTCGGCACCCTGGTCCACAACGTCCTCGAGGTACTGCCGATGGAGTCCCTTCCGCAGAGTCTGCTGCCGACCTGCGCCGAGCAGCTTCGCCGCAGAGCAGTCTCAGATGTGGGAGCCGAAGCGCTGGCCGAGGCGCTGCGGCCGCCTCTGGCCACTCCCCTCAACGGCTGGGGCCTGAGTCTGGCCGAGATCGAGGAATCCGATCGGTTGCCTGAGCTCGAGTTCGAACTGCCATTGGCCGGCGGCGATGGCGCCACAGGTCCGATCCCGATGCAGGCTCTGGTCGACCTGTTCTCACGGTACTTGGACGCAGACCCGATCTACGGCGACTATTCACAGCGACTGGCCCAAGAGAGTTTCATCCACGAGCGGGTGCAGGGATTCCTGACGGGGTCCATCGACGCGGTGTTCCGCTTCGGCAACGCTGACGGCGACCCGCAGTTCGTGGTGTGTGATTACAAGACCAACTGGCTGGGCTCGGGGCCGGCCGGAGACGGCGCTCTCAGCGCCTGGGACTACACCCGAGCGCGAATGGCGCGCACAATGATGGAGTCGCACTATCTGCTCCAGGCGTCGCTGTACCAGGTCGCACTGCACCGCTACCTGCGCTGGCGCCTGTCCGGCTACGACCCCAGGCGTCACCTCGCCGGGGTCCTGTATCTCTTCGTGCGGGGTATGACCGGGCCGCAGACGCCGATCAGCGACGGGAGCCGCTGCGGTGTGCTGGAGTGGAGACCGGACCCGGGCTTCGTGGTCGCCCTCGACGATCTCCTGGCAGGTCGCCGATGACTACGAACCTCGACCGCACCTGCCTGTTGCCCTCGACCGGCACCCTCGCATTCGCCCCACCCGCGTTGCTCGGCGCCTACAACGAAGCAGGTGTGCTCGACAGCGCCGACATCCGCATCGCATGCACGCTGCTGAACCCAGACTCATCACCGCTGGTGCAACTCGGCGTGGCCCTGACCATCAGGGCGCTGCG
>JAGQTY010000002.1:84658-111521 GCA_020438795.1 Actinomycetota bacterium
CAGTGTCGCCACCACAATGGCGAGCAACGGGATGTCACCCGTGGCGGAGCCGGACCGGATCCGTGAAGCGCTCGCGCGTCTGTTCCCGGGACCGGGACCCGACAGGCAGCGGCTTGCGGCCGCATGCGTGCTCAGCACCCGAATCACAGTCCTCGCCGGCGGCCCCGGTACGGGGAAGACAACCACCATTGCCAGCATCGTGGCCATGCTGCGGCTGCTGCAGCCCACAGGCCGGATCCTCTTCGCCGCACCCACCGGTAAGGCAGCCGCCCGACTCAGCGAGGCAACCAATCACAAGCTTCTGGAATCGGCGTTCGATCACCTACCGCCAGCCCTGCGCTCGCCGATCGCTGCAACCACCGTGCACAGGATGCTGGGTTCGCTGCCCGGGTCCCGCACCCGATTCCGGCACAACCGGACCAACCCACTACCAGCTGACACCATCGTCGTTGACGAGGCATCCATGATCTCTCTGAGCCAGATGGCCCGGCTGTTCGAAGCCCTGCGGCCCTCGGCCCGGTTGCTGCTGGTCGGCGACCCGGAACAACTCGTGAGTGTGGACGCCGGCGCCGTCCTGGCTGACATCACCCGGTCGAGCGCACCTGCCATAACCGTGCCTGCGATCCGCGAGCTGGCTGCTGAAGACGAGCCGGACTCGGTCTCGGGCTGTGGAGTGGTCACCCTCAAGCACAACTACCGGTCCAGTGACGGCATCGCCGACCTCGCCCGCGCGATCAGGGCCGGTGATGTCACCGAGACCCTGGTGACCCTGGAGCGCGCCCCCGAGATCGAGTACGTCGCGGAGCTGGGCGTGCCGGACCAAGCCCCGTCACCGTTGCGCGATCTGGTGAGGGAGATTGCGGTACGGACGGCTGAGGCTGCGGAGCAGGATTCACCCACGGTCGCACTTGCCGCGCTCGAACGCCACCGGCTGCTGTGCGCCCATCGGCGCGGCCCTCAGGGCGTCAGTACCTGGGCCGCCGCGATCCGCGCCTGGGTGGGTGCACCCTCCGATGAACGCCACTACCCCGGCCAGCCTCTGCTGGTGACCAGCAACGACTATCAGCACGGACTGTTCAACGGTGACGTAGGCGTGGTCGTCCGCACGGAGACGGGGTTACAGGCCGTCTTCCGCCGCCAGGGCGGAGTCATCCGGGTGCACCCCGGGCAGCTCGAGTCCCCCGAGACGCCCTATGCGATGACGATTCACAGAGGACAGGGAAGCGAATTCGACGAGGTCACGGTTGTTCTTCCGGATGCCGATTCCCCACTACTGACCCGGGAACTGTTCTACACCGCAGTGACCCGGGCCAGAAGCCGGCTGCGGGTCATCGCAGAGCCACGAGCGATCGAGCAGGCAGTGAGCACCCGGGTCCGACGCGCCAGCGGGCTCTCCCTGTGATCACCAGCTCGCCTGGAAGCTCATTCCCTTCAGTGAGTAGACCTCCTCGATCGTCCTGGTCCTGACCAGGATCACAACACCCACGACCAGCAGGATGAAGGACAGCGGCACCCCGAGGTAGAAAGCCGGACCCGTGTTGATCGGTTCGGAGAGCAGCCAGGCGCCGATGAGCCATGACACCACCGGGCTCACGAGCACGAAGGCACCGACGGACGAGGTCACCGGGCCACGCTGCAGGCCACGCACCAGCAGGAAGAGCCGCAGGCCCTCCACCAGGAAGAACGCGTACAGCAACCAGGTTGTGAAGAGGCTGCCGAAACCGTTCACCCGCCAGATGATTCCCAGCGCTGAGATCATGCCCGCGCCCAGACCCACCGCGGCTCCGGCACCTGCGCCGAAGACCATGGATGAGGCTCCGGGAGGCAGGCTCGGGGCAAGCATCATGATGAGCACGGCGATGACCAGCATGATCAGGAATGCGATTCCCCAGCCGAGGTAGTCGATCTCCACGTCCTTCTTGATGTCGGTCGGATGCACCGTGAGCACGAAGACCACGATCCCCACCATGACCAGGGCGGAGCCCCACCAGTCGTTGCGGTGCAGCTTCTGATCCGAGAGCAGCGACTGGAACAGCAGCAGGAACACCAGAGCGGAGACCGCGATCGTCTGGACCGTCACCACGCGTCCGAAATGCAGCGCCACCACCTGAAAGATGAAGCCGACCAGCACGAGCAGGATCCCGAAACGGAAGGGCTTGCTCTTGAGCGGCTGGATCTTGCGCCCGCGTGCGGCCTGTTTGAGGCGTGCGAGGTCACGATGCCTGATCACATCACCCGCGGCCTGGAAGATCGCGTGGAGCAACGATGTGACCACCACGACGAGGGCTGTTGCGATCACGTCAGCCACAGCCAGACGATCGCGATGATCCCTCCGACAGTCAGCGCACCGGCGAGCACGAGGGGACCGACGAGGTTGGGCTTGTAGATGTCGCGTTCGATCCGTAGCAGCACGCTCGAGTAGAGGTATGAGGCATAGATCATGGCGAACAGGCCACCGAGGACCATGATCCAGACCATCACCCGGCCGGGGCTGCCCGGCGGTGGTCCCCCACCGCCGTCCGCGCCGATGTTGGAGAGCACGAGCTTGTCCAGCGCAATACCCAGCGTGATCAGCGCGACCCCGGTGCGGATCCAGGCCAGGAACGTTCGTTCATTGGCCAGGTGGTCCCGCAGTCTGCTGCCGGTGTTGGCCTTGGCCTGATTCGCGTGCTTGGTACGCCGTGCCAGGAGATGACGACGTTTGTCGCCTGGCTTGCGATAGAGGGAGTCGGCCTCTGACGGTTCCGGTTCCCCTGCGGACTCTCCCGTGGATTCCTGGTCGGCCATGTCACATCATCTTCTCGGCGAGTGTGGCCTTCATCCCCTCGTAGGGCGGGTAGCGCAAGTCGGGGTCCAACTTCGTGGTCCGCGTCAGCACGGTCTTCGCGTGTGTGAAGGTGTCGAAACCGTACTTGCCGTGGTACTGACCCATGCCGCTGTAGCCCACGCCACCGAACGGTGCCTCGGGGATCGCGATGTGGGTCAGCGTGTCGTTGATGCAGGCACCACCGGAACTCGTGCGGGCCATGACCTGGCGCTGCAGCTTCTTGTCCTTGCTGAAGACATACAGCGCCAGCGGCTTCTCCCCCTCGACCACATGCTCGATCGCCTCAGGAATACTGCCGACTCGCACGACCGGCATGATCGGCCCGAAGATCTCCTCGCTCATGACCTCCGCGTCCGGTGGCACGTCAACCAGCATCGTGGGCCCGATATAGCGTTCCTCACGGTCGTGGTCCCCGCCGATGGCCACCTCGTTGTCACCGATGAGGCCGACGAGCCGATCGAAGTTCGCGTCGTTGATGATCCGGGCCAGATCCTGGCTGGTCTTGGGATTCGTCCCGTAGAAGGCAACGATCTCGTTCTTCAGCCGGTCGATGAGGTCGTCGGCGACAGCCTCCTCGACCATCACGTAGTCGACCCCGATGCAGGTCTGACCCGCGTTGAGGAACTTGCCCTGCACGATCCGCTTGGCGGCGACCTCGAGGTCGGCGTCGGCAGCCACGATGGCGGGACTCTTGCCTCCGAGCTCCAGAGTCAAGGGTGTCAGGTGCTTGGTGGCTGCCTCCATCACGATCCGCCCGACGGGCGGGCTGCCGGTGAAGAAGATGTAGTCGTAGCGCTGGGCGAGGATCTCCGTTGTCTCGGGAATCCCACCCTGCACCACCGCGAAGGCGTCGGGGTCGAGGTACTCCTTCACGGAACGCTCCACCGCGACCGCGCAGGCCTTGGGGAGCTCCGAGGGCTTGATGACAGCACAGTTGCCGCCGGCGATGGCTCCGATCAGCGGGCCGAGCGTGAGCATGATGGGATAGTTCCACGCTCCGATGATGAGAGCGACACCGAGCGGCTCCCGGATCACCTCACACTTGGCACCGGTGCCGAGCACCAGAGGCATCTTCACATTCTCGGGCTTCATCCACTTCTTCAGATGCTTGATCGCATCTTTCAGGTCGCCCCGCACCACGGCGAGATCGGTCGTGATCGACTCCGTGTGCCCGCGATGCATGTCACCTGCCAGCGCGTCGGCGAAGCGGGTCTCCTGCTCGTCCATCATGCGGGAGAGGGCCTCGAGCTGGCCGATACGCCACTCGTAGGTCTTGGTCCTACCTGTGCGGTACGTGGTGCGCAGCCGCTCGAGGTCCTCGGCAACGGTGGTCAGACTCACGGCTGAGCTCCCTTGAACTGCTTGATCTCCGGCATCCCGACCCAGGTCAACTCACCGTAGGCACCCTGCGGGACCACGGGGCTCTGGGGCATGATCGGGTCGATGCGCTGGTAGGGCTGCCCGAGCGCCGGCCGCTGATCCTCATCGCCCTTGTTCGGCCAGTAGGAGATCATCCGCTCGGTCTGTGCACAGATGGTCAGCGACGGATTGACACCGAGGTTCGCCGAGATAGTGGAAGCGTCGGCGACGTGCAGTCCCTCGTGGCCGTAGACCCGCTGATAGCCGTCGACCACTCCACGGTCCCGGGAGGAGCCGATCGCGGCCCCGCCGAGGATGTGAGCTGTGGTGGGAGCGTCGAAGAGCACCTCGAACGCCGAGGAACGAGGTTCGCCGCCGATCACCTCACCGGCGACCCGCGCTGCTTCGTTCGCCTGCGGGATCCAGGTCGGATTGGGCTCGCCGTGTCCTTGGTCGGTGACCAGCTGAACAGTACCGTCGACCTTCTTCTTGAAGTGGATGGTGAGTGAGTTGTCCCTGGCCTGCATCACCAGCAGGATCAGGGCCCGCTCGCTCCACTTCTTGATGTTGGCCGCCCGGAACAGTGACTTCGGATCCTTCTTGGCCTGCTTGAGGAACCGCACGAATCGCTTGTCCGTGTCCTCCTCCGTGGCCCCGTCGGTGAGCAAGGTGTAGCCGATGCCCGTGGCCGTCGATCCCCGCGGATAGCGGACAGGCTCAATGTGCGTGATCGCGTCGGGATGGATCGAGGAGGTGATCGCCACGCCCTGGCTGTAGTCGACATCTCCGGACAGATCCTCCTCCGCGGTGAGGATGGCCTCGGAGTTGGTACGGACCAACTCCCCGAGCCTGTCGGACAGGCCCGGCAGGATCCCGTCCTCCTTCATCGCACCCATCAGCTTCATCGTGCCGATGACACCGGCGGAGAAGATGACGTGCTGCGCAGTCAGGCTCCCACGCTTCTTGCTGGCCGCGAACATGCCCGGTCGATGGCTATGCACCCGGTAACCACCCCCAGGCAGGGGCACGACCTGATTGACCTGCCGCTCCGGGAAGACCTTCGCGCCCGCCTTCTCAGCCAGGTACAGGTAGTTGGAGGTGAGTGTGTTCTTGGAGTTGTGCCGGCAGCCGATCATGCAGGCACCGCATTCGATGCAGCCCGTGCGCGTCGGTCCCACGCCGCCGAAGTAGGGATCGTCGACCTCCACACCCTTCTCGCCGTAGTAGACACCGACATTGGCCGTGTGATAACTGTCCTCAACACCCATCCGCTTGGCCACTTCGCGCATTGCGGCATCGGAGGGGGTGTCGTCCTTGGCCTTGTTGGAGCCCAGCATGCGCTTGGCCTGGTTGTAGTACGGACCGAGCTCATCCTTCCAGTCGGTGACGTCCACCCACTGTGGGTCCGTCCAGAACTGCTCCAGGGGTTCGTACAACGTATTGGCATACACCAGGGAACCGCCACCGACGCCGGCACCGGAGATGATGAAGACCCGAGCCTTGCCCTTGAGGTAGGACATCCGCTGGATTCCGCGGAACCCCCAGCGGGGCAACCACAGATACTTGGGTGTCTGCCAGGTGGTGGAAGGCAGCGTTGCAGCATCCCAGCGCTTCCCGCACTCGAGGACGGCCACCTTGTAGCCCTTCTCGGTCAGGCGCAGGGCGGACACGCTGCCGCCGAACCCGGACCCAACGATGATGACGTCGTAGTCGAAATTGCTCATGGTTCTCCCCTGCGGGTCGCTGATGGCTACGGAGTGACGATATTGAAGGCCGGATTGGGCTCATCGACAAGGCCGAAGATCTCTGCCATCACTTCCATGTTCCCGTCGATGGTGATGTCGCCCGACGCGAACGCCTCTGTGACGTCCTCTCCGAGAATCATCGCATTCATAGTTGAGCGCTTGATGTGAACGGTCGCATCGGCATCCGGATCCAGCCCACCTGAGGTGTAGTTGAACGCAGAGTTCACCAGACCCAGCACGTACTGTTCACCGGTGTCAGTGAAGTCGAGATTCATGGTCAGCTTCTTGCCCTCGGCACGCTCCGCGTTGAGGCGGACTGCCATGGCGTCGAGCAGCATATCGACACTCATCGCCGGGATGATGTCCTTGCCCTGGGACTTCAGATCCGGAACAAGGCTGGCGTCCACGCCCTCGCGCAGCTCCTGCGCACCTGAGAGGTAGAAGTCGCGCCACGGACCCGATTCCGCCTGGTAGCCCATCTGCTCCAGCGCATCGGCCTGGAGTTCGCGGGCGGTGCGGTTCTCGGGGTCGGCGAAGACCAGGTGGTTCACCACCTCGGCGACCCAGCGGTACTCGCCGGCGTCGTAGGCCTGCCTGGCCTTCTCCAGCACAGCCTCGGTGCCACCCATGAACTCGACATACTTGGGGCCGGACTGGTCCGGTGGCAGGGCATGGAGGTTGGCCGGATTGCCGTCGAACCAGCCAACATAGCGCTGATATACCGCGCGCGCATTGTGGCTCAGTGTGCCGTAGTAGCCGTGGTTGAAGTACTCGTCCTCCAGGCTCGGCGGCAGCGCCAGCTTCTCGGCGATCTCGATTCCGGTGAATCCCTGGTTGGCCATCCGCATCGACTGATCGTGGATGTACCGGTAGAGATCGCGCTGCTTGGTGAGGTAGTCGCCGATCTCCTCAGAACCCCAGCGGGGCCAGTGGTGGCTGGCGAAGACCACGTCGGTGCGATCCTTGAACAGGTTGTACGACTCGTGCAGGTACTTGCTCCACCCCAGCGCATCGCGCACGTGGGCACCCCGAAGCGTGTAGAGGTTGTGCAGGGTCGCGGTGCAGTTCTCCGCCATACAGAGAACCCGCTGGGCGGGGAAGTAGAAGTTCATCTCCGCCGGGGCCTCGGTGCCGGGCGTGATCTGGAACTCGATCTCGACACCGTCGATGGTCCGGGTCTCACCGGTCGCCTTGATCAGGTCGGTGGGCTCGATCAGGCTGAGCGTGCCGAGCGCAGTGCCCTTGCCCAGGCCTGCGTCGATGTGTCCCTGACTGCTGCGGGGCAGGATGTTGCCGTACATGTACATGGCTCGACGGCCCATGGAGTTGCCCGCGATGACGTTCTCGGAGACGGCTGCCTCCAGGAAACCCTCGGGAGCCAGGATCTGCACCTTGCCGGCCTCCACATCGGCGCGCGAGACCACGCCCTCGACACCGCCGAAGTGGTCGACATGGGAGTGGGTGTGGATCACCGCGTGGACAGGCTCATCGGCAACGTGCTCCTTGATGAGCTCGTAGGCAGCTGCCGCAGTCTCGTTGCAGGTCAGCGGATCGATGACGATCCAGCCGGTCTCCCCCTTGATGAACGTGATGTTGGCGAGGTCGAAGCCACGTACCTGGTAGAAGCCGGGAGCCACTTCGAAGAGACCGTGCACATTGTTGAGCTGACCCTGCCGCCACAGGCTCGGGTTGGTCGTGTCCGGGGCATCGCCTTCCATGAAGGCGTACTCGTCCAGGTTCCAGACCGGGGTCCCCTCAGGTCCCAGGATGATGGGGTCTTCACGAGTCGCGATGAACCCCTTGTTGACGCGCTCGAAGTCACTGGGATCATCGGGCAGCGTCGCCGCGATCTTGCGGTTGAGATCTTGGGTTGTGTCCGTAGCGGAACCATGTGTGTCATTGGGCATAAGGACCACATTACTGCCAACAACCGGCCCGCGGTAAAGAGCAACCGGTTTCCTTCCACCCATCAGGCTGCCAAAGAGCCATCTCTGGGCAAAGGGGGCCTGACCGGCCAGTATGACGATGAGTCATCATCGAAAGTGGCACGCAACTCGTGCCGAGCGGAGGAGTACCCGATGTCGGAGAGACCACGTCGCTGGTGGCACCGTCTGTTCGGGCGCCGAGCTGAGGACGAGCGGGTCGAGGAGACCCCGGACGCGCAGGGGCCGATCGATCACAACACGGGGGAAGCATCCGAGACTGCAGATGCCGGGCCCGAGCCGGCTGAGGCCGCCGCCGAGTCAGCCAGCCCGTCCCCGGACCCGCTCACGGCGGACGTCGGGATCCGGTGTGAGGTGGAGAAGGACCGGCACGAGGATTTCGACGAGTGGATGGCTCCCCTCGTGGCAACCAGTGTCGACTCGCCGGGCTTCGTCGGCGCCTCCCTGGACTGCAGTCGGTCTGAGGAGTTCGCCTGGCGACTGGAGTTCCGCTTCTGCGATCAGGAGAGCCGGCAACAATTCCTGGACAGCGACGCGTACAAGCGGGCGTTCGAATGGGTGCCGGACATATTCAGCGCCCGGCCGCAAGCCGAACTGCGGTAGCGGGACTCAGAAGGCGTCGCCGCCCTGTTCCTTACGCCGACGCCAGCGGTCCTCCATACGATCCATGAAGCCGGAGCCTTCTGAACCTGACCCGCGCGGGGGCGCTGAAGGGGCGTCCGCTTTCGGGGCGTCGGAGTCGATCTTCCCGTTCCAGGCACGATAGGCGACGAAGGAGCTCGCAATCATGGCGAGGAAGCCCAGGATGCCGATGAGGGTGATGGAGGTCGCCACACCCGCAACGAGGATGGCAATGCCGATGACTACTCCGCCGAGACCGAGAAAGAACCGGCCCTTGTCCATCTGTGCGCCCCTGGGCTTGCGCAAGCCTTCGGCGAACTTGGGATCCTCGGCGTAGAGTGCCTGCTCCATCTGCTGGAGCAATCTCTGCTCATGGTCGGACAGTGGCACCTGCACGCACCTCCTTGATAAGTCCAGAATAGGCTTTCGGCGAACCGCTGGGAAGCCGGGTATCCAATTCTGTGACCTTGTCTCCATTTATCCGTGGGGACAACTTGACTCTGCTGAGAGTAGCGGAGCACGCACTGGGCGTGTCTAGCTGTCCCACCCTTTTGCTCGACCCAGTCGGCCCAATTCCTTGAGTCATTCGGCGAGGTACACCTGTTCGACGTATGGTGGCGGGTCACTGGTTCGGCAATTGTCCGATTCGGGACCGGAAGTGACTCCTGTGGAGCGATCGAAACCCGAGATCGAGCAGGCCCTGAATTGAGTCCTCGGAAGCACCCTGCCCTTCGACGCCCGCTCGTGGCTGGCGCGCCCTGCCCCAGCGCCTACGGGATCTCAGGAGGCTCCACCAGGCGTGCTGGCTGCACCACTCCGCGACCGAATCGTTCCGTGATCAGATCGACAGCCTGCTCAACGTCACGCCAGCCGCTGTTCAGGCCGGGCACTGGGTCGAACGCCATCTGTTGCGGGGTTCGCTCGACCTCCGTGAGTCCGCTCATGCGAACGCCCACCAGCCGGAGGCGTGCCCGCTGCAGCCCCAGTCGCTGGAACAACAACCGTGCCTCGTTGTAGACATCACGGCCGGTGTCGGTCGGTTGCCGCAGTGTCCTGGATCGGGTGATGGTCGTGAAGTCCGCGAACCGTACCTTCAGCTGAACCGTTCGCCCCACATAGCCGGCCTTTCGCATCCGGGCCGCCACCTTCTCGCTGAGGCGAAGCACCTCTGCCAGCACAACTTGCGGATCATCCACATCCGTACCGAACGTCTCCTCGGCGCCGATACTGCGATCCGGCTCATGGACCTCGACCGTTCGGGGATCCCTGCCCCAGGCCAGGTCCAGCAGATGAGCACCGCCGGCCGGGCCGAGCATCCGTTCCAGCGTCGGCTGTGGTGTTGCTGCGATGTCGCCCACAGTGCGCAGACCCATTCGCAACAGCACCTCCTCCGTCCTATCACCGACGCCCCACAGTGCGCTGACGGGCAGCGGATGCAGGAAACCGACCACTTCCTCCGGCGGCACCACCAGCAGCCCGTCGGGTTTGCTCAACGTGGAGGCGAGCTTGGCCACGAACTTGGTCGCAGACACTCCCACCGAACATGTGATCCCCTGTTCGTCGTGGACCCGCGCCCGGATCAGTTCCGCGATCCTGGTGGCGCCGCCGAGTCGGCGCCTGGCACCGGACACCTCGAGGAACGCCTCGTCCAGGCCCAGTACCTCCACCTGCGGCGTGAGCGAACGAAGCAGCGCCATGACGCCTTGGCTCACCTCGGTATAGCGACTGAAGTCTGGCGGAACGACCACCGCCTGCGGTGCCAGTCGCCTGGCCCGGCCCATCGGCATTGCGGAGTGGACGCCCAGTTCACGGGCCTCGTAGCTGGCTGCCAGCACCACGCCCCGACCGGCCGCGCCGCCGACGATGACGGGTCTGCCACGCAACTGCGGCCGTTCCAGCAGCGACACCGACGCATAGAAGGCGTCCATATCCACATGGAGAACGGTGCAGTCCTCATCATGGCCGGAGGACCGCGTCGTGAGCTTGGGTCGCTTGACCTGGCTACGACTCATGCTGTCACCTCACCAGCCGCTCGAGCCCGGGCTGGAGTGCCACAGTTTCGCCGGTGGCTGCTGCTCGCCGGACCGCTTCTTCTGATTACTGGACTCAGTCTGACCGACGGGCGCAGGTGGACCCTGCTTCGGGTCGGAACCGGCAGGTTTCACGTCCGCATACGGGGAGGTCCTGAAGCCACTGGCGTGCAGCAGCACCCGTCGGCGGTTCACCATTCCGCCACCCCCTCGGGAACCGGGACCGTAGTCGGAACTATAGAACTGTTTGCCGACACCCGGCGCCGAGGCTGCAGAGGCGCCGAGGAACTCGTAGACCCCGATCGCACCGGACTCCTGCCACAGCGACCGGATCTCGCCCAGGTCCCATGCCCCGGTCGCACGCAGAGAGATGCCACGACGCCCGGTACGCCGGACGTGCCCCCGGACGAGCAGTAACCACGAACCGAACACTGTGGTGGCGAACTCCCCCTGCACATCCTCGAAGAAGGTGGCATCCACCGGACCAGTGCTGTCATCCAACGTGAGGAAGACGACCCGACGCCCGCTGCGAACCGGCGGGGTCTGGGTCGCCACCTTCACCCCGGCCACCAGAATCTCCGAATTCGAGCGGCACGCCAGCAACGCCTCGGAACGTACCACCGCGAGCTCGGCCAGCATCGGCTCGTAGAACGACACCACGTGTGCAGTGATATCCATACCGAGAATCTCCACCTCTGCCCTGACCCGCTCCCCGGCGGTCAGTTCCGGAAGGCCGGATGGCTGGATCCGGTCCGGAGCGTCGCCGAGTTCCAGCGTCAGCTGGGTCGACAACTCATCGGGTCGTCTGACCTTCGCAGGGGCCTGACTCTGGTCATGGGCGGCCGCAACCGAATCCAGTCTCTGTGAGGACACGTCGCGTCCGGTCATTGCCGGGCCGGGACGTGCAGTGGCGGCGGACCGGTTGCCACGGCCACGATTCAGGGAACGGGAGTACCGCTCGAGATCGCCGACCTGCAGCAGCAGATCCCGGCGGGTGATACCGGTGAGGCTGCCCTGTCCGATCTGGTGCAGCTCATCGAAGGCGCCAGCCATGATCAGCCGTTCGGTCACCGGCCGCGAGCAACCACTTCGATGCCAGAAATCCGGCAGGGACAGGTAGGGACGCCGGGCGATGATCGCCACCTGCTCGGCCTCCGAGATGCCTTTGACCTCCGCCAGGGGCAGGCGCAGGCCCCAGACACCCGTCTGCCGATGCTGATCCGCTTCATGCTGATCCTTCGTCTCTGCATGCTGGACCTCTGCCTCACCTGTGCCGCTGTGATCCGGTACCGGCTGCGCCCGGTCATGGCGCTGTTGCGGCGCTGCTGCTCCTGGTTTCGCCACTGTCCCGGCCCGGACGAGTTCGGCAGCAGCCACCCTGGAGACGCCACCGGAGGCCGGACGTACCCAGCGGGATTCGCCCCAAGGACCACGATCGGGGTGTTCCGGATCGAGAGTCTGCGGCACATCCTCATCCACCCCTGGGACAACCGGACCTGTTGTTTGCGCGGGCAGCTCAGGGACCACCGTGTAGGTCCGACCGGAATGGTTCACGTCCAGGCCCAGTACCACCACTCCCTCGTGGCGGGCATCGTCCAGGATGAGCCGCTTCGGATACATGCCGGGATCATGGGTGAGCACCCCGGCGAAGAAGGCCGCCGGATAGTGCGCCTTCAACCAGGCGGACTGATAGGTCGGCAGCGCGAATGCGGCGGCATGGGCCTTGCAGAAGCCGAATGATGCGAACGCCTTGAGCACGTCCCAGATCGACTCCACCTCGGCCAGGGAGTAGCCGTTGGCCATCGCCCTCGGATAGAGCCAGCCGCGCACCTGCTGCTGGCCCTGCGGGCTGCCCAGAGTCCGGCGCACCTCATCTGCCTGGGCCAGAGAACAGCCCGCCACAATGGCAACGATCTTGATGACCTGCTCGTGGAACACCACCACACCGGCTGTCTCAGAGAGCACCGAGCGCAATGACTCATGCAGATACTCCGGCATCGACCAGCCGTGCCGGGCCCGCAGAAACGGCGAGATCATGTCGCTCTTGACCGGACCGGGCCGGAACAGTGAGATGTCGATGATCAGGTCCGCGAACGACTCCGGGGTGAACTTGCCGACCAGTTCTCGTTGCCCCGGCGACTCGATCTGGAAGCAGCCGAGGGTACGGGCATCCTGGATCAGGTCGAATGTCTGCGCGTCATCGAACGGCACAGTGTCCAGGTCCACTGATTCACCGGTCGCAGCACGGATCTCGGCAACGGCGTGTGACATCGCCGACTGCATCCGGATCCCAAGCACGTCGAGTTTGAGGAATCCCATCTCTTCGACGTCATCCTTGTCGAACTGACTCATCGGGAAGCCCAGCCACGATGCCTCCACCGGGGTTCGGTCCAGCAGAGTGGCGTCGGACAGCAGTACTCCACAGGGGTGCAGCGCGACATGTCGGGGCAGACCGTCCAGAGACTCCACCAGGTCCAGGAAGTTGTCCAGCCGCCCCGCAGCCGCGTTACGCCCGAACGTGGAGTTGCGCAGTTCCGGCAACTCCTCGAGAGCCGACCTGGCATCTGCTGCCCTGATATGGGGGAAGGCCTTGGCGAAACCGTCCACCTCTCCCGGAGGCATTCCGAGCGCGGCCCCGACATCCCGGACAGCATGCCGGACCCGGTAGGTGTCCATCATCGAAACACAGGTGCACCGTTCCCCACCGAAGCGTTCCAGGATGTGCTCGTACAGTTCCGTACGACGATGCGACTCCACATCGATGTCGATGTCGGGCAGGCTGTGCCGCAGCGGCGAGAGGAACCGCTCCATGATCAGGCCATGCCGCAGCGGATCCACCCCCGAGATCCCGAGCAGATGGTTGACCAGGCTCCCAGCACCGGAGCCGCGAGCGGCGACCCGGATCCCCAGGTCCCTGGTGAGGTCCACGACCTCCGAGACGGTCAGGAAGTAGCCGGCGAAACCCAACTGGTTGATCGTCTCGAGTTCCTCTGTCAGTCGCTGCCGTGCATCCCGGAGCCGCGCTCCCCGGTATCGCCGCAGCTCATCCTCACATCGGGAGGCAAGGATCTGCGCAGCACTGCGCGTCGTATCCGGATCTCCGGGGGCCCCGGAACGACCGGACATGACCACATCGAGTTCCGGGACATGGATCGAGCCCAGCCCCAGATCCCGCACCGGCTCCAAGGAGCAGGAGTCGGCCAGTTCTGCCACATCGGCCAACCACGCCTGCACTCGCCTGTCGGACCCGGCGGCCGACAGCACCTGCTGCGCCACCACCTGCATGGCGGCGGTGGACTTCAGATACCCCTCGGCATTGCCCCGGTCGAGATGTCGTTCGCTGAGCGGGACCAGTCGCCTGATCGCGTCCAGCACGTCGACGGTCCTGGCTCCCTGCGGGGTCGTGTGGCGCACGGCATTGCTCAGGATCACCGGAATCCGGTTCTCAGCTCCCCAGCGGAAACTCGCGGCCGCGTTCGCGACCGACATGTTGGCGACCCACGGCGCTCCCCGGACCTGCCCGGTCACACCCGGACCGTCGGGGACGAAGTGATTGACCACCTCGATGAACAACTGACTGTGGGCGGGGCTGCTTCGGACGGCGAAGATCTCCGCCCAGCGGTTCATGATCATCCGCGCCAGGTCGGGCCGTCGTGCGGTGAGTGCGCCCGCCAGCTCCGACTGCGGCCCCAGCAGCGCCACCAGCCCCGCGCTGTTCTCGGCGACCTGCTCCAGAGTCACGACAGGTCTGCCACGCTCCCCGGACAGATGCGCGGCCGACACCAATCTGCACAGCGACGACCAGCCCTGCCGGCCACGGGCGAGGAAGACCACCCGTGGCTCATGAGCATCCACCCAGGCGCCGCCCCTGGCAGGGGTGGTCCGCCGTCGCCCCACTGCGGACCTCCGCTCCAGCAGCCCCGAAGGAGCCACGCCCAGATCCACCCCCAGGATCGGAGAGAGTCCGAACTCCCTGCAGGCGAGCGCGAACCGGACCGCACCGTACAAGCCGTCCCTGTCGGTCAGTGCAAGGGCCGTCTGACCCAGTTCTGCGGCTCGACCGGCCAGCGCCCTCGGAGTCGAAGCCCCATACCGGAGCGAGTAGCCGGATGCCGTATGGAGGTGAGCGAACTCAGGTCGATTCATCAGAGCCGGCCCGCAGCGACCCGCTGCGAGTCCACCTCGGCTGCCGTCCTGGATCGACGGGTCAGATACTCGACCACCACATCCACAAAACGACGCGCGTCCCTGACCAGGTCATCGGCCTCGCGTGCCGTCACCGCCGGAAGCTCACCATGGGTCAGTTTCCGCCGTTGCTGCATGATCCGCTCAGAGAGCGCGAAGAACTCCGCCCACTCCCGCAGCTCCGGGCTGATCCCGCACAACATCGTCCAGACGCTGCGGGGTCGCCTCGCCTCGGCATCAGCGCGGGCGTGGGCCGCCAGGACCGCAGCACCGGCACGCAGTGCGACCAATTGCGCCCGGCCGTAGCGTCGTTCTGGGTCTGATTCCAACGCGGCTGGACCCATCCCCTGTACGGCCGCTGCCAGCAACTCCACACTCGCCTCAGGCAATCCGGTTGATTCCGGAGCTCTCATCGTCAGTCCTCTCAGTCGTGGGAACGGACGAGGAACCATTGCGAGGTGTCCGAACGAGGTTCGCCGCCCCACTCGAGAGCACGCGCCACCCGATCCGTCCGCAGCCCGGTCATCACCGGACCACCAGCCAGGTCCCGGCCAGGAACCCGGCACAGCTCATAGACACCCGCCCGACTGGTCCCCCAGCGACTACGACGCACGGCCTCCACACGCCAGACCCAGCGCTGCAGCGGGTCAGAGGTAGCAGCATCGGTGACCTCCGGTCGTTCCAGCACCTCCACTGCTCCCGCATCGCCGGTTGTCGCGGCAGTGACCTCGCGGGGCTGCTCCCGGTACAGACGGCTCCCGACTTCGGGAGCCTGTTTCACAGCGGCACTGCTTCCGGTTCGCCACCAGGCTTCTGCCTCGAGCCAGCGCGCCAGCACCTGTCGAACCCGATACCGGTGGCCTCGCCACCGGAACAACTGGGGGTAGTCGCCGTCCGCCGTTGCAGCGACTACCACCGCCACCGCATCTGCATACCTTCTGCTCATCTGAGTCTCCCTCCACTCATCCGATCTCTCCCGAACCAGCCCGAGGCCCCTGAACTGCCGTCGACAACGACCGGGCATCTGCGAGGTCTCATCGACCTGCCAGATATCCGGTAGGCAGATTGAACTGGCTACCGTTCAACCGGCTACTGTTCAACTGGCTACTGTCAACGGGCTGCTGGAATTCGAACTGGTTATTCGAACTGGTTATTCGAACTGGTTATTCGAACTGTTGTTCGAATAACCAAAACGTTACGCGAAGGGTCCGACAGGGGTCAACGGCGCGGCAGGACAGATACGCAAACCGACCGACAAATCCGAATAAACTGACAGCCATGGTCGTCGAAGAGGTACCCCCTGCAGTGGCGCAGGTGATCCGGTCGTTCAGCGACCTGGGCTGCTACGGGCCGGCCGTGTTCTTCGACCGGCCCAACGTCAATGTCACTGACCTGCTAGCCGAACTCGACACCACGATCGGCGCCTTCGCCGAATCGCAGTTGTTCCTGGTCGACGACCATCCCACGGTGGTGCTGACCCCCGGCGGACTCACCGCCGATGTGACCAGCCTGGCCGCCGACCTGGGCACCGACCGGATCAGCAGACCCAGCGATAAGCAGATACGCAGGCTGACCGGCCAGACCCCGGGGTCGGTGGCCCCGGTGGGACACCCCGAGAACCTTCCCGTGGTGATCGACGTGTCCCTGGCACAGTACGAACGGATCTGGATCCCGGCGGGCGATCCCAGCTACGTGTTCACCACCTCGTACGCGGAACTCCTGCGGGCCACGGCCGGGCAGGCCGCCGAGATCACCGAGTTGAACTGACCGCGGTGCCCGCCGATACTGGTGGGAGTATGCTCCACTCCCGCTCGACGACTCTCAGCAGACCGGTCGAACTCGTGCTGTGGGCTCTGATCCCCGCACTGATACTGACCAACGTCGCCTGGGTGCTCGCACACGGTGACACCCGGGTCCTCCTGACGATCCTCGGCGTCCTCATCTTCTTCACGATCAGCGCTGTTCATCTGTGGTCGAGTCAGGGCCCACCACGTGCGCTCATCTTCATGGTGATCATCCTGGGGATCACCTGGTGCGTGGAAGCGATCGGCGTCGCGACCGGCCTGCCCTTCGGAACCTACAGCTACAGTTCTCAGCTCGGAGTCTCGCTGCTCGGCGTGCCGCTGCTCATCCCGATGGCCTGGTTCATGATGGCCTATCCCTGCTGGCTCGTGGGCCGCAGCACCACCACCAATCCGATCGGACGGGTCACGATCTCGGTCGTGCTCCTGGTCGCCTGGGACATCTTCCTGGAACCACAGATGGTGGGTGAGGGCTACTGGCAGTGGAACTCGACGGCGACGATCCCGGCCTCCAACTACGTCGGGTGGCTGGTCACGGCTCTGGTCCTGATGATCTGTCTGCACTCCCTGCGAACTGCACCCACTGCGTCCTACCAGCCGCAGCTCGCGGCCACCCTCGCCTGGGTCTACGTGTCCAATGTTCTTGCCGGCGCGGTCTTCTTCGGACGACCGCTCACAGCACTGCTGGGCGCACTGGTCATGGGCATACCCCTGTTGCTGTGGTTGCGCCGCGCCCGGCCCTTCTCCCGAGTCGAGCCAAGCTCCACCGCACAGACTCAAGCTCCGGTTGCACAAGACCGGCCGGTCAAGCACAGCGACCGGGCGTGAGGCGACTGCTGGCCGGCGCTGCCGCTGCCATCTCCCTGGCCGGAGCGGTCACGGCGTGGCGCAACCGCGGTTACCTGCGGCGCCGGGCAGCCCAGGCGTCCATCGGCCCCACGAGCGAGCCGGTGTCGGTGCTCATCCCTGCCCGCAACGAGGAACGACGACTGCCGGACTGCCTCGAACACCTCGCCCGGCAACGCCCGGACTGCGAGTTCGAGATCCTCGTCTACGACGACGGGTCCAGCGACCGGACCCAGCAACTGGTTCACGAATGGCAGGCTGCGAACCCGCAGGTGCCGCTGCGTGTGCTCGGCGGTCGGGAGGTCGAGCCACCCAGGGGATGGCTGGGCAAGTCCTGGGCGTGCTGGAGTCTCGCCCGAGCCGCCCGCACGCAGACACTGGTGTTCCTCGATGCCGATGTACGACTCCACGACGGTGGCCTGGGCAGGGCTGTCGCGGCTCTCGATGCACTGGACGCGGACCTGCTCTCGCCCTGGCCCGCTCAGGAACAGGGTTCCTGGCTGGGCACTCTCATACAACCGCTGCAGATGTGGTCCTGGCTCACGACGGTTCCCCTGCGCTTCGGTGAGCGACGAGGAATCCCAGCCATGGCCCTGGCCAACGGACAACTCCTCGTTGCCCGTGCAGCCAGCTACTTCGCCAGCGGCGGCCACGCAGCCAACCCCTCCTCGACGCTGGACGATATGGACCTCGCCAGGAACTTCCGGCAGCACGGCTACACCACAGCAGTACTGGATGGGGCCCCACTGGCCACCTGTCGCATGTACGACTCAGCAGGGGCACTTGCGGACGGTTACGCCAAGTCGTTGCCGATCGCATTCGGTTCGCCGCTGCGGGGAAGCCTGATCATGGCGGGGCTCGGTGCGACCTACGTGCTGCCCGTACTGCTGCTCGCATCCCGGGACCGCCCCACGAGAGCGCTGGCAGCCACCGCTCTGGCCGGCGCCGTGGCCGGCAGGCTGGCGGCGACCCGCGATGAGCCCGCGACACAGGCGCTGGGTCATCCTCTGGGCATCAGCGCACTGATCTGGGTGTTCGGCCGTGCAGTGCGCCTGAACCGCCGGGGTGCCACACAATGGCAGGGCCGGGCCGTCGCGCCGAGCAGGGGCTGAGCTCGCCTGCTCAGCCCTCTGCCTCGAGTTCCGTGCGAGCTCTGGCAAGGTCCTTGCGCTCGGCAGCCGAGAGTTGCGGGTAGTGCAGATCCAGGCTGTTGATGGTGTTCGTGATGATGTCAGCGACCATGGCTCGTGCGGCCCACTTGCGGTCCGCGGGGATCACCCACCAAGGTGCCACTTCGGTGGCGGTCGCGTTGATGCACCGGCCGAACGCATCCATGTAGTCGTCCCAGTAGCCTCGCTCCCGGATGTCTGCCGCACTGAACTTCCAGTTCTTGTCGGGGGTGTCCAGGCGGGCCAGGAAGCGCCTCTTCTGCTCCTCCTTGGACAGATTGAGGAAGAACTTGAGCACTACCGTCCCATTGCGAACCAGATGCTCCTCGAAGTTGTTGATGTCGTCGTAGCGGCCCTGCCAGAACGCCTCTCCGTCCGGCTTCTCCGGCAGGGGCTGCGCATCGAGAATCTGTGGGTGCACCCGAACCACGAGCACGTCCTCGTAGTAGGACCGGTTGAAGATCCCGATCTGCCCCCGCTGCGGCAATTCCTTCTCGTAGCGCCACAGGAAGTCGTGATCGACCTCCAGGGCGCTGGGCACCTTGAAACCCGAGACCCGGCAGCCCTGTGGGTTGACCCCACTCATCACGTGCTTGATCGTCCCGTCCTTGCCCGCGGCGTCCATCGCCTGCAGCACGATGAGCACCGAATACTGCCCGTCGGCGTACAGCAGTGCCTGCGCCTCCTCCAGGTCCAGCTTGTTGGCCGCGAGCAACCTGTCACCCGCTGACCTGCGTGCCTTCTTCTTCAGCGAGGCAAGGCCGTCCGGCAACCATCTGGTGTCGTGCTCGGCAAGGTTGAAGCCCCCACCGGGCCCGACCCGCAGTTGCGCCAGACTCTGCGCCGACATGCTCATCTGATCTCCTCCTCAGTCGTCGTCTGTGCCATCGCCTGCTACCCGACGATCGCCGAGTGTGCATCCTCAGGGCTGAGGGTGTGGTCGGGTTGCAGCGGCTTGTGCATCAACCGTTGATGCTTGCGGCGCTGGGCGGTCCGGTCGTCCAGCAGCTTCTCGGTGAGCACCCGGACAGCGCCAAGGATGAACATCCAGACGATGTTGTAGGCCCAGGTGATACCGATGAGCGCGAGCGAGATCGCGGGCATGAACCACCCGAATCCGGTGATGGCGATGGCGAGGATCTGGGTGGCCAGAATCGCGCCCCACAGCTGCCAGGCCGGGAACTTCGGCAGGAAGAACCAGCGCTCCGTCCGGGTGATCAGCAGCAGGAGGTGACCGCCCACCACGAGTTGCAGGAACACCAGCGTCTGCAGGTGGCTCTGATCAACCAGGCCGAAGGTCGATGACAGCTCCGGATCGTTGAGGATGTAGAAACCGATCAGCAGCCAGCCCAACGACTGCACGATCGAGAAGAACCCGAGGATCCCGGACACGCTGAGCACCCGGGGCATCCGCCATCGGATCGGCTTTCCGGAGATCAGCGTGTTGTCGTAGGCGATCGTCATGATGGGTACGTCGTCCAGCAACGAGATGAACACCAGCATGGCCGCGGTGAGCGGCATGAAGTCCAGGAAGATGGTGGACAGCACGACCAGGAACATCAGGTCGAGTGTGAGGCCCACCCGGTAGATCGTGTAGCTGGTGATCCGGCCGAAGATCTGACGCGCTTGATCGATGGCGGCGTTGATGGTGGACAGCCCCGGTCGGGTGAGGATGAGCGCCGCTGCACTGCGGGCCGCATCCACTGCCCCCGACACCGCGACCCCGCAGTCGGCCTGTTTGAGCGCCGGAGCGTCATTCACGCCGTCGCCGGTCATGGCCACGAGATGTCCTCGTTGCTGCAGGGCCTTCACGATCGCGTACTTGTGCTGCGGGAACACCCGCGCGAACCCGTCGGCGCGTTCCACGAGGTCCTTGGTGGCCTCCGGCAGGTCGTCGGGATTCATGTCCTTCGGAAAGGCCTGGTCCGCGGCGATGATGTTGGTACCGAGCCCGATCTCCTTGGCCATCTGCTTGGCGATGGCAGTGTCGTCACCGGTCACCATCTTCACCCGTAGGCCCTTCTTCCGGGCATCGGCGATGGTGCTGGCGGAATCATCACGGGGCGGGTCGGACATCGGCAGAATACCGAGATAGTGCCAGGTCTTCCCATCGCTGGAACTGGCGACGCCGAGAGCACGGTAGCCCTTGGCCGCGAGGTCGGCGACCTGCTTGGTCACCGGGTCGGCCGCCGCACCCGTCATGTCCGCCAGCGCCAGGATCGCCTGCGGCGCGCCCTTGGCCGCGTACGTGGTGCTGCCGTCCGGGGCGGTGAGGGTCGCCTCGGTCCGTTTGGTCACCGGGTCGAACGGGACGAACTTGGTCTGCTTGTAGCCGTCGATGTCCTTCGCGTCGGGAAGGGCGTCGAACACGGCCTTGTCGATCGGGTCGCCGCTCGAGGACTGCGAGGCCAACGCCGCTGCAAGGACGACGTCCTTGGGATCCTTGGATTCCAGCAGGATGGGATCTCCGACCTTGAGCTGATTCTTGGTCAACGTGCCGGTCTTGTCCGAACAGAGGGTGTCGACGCCAGCCATCTCCTCGATGGACTCCAGTCGCGACACGATCGCTCCCTGCTTCGACAGCGAGAGCGCCCCCAGCGCCATGGTCACCGAGAACACCGCGGGCATCGCGACTGGGATCGAGGCGACCAGGAGCACGAGAACCAACTGCAACAGATTGGCCGCACTGGACAGATCGAAGCTGTGCAGATCCACCAGATCCCGGAAGACTTCCACGGCGATGAGAATCACGACCAGGACCACGGCCAGGATGATCAGGAAGTTGCCGATCTGGAACATGGCCTTCTGCGCGTGACTCACCGCGCCTGCTCCTGCCACCAGCTTCGCGGTTCGCCCGAGGTAGGTGTCCAGGCCGGTACCGATGACGACGCCGACCATCTCACCCTGGCGGACCACACTGCCCGAGTACGCCACATCGCCGGTCTTCTTCGTCACCGGCAGTGACTCGCCCGTCAGGGCAGCCTGATCGATCGAAGCGTAGTCCCCGGACACCAGCCGCATGTCGGCGGGCACGATCATGCCGAGGCGGATCTTCACGACGTCGCCCGGTACGATCTGATCTGCCTTGACTCCAACCCACTTCCCGTCCCGCAGCACCGTGGCGTCCAGTGCGAGCCCCTTCTTCAGAGCATCGAGGGCTGCGGTGGCCTTCTTGTCCTGCCAGAAGTCCAGGGTGGTGTTGAACGCCAGCAGCGCGAAGATGATCGCGAAGTCCTCCCAGTGGCCGATGATCGCCGAGACGATCGCCGCCGCCTCGATCATGTACGCGATCGGGCCGGTCAGGTAGCCGAGGATCTTCTTGAAGTTGCTCTCGTGCTTGTCCGGCAGGGCATTGGGGCCGTCCTTTGCCAGTCGGGACTTCGCCTCAGCAGATGTGAGGCCCTGCTTCGGGTCCACGTCGACCTGTTTGAGAACCTCAGGCAGTGGCAGCTTCTCCAGACCTGACGCCTTGGAGTCGGTCGCCTCGTGCGTCGGTCCGGTCTTGGTGGAATGAGCCATCGGCTCCTCCTTGAACGCCGGACGGCCTCACGGTATCCGCTCCACAGAGCAGTCGCAGCCCGGGCGCGCAGTGCCGTCGCCCGATCAGCCCCGATCGTGGCGGGGGACCATCGTCCTGATCCCGACACCGTCTCCGGGACAAGCAACGTCGTGAAACCGTTCGCGAGCACGTCAGGAAGACGATTCGTCTCATCGTCAGGCGCCCTTCCCGTTTGAGGACGTTCGGACACGTACCCCATCCAGGGCGTGGTGAGCATGACTATCGGCGCAGGACAGTACGCTCCCCTGGCTTGAGCTCGAATAGTTGCGCCTGCCCGAAACTATCGTCCCCGGCGCCGAAGTATTGGACATCGGCTGTTCCAGGTGGGATGCCCATCGGACCTGCAAACCCGTATGCGAGGTAGTACTTCCCCGGCTTCATCAGAATGAAGTCGTCCGGCCCGTTCAGTGCGTGCGGCGTGTTCCACCATTCGCAGGCTCGTTCGAGATCTGCGGAGACGACCTTCTTGGGCAGGCTTTGCGTTGTTACACAGAGGTACGAAGCGCGCCGCAGCGGATCGTCCGCAGCCACACCCAGGCCCAATTCCGAGTTCAAGCGTGGCTCGACTGGAAAGTCATGGGTGTTCGAAGTGCCAGGAACCACAGTGATCGGTGCACTGATGCCCTCGAACGAGCCCTGTTTCGCCACCCACATGTTCACGGGATTCGCGCTGCCAGCCCGATCACTCGGGACCAGCATGGGCAGCTCGATGGAGTAGTTGCCGGCGACATCAGTCTTCGTGCACTTGGAGTGGTCGAGGCTGTATGCGCAGACCATGATCCCCGGGACCGCGGTTGCACCGGTGATCACTGCGCTCGTGGAAATCAGTTGTACGAGACTGAAGTCGTACGTATTCCCAGCAGTCAGCGACTGACGGATCGGACCCTGGAAACGACCGCGAACGAGTTCATTGCGCAGGTAGCCGTCCCCCTCGACCCACGCAAGGGACTCGCCGGAGAACGTGGAGAGCCAGTGACGGCGTTCCTCATAGATGGCTGTCAGCACGCCATCGGTGGTAGTACCTTGCAGATACAGAGCGGAATCAGCATCCACCTGGACACGGTAGCTGCCGTCGTCAGCCGTCACGCCGCACAATGAGGGTGGCAGTGCGCCGCCCTGGGACCAGAGACCGGGGATCGCACAGACCTTGGCGCCGACCAATTTCGCACCAGTCTGATCCCTGACCGTCCCAGTGACATGGCCTCTCGGTTCCACAACGGTGGTGCCCGTGTCCGAGAGCTTCGTGGTCCGCCAAGCTCCCTCAGCGAGAGGGTCTCCAGCGGAGAGCTCCGGCCAGCGCAACTCCGAGGACTTCATGCCCGTCTGCAGGGACCGTCTTTCGTACCGCAGCGCGTAGCTGCCATCCCAAGCTGTCCGTGCCGAACAATCGCGGCTCACCCACCCATAACTGTCCGCACCATACTCCAGGCAGATCGGAAGGTCGGCAACGACTTGGCCCTGCGGATCAACCACTCGCCCTTCAGCGGTCCGAATGCTGGGTCGCGAGGTGACCCGTACCCTGACAGTTCGTGCCACCTTCCGATGCCGACTCCCGAGCCGGAAGGCGACCTTTCCGAAACCACGCTTGGCAGCATAGGTCGTCTCGTCCGCCGCAATCCCTCGCTTGGTCCGGATGGTGTAGCGGCCGAAGGGCAACCGCTTCACCTTCACGTTGCCGTCGACCGCCTTGAGAACCCTGCGATAACCCTGAGCCCTCCCGGACTTCCCCCGGACCACTACCCGGAACCGGATGGAGTGTGACGCTTCAACGCCTCTGATCCGAATCTGAAGCGAACCGCGGTTGCCGCGCGGTTTCGCGGCAGCGCTGACCTCCGCCCGGCCTGCCCCGATCAGGGAGGCCTGATTGTTGACATCGGTACCCGCGATCGCTGCACCACCGACCAGGGAACCGAGGACGACTGACAGCGAGGCAGCAACAGCGGCAAGTCTCATGATTCAACCCTATGAGAGAGGTCGGCCATTTCCGAAAGCTGCACGGCATGCCGACCTCACCCCTGACACAGATGCCGGGGATGCTCCGCATACTCCACGCCCGCGAAGCGCCTACAATTCTCCCGTGGCCAGAATCATTGTTGTCGGGGGCGGCGCCGGCGGGCTCGCCGTCGCGGCCCGGCTCGGCGCCAAGCGCCATGAGGTGTCGGTGCTGGAGCGCAACGACTACTTCGGCGGCAAGCTGCGGGTCCATGAGGGGGACGGCTATCGCTTCGATGCCGGGCCGACACTCTTCACACTGCCGGCCGTCTACCGTGATCTGTTCCTGAAGACCGGCAAACCCCTTGAGGACGAGGTCGGGCTCAGCGAACTCGAGCCCGGCTTCTGGCACCGGTTCGCCGACGGATCCGGCCTGCAGCTGCCGGGTGGCAGTGCTGGGCGCACAGCGAGCGCCATCACCGAGCAACTGGGTCAGGAACAGGGCGATCAATGGCGAGCGCTGATGAGGCGCGCCGGCGAGATCTGGAAGCTGGCCCGTCCTGAAGTGATCGTCAAGCCCGTGGAATCACGGCGTCAGTTGTGGCGTATGGCCCGCAACGGCAAGGCGGTACGGACGGTTGCGCCCTGGCGCTCGCTGGCGAGCATGTCGCGGGCACACTTCAAGGACCCGCGGCTGCGCAAGTTGCTGCAGCGCTACGCGACGTATTCCGGCTCCGATCCGCGCAATTCGCCGGGGGCGCTCATCACCATTCCCTACGTGGAACAGACCTTCGGCCTGTGGCACATCGATGGCGGTCTCGGGGAACTCCGGGATGCCCTGGTCTCCCGCTGTGAGCGGGTGGGTGTGGAGCTTCGCCCCAGCACAGAAGTCGTGGGTATCCGGCATGACGAACAGGGCGTCACCGGCGTCAAGCTCGCCGACGGGCGGATCGAGCCGGCTGACATCGTGGTCGCCAACGTGGACGCCCTTGATCTCTACGGACAACTGCTGCCCGATTCGTCGTTCCGGGCTGGCCCACGTTCCTATTCCGGGTTCGCGCTGATGTTGGGAATCAAGGGCGGTTGCCCCGACCTGCAGCGCCACAACGTGCTCTACTCCCAGGACTACCGCCAGGAATTCGTCTCGCTGGCCGCGGGCCGCCCGATCGCCGACCCGACGATCTACCTGCACCGTGTCACGGACCCAGGGGCCGCTCCCGCCGGTCACGAGGCGGTGTTCCTCCTGGTGAATGCCCCTCGGCACGGCCAGGGCCGTGATGCCTGGGACTGGAGCACCGGGGTCGATGAGTATGCGGCGCTCGTGCTGGCCCGGCTGGCCGAACGCGGGATCGAACTGCGCGACCGCATCAGCTATCAGCACATCCAGACCCCACTCGATCTTGCTTCGGTGTCGGCGGCCGACGGTGCTATCTACGGCCAGGCCTTCAAGGGGGCCGCGTCGATCGCCAAGCGGCCGAAGAACGTGAGCCCGGTTCCGGGTCTCTTCCTCGTCGGGGGCTCCACTCATCCCGGTGGGGGCCTACCGATGGTGGGCATCAGTGCCGAGATCGTCGCTGAGATGATCGGGCGGGCCGATGGTCGCAAGCCTTCCGAATCCCCCTCGTGCTCGGTGAAGTCATGACCGAGCGGCATCGCGACGCCTACCGCTGAGCACCGCAACCGCGGAGTCTCCGCCGCGGACGACAGCTGACTCGGTCCGGCCTCATCACGCATAGACCGGGCGGTAGCTGTTCCAGTAGGTCGATTCGATGCCTGCGCTCACCTGGGCAACGCCTTCGAGCAGTTCCGCGAGGTGTTCGTCGAGATCCCGTTCACGCGGGAGCTGTTCCACCACCCGCAACTGGGTCTCGATGACCCGCTCGAGCGCTGTCTCAGAGTTCGTGAGCCGCTTCAGATGTCCGATCTGCTGCTCCAGGCAGTGGAAGACCGAACGAGGGAAGTAGGGGTCCTGCAGCAGGAACCGGATCACTCCCTTGGCGGACACATCCTCCACGCGGGTACGTCTGAACATCTGATGCGCCGAGACTGATCGCAGGACGCTCGTCCACACGACGTGGGCGAACTCGTCGTCATTACCGCCACCGGCCGGGCCGATACGCGTGTGCAAGGCGCGCAGGGTCATGTCGGTGCGTTCGATCTCGCAGCCCAGGCTCCAGAACAGGTAGGTCTCGTCGTGACTCATGGACCCAGCGACCAGCGCGTTGAGCCGCAGCAGATGGTCGAGGACCTCGCGCAGGAAGAGCAGCCGTGCCGTTCTGCTGAAGAGTCCGAGGCGGGCTCGTTCGAGACACTGGTCGAGCTGGTTGCAGGTGCCCCAGATCTCCGGCGGCGCCAAGTACCAGCTCGTCCGCAGGCTCGCCCGGGCCGACCGCAGCGAGAAGGCGATGCTGCCCGGGTTCCCCTCGGCGAGCAGCAGCCAGTGCATCACCTCATCCTCGCTGCGTGGCCGGTTCAGGCGGTTGAAATCCTCCTCGTGACCCGTCAGGTAAAGCAGCGGCTCCCAGCCGGGCTGATCAACCACAGGAAGGTCCATGTAGAGATCTATCTGTTCGGCGATCATCCGGGCGAGATTCTCGGCGCGCTCGAAGTAGCGCCCCGACCAATACAGGGACTCCGCGCCCCTTGCCAGTAGTTCCATGATGTCTCCCTAGCTCAGCCTGATGGTCTGCGCCGCTCGCACATCCACGACCCAGGTGTCCTTGCTGCCGCCGCCCTGCGAGGAGTTCACCACCAGCGACCCCTCATGCCGTGCCACCCGGGTCAGGCCACCGCGGGTGACGTGGGTCTGTGCACCGGTCAGGATGAAGGGCCGCAGGTCCACATG
>JAGQTY010000002.1:111616-140153 GCA_020438795.1 Actinomycetota bacterium
GACCGCCGGATTCCGTCGCGGGTTTGACGACGAGCTGGTCCAGCCGGTCCAGGACGTGTGTTCGCTCATCCGTGCGCCCACACCACATGGTGGGGACATTCGCCAGGATCGGATCCTCCTCGAGGTAGTACCGGATCAGCTCGGGGACGAAGCTGTAGAGCACTTTGTCGTCGGCGATCCCCGCCCCCGGCGCGTTGACCAGTGCCACCTTGCCCGCGCGCCAGGCGCGCATGAGTCCGGGGGTCCCGACAAGGGAGTGTTCGTGGAACACCTCGGGATCCAGCCACAGGTCATCGACCCGGCGGTAGATGACATCCACTCGCTTGGGCCCACGTGTGGTATTCAGCATCACCTCGTCATCCGGGGTGACCCAGAGATCCTGGCCCTCCACGAGATGGATGCCGAGCTGCTGAGCCAGGAATGCGTGCTCGTAATAGGCGCTGTTGTGGATCCCCGGGGTCAGCAGGGCCAGAGCGCCCCCATCGGTCGGCGAGAGGGACAGCAGCAGGCTCTTGAGGTGGTCGATGTAGGCGTCGACCGAAGCCACGTCGCACTGCCGGAAGAGGTCACTGAGCACGCGCTTGGTGATGAGCCGGTTCTCAAGCATGTAGGAGACGCCCGAGGGCACCCGCAGGTTGTCCTCCAGCACGTACCACTCCCCCGCTGCTCCTCTTACCAGGTCGAGGCCGGCGATGTGGGTCCAGACTCCGTAGGGCGGCATCTGGTAGCGGCACTCCGGGCGGTAGTTCGGCGAGTTGAGGACGAGCTCCGCGGGAATCACCCGGTCGGCCAGGATCTCCTGACCGGAGTAGATGTCGGCCACGAAGCGGTTCAGGGCTTCGACCCGTTGGCTCAGCCCGGCCGAGATGACGTCCCACTGGGCCAGATCGATCACCCGCGGCACCACATCGTAGGGCCAGGAACGGTCCAGACCCCCTTCGGCGAGGCTGGCCAGTGTGAATGTGATCCCGAGGTCCCGGATGTCCTGCTCGGCTCTTCCCTGGCGCTGGCGCAGGTCGGCCAGTCCCATCTCGGCGAGCAGTCCCGCCAGGCCGATGACCTCACCTCTGGGAGTGCCGTCCGCGCTCATGTACTCGTCCCAGACCTCGCCGGAACGGTAGCCCTGCCACACCATGATCCTTGGTAGCACCGACGTGGATCCGGGCGATTGCGGCCACGTTTCCAGCGTGTGAAATGATGCGGCTGCGGCGCACCGTCCGGGCTCAGCCCCGATACGTCTGGTCGCTCCAGGACTGGCCGTCCCACCAGCGCTTCTGGGAGGGGTCGGCGGGGTCTGCATACCAGCCGGGAGGCTGGCCGAGCGGCGCGGTCGGTGGGGGCGCGAGCGTGGCCGCCGACGGATACCCGACCTGCTGGCCTGCCGTGGGATAGCCGGTCCCGGCGCCACCGGGATACGTGGGGCCCACGGCGGCCGGCTTCTTCTTGACGAAGGCTGCGATGATGGCCCAGACGATGGCCACCAACACGAGCAGGCCGCCGATGCCCATCGGGATGAACGTCGGAGCCATGGAGCCGAAGATCTGAGCGACCGAAGGGGTCACCGCGACATTGGCGCCGTCTCCGGTCACCGAGACCGTGTACGTGCCTTCGGCGCGGACATCGAAGTGCGCCACCGCCTGGAACACGTCGTTACCGACGCTCACCTCCTCGGAGGTGAAACCGCAATTCGCGCAGCGAACCGCCACGGGGCCCTGCGGCCCGGTCACCGTGACGTCCTCGCTGTCCAGGGTGAACCCGAGCCCGCTGGGAGAATTGCCGGACCCCAGCGAGTACCCCACGAGTTCAGAGACCGCGTACTCGCCCGGAGCCAGGGTCATGCTCTCTTCACCGGGGGTCTGCCACGAGGCGACCGGGAGCTGGTCGGCCAGACCTGCGATCCGTGTGATGAACCAGGCGCCACCGGCCACGATCAGCACGATACCCACGACTGCGAGGATGATCGGCCAGGCGAAGCGTCGCACGATCCCTCCCCCGTCCGGACTCCTCGGTGAGGCAATGACATCAGAGCAAGATCAACAACGCAACCCGGCTACTCGTTCGGGGCATCGCGTCGCCAGCCGGCCAGCCGGCCACCCTTGGCCACGTCGCGCAACCGCTTCTCCGTGGCCGACCGTACCGATTCGCCGCAGACGATCAGCAGCCGGTCCCCGGGGCGCAGCCGTGTGTAGCGGTCCGGGACACTGGTGCGATCCTCACGCACGACCAGGGACACCGCCGCCCCCCGGGGCAGCCGCAGATCGGAGGTGTACATCCCCACCATGCGGGACTCCTCGTTGACCTCCACTGCGAGCAGGGATGCCTGGATCGAATCCAGGGGGGCTGCCTCCACATCAAGCTCACCACTCTGACCCGAGACATCCACATCCAGCTTGCGCCCCGCCCACGGCAACAGGGGTGTCTGCACCAGAGTCAGGACGATGACAAGGATGAGCGTGGTGTCGAACACCGTATCGGCACCAGCGATGCCGGCCCCCAGGGCTATCGTCGCGAAGACGATCGGCACCGCACCTCGGAGTCCGGCGACACCGGTGAATGCGATCCACTTCAGGGGCATCCGGAACGGAGCCAGCGACAAGTAGGACGAGATGGGCCGCGCAAGCACCACCAACGTCACCCCTGCCACGACGGCAGGCCAGATCGATGACACGGCTCTTCCGGGATCGGCGAGCAGTCCCAGCATCACGAAGAGCCCTATCTCCGCGCCCCAGGCGAGACCCTGGGCGAACCCCGACACCGCCCTGCGGTGCGGCATGTCGCGCGCCGCTCCGATCAGGACCCCGGCGATGTAGGTGGCGAGGAACCCTGAGGAATGCACGAGTGTCGCCAGCCCGTAGGCTCCGACCAGAATCGCCATCACGGCGATCGGATACAGACCGACGGCGGGCAGCGCCAGTCGGGGCAGCGCCCACCGAGCCGCGAATCCGACTGCCACGCCGACCGCGACACCGCCGACGAGCTCGCCGATCACGATCAGCGGCACCTGCCAGGCCTGATCCGCACTGAAGGTTCCCTGCGTCAGCACCACGACCAGCACGACGACAGGGGCATCGTTGAAGCCGGCCTCCGCCTCCAGCAGGGAGCGCAACCTCGGGTGCAGTCTCAGCCGCCGCAGCACAGAGAAGACGGCGGCCGCGTCAGTGGCGGCCAGGACTGCACCGACCAGGATCGCCGTGCGCCAGTCGAGCCCTGCGAGATACACCAGCGGCACCGCCACGATGGCGATGCTGAGCGTCACGCCGATCGTGGCCAGCACCGCTGCCGGCCACAGGACCGGGCGCAGGTCCGACATGCGGGTGGTGAGTCCGCCCTCGGCCAGGATGATCGTCAGGGCTGTGTAGCCAAGCACGGTCGCCAGCGATGCGTCCGAGAAGTTCAGACTGGGGAAGGCCTCGCCGAGCCCGAGTCCGAGAATCAGGTACAGCAGCAGACCCGGCAGCCCGAGCTTGTCGGCCCAGCGCACGGCCACGATCGCGACCAGAACCACCACTGATCCGATCAGCAGCGCGATGCCGAGATCATGGAGGTTCACATGCCGCAGTCTTTCATGGGTTCAGCCCTTCGACGAGGATCCGCGTAGGCACGACGGATGTCACTTTGCCGCTCGGCGTCGACCGGTGCCGGTTTCGTCGGCAACCCCGTCAGGCGGCATCGCGCTCGTGCAGGCCGAGGTTGGCGTAGATTTCCGAGGTGGCGGTGGAACGGTTGAGGGTGTAGAAGTGCAGTCCCGGGGCCCCCTCGGCCAGCAGCTCGGCACACATCTCGGTGGCGATCTCGACGCCCAGCTCCCTCACTGCCTCCTCATCGGCCGCAGCGTGGAACCGCTGCGAGAGCTCATCCGGGAATGCCGCGCCCGACAACTGGGCGAACCGCTCGATCTGGCCCACGTTGGTCACGGGCATGATGCCGGCGATGATCGGGATGGTCACGCCCGCTTCGGCTGCCCTGTCGCGTAGCCGCAGGTAGTCCGCAGCGTCGAAGAAGAACTGGGTGACCGCGTAATCGGCGCCCGACTCCTGCTTGCGCAGCAGCGCCTCGACGTCCTCGTCGGGATTCGAGGACTCGGGGTGACCTTCGGGGAAGGCCGCAACACCGACACTGAATGAACCCAATGACTTGATGAGACGGACCAGTTCATCGGCATGCTCCAGGCCGCCTGGCGTGGAGACCCAGGGCGTGTTCGGACCCCCCTGCGGGTCGCCGCGGATGGCGAGGATGTCCCCCACGCCCGCCGCCGCGTATCCGGCGATCACCGAGCGCAGTTCGGGCACGGTCGAACCCACACAGGTCAGATGGGCCACCGGAGTGAACAGCGTGTCGGCCGCGATCCGCTCAGTGATGCGCGTAGTGCGGTCCCTGGTGGAGCCACCGGCACCGTAGGTGACGCTCACGAACGTGGGACTCAGCGCCTCCAGTCGTCTCATGGCTCGCCACAGCTGGGCCTCGCCCGCATCGGTACGGGGAGGGAAGAACTCGAACGAGAAGGACCGGTCCCCGGTTGCCAGTCCCGCGCTCAGGGGACTGCGATCTTGCTCCACCACTCTTGGATCGTAGCCGAAGCTCGCACGCTCACAGCCCCGACTTCGGCAATGGGACGAGGGTCATATCATCGGAGTGTGACAACCTCAGGCGAGACATTCCGGGCCGAGGTCGCCCAGCACCTTCAGCAGTTCGTGGCCGAACACGTCGCGAAGCTCGAGGTGACCGATGCTGACGTGAGCGACTGGTTCGCCACGCTCGCCGACTTCGTCTCCGGCGGGAAACGCACCCGCGCGGAACTGGTGCTGCTCGGCTGGCGCGCCGGCGCGGGGCAGGACCCCGCCCCGATCGTCAGCACCGGGGCAGCGATGGAGATGCTGCAGGCCTGCGCCCTGATCCACGATGATCTCATCGACCGTTCCGACGTGCGCCGCGGCCACCCCTCCGTACACCGAAGAATGGCGAGCGCACATACCAACCGGCGCTGGCTCGGCGATCCCGAGCTCTTCGGCGGCGCCGCCGCAGTGCTTCTGGGAGATCTTGCCCTGTGCTGGTCCGATGAGCTGTTCAGCAGCACCCGGCTGACCGAGGCGGCGCTGGGGCGAGCACGCCCCGTCTTCGAGGTCATGAAGAGTGAACTGGTCGCCGGTCAATACCTCGATATCCTTGTGCAGGCGCGGGGCGAGGCCGACCTCGACACGGCGCTCCAGGTGGCTGAGTACAAGTCGGGACACTACAGTGTCCGGCGGCCGCTGGAGATCGGCGCGCGGCTGGCCACATCCGACGAGGCGGTCATCCTCGGCTGTGAACGCTACGGTGACGAGGTGGGCGTGGCCTTCCAATTGCGTGACGACATCCTCGGCGTCTTCGGTGATCCAGCCGTGACCGGCAAGCCCGCCGGCGACGACCTGCGCGAGGGCAAGCGGACCGCACTGGTCGTACAAGCACTGGAACTCGCGGCCCCCCGCGACGCCGCCAGGCTCGAACAGGCGCTCGGGTCGGACGCCCTGTCGCCGGACCGCATCAAGGAACTACGTCATGTGATCCAGGACTGCGGGGCGCTGGACGCTGTGGAAGCCATGATCGATGACCGCGTCGGCGTGGCTCTGGACGCGCTGGCGCAGGCGCCCATCCCCGAAGACGTCACCCGCGATCTCGTGGCCATGGCCACCCGGCTCACCAGTCGGGCGACATGAGCGAGCACATCCTGGTCGTCGGGGCCGGCCTGGCCGGCCTCTCCGCCGCCATGCATGCCATCGGCTCCGGGCGCCGCGTCACCGTACTGGAGGCGCAGGATGAGGTGGGGGGCGCGGCTGGCGTCTGGGCCACCCCGGACTCGGTCTTCGACACCGGACCGACCGTACTCACCATGCCGGACATCCTGGCCTCCGTCTTCGCCGCCGCGGGCGCTGAGATGGACGATCACCTCTCGTTGCGGCAGATCGAGCCTGCCTATCGCGGCTACTTCCCGGACGGCTCGACCCTCGACGTTCTGACCGATGTCGATGCCATGGCCGATCAGATCGCGAACAAGATATCGCCGGCCGAGGCCAGGGGCTATCTCGGCTACGTTGACTACGTCTCCGCGCTGTATCGCCATGAGATCTCCAGCTTCATCGACAGGAATCTCGACAGCCCCCTCGATCTGCTGCGACCCGATCTCCTGGCGCTGCTGCGGATGGGAGCCTTCCGTTCGCTGGATGCCAAGGCCGCGCAGTTCCTGCGTGATCCGCGGACCCGGCGCCTCTTCACGTTCCAGGCACTCTACGCAGGAGTCGCGCCGACGCGGGCACGTGCGATCTATGGCGTGATCTCCTATATGGATGCAGTGAACGGGGTGTTCCTCCCCGACGGCGGGATGGCCGCGATCCCAGCGGCCATGGCCAGCGTCATCGAACAACGAGGCGGCGTGATCCAGCTCGGGACGCGAGTGACCGGCGTGCAGCGCAACGCTGCCGGAGCGGCGATCGCAGTCCGGACCGATGATGGGCAACGGCTCCCGGCCGACGCGGTCATCCTGGCCGGTGATCGCAGCCGAATGGCGCGACTGCTGGCCGACGGGCGCAGTGATCTGCGGCCGCTGCGATACAGCCCCTCGGCCTACGTGCTTCTCGCGGAGTCGACCGCCCAGTACCGCAACATCGCCCATCACAACATCCACTTCGGGCGGAGCTGGGCCCAGACATTCGCCGAGCTCGAGTCCGGACAGGTGATGAGCGATCCGTCCCTTCTTGTGACCCATCAGAATCATCCCGCTCCCGGATCGGCGCCTGCCGCCGGGCCGCAGCGCTACTACGTCCTGTTCCCGGCTCCCAATGTCCGTGCCGGGCCGGTCAGGGACGACTACCTGGGGATCATGCTGGACGAGCTCGAGCATCGTGGCTATCGCGGCTTCTCGGACAGCATCACGGCGCACCGGTTGACCACTCCCGGCGGCTGGCTGATGCAGGGATACCCGGCCGGCACTCCGTTCTCGGCCGCCCACTCCTTCTTCCAGAGCGGACCATTCCGGCCCGGCAACTGCGCTGGCCGGAACATCGCATTCGCCGGCGCGGGCACGGTTCCGGGGGTGGGCATACCGATGGTGCTGCTGTCGGGCCGCCTCGCGACCGAGCGCCTGCTCAGTCCCCGCTGACATGTGATTCGCGGGCCATGGGGCCATCGCCGGACGCGGGTCGGTAGCCTGCAAGAGTGACCACGACCAGGGCCCGCCGCGCTGCTCGCGTGGACAGCTGGCCGGAGTTCCTCGGGCGATACGGGGTCCCGGGGCTCATCGGCACGGCGCTGATCGCGGTGGGAGCCCTCGGAGTGGGGTGGCTGCCCCTGGACACCGTCGTGGATTCCTGGCCCCTCGTGGACACCCTGCGGGACAACTCGCCGGGCCTGATCCTGAGCCGGCTCATGATCTTCGCCGGGGTCGCCATCCTGCTCCAGACCTGGCTGGTGACCGGGTATGACCTGCTGTCGGGCCAGCGCTGGAATGCTTGGCGGATCTCTGCGCTGGTAGGGATGTGGTCGGTCCCGCTACTACTGGCTCCCCCACTGTTCAGCCGGGATGTCTACAGCTACTTCGGGCAGGGGCGCCTGCTCCTGGAGGGTTACAACCCCTATGAGACCGGCGTCAATGTGCTGCCCGACTGGTTCGTGTACGGGGCCGACCCGATGTGGGGGGAGACCCCCACGCCTTACGGCCCGTTCTGGTTGCTGCTGAGCCGCGGCGTCGCGGACTTCTCCGGTGATCACGCCTTCCTGGCAGCGCTGATGTTCCGGGGGCTCGCAGTCCTGGGGCTGATCCTGATGGCCATCTGCGTTCCCATCCTCGCCGAACAGCATGGCATCAATCCCGCAAAGGCACAGTGGCTGGCCGTGCTGAATCCGTTGATCCTGATGCACTTCGTAGCAGGGGCCCACAACGACGCGCTGATGGTGGGACTGATGCTGGTGGGATTCGCCATCGCGTTGTCCAAACATGCAGCCTACGGCGCGATCTTCATCGGCCTGGCCGCCTCCGTCAAACCGATCGCGTTCCTGGCCCTGCCATTCATCGGACTGATCTGGGCGGGCTCGGTCTCGAATTTCTGGAATCGCGTCAAATACTGGATCGCCGTGGTCCTGATCGGCGGCGCTTCATTCCAGATCTTCGCCCTGATCACCCACACCGGGTTCGGATGGATCGATGCGCTGTCCGCACCGGGCGCCGTGCGAACCTGGCTGTCTCCGCCCACGGCTCTCGGCATGACCGTGGGAGCAATACTGGAGGGGCTCGGGCTTGCGGAGAACAACGACAGCGCGGTCGCGTTCTTCCGCAATCTGGGGCTGCTGCTGTCGCTGATCATCGTGGCGTATCTCTGTCTGAGACCGCAGGGCCGCTCCGCAGTGAGGGCTGCGGCGCTCGCCTTCGGCGCAGTCGTGGTCCTCGGACCGGTGATCCAGCCGTGGTACCTGCTGTGGTTCCTCCCGCTGTTCGCCGTCACAGGTCTCACCGCCACGCAACTGCGATGGACCATTCTGCTGACGGCGGCGTTCGCGGTCCACGGCATCGCCGAGAGCAGTTCGACCAGTGACACCCTGTTCCAGTTGTCCAACCTCGTGGCGATCATCGTCGCTGTCGGAGTCGTCGGATTGATACTGCTGGCCAGCCCGCGGGAGCGACAACTGGTCCTCAAGGACCCGGGCTCACACGGTCTTCACCCCGAGACTCCGAGGGCTCAGCAGGAGGCGGACTCCCGGATCATCCTGGTCTGAGCGCGTCGCTCACCAGTCCTCGTCGTCCTCGAGCTCGATCTCGATCCCGTCGTCAACGTCGTCACCGGGGTCCTGCGCCTTGAGCCAGGGCGGGGAACCTGATCCGATCCACGGCAACCCGAAGCTCGGCCCGTCACCACTGACGAGGACCAGCCAGGGCACACCTTCGTCCTCCCACGCGCGCGCGGCCGTTCGCAGCACGTCCACGATGGTCGCCAGGGTCTCCTCCCTGTTCTCGACCAGCGACTCCCACTCGCTGACGCACACCACGAGCCCACTCTCAGGGGTGACCTCGTACTCGGAGAGGGCCTCATCGAGGGTGTCCCAGTCGACATCCGCATCGCGATCCATGTCGAAGGCTTCGGCGACGGCGGCAAGGATGTCATGCTCGCTCTCGCTGTCCTGCAGATCGAGGATCAGCAGTCTCCGGCCGTGTGCAGCCGCCAGATCCTGCAGAGTGCGCTCATCGCCATCGCCATCGCTGACGCGCACCACAGCTGAGTCGTCCTCGGCCAGCAGCTCACGCCATTGCGTCACAACCACCTCAGTCAGCACCGGCGTCCTCCCGCAGACCTGATTGCTACGGCCAACATAGATGAAAGTGCCCAGCACGTGGGGGGAATCACGAACATCATCACGCTGACGTCGCAATTGACTTGTTCGTTGCCTGCCACGCCTTCGCGGCGCTCCCGCAACGCCTCCGTGATGACGGCCCACGACGTTGTCATGCGACCATTGGCAGGGTGGCGCACTCGTCATCAGACCTCCGCACGGAGCAGTCCTACGAACTCTGCCGAAGACTGACGGCCAAGCACGGCAAGACCTACTATCTGGCCACCGCACTGTTCCCCAAGCACAAGCGGCGCTACGTCCATGCCCTCTACGGTCTGGCAAGGATGGCCGATGACATCGTCGATGACGGTGGGGTCCCGGCACCGCAGCGGAAGGCCGCAATCTCGCGGTTCCGGGATGACTTCATGGTCGCCCTCAGCCTGAACCGTCGTAGTGACCTCCGCTTCGCTGCGACGGTGGACACGGTGTGCCGATGGGACATCGAGCCGGCACTCTTCGGCGACTTCTTCGACGCCATGGCCGCAGATCTCACGACCCATCGGTACGCGACCTATGCCGACCTGCGCGGCTATATGCACGGTTCCGCGATGGTCATCGCTGAACAGATGCTGCCCATCCTGGAGCCCAGCTCTCCACAGGCGGCACCGGGCGCAGTCGCGCTCGGGGAGGCCTTCCAGCTGGCGAACTTCCTGCGCGACGTCGGTGAGGATCTGGACCGGGACCGCATCTACCTGCCACTGGAGGACCTGGCCCGGTTCGGGCTCGATGAGACCGACGTGCAGGCACGTGTGGTGACCGACGGGTTCCGAGCCGTAATGGACCAGGAGATCGCCCGGGTCCATGCGCTGACCACTCGGGCCAGGAAGGCGATTGGGCTGTTGCACCCCGCGGTTCAGCCGGCGATCGCGGCGGCGGCGGATCTCTACAGCGGCATCGCCGATCAGGTCGCAGAGATCGACTACCAGGTGTTCACCCACCGCGCACGAGTACCACGACGAACCAGACTCGCCGTCGCGGCCCGTGCCTGGCGTCAGGCGCGGGCAGCGCAACGTCAGTCCGGGCCGGGATCGGACCCCGACTGCCACAGAGGCGGGCCGGCCTGAGGCTGCCGTTGCAGGCCTGCGCGGCCGAGGGCGATCCAGATGCTGAGCGTCAGCAGCACGAAAGAGAAACCGAACAGCAGGTCCTCGATCGGGGCATAGAAGATCCGCCCCTCACCGATGAAGGGCAGCGGCTGACCGCTGCTGTTCCCGCTGCCCAGGATGGCCTCATCGGCATACTGGACTGTCTCTGATCCCGTCAGCAGCCCGTTGCTCACTGCTTGGAAGAAGACGATGATGGCGTAGGCCAGCCAGAAGTCCAGCCTCAGTACGAGCCTGGTCCGCAGCAGGATCGTGTCGAGCAACAGCACCAGCACAACGGACAGGACCGCAAGACTCGTGTAGCTCACGATTCCTCGTCCCCCATGGGCCGCCCACGAACCGAGCGCACAGCCTCCAGCGTGAGGATGGCGGCGAAACCCACGACCGGGAAGAAGAGCCACTCCTCCAGTGGCAGACCGCCGAGCCTCAGCGACAGGACGGCATCGGGGTCGAAGCTCCAGTGACCCAGGTGCACCGCCAGCACGTCCCAGAGCACGAACGGCACACTCGCGAGCAGCAGCGTCAGCAGCAGCCTGCGCCACCGCCGCAGAACACGGGTGCGGAGCAGGAGTTCGAGCCAGGAACTGGCCCCGACGATGAAGACCAGCACGAGTAGGTAGCGGATATGACCTCCTTGGATCCTATGCTGGGGGCGAAGAAGTGACTGTGGGTGATCTTGATGTAGCTGGGTATCACTTCCCGGTCACGATACGCGCTGCAGGCGCACAAGCGGCCAGAGAACGCTCAGAACCGAACGTACACTGCAAGGAATGGACACCACCATCGTGGACCAGCTCGTCGGAACAGTACTCGACAGCCGGTACCGCGTCGAGCAGCGGATCGCCATCGGTGGGATGGCGACGGTTTATCGTGCCGTCGATCTGCGTCTGGATCGCACCGTCGCGCTCAAGGTCATGAAGCCCGAGTTCGCCGGCGACCCCGCCTTCGTCCAGCGGTTCCAGACCGAGGCCCGTGCCGCGGCCAAGCTGTTCCACCCGAACGCGGTCGGAGTCTTCGACCAGGGCACCTCGAACGGCCACGTCTATCTCGCCATGGAATTCGTACCCGGCCCGACTCTGCGTCAGATCCTGACCGCCCGGGGAGCGCTCAGTCCCTCGCAGGCGCTCGCAGTGGTTGACCCGGTCCTGCAAGGGGTGGCGGCGGCGCACGCCGCAGGATTCGTGCATCGCGACATCAAACCGGAGAACGTGCTGGTCCCACCGAACGGGCCCATCAAGGTCACTGACTTCGGTCTGGCCCGCGCACTGCAGGCCCCGAGCCAGCAGACCAAAGGAATGCTGATCGGGACCGCCGCCTACCTGTCCCCCGAGCAGGTCAGCTCCGGGGACAGCGACGAACGGACCGACGTCTATCAGGGCGGCATCCTGCTGTTCGAGATGATCTCGGGCCAGCTGCCGCACACCGGCGACACCGCCTGGAGCGTCGCCTACTCCCACGTGAACCACGATGTCCCGCCGCTGCGTTCGGTGGCACCGGCCGCGCCACCGGCACTCGAGGCGCTGATCGCCAGCGCCTGCGCCCGCGACCCGCAGGACCGCATCCCGTCGGTGGCGGTGTTCCTGCAGCGCGTCCGTGAGCTTGCGCTGACGCTTCCTCCCGCTGCCCCCCTGGCCGCTCAGCATGACACGGTGGTGACGCCGGCACCTCCTGCCCCGACCAACGAACCCCCGCCCCGCGTCGTGACGGAGGAACCACCCGAGCACCAGCATGACGAGGGCGGGGAGCCTCAGGAGCCGGCCGTCGCAGTCCAACCCGGTGGGACGGATCAGGATCCGCCCGTGGACGAGGACGACGCCAGCGGCGGCAGGAGGCGGCGACGACTGGTGCTGCCGGTCCTGGTGATCGTGGGAGTCCTGTTGCTGGGCTGGCTGGTGGCGTACAACCCCTTCAACCGAACGGACATCCCCGACGTCATCGGTATGGCCGAGTCACGGGCGGTGAAGGTGCTCGAAGGCGTTGGCTTCTCTGCTGCTGTCCTGCAACGGGACTATTCCGAGACCGTTCCCGCTGACACGATCATCAGTACCGATCCGGAGTTCGGCGCCTCAGCGCACACCGGCTCGGAGATCGGGCTGGTCGTCTCGAAGGGGCCGGAACGATATTCCGTGCCGAATGTGAAGGGCGACACCACCGCAGAGGCCCGAGCCGCACTCGAAGGCACCAACCTGATCGTTGCTGGAGAGAAGGACAGCTACAGCGATCGCGTCGAGGAGGGGCTGGTCGTCGGTACCAAGCCCGGAAAGGGCAGCGAAGTCAGGCGGGATGCCGAGATCACTCTGCTCATCTCCAAGGGTCCTGCTCCGGTGGATGTCCCCGATGTGGTTGGCATGAGTCAGTCCGCCGCCAAACAGGTACTCAAGGAGAACGGGCTCAAGGCCAACGCGGTGGGTGAGGAGTTCTCGGAGAACGTCGCCGAGGGCGGCGTCGTGGCCACGTCGCCCAGTTCGGGGACCCGTGTGCACCGCACCGACACTATCGATCTCACGCTGTCCAAGGGCCCGCCGCCGGTAGAAGTCCCGAATGTCGTGGACATGCAGCGCGGAGAGGCCGTGAGCAAGCTCCAGTCGCTCGGGTTCAAGGTCAAGGTCGACGAGGGCATCGTGACACCGCTTGACCGTGTCTACTCGCAGGACCCCACGCCGGGCACGATGCTGTCGAAGGGCAGCACCATCACGCTCAGCATTTTCTGATCTGAGTAGCCGGTGGGCGTTCCCGCTCGCAGTGGCACGGTTCCGCCAGCAGGCGCCGGGGTGATCGCATCTGGCAGGATCGCGGTGTGGAAGAGGGCGCCGGCGCAGGTCCGGCCAGAGTCGTGCCGACGCTGCTGCTGCTGGCCGTCACCGCGGTCTGGGGGGCGACCTTCGTACTCGTCCAGGACGTCACGGACGAGATCGCCGTCTTCGCCTTCCTTTTCTGGCGCTTCGGCCTTGCCGGTCTCGCACTACTGCTGCTCCGGCCGACGTGTCTGCGCCTGCTGTCGGCCGCCGACTGGCGTCACGCGCTCTACCTCGGCCTGTTCCTGTCCCTGGGGTACGGCGCCCAGACCGTCGGTCTGCGCTACACGTCGGCGACCGTGGCCGGCTTCATCACCGGGATGTTCGTCGTGTTCACCCCGATACTGGCTGCCATCATCTACCGACGCCGGATCTCCCTGGCGGCCTGGTCGGCGGTGATCCTGGCCGCGGTGGGACTGGCCCTGATCTCATTGCAGGGTTTCAGTATCGGGTTCGGAGAGGCCCTCGTACTGCTGTGTGCCGTCGGCTTCGCGGCGCACCTGGTCTTCCTGAGTGAATGGACATCCACGCGCAAGGCTTACCCCCTGACCATCGTCCAGCTTCTGGTAGTGGCACTGGTGAGCCTGATCTTCTCCTTGTTCGAGGACGGACCCACTCCTCCCCCCAGTCCCTCGGCCTGGCTCGCGACGGCCTTCCTGGCCCTGATCGCCACAGCTGCGGCCTATCTGGCGCAGTCCTGGGCGCAGGCACACATGACCTCGACCCGCGCCGCCGTCGTGCTCACCATGGAGCCGGTCTTCGCCGGGGTCTTCGGCGTACTGCTGGCCGGGGACGAGATCACGTGGCGCACGGTGCTGGGTGGCGCACTCATCCTGGTCGCCATGTACCTGGTGGAACTCAGCCCGAGCAGGAAAGTGGACTACGATCCGAGCCCTCATCCGTGACGATCGGCCCGCATCGGCGACAATGAATCGACAACCAAGCATCGACTGGAGCACCAATGGTCATCGTGATGGCACCGACAGCCACCGACGCCGACACCGCAGCCGTGGTGACCCGCGTACAGCAGATCGGCGGTGAGGCTTTCGTGTCACACGGCGAGAGCCGAACCATCGTCGGCCTCATCGGCGATGCGGAGCAGTTCGAGGATCTGAATATCCCGGGCATGTCCGGCGTCGACCATTCCGTGCGGGTCTCGACCCCGTTCAAGCTCGTGGCCAGGGAGCACCATCCGAACCGGTCGACGGTGTGGGTGGGCAAACCGGGGCGTCGTGTCCCGATCGGACCGCGGACATTCACCATGATCGCCGGGCCGTGCGCGGTCGAGACCCATCAGCAGACCCTCGAGGCCGCCGAGATGGCGCAACGACTCGGCGCCACGATGTTGCGCGGTGGCGCATACAAGCCACGCACCTCTCCGTACGCGTTCCAGGGACTCGGGCGCTCGGGACTCGAGATCCTTGCGGATGTGAGCGAGAGGACCGGACTGCCCGTGGTGACGGAAGTGGTACGACCTGCAGACGTCGAGGACGTCGTGGAACACGCCGACATGCTGCAGGTCGGGACCCGGAACATGGCGAACTTCTCCCTGCTGCAGGAGGTGGGTCATGCGGGCAAGCCGGTGATGCTCAAGCGTGGCATGAGTGCCACGATCGAAGAGTGGATCATGGCCGCCGAATACATCGCGCAGCGCGGCAATCTTGAAGTGGTCCTGTGCGAGCGAGGCATCAGAACTTTCGAGACCGCGACCCGAAACACACTGGACGTGTCTGCGATCCCCGTGGCCCAGGGGCTCTCGCATCTGCCCATCATCGTGGATCCGAGTCACTCGGGAGGCCACCGCCAGCTCGTGGAACCGCTGTCGACTGCAGCAATCGCAGCCGGTGCTGATGGGCTCATCATCGATGTCCACCCGGATCCTGCCTCAGCGCTGTGTGACGGCCCGCAGGCGCTGACCTCCGACGATCTCGATCACCTCAGCGTGTCGGTCCGCCGGGTCCGCGAGGCGATGCTGCGCGTTCCGGCTGAGGCCGAGGGTGGCACCGGGTCAGACCCGCGTGCGGAGCAGGCCTCGCTCGGCCACGCCTGACCGGGACCGCAGAGTCAGGCCGATCGCTCCGTCGCGATCAGCGCCGCCTTGACGTCGCTGCCATAGCCGTAGTGGCCGACCACACCCCCCTGCGCCGGGACGACCCTGTGACAGGGCACGAACGGAGCGATCCGGTTCGCGCCACAAGCTGTGCCGACGGCCCTTGCCGCACCTGGATACCCGATGGATTGGGCGACCTCGCCATAAGTGAGTGTTCCGCCGACCGGGATGTCGCGCAGGGCGGCCCAGACGGCCTCCTGGAACACCGTGCCTCGCTGACGGACGGGAACATCCTCGAGCGCCAGAATCTCACCTTCGAGCCAGGCCTGTACGTGAGCGCCGATCGCGCCCAGGTCGTCATCAACGATCTCATAGCCCGCGCGGGCGACCAGTTCGTCGAGGGGAAGGAATCCGGCTGCTACCACGACCTGCTCATCGCATGCCACGGCCACCGACAACGGCTTGCCCAGTCCGGTGTGGAACTCCCGCGCACGTACCTGTTCAGTCACGGCAACCCTCCCTTTACAACCGCCGGCGCAGCGATCAAGTCCCACCAGCGCCTCGAGGGCAGCGCAGCGGCGACCCCTCATTCAGTCAACATCCGGGACACCAGAAACGCAAGTTCCAGTGACTGCTCCCGGTTGAGTCTGGGATCGCAGGCAGTCTCATAGCGCTGGCCGAGGTTGGTCTCCTCGACCCCCTGTGTCCCACCGACACACTCGGTCACATCGTCCCCGGTGAGTTCGATGTGGATGCCACCGGGGTGAGTGCCGAGACTCCTGTGCACGCTGAAGAATCCCTTGACCTCGCGGATGACGTCGTCGAACGAGCGAGTCTTGTGCCCGCTCGCGGCTGTTCTGGTGTTTCCGTGCATCGGGTCGCAGACCCACACCACAGGACGGCGCTGCTGGGTCACTCGCTCCACAATCGGCGGCAATGCCTTGTCCACGGAATCCGCACCCATCCGGCTGATCAGCGTCAGCCGGCCCGGGATCTGATTGGGGTCGAGGGCCTCCACGAGTTCGGCCACTTCGTCGGGGTCGGCACCGGGCCCGATCTTCACCCCGATCGGGTTCAGCAACCGGCGGGCCAGATCGACATGGGCCCCGTCGAGCTGCCGGGTCCGTTCCCCCACCCACAGGAAATGCCCGGACGAGCCGTACAGTGCCCCGTCCTGGTCGGGACGGATCATCGCTCGTTCATAGTCCAGGGAGAGCGCCTCGTGACCGACGAAGATCTCGACAGAACGGAACTCCTGGGGATCGGCGCCGCACGCGTGCATGAAGGCCAGTGCCCGGTCGATGCCGATGGCCATCTCCTCGTAGCGCTGCCCCGCCGGGGACTGCCTGACGAAGTCCTGGTTCCATGTGTGGATCTGGCGCAGATCGGCGCTGCCGTCCTGGCTGAACGACCGGATCAGGTTGAGGGTCGCGCTGCTGGCCCGATAGACATCGAGCAGGCGCTGAGGGTCGGGCCGACGGGCGGCCGCCTCGAACGGCAGGGAGTTGACCGCGTCGCCGAAGTAGGAGGTCAGCTCGAGTCCCTCCTTGACCTCCAGTGGCTTGCTGCGCGGCTTGAAGTACTGCCCCGCCATCCGCCCGATCTTGACCACTGGCAGCGAAGCACCGTAGGTCAGGATGACCGCCATCTGCAGCAGCGTCCGCAATCTGGCCCGAACGCTGTCGGCGGTGTTGGCTTCGAACGTCTCGGCGCAGTCACCAGCCGTCAGGACGAAGGCCTCGCCCCGCTGGGCGGCTGCCAGGCGCTGCGTGAGGCGATCGCTCTCGGACGGCTTGGCAAGGGCGGGCAGCCCAGCGAGCACTTCGGTGACCTCGGCGAGTTCATCGGCCTGCGGCCAGGGAATCTGCTGTGCCACGGGCAGATCAGGCCATTCGATGGCATTGCCGGCCGTTGGGGCGTGCAGCGTCGTGCGGTTCACAACTCCAGCGTACGTGAATCAGGCGTGAACCGCCTCGTCGCAGAACCGGCGTGAGCCACAGGCACAGACCCTCAGGGGGAGGCCTGCTCCTCCGGATTCGCAGACTGGCGAGCCTTCTTGGCCTCACGCTGGCGTTCCTTGGCCGTACTCGCGTACATGTCCGAGTAGCCCTGTCCTGTCAGCTCCGTCATCTCGTACATCATCTCGTCAGTCACGGACCGCAGCACGAACCGGTCCTCACTCATGCCGTAGTAGCGGGAGAAGTCGATCGGGCGACCGACGCGGACGCCGGGACGGCGCAGGTCAGGACGCAACCTGCCCGTCGGCTGGGTCTCGAACGTGGCGATCATGGCCACCGGGATCACAGGAACCTGGGCCTCCAGCGCCATTCGCGCCGCGCCTGTCCGACCCCGGTACAGGGCACCATCAGGGGAACGTGTCCCCTCGGGATAGAGCGCGAGCAGATGGCCCTGCTTCAGGATCCGCAGCCCCGTCTGCAGTGCTGCTTCAGACGCCTTGCCACCTGAGCGGTCGATCGGGACCTGTCCTGTGCCACCGAAGAAGAGCCGGGAGAGCATGCCCTTGATCCCGGTCCCGGTGAAGTAGTCACTCTTGGCCAGGAACGTCGGACGGCGGTCCAGTACCAGTGGCAGGAAGATGCTGTCGGAGAAGGAAAGGTGATTGCTCACCAGGATCGCCGGGCCGTCCTTGGGGATGTTCTCCGCGCCCTCGAGCCACGGCCGGAACAGGACTCGGAGCCACGGTCCGAGCAGGAAGTACTTGAAGAAGTAGAAGAGCACTTCCCGCCCCTTCCTCACAGGTTCGACGCCACCGCCGATCCGGACTAGAACAGCCTACCGTGTCGCCCACCGGGACAGCATGAGGTCGGTGAGCCAGTACCTGCCGTCAGCCACCGGCGATCGCGTCCCGGTCGGTGACCACTCGCACAGAATGATTCGCAGAATCGGAGACGTACAGGGCACCCGGGAAACGGGGGTTCTGGTAGTCGTCGTTGGCCACATCCCAGGGGCCGGCGAGTTCCGCATCGATCGCCGGGCCACCGTCTCCGGTGTTCCCCTGCGTGCCGTTGCCTGCCAGGGTCAAGATGGTCTTGTTGTTGACGACTCTGACCCGGTTGTTGCGCTGGTCGGCGATGAACAACACGTTGGCCCGATCGATGTCCACTCCCCATGGGTAGTTGAGCTGCGCCTGGGTGGCGGGTCGATCGTCACCGTTGTACCCGGCCTGCTTGGGGACGCCCGCCACGATGTCGATGCCGGACCTCTTCGCCTTGACGTCGAGCTCCCAGACCACCTGGTTGAGTGTGTCGGCGATGAAGAGATCCCCCTGCCGGTCCACGTCCAGACCCCCGGGAGCATGGAGCTGGGTCTGGTTGGGTGCCTGACCCTCGCCATTGAAACCACCGGCGCCCGAGGCCAAACCCGCGACCCGCTCCACCACCGGCTCCTCGGCCGACAGGTCCACCCGGCGCACGCAGTTGTTGTTGACGTCCGCGATGTAGAGGATATCGTCGTCGATCGCCAGACCCCAGGGCCAGTTGAACCGGACGTCGGCCGCACTCACGGAGTCCGGACACCCGGAACCTGCCTTCAGCTTCCCACCGCTGGCCGAGTCCCCGGCCGGAGCGGGCAGGACCTGAGTCAACGCTCCGGTTTCGATGTCCATCCTGTTGACAGTCTGCTGGTTGGGCACGGTCACGTAGATGTCCTGGCCGGACACGGCGAAGCTGCCCGGGCTGTAGCCCGTTGTGAGCTGCTTGGTCACCCCAGCGGCGTCCATCACGTATACGGCACCCTTGTTGTACCCGCCGCGCTCGGCGTACTGGCCGATGAGCCACTGGCCCTCGCCGTAGGGCTCGAGGGCCCTGGCATCATTGGCGATGTCGGGGCTGACGGTCGCGACTGTGTCGATGACACTGCCGGACGGTGCCTGATCGGTGGCGTCGTTGTTCCGGGCCTCGCCGTTCTCACCCTGTGAACAGGCCGCAAGGGTGAGGGCCGCAGCTGCCCCGACCACGATGAGCTTGCGCATCTCACTCCGATCCTCGAACGTCATGTCACTGACCGTGTCCCGTCGGCACGGGTCCGGCCGGTCGATCCTATGAGGTCTGCTGGCGACGATGACGGCCCAGTCACACGAAAGGATTCACCCTGCTCCGGCTGGGGTCGGGTCCCGGCGGTCCGCGGGCCATGGGTCCGGTTGGTCACATCGTCTTGGACCAACACCGGTCTCTCGTGTCACCATGGAACAACAGCAGTGCCCGGCGTCCATGCCGACTGCCTCTCCCGACAGATGGAGGAAACATGCCCTTGATCGAAGGAGCCGACCCCGTCAAGCACGACGGCGGTCCGATCGGTGTCCTGCTCGTCCACGGATTCACCGGATCCCCCAAGTCGATGAAGGGCTGGGCCGAGGCTCTCAACGAGGCCGGCTACACGACCAGCGTGCCCCGGCTGCCCGGACACGGGACCAAGTGGCAGGACATGAACCGCACGAGGTGGACCGACTGGTACGCCGAGGTTGCCCATGCGTTCGACGAACTGCGGGAGAAGTGCGACACCGTCTTCGTCTTCGGCATGTCCATGGGTGGCACGCTGGCAACGCGGCTGGCCGAGCAGCGGGGCGACGAGGTCGCCGGCCTGGCCCTGGTCAATCCGGCCTTCTTCACCACACGTCCGGACCGGTTCCTGCTGCCGTTCATCCGGCACATCGTGCCCGCGTTCCCCGGCATCTCCAACGACATCAAGAAGCCCGGTCAGGATGAGGGTGCCTACACCAAGATCCCGCTGCAGGCCGCGTACTCGCTCCAGCAACTGTGGCAGATCACCAAGCGCGACATCGGCAGGGTGCGCCAGCCCATTCTGATCTTCACCAGCACGGACGATCATGTCGTCGAGACCGAGAACTCGGAGTGGCTGCTCGAGCATGTGAACAGCGTGGACCGCGAGCAGACAATCCTCTCGGACAGTTACCACGTTGCGACGCTCGACAACGACGCCGGCGTGATCTTTGACCAGAGCCTGGCATTCATCAAGAGGCTGACGGTCTGACTTGAACGATCCGGTCCTGCTCTGCCTGGTTGATGAGTCTCTGTCCGACCACGTCCTCCAGTTGCTGCGAGACGGGGGCGTGACCGGGCAGCTCGCCCATGTTCAGCGCCGCGATTCCGACGGAAACCCGCTGCCGCCGCAGGACCAGACCGACAAGCTCGGCGTCGTCGTGACCCAGGAGGAAGCTGATCAGGCACGATCGGTGCTCGAGCTCGTGCTCCCGCAACTGTTCGAGCAGCGGCCCGGATCAGGACATCTCAGTGATCGCCTGGTGCGTAGCGACGATCCCGGCCCTGATTCCGGCCCTGTCATGCCACTGCCGGTCTGGCGGGGATCGCAGGAGAGCATGCTCGAGGATGACGACCTCCTCGACGACGAGGACTTCGATCGCCCGGAGCCACCACCCATCGAGATGCCCAGAGATCTGGTCAACCTGCTGGCCTGGCTGGCTGTCATCGCAGGCCCGGTGCTGTTCCTCATCACGGTGCTGCTCAGCTGGGGTGGTGAGATGGTGACCCTGGCCGTGGTCCTGTTCTTCGGCGGCTTCGGCACGCTGATCTGGAGACACGGCGAAGGGTCTCGGCGCGACGACGACAACGGGGCAGTCGTCTGAACGAGCCGGCCGCCAGACCGACGTGACTGCTCCATCCGAGGTCTGCGGGTCCCAGGACCGACCCCGAGCCCTACGCTCGATTCGTGAAACGCATTCTCCTGGCAGCCCCGGTCCTTGTGGGGGTCGTCGCCATCAGCGCATGCTCATCCGGATCCGGCCATGATGCCTCGGGCGACACCGCCGGACCGGTTGCTGCATCAGTCCCCACAACTGCGAACACGCTGCAGATCAGCTACGACGGCGTTCCGACGGGACTGCTGAGTGTCGACACCCTGAAGACAGATGTGTACTTCGCCCAGTCGGGCCTCGGCGGCAGTATCTACACCTGGCGGCTCAAGGACCTGCCCAAGTCTGCAACAGGGTCTGCTGGGGTCAAGCCCAGCGGCAGCTGGAAACCGCCGCTGCCGGACAAGGTCAAGATGGAGGGCATCGCGTTCTCCGACAAGAAGGGTCAGGGCAAGGACGACATCCTGATCACCCGGAAGGCCACCAACGTGAACGCCACCGGTGGTAACTCGGTCTGGTCCTATGACTACGGTGCCGATGAGGGCCAACATCTGGCCGGCAATACCGCAGCCGCGGGGAACGGCTATTACACCTGGGGACCGGCAGGCTCCTGGAAGCCTCTGAATTCAGCGGGCGGCGCCATCAACTACACCGAGCACAACTTCCCGACCGACGCGCCGACCAAGGTCAGCATCGGCGACGGCGGCGGTGTGGTGCGAGCGGACAACGGGTATCTCTACTACGGGTCGCTGCAGTCGGGTTGTGTGTACAAGCAGGACGAGCAGAACAACACTGCAGAAAGCGTCCACTGCACGACCTCCTGGGGCAGTGGTGGTCAGAACGCCTCGATCTACGCCCTGACCGAGGACGACGCAGGACACGTGTATGCGGCCTATCAGGGCGCCAAGGACATCGGCACCACCATCCTGCGGATCACTCCTGGCGGCGCCAAGCCGGACACGGTCGAGGCCATCCAGCTCGACGGGTATCTGCGAACCGCGGGTGTCGCCGTCTCACCTGACGGCGCTCAACTGTGGGCGGGCGGCATCGACGTGGCGCGGGCGGACACGACCCAGCCGGATCTGCTGCTGTCCGTCAAGGACCCGACCTGGGGCACTCCTGAGAGTCCCGGGCGCCCGACCCCCAATATCTCTGAGGTGCCGGGCGAGGCGGTCTGGCTCAACGGGATGCTGTACTTCGACAAGAAGAATCCGAACCTCAGCGACGTACTCCTGATCGCGAACAACAGCGGCGGGTTCTTCATGGTCTTCGATCCCGAGGGCCTCTGAGACCGTTCGGCGCCGGGGATCACCGGTCGGTGCCAGATGCGGCCACCGACCGGAAACGCCCATTCCCTACAGCGTCGTCAGCCGTTCCGGCAGCCCGATCTCGCCACCGAGGTCCTCGCCGACCTCCGCCTGCATCAACGCGTTGGTGCGCGCGTTCAGGTCCATGATGAGTTCTTTGTTCTCATCCCGTGCAGTGGCGGCCAGGTTGTTCATCTCATCGGGGTCGTTCTCGAGGTCGTACATCTCGAGCTGGTTGTGCGCCGTGAGCGTCTCCCAGTCCGTGGGTGTGTGATGCTCGGAAGCTGCGAAGTAGCGGGCGAACTTGTAGCGACCGTCATTGATGCCGCGGAACAGACCGGGGTTGTCCAGGCTCGGCTTCACGGCTCCTGCACGGATCGCCATGTCGAGCAACATCACATACTGCCTGGATGTGGCGGGCTGATGCTCGATGATCTTCTCGATGTAGCTCGGGTCGATGTACATGGTGGAGTTGTAATTCAGCAGGATGCCGACTTCGTCGCGCAGGGTCCGGCCGTCCTTGTTCACCGCCGAGTCGCTGAGGTCGAGCCCAACGAGTTCAGGATACAGTTCCTGCCGCCTGGCGCTTGAGACCCCGGCCATTCCCAGCAGTGTCGGCACGATGTCGATTGTGGAACCCAGTGCGGCGGTGTCCGAGGCCTGCTTGTTGTCCGGGTGCACCACGATGAACGGCACCCGCATGTTCTCCTTGTACATGAAGGGACCCTTCTGCCGAAGGGCGTGCGTGCCGGCCATCTCGCCGTGATCTGCGGTGAAGATGATGATGGTGTTGTCCAGCATGCCGCTGTCCTCGAGACCTTTGAGGACGGTCACGAGATGACGGTCGGCGTCACGGATGCAGTTGAAGTAGTAGTTCTGGTACTCGTACCAGGCCTCCTCCTCATTTGGGATGCGCCCGTAGGCCATGTTGCAGAACTCACGGTATGAGGAATGGGACCACAGTTCGTGATCGGTGTCCTGGTCCCAGTGCGACTGCGGCACGGGCACGCCCCAGTCCTTGGAGTAGAAGTCATCGATCGGCGGCCGGGCCAGCGGAGCCAGGAAATCCTCGTGCTTGCGCGTGTCGACCTGGCCGGGCCCGTACTGGTAGTACATGATGTCGTGCGGGTTGACGAAGTTCACCGCCAGCATCCACGGCGTGCCCTCAGCGGCCAGCGACTTCCCCTGCCGGTGCAGCCAGTCCACCGAGTTGCTGGCGATGGAAGCATCCTTCTCGTAGCCGGTCCAGGTGGAGCCGTGCGGGTCGCCGTCGATGTTCCAGTCGGAGAATCCGAACGGCTCCATCTCGTTGCGCGTGTTCGGGTAGACGCCGTACGTCAGCTCGAAATTGCCACCCATCTCAGACAGGTGCCACTTGCCCTTGTAGGCGGTGTAGTAGCCGTTGGCCCGCAGATAGTGTCCGACGCTCGGCATGTCGTCGGGAATCTCCGGCATGGGGTAGGCGCCGAGGTTGGTCGTCATCTTGGTGTGCTGCGTGTGCTGGCCGAAGTACATCGAGGAGCGTGACGGCGAGCAGGGCGTGGTGTTCACATTGAACTCGGTGTAGTTCAGGCCACGCTCGCGCATCCACTCGTGACCGGGCATGGGAACGACGTCAGGGATGTCGAACCGCTCCTGGTCGGTGCAGATGAAAAGGATGTTCGGCTGCTTTTCCGTGCCACGGGTGGCCGTGGGGATATCGGGCACATCCCGGCCCTCGGTCTGGCGGAGCTCAAAGGCGAGTTCACCGATCCGGGAGGCACTGTCGGCCAGGGTGTCCCGGGCCCTCCGGTTGACCTTCTCGACAAGCTTCTCGTAGGCGTCGGAGTCGAAGAACGGCATGTCGCAAACCCCCAAGGGAGACTCGGCGGACCCGGCCCGGCAGGCAAGGCCCCGTGGCACAGACTCTATCAAGGCCACCGTCGTAGGACGAGGGCCCTTGCACGGACTGGGGCATCGCCCCGTGGCAACAACACCACGCGTAGCCTGGCAGACTGGTAGGAATGGGTGAAGACCCGACAAGACGCCACCGCAACCGGTAGCCCGAACGTGGGAGTATTCGTTGTTCAGCCACTTCCAGGACCTAGGCCGCAACCTGTCCTCAGAGGCACAGTCGTTCCTCGACGATGCCAAGAACCACCTCGACAATGTCGTCGACATCGCAGCGAGCGGTCACCTGGTTGATCAGGCCAGGATCAGGGCACTGCAGGCGGCGGCCATGATCAAGTCCCCGCCTCGACCCGAGACCCTCACCGGTTCGGGAGCCTCGGCGCGCCTGGGAGAACGCGTTGCCGACCGGGGCACAACCCGGGCCATGATCGTGACAACGGCCGGACTGCAGAAGCGAGGCACTCTGGATGCCCTGCTCGGCGCACTGTCGGATCGCGGGGTGGAGGCCGTGGTCTACGACAAGGTAGAACCTGATCCCGGCTATCAGATCATTCTCGACGGGGTGCAGCAGTACAAGGACAACAACTGCGACGCCGTCATCGCCGTGGGTGGTGGCTCGGCGATCGACGCGGCCAAAGCGATCGTGGCCTGCTACTCCAACGACAAGACTCCCTCCGAACTCGTCGGATTCATGAAGGTGCGCAAACAGGTGGTGCCGTTCTCTGCGGTCCCCACCACCGCGGGGACCGGCTCTGAGGTCACCGTTGCCTCAGTGGTGACCGATCCCGAGAAGAACGCCAAATACAGCATCGTCTCGCTCAAGATCGTCCCGAGTCTCGTGGCGCTGGACCCGGACCTGACACTGACCCTCCCACCGGCCATCACGGCCGCCAGCGGACTCGATGCTCTGACACATGCCGTTGAGTCCTATGTGTCCCCCATCAAGACCGAAGAGTCTGCCGATCTGTCACTGCGTGCCGCGGCGACCATCGCTGAGAATCTGCCCAAGGCCTACGAGGACGGCCAGGACCGCAAGGTGCGCGAGGAGCTCGCGATGGCCTCGTTCGAGGCCGGACTGGCCTTCACCCGCGCCGGGGTCGGCTACGTCCACGCCATCGCTCACCAGCTCGGTGGCATGTATCACATGGTGCACGGCGAGGCCAACGCGATCCTCATGCCGCACGTCATGGACTTCTACAAGCCGAAGGCGAAGGCTGACCTCGCCAGCCTCGCCCGTGCACTGGGTGCAGGATCCGAGGACGAGTCGGAGGACCAGCTCGCGGACGCCTTCATCGCCAAGCTGCTCGAGCTCAACGCAGCGCTGGACATTCCGAAGACTGCCGCGCCGTTGCGCGAGGAGGACATCCCCGAGATCGCAGAGCGTGCGCTCAAAGAGGCCGACGGCAACTACCCGGTCCCGAGATACATGGAGCAGGCCGACTGCGAAGCGATCCTTCGCAAGATCCTGCCCGACCAGACCTGAGGTCAGCTACCGGGAGCCGGTGCTCTTCTTGGCGCGTTTGGCTCCGGAGGACTTCTTCCCGGACTTCGCCTTGGGTGTGCGCGTGGAGGCGGGCGGCACCGTCTCGGGCGCTGGACCGTGATCGCGCGCCAGTTCCGCGGCGCCGTACATCCCGGCGAGGTTGCCGAGCTTGGCTGGGCTGATGTCGGTCGCCCTGCGCTCTGAGCGCGCCACGAGCTGAGAGGCGTACTCCCGGCGGGCGGGGACGAGCAACAGATCACCGGCATCGACCACGCCGCCGCCGATCACGAACCCGGCCGGGTCCAGCAGTGTGGCCACCTCGACCATGCCACGGGCCAGCCAGCCACCGAGGACCTCGAACGCCTCCATGGCGACAGGATCTCCGCGTCTGGCCGCCTCTGTGATGTGGGGACCCTGCACACCCTCAGGTGTGCCGTCGCCGAACGACATGAGGACCTGTGCGTCCCCGCGCCTGTCGCTGGCCAGGCCGCGAGCCAGCCGCACGAGAGCATTGCCACTGGCGTATTGTTCCCAGCAACCGTGACGACCGCAGCCACACAACCGGCCGTCCGGCACCAGGCGCAGGTGCCCGAACTCAGCGGCGACACCGTTGGCGCCCCGCTGCAACTGCCCGCCGAGGATGATGCCACCACCGATACCCGTGCCCACCGTGATCATGATCAGGTCGTCCTGACCCACGCCGGCGCCGAATTTGTACTCGCCCCAGGCGGCGACGTTGGCGTCGTTCTCGACGATCGCCGGCAGGCCGGTGGACCGTTCCACCATCTGCCGCAACGGTTCGTCCACCCAGCCTAGGTTGGGAGCGAGGATCACCCTCGAGCGTCCCTCATCGACCAGGCCCGCGGTCCCGATCCCGACGGCCTCGATGTCCCAGTCCTCCGCGAGTTCGCCGACCAGATCGGTGATAACGGCCAGCACAGCCTCACTGTCACGCACCGGGGTCTTCTTCCGGGTCTGCGCCACCAGTTCTCCTTCTGGCGACAGGACGCCGACGGCGATCTTGGTACCCCCGATATCCACACCGGCGGTGTATCCGGAATTCGACACGACTTGCCTCCCAGGAGATCGATCCTGCATGACAGGCTAGGGGAAGCCCCGACACGTTGCCGTGCCGTCACCCGTCCGGTTCCCCGAAACGGTCGTATCGGGACACACTCGCGGGATTCGCGTTCAGTTGTTCACCTGGGGTTCACCGGCCCACCACAGGAATGCTGAGGCGGACCGGACCGGCCGGCCATACGTCTGCGATCATTCGCCGGTCTCGGTGTCCGGCTCCTCTTCGTCATCGATGTGAACGGTCCGCAGGCCGGTACTGCCCGGATCCGGATCCTCGGTGATCGTCGCTCGCACGACCTCGGCGAACTCGATCGCGGCGCCCGTGAGCCGCTCCATGGACTCGGGGTTGATCCGCTGCGCTGCTGCGATGGCCTGACAGACGGGACAGTAGGCGCACTCCGGCGCATCACCGGGAGCTGCCCCGGACCCGCCGCCGCGCAACTGGCTCAGCCCGTCCAGCATCGCCATGCCCGCTCGCATTGTGCTGGGGTCGTTCATGACCCTGTCCCGGATGGCGCCGAAGAGCCTGGCCGCCTCCTGTGCAGCATTGCCGATGGCGTCGTCGCCGCCGGACTGGTTCTGTTCATGCCACCACGGCGGTTGCTCGCTCATGGGCCCTCCTCGATCACGCCGCGAACCTGACCCTCAGCACTCCCCTGCTGAACTTCGCTCCCACGATACGGTAGCGCTGAAGCAACGTGGGCAGGGCGATCACCCGACGATAGGCACCGGAGGTGACCACAAGCTCTCCCGACCGCTCAGCGAGGTCGACCTGCCCCTTGACCGCCAGCGGAAGGCTGAGCAGGAGCGCGACCTCGTCCTCCTCCTGTTCGAGCGACAGCGGCGGCGCAGCCACGGGCAGACCCAGCGGATCACCCTGCGGGTACACGGCCTGCGCGAGAGCCAGCAGGTCTGCGAGTCCAATTGGCTCATCGGCTCCGTAGCCGGAGGTGAGCACCGGCAGGGGCGCCATGTCGGCCCGGGCCTGCTCCAGGCGCACCGCCTGAGCCTTGGCCCAGCCCTCCCGCCATGGGTCGCCTCCCTCTGCGGCGAACACCCGGTTGGCGATGATCCCGTCAACTCGATAGCCGTACAGGGACAGCGACGTCAGCGTTCGCCTGGCCTCTGCCAGGACGACCGTGTCCGGAGTGAGCACGAGCCGCACGGAGGCCGAATCGGAGATGAGCAGCTCGCGCACGTCGCTGAGGTCATTGTGCAGCCGCTCGACCGCGTCAAGAACGTGGGCCTCCGGCATGGGGACACCGGCGGCCCGGCCGAGGGGGCGCCGCAACGCGGTGACCACCTTGCGTTCCACGGGCCAGATGCGGCGCATGTACCAATCGAGTGCTTCGGGAAGTGCGAGCAGTCGCAGAGTCTCTGCCGTCGGAGCACAGTCCAGGATCACGACATCGTAGCGACCGGACCGTACCTGATCGCGCACCTCCAGCAGGGCGAGTACTTCCTCGGCACCCGGCAGGACCGTGAGTTCCTCGGCCTCCAGGGTGTCCACGCCGGCTGATCGCATCACATCTGTCAGATATCGCTGCACCGAACTCCAGGAACGCTCCAGCAGCATCCTGGAGTCGATGTGCTGCAGGCTCAGCCGTTCGGTCACCGTGGCAGGGACCCCCGCCGGGACCTCGATCCCGAGAACATCGGCCAACGAGTGCGCGGGATCGGTGGACATGACGAGGGTCCGGTGCCCTGCCTCTGCCGTGGCCACCGCACTCGCAGCGGCCAGCGTGGTCTTGCCGACGCCACCCTTGCCCGTGAACAGCAGGATGCGCGCCGAGTCCGACCGGTTGGCCGGCCCCGGTACGGTCATGCGGACAGCTCCTCGACCCGGTGT
>JAGQTY010000002.1:140251-154115 GCA_020438795.1 Actinomycetota bacterium
GAGGACTTCCTTGGGGCGTCCGTTGTCGAAGGTCTGCAGCACATCGGCGCGACTCACACCCGGGCACCACAGCGGATAGCTGGGCAGATCCGCGATGACGTCCATGATGTCATCGACTTTCGCGCGGATGATGAGCTCCGCTTCGGTTTCCTGCTGCATTGGCAAGTAGCGTATCGCGATCCCAACGGGCATCGAGAACCACGATCAGAGGAATAGTTCAAAGGGGCGCATGCGTCGACGGAAATGCCCGACATTCAGCACCTGCGTCCGCCCGATCGTCACCGCCGGGACCAGTGGGTTGTGGACATGCCCGTGCAGTGCGTATCTGGGCTGGAACTCCTCGATGTACCTGCGAAGGGCGACGCTGCCACGTTCGAGCCGACGCGCCTCCACGTCATAACAGATCTCACCGACGGCGGGAGGGATGTGCGAACAGAGGACATCCACGGGACCGAGCCGGTCCACCTTCGCCTGGAAGTCCTCGTCGGAGATCTCGAAGGGGGTCCGCATCGGTGTACGCAGACCACCACCCACGAAGCCCAGCCTGATGTCGTCGATGACGATCGATTCCCCGTCGACGATGCGGTGTCCGTCACCGGCGTGCCCCGGCCACATCGCCGGAACATCGACATTGCCGAAGGTCAGCAGGCCATCCGGCATGGCTGAGAACAGTTGCTCATACTGCTCACCGACTCGCTGACTGATCTCCTGCCACGGATCGGCTCCGATCGACTCCCAGAGCTCCCGGCCGAACGCACGGGCCTCTTCGAACCGCTTGGCCGAGCGCAGCCGTATGTAGCGTTCGGTGTTGGCCGGCCCGAACAGATCGGAGAAGATGCCATTGTCGGGGTCGTCGTAGTCGAGAAAGAGCACGAGGTCACCGAGGCAGATGAAGAGGTCGGCGCCGTCGGCGGCCGCAGCCAGACCCTCGAGTTGATAGTGGACATCACTGACGACATTGATCTGCAAGGTGCGCTCCCTTGATCACTCGACGAACAGGGATACCACCAGCAGCAGGATCCCCAGCAGAAGAATGACCGCAAGTGAGCCTGCGATCATGACCCCGATCCGCATCCCTCGGCTGCCCATGAGCGCATCTGCCGCTCTGCCCGGCCTGGCCCCCTCGGATGCGGCCAGCCTCTCGGCCCAGATGTCGGGGTTGATATCGTCCTCGAGCCCGGTCCCGCGTGGGGTTGTCGATCCCAGCAGTTCCCCGGGCGTCGGTGGTGGGACCGCCGGACTCAGGGATGCGGGAATGGGCGGATCCGGATGCGATGCGGCCGACGGGGGGATCTGTGGGGGCTCGGGTTCGAGTCTGGTGAAGCAACGGGGGCACCAGTCCGCCGACTGCGGCAGCGAGGCGCCGCATTGTGGACAGCGTTCCGGCGCCATCTCAGCGCAGCTCCGCCGGGTCGTCGCGCTCCAGTTCGTCCTTCAGGGACCAGACCACGCGCTTCCAGCGAACGGCCTGGATGCGGCGGAGCTGATCCACGACACGTCTGCTCCGAGGGGAGTCCCGGTCCACCCGGGGATCGGTCCGTGAGGGCGGCTGCGACGGGTCGAGCCGGAGCAGGTAGTGCAGCACCACGCCGCCGTCAACCTCCTGGATGCGTATGCGTACCGAGCCGACGACATCCCCTGCCACACTCCAATGCAGTGAGTCCGGCATCTCATCGAGGAATACAGTGACCTCCATTCCGGGCCACCAGTCGTCCCAGCGCCGGGAATCTGCCACCACAAAAGCCAAACGCCTCACACTGGTCAGGATCAACGTCTCGTCGACCAATTCCACGGCAGGCATGTTAACAGTGTGCCAAACGCGGGACCAGAATCACATGCGATGCGCTGCGGTCCCCCCGAGCGACTGCACCATGGGGGAGGTCAGCCGGCCGCGGAGTCATGCCCCCGCAAGGGCACCACCAAGCCACGATCCGCGAGCAAATCGATGGCGGCCAGCTCCGCTCGCGTCAGCTCGGGAGGGCCGAGCAGGACCGAGACGACGCAGTCGTCACATTCATAGCCCCTCGCGGGACAGGTCTCACAGTCGATACGCATCAGCACTGCCCTTCGTGTTCACGGGGTCGTGTTCACGGGCCAGCTAACCGCAACCCCCCGACAGGCCTGTGGCGCCGAAGGGCGCAACACGTAGCCGCTTGCGGTTGCTGTTGTCCGGTTCGGGCGCGAGGTTGTCCGGTTGCGTCGTTCGTCCGGTCGGGGCCGGGGCATCATGCGGACGTTCACGAAGAAAGGATGTGGCAGAGATGAAGAAGTTGCAAATGGTGGCAACGACAGTGCTGGCGGGTCTGGTGACGATAGGCCCGGCTACGGGCGCGCTCGCCTCGACTCCCACTCAGGCGCATCCGGGGACTCTCGCAGTCCCGGGCCACGACCACAGCAGTACTGCAGCACAACACGATCGGACGTTCCGGGGGTCGGGTCACGCCCCCGCCCGCGGTCGATCCCTCGCAGGCACCTACCGCTTCCTGCCGACGGAGTCCGGTTACAGGGTCGTCCACGACCCGCGGCGTGGGACCGCGCCACTGCCGTTCGAGCTATTCAGTACGGAGGCCGTTCCCGATCCGTCCAGAAGTACTTGGGTCATCGCCGCCGGTAGAGCGCACACCATTCGTCTGTGACGCAGGGTCGTGGGCTGGTCGGGGCTCAAGGAGTCCCGCCGAGACCCACCCCTTCGGTCGGTTCCTCCCCGGGCGCAGGCCGAGGGACCACCTCGATCGAGTCGGATGAGCCACACCAGCGGCAGGTCACCCTGTGAACCGAGGTGTCGACAGGCGTCTCCTGCTCGATCTCGGGACGGCCGCTGAGATCGAAGTGCCAATACTCGTGCACGGTACGGGTACGCGCCACGTCGAATCGGGTGAGGTTGCCGCAGTGACCACATCGCCATCGCTCACCCGCGGCGGGTGGAACAGCCAGAACCATACCCACAGCCTACCCGTAGCGGCCCTATCGGACGTGGCGACCGCTGTTTGTCGGAAGTTCGCGATAGCTTTCCCTCATGGTCGAGGGGTTGTCGGGATCAGGTTTGCCGGGAGCAGAGCAGGCGAGCTTCGAGGACATCAGTGCGCCCTTACGTGACGTGACGTTCACAGTGGTCGATCTGGAGACGACCGGGGGCTCAGCCAAGGAGCACGGCATCACCGAGATCGGGGCGGTGAAGAGCCGCGGTGGTGAGGTGCTCGGCGAATTCCAGACATTGGTCAATCCGGGAATCGAGGTGTCGCCATTCATCGCATCCCTGACCGGGATCAGCAATGCGATGCTCACCACGGCTCCCAGGCTGCAGGCCGTGCTTCCCGGTTTCCTGGAGTTCCTGGGTGACTCGGTACTGGTGGCACACAATGCGGGCTTCGACGTGAGCTTCCTCAAGGCCGGCTGCAAGCGACTCGAGACCCGATGGCCCAATCCCGTTGTGGTCGACAGCGCCCGGCTCAGCCGGGTGACGCTGCACCGCGACGAGGTACGCAACCACAAACTCGCCACTCTCGCCCGCTTCTTCCGTACGAGCACCGAGCCCAACCACCGAGCACTGTCAGATGCTCGCGCCACCGTTGAAGTCCTGTACGGGCTGCTGGAACGTGCCGCCAACCTCGGCGTCAGCCACCTCGACGATCTGCTGCAGCTGTGCAGCAGGATCAGCCCGGACCAGCGCCGCAAACGCACGCTCGCCGACGGACTTCCTGCCGCGCCGGGAGTCTACGTGTTCCGGGACTCACAGGATCGGGCACTGTACGTCGGCAAGTCCAAATGCATCCGGACCAGGGTCCGTTCCTACTTCACCGCCGCGGAGCAGCGCAAACGCATCTCGGAGATGATCCGCATCGCCACTCGCGTGGAACCCATTGTGTGCTCCTCCGACCTCGAGGCGCAGGTCCGGGAGATCAGGCTGATTGCTGACCTGCAGCCGCCCTACAACCGGCGGTCACGGCGCCCGGACCGGGTAGCCTATGTGCGGCTGACGGATGAGCCGGTGCCCCGCCTTGCCATCGCCACGAAGATCCGGCCCGGCGATGCGATCATCGGACCCTTTGCCTCGCGCCGGGCCGCCTCCACCGCCAAGGAAACCCTTGAGTCCGTCTTCGAGTTGAGGACCTGTACGAAACGGCTCAGCCGCCGCACTAGCTCCTCCCCGTGCATCGCCGCGGAACTCGGTAGCTGCCTGGCGCCGTGTGACAGGCCCTCGGCCCTTCCCCAGTACGACGCGCTGATCGAGCGCGTGCGTGAGGCGATCAACACTGACTTCAGCGCTGTCTTCGCAGATCTCCTCGCCCGGATGATCGAGCTCGCCGACCACGAGCAGTACGAGCGGGCGGCGGTCCTTCGCGACGAACTCAGGAACATCCTTTCGGGCCTGGTGATCCGGGAGAGCCACGCGGCACTGGGAGCCATCGACGAGCTTGTGGCGGCACGCGCCGTGGGATCGGTATGGGAGGTGCATGTGATCCGCCACGGCCGCCTGGCAGGAACCACCACCATCGCCCGCCACGACTCGGTCCCTGACCGGCTGGCCGCCGTCCGGGCCTCGGCGGAGTACGTCTCAGCTCCGGAACGCAGTCTCACCGCCGCGACCCGCGAGGAGACTCAGCTCATCCGCCACTGGCTGGACTCCCCCGGTGTTCGCTTGGTCTCGACTCCGACTCCACTCAACTGCAGGACCACCAGTCCACAGCGACTGCTGTCCCGGCTACCCCAGCCCGGCCCCCGACCACACCTGGAGACACTCATCTCCGAACCACCAGCCGAAGCGCGGTCGAACGTGTCAGGAGCTCGACCGGGTTCCGTCCCGGCTCGTCGAGGCTCCAGTTCTAAGGCGCCATCCCGCATCCGGCTTCTCGTCGGACCCGGCGCACGCTAGCCAGCCACGACCTGTCGTATGGGAAGCTCAGACGCTCACCCTTGCGCAGCACTCCAGGAACGCCATCGTTCGAGGACCCGGGTGCCCTCGCCCGCGTCCAGCGCAGCATTCACCAGCGCTACGGCCGCACGAAGGTCCTCCACCAGGCCCGTGGTGTCGGCGCCGTCCACGCTCTCATGACACACCCGAGCGGCCGCGGCGTTGAGCACCACTGCGTCCCTGACGTATCGGCCGGCCTGCGACGGTGACGCCGAAAGCGCATCTTCGGCGATGCTGGCATTCTCCGCAGCATCACCTCCGTCCAGCACCCCTGCCGGGGCAGAATCCAGGCCGACATCTGCTGGGCTCAGCACGGTCTCCGTCAGATGTGGCGTGCGGCAGTCCCAGATCCGGGTGTTTCCCGTTGTGGTCAGCTCATCCATTCCGTCCTCGGCTCGGACAACGAATGCGGCGGTGCCACGCTGCTCGAGCGCAACCGCCACCCTTGGGGCCAGCGCGGGATCGGCAACCCCGACCACCTGCGCACGGGGTCCCGCCGGATTCGCAAGCGGACCGAGCACGTTGAAGACCGTGGGTATCCCGAGTTCCTTACGGACTGGTCCGGCATACTTCATCGCAGGATGGAACACCGGCGCGAACAGAAAAGCGATGCCGACCTGGTCTACTGCTTCGACCACCTGTTCAGGGGTGGACTGCAGCCTGATCCCGAGTGCTTCCAGCACGTCGGCCGACCCCGATTTCGACGATGCCGACCGGTTACCGTGTTTGACGACAGGCACTCCGGTTGCCGCGACTGCGATCGCGGCCATGGTCGATATGTTGACCGAACCTGAATGATCCCCGCCAGTGCCGCAGGTGTCCACGGTATTGGCATCCAATGAAACCCGGGCCGCATGGGTGAGCATCACGTCGACGAACTCGGCGATCTCTGGCCCGGTGGGGCCTTTGGCACGCAGGGCGACCAGGAAACCCGCGATCTGGGCGGGGCTCGCGTTGCCCGACATCAGTTGTTCCATCGCCCAGCGCGCTTCAGCCTCCGACAGGTCGAACTCTGTAAGTAAGCGTCCCAGCACCTCGGGCCAGGTGAAATTCTCAGTCACATCGCCAGTCTGCCAACACCGGCGCGGGTCATGACAGCCACCCCCGTGACGTACCCACAGCCGTGGGGCAGGGACCAGATTCAGCCCCAGAATTGGCTTCGGCGCCGACCCTGCAAGGCCGGCGCCGAAGTGGGGTTCATGCGTTGGTCAGGAAGGATCGCTCTTCGGATGCGGGTGATCCTTGACCCACTGTTCGTACTGTTCCTTGTTGGTCTCCGGCTGTCCCGGATGGTGCAGGGTACTGCCGTCGTGACCGATGACGACCTTGTCCTCGATCTCACGCAGCGGTTTCTCAAGTTCCACCTGCTCGGCGATGTGCTCGTCGCCGTGCTCGATCTCGTGGTCGGTCGGCTTCTCGATGTTGTTCCGCCAGAACCAGCCGGACAGCTTCGACCACCGGCGTTCCTTCTTGAAGTCGGGGTTGCGCACACCGGACTCGTCATTCTCAGCAGGCTCGGGCAGCGCCTCAACGTCGACCTTCGCTTCGATCTTCGCGCGCTCATCAGCGTTGAGCGGAGCGTGCACCTCGATGAACTCACCATGCGGCAAGCGCAGGATACGGCCGGTCTCACGGCCATGAGTGAGCTTCTCCCGGTCCCGGCGCTGCAAGCTGAGGCAGATGCGCCGCGTGACCAGGAACGCGATCGGTGGCAGGACGATCGTGGCGATCCGCAGCCACCAGATCAGCTCGTTGATGGACAGATCGAAGCCGATAGCGATGAGGTCGTTACCCGCGGCAATGGCCAGAACCACGTAGAAAGTAATCGCCATCACGCCCAGGCCCGTGCGCGTGGGTGCGTCGCGCGGACGATCAAGAATGTGGTGCTCCCTGTCGTCCTTCTTCACCTTCGCTTCCAGCCACGGATAGATGTAGGCCGATATCGAGACCAGGCCAGGAATGATCAGCGCCGGTATGAAGATGTTCATGACCCACGTGTAGCCGAACAACCGGAACTCGGTCGGCGGGAACAGGCGTAAGGCGCCGTCCATCCAGCCCGCGTACCAGTCCGGCTGTGTGCCGGCACCCACTTGGTCTGGTACGTAGGGACCGAACGTCCAGATCGGGTTGATCTGCACCAGCGCCGAGATCAGCACGATCACACCGAAGATCAGGAAGAAGAATCCGCCGGCCTTCGCCATATACACGGGCATCAACGGGTAGCCGACCACGTTCTTGTTCGTGCGACCCGGACCCGCGAACTGCGTGTGCTTCTGATGCCAGACCAGAATCAGGTGGACGGTGACCAGTGCCAGAATGATGCCCGGCAACAACAGGATGTGGATGCCGTACAGCCTTGAGATGAAGTCGGTGCCGGGGAACTCGCCGCCGAACAGCAGGAAGCTTGCCCAGGTGCCGACCACTGGGATGCTGAGCATGATGCCCTCTGCGATGCGCAGGCCCGTGCCGGATACCAGGTCGTCAGGCAGGGAGTAGCCGGAGAAGCCCGCGAAGATGGTCATGAGCGCGAGCGTGACACCGATGGTCCAGTTCATCTCACGCGGCTTGCGGAAGGCGCCGGTGAAGAACACACGGAACATGTGGACCACCACTGCGCCGATGAACAGCAGTGCGCTCCAGTGGTGAATCTGGCGCATGAGCAGGCCGCCGCGCACCTCGAAGCTGATCTCCAGCGCCGAGTTGAAGGCATCCGACATCTGGACACCCTTGAGCGGCACGTACGGCCCCTGGTAGATCACCTCGGTCATGTCAGGCCGGAAGAAGAGACTCAGGTAGACGCCGGTGATGAGCACCACGATGAACGAGTAGAGGGCGACCTCACCCAGCATGAACGACCAGTGGTCGGGAAAGACCTTGTTCAGGTTCTTCCGCATCCAGGCGTTGGACCCCGTGCGTTCGTCGACGAACGTCGCCAGGCCCCCGCCCAGTTCTTCAGCCTTACTCATTACGGGCCCACCTCACCAGTAATGGTCCAGAAGCTCGGACCGACGGGTTCAAGGAAGTCGCTCTGGGCGATGAGATAACCCTCATCGTCCACAGTGATCGGAAGCTGTGGCATGTGGCGCCCCGCGGGGCCGAAGACCACGTTGGCTGAGTCCGAGAGGTCGAACGTCGACTGGTGGCACGGGCACAGCAGTTCGTGGGTCCGCTGCTGGTACAGCGAGATCGGGCAGCCGACGTGTGTGCAGATCTTGGAGAAGGCGATGATGCCGTTCCATGCGCCGTCGGGAATCTGCAGCGACTGAATCTCATCGGGCTCCATGCGGATCACGATGATGGCGGCCTTGGCACGAGCGTTGAGGTTGCCCTCTGTCTCCTCGACGGCTTCCAGGTCCTCCGGGTTGCAGTTGACCAGGCCACCGACCGGAATCTCCTCTGCCCTGACCGGTTCGCCGGTGATGTCCCGCACGAGCCGTTGGCCCTTCGTCCAGATCGTGTACTGCAGCATGGCATCGGGGTTCGGCACGCCGGGAGGCGTCAGCCACAGGTCTCTCAGCGAGATGATGAACGGCAGTGGTACCAATGCCATGGCGAACAGCAGCGTCCTGCGAATGACGGGATGCTTCTTCCACGTCGATGCTTCCACGCCCTCCTCGAAGACCTCAAGAGCACCCTGAGTGTCTTCGGGAGTGGATTTGAAGTCGTGCCTGGGCTGAACCACCTCGACGTTCGACATCAGCTTCTTGGCCCAGTGCACGGTGCCCGCGCCGATCAGGAAGACCGCCATGCCGAAGGTGAGTCCCAGGGCCACATGCTGACCGCCGATCTCACCGAGGTAGGGGATCTCGACCGTATCCGTGGGGCTCATGTAGGTGAACGCCACGAAGAACAGTGCCACGAACACACCCGAGAGGAGGAACATCGTGGCGACCTGCCGGGCGGCACGCTTTGCGGCACGCTCACTCAGGTCGGTGGTGCGCGGTGGCGGCTGGTGCTCGTTGGCGGGCCAGGAGTAGGGATTCTTGACGACCGAGTCATCGGTCTTGGCAGGAACCCTCGTGGTGGTGTCGTCGCTCATCGAACCTTCGCTCCGATCCAGACCGCGCATGCGATCGCTGCCGCGATGCCGACTGTCCAAAAGAAGAGACCTTCAGTGACGGGCCCGAACGATCCGAGCGCCCAGCCTCCGGGGGCGGGTGCCTCACGGAGTTCGTTGATGTAGGCGATGATCGCCTGCTTGTCCTCGACCGGCAGGCTGCTGTCGCTGAACACCGGCATGTTCTGCGGCCCGCTCAACATCGCCTCGAAGATCAGCTGATCCGAGACCGGTGTGAGGTTGGGGGCGTGACGACCATCGTTCAGTGCGCCGCCCTGGAAGGATGCCTGGTGGCACTGGGCACAGTTGGCTCGGAAGAGTTCACCGCCCTCTGCAGCGTCCGCCTCGGAGGTGTTCAGGTCGGCAGCAGAGGGAATCGCGGGTCCGGGCGCCAACGAGGCGATGTAGGACGCGATGGCCGCGATCTGCTGTTCGTCGTACTCGGGAGTCTTGCTGGGCGCCTGCACGGCGGGTCCTGCCAGGGGCATGCGGCCCGTGGCCATCTGGAAGTGCACGTTCGCTGCGCCGACACCAATCAGGCTGGGGCCGGTCTCGGTCCCGGTCCCCTGATTGCCGTGGCAGCTGCTGCAGCCTTCCAGGAACAACTGGCGGCCCTCATCGATCAGCGCCTGATCCTGCTCCGCGGATTTGGCCTCGGTCAACGAGTTGGTGACAGCATAAGCACCACCGGTGACCAGCAGCCCAAGCAGGAGCAGCACCACTAGCGCGGCGGGGTGTCGTCGCTTCCTGGCGAGTGTCTTCACCTATTCACCTCGGGAATCGTAGTTGCTCGGACGGTCATTGCAGGACGTAGATCATGAGGAACAGCGCGATCCACACGATGTCGACGAAGTGCCAGTAGTACGAGGTCACGACGGCCGTAGTGGCGCTCTGGTGCGTGAATCGTTTGGCGATGTAGAGCCTCCCCAAGCAGTACAGGAAGGCCACCAGGCCGCCGGTCACGTGCAGAGCGTGGAAGCCGGTGGCCAGGTAGAACGCGGAGCCGTAGGCGTCGCCGGAGAACGAGACCCCCTCCTCGAGAAGACCGGAGTACTCGTAGACCTGGCCGGCGACGAAGACCGCGCCCATGATGAAGGTCAGGATGAACCAGAACCGCAGGCTCCGGACATCGCCGCGTTCTGCCGCGAAGACGCCGATCTGGCAGGTCACCGAACTCAGCACCAGGATGATGGTGTTCACGAGGGCCAACGGAACGTTGAGGAACTGGGTCTGCTCCGCCCACAGTTCCGGGTTGACTCCCCGAAGCGTCAGGTAGATCGAGAACAGTCCGGCGAAGAACATCAATTCGCTGGAGAGCCAGATGACGGTTCCGACCGACACCATGTTCGGTCTGTTGGCAGGCGCATGTGCCTGCGCTTCAATCATGCTCGCAGTAGCCACGTCCGGATTCTGGCAGGTCCGGTGGGGGCAATGTGAGCGACCCCCCGATGTTGTGACGACTTTTTGAAATTCACGCCCGAATCTTCACTCTTCGCATACCACGGTCACCCGCTGCATAGGGTTTTCCACAGGCAGACCGATTCTGGCAATTCGGGACACATCCGGCGCCCGGATGCGCGGGCCCGGACAGCTTGCAGCGCCGGCTTGCCAGGCAATTGGGAAACAACGCCAACGAGCGTGGCCGGGACGGCAGTTCATCCTGTCTCGTGACATCGCACCAAAGTGCCGACGAGCTGGTCAGATGGCCCGAGGATGATGATTCCGGCATGACAAATCAGCGTGACTGTACTGCGCAGAGCATCGGCTCACGCAGAACTGGGACCGCGGCTCAGCCTGATGGGAGGGCGGCGATGCGCTTGCGAAGAAGCCCAGCCACAACCTCGGGGAATTCCAGCGGATCCAAGGGCTGCGGCGCCACTCCATCAGCCCGAGACCAAGTCGCCAGCCAGGCGTCAGCCGGCCGCGCGATCGTCACGAGGATCGGCGGGCATCGGTAGATCTCGTCCTTGAGTTGCCGGCAGATACCCATGCCGCCGGGGGCTGACTCGCCGTCGAGAATTGCGAGGTCGTAGCCACCACGATCCATGTTCTGGATGACCACAGGTTCGGTGGCCACCTCGTCGTACTCGACACTCGGGAGTTCCGGCGACGGTCGGGTTCCGAGCAGTTCCATGATCCGGGCTCGGGTGTGCTTGTTGTTGGAATACACGAGGATCCGCAGACTTCCGAACTCTGTCATACGCCTGATCGTAGCCAAGAGGCGGGGCGGAGTCAGCACGGACGCGCTATCCCCTCTGGGCGAGGAATACCAGCGTGAGGGCCATCGCCAGACCCAGGCCTCGAGTCTTCGGCCCAGGCCCTTCTCAACGGTCGCGGATCAGCCCTCGAGCGCGCTACCCGACTTCCAGTCCTTCCAAGAGACCATCCACTGGGTCCAGCCGTCGCCCTCGTATCCAGGCCGCGGACTGTTCACGACACGGATCACATCGCCGACGTTGCTCTCGTTCATCACCCACGCGGCATTGCCGGTGCTCATGTTCACGCAGCCGTGACTGACGTTCGAGTAGCCCTGGGAACCCACCGACCAAGGGGCGGAATGGAGATACTGGCCGGACCAGGTGAATCGCATCGCGTAGTCGATGTTGAGCCGGTAATACTCCGGATCGCTTTCGGCGGTGTCGGCGGTGAAGACCGTATTGCGCTCCTTGCTCATCATGAGCCATGTGCCGTTGCGGGTGTCCATTCCCGGCCTACCTGACGAGATCGGGATCGTACTGATGTTCTTGCCGTTCCTGTTGAACGTCATCTGATGGCTTGCTGTGTCGACCGTCAGGATGTTTCTCGAACCGATCGTGATGTCACGCGTCTGATCCTCCATCGGGTAGGCACCATCACCGGCGTGCACGCCCCGAATGTCGGCGTCCAGAGTGATCTTGCTGTTGGCCGGCCAGTACTTCTTGGGCCGGTAGGTGACCTGCTGGTCGGTCTCCCAGTTCCAGGCTCCAACGACCTCGCCGTCGACCTTCTTGTTCTTCACATTGACGTGAAGCCTGCTCTCTATGTCCGCCTTCTTCTGGATCGGCTCGCTGAAGGTGACCGTGATCGGCATGCCCACACCATAGGTGGAGCCGTCCCAGACGTTGGTCTCCATCGTCACTTCGCGCTCGGGGACGAACGTCTTGAAGCTGTCGGTGACCGTGGTGGGCTTACCCCTCAGGTCCACGGCCGTGGCCTTCACGTCATACGAGGTACCGAAGTCCAGCTCGGTGCTGTCCACAGTCCACTGCTTGCCGCCCTTCTCCAGACTTCCCCCGATGCGACCTGAGCCGTTGGACGGCGTCACGACCACACGGTCGATGCGGCCGTCCTGGACGGTCACCGTGGGTTCATCCTCGAAGGTCAGGTTCTTGGAGCCGAGGAAGTCGGCGATGATGGTGGCTTGCGACTCCGTGGCGGGTACGGTCACCAGTCCGAGGCCGTTGGTACAGCCGGCAAGTGCCACTATGCTGGCCACTCCCAGACCGGCAGTCAGTGCACGGCCGGGGCGCAGTGCGCGACGACGGGTCCTGGCGCCGTCCTCGGTCGCAACAGAAGGCTCAGCGCTCCCACGGTCTGCAGTCATGCTCCCTCATCCTTGTCGATGGTGGCAGGCTGCCCTCCTGAGACCCGAGGATTGGTTCTGCAGGTGTCGGAGGGGACAACCACGTGACTTAAGTCTCCGATGCAGATGGTCCTCAGTCTAGTTACGACACATGAAAGTCCTCGAAAGGAATCAAACTTCGGAGGCTTTGGGGCCAAATCCCCCCAAAAAACGTGAAACCGCTGGGACCGGAGGTTCGGCCCAGTGCTCCCCACGCGGTTCGCAGCCCTACTGGGCGTGGTCACCGGTGTAGTACTCGAAGACCCAACCCGCGGTGCACATCGCGATCATCACCGCACCGAGGGCGAACATCCACGCAGCGAAGATGAATCCCAGTGCGAAGGTGAACGCTGCAAAGCCCGTGGCCAACGGCCACCAGGAGTGTGGGCTGAAGAAGCCATACTCCGGGTCCGCCTCGTCAATCTCACCATCGGGACGGTCCTCCGGCCTCGGATACAGCGCCTTCGATGAGAACCACAGATACCAGCCTGCCAGGATCGCCAGCGACGATGTGAACAGGAAGAGCATGATGCCCACGATGTCCCGGGCGAAGTACCAGTAGATCAGGAAGCAGAGCCCGTAGAAGATGAAGCCCCAGATAAAGAACCTCGATTCGATCTTCATCGGGCCTCTCCTTCGTCTGCCTGCGCTGCGTCGTTGTAGGACTCTCCGAACGCCGCATCATCGACACGATCGAGCACGTCCGTGCTGCCATCGGCTCGCCTGACACCCTTCTGCGTCACTCCCGACAGTTCCGGGAAGTGAAGGTCGAAGGCCGGCCGCTCCGAGCGGATCCGCGGCAGCGACGTGAAGTTGTGTCTGGGCGGCGGACAACTGGTGGCCCACTCAAGTGACTGCCCGAAGCCCCACGGATCGTCGTTGTTCACCAGGGGCGCCTTGAACCAGGTCCAGAACACGTTGATGATGAAGATCACCACAGCTATACCGATCAGGAACGAGCCGATCGTGGAGATGTGGTTCAGAACATCGTAGTCATCCTCAGGCAGGTAGTCCGCGTAGCGTCTGGGCATGCCCTGAACGCCCAGCCAGTGCTGGACCAGGAATGTCATCCAGAAGCCGATGAAGAGCAACCAGAAGTGCCAGTGGCCCAGGGCCTCGTTCAGTTGCCGGCCGGTCCATTTCGGCCACCAGTAGTAGTAGGCGGCGAACATCAGGAACACGACCGTCCCGAAGACTGTGTAGTGGAAGTGGGCGACCACGAAGTACGAATCACTGACAGAGAAGTCGAGTGCGGGCGTGGCCAGAATGACGCCGGTCAGGCCACCGAATAGGA
>JAGQTY010000002.1:154209-184537 GCA_020438795.1 Actinomycetota bacterium
AGTACACCGAGCCGGTCACGTACATGTGGTGTGCCCACACGGCTACGGACAGTCCCGCGATCGCCACCGTCGCGAAGACCAGACCCTTGTAGCCGAAGATCGGCTTGCGGCTGAACACCGGAATGATCTCCGAAGCGACGCCGAAGAAGGGTAAGGCCAGGATGTACACCTCGGGATGCCCGAAGAACCAGAACAGGTGCTGCCAGAGGATGGCACCCCCGTTGTCCGCGTCAAAGACCACCGTCCCGAACTTGCGGTCGATGAACAGCACGATGAGGGCCACCGCAAGCAGGGGGAAGGCCACCAGCACCAGGAAGGAAGTGATGAAGATGGTCCAGCTGAAGATCGGCATCCGGAACATGGTCATACCCGGACATCGCATACAGAAGATCGTTGTGATGAAGTTGACGGATCCCAGGATGGTGCCCAGACCACCCATGTACAGACCCAGTAACCACATGTCGCCACCCACTGATGGCGAGAATGCCGAGGTGGACAGCGGTGTGTAAGCCGTCCAGCCGAACGCAGCCGCACCGTCGGGTGTGATCAGGCTGAGGGCTGCGGTGAGCCCACCGAAGAAGAACAGCCAGAAGCCGAGCGCGTTGAGGCGGGGGAAGGCCACATCGGGGGCGCCGATCTGCAGTGGCATGATGACGTTGCCAAGACCGACGAACAGTGGGGTGGCGAACAGGAAGAGCATGATCGTGCCATGCATCGTGAAGAGCTGGTTGTAACGTTCCAGCGAGACCCACTGCAGACCGGGAGTCGCGAGCTCCAGGCGGATGATCAGGGCGAACGCGCCGGCGACGATGAAGTACGCGAACGACAGCAACAGGTACATGTACCCGATGACCTTGTGGTCGGTCGAGGTCAGCCAGCTCACCACGATCCGGCCCATGCGGAAGTGCTTGGGCGGTTCGAAGTCGTGCCGGGTGCTCCTCGGCGCGTCCTGCGCCTCGATCGGTGTGGGCGGTTCGGAGAGAATCGTCATAGCACACGTCCATCCACGTTGGGTTCTCCTGCGACGTTCACGCGTCCGGTGTCAAGTTGTCCGACCTGACCCCGCGCTTCCAGATCTTTGATGTGCTGGTCGAACTCGGCCCGGCTGACCACATTCACGTTGAAGAGCATTCGTGAGTGGTCGACACCGCAGAGTTCGGCGCACCTGCCCTCGTAGAAGCCCTCCTCGGTCGGAGTGACGGCGAACTGGTTCTCCTTGCCGGGGATGACGTCCATCTTGAAGAGCCAGTCAACCACCCAGAAGGAGTGGATGACGTCCGGTGAGGTGAGCACGACGCGCGCACTCTCGTCCACCGGCAGCCAGAGCGTCGGCGCAGCGTCCTGGTTCTGGGTGCGCTCCCCTGTTGGCGTCTGGAAGTTGATGGGCTCGCCAATCTCATACACGTTCTGATCGGTGTAGTTGAAGCCCCAGGACCAGCGGAAACCGACCACGTTGACGACGTTCTGCTCATCGCCCTTGACCTCGAGGACGTCCGCCTGGTCACCGAGGGCGTACCAGAAGAGTCCAAGAACCACGATGAGCGGTGCCACGGTGTACATGGTCTCGATGGGCATGTTGTAGGTGGTCTGCACGGGTACGGCCGGTCGCCGCCGGCGGTGGTACGCCACCACGCAGAAGATGATGAGGCCCCAGACGAGCACCCCGACCGGCCAGGCGGTGATCCAGTTGCCGACCCACAGGTTGTACATGGTCTCGCCCTGCTCGGTCACCGGTTCCGGCATGTCGAACAGGAATATCTCGCGAGCGCTGCAGCCGGTGGTCGTCGCCAGGACGAGCGCGCCTGCTGCTGCGATCCCCAGTCGTCGTCGAAGCTTCGACGTCGAACTGCTGTTGCGATGAGACACGCAAACTCCTCAGCTTCGTGTGGTCACCCATTGGTCTGTCGGTCGAAGACTAGCGCAGTCGCGACCCACTTTTGGCTGAGGGTGCAAGGTACTTTGAGAACATGTCGGAAAGTCTCACGCTCAGTAGTCAAGACCGACATTTCCTTGACGCCGCGTCAGGGCTCCCACCGTCTGCGCACGTTCTGGAGGGCACGGCGCGTGCATGGCAGCTCGCCTGGGCAGATCCTGACCGTAGGTATCGGCAGTCACAGGGAGCAAGACAGGTCCTGGAGCATGCCAGAAGGAGCATTGCCGAGAGTCTGGCGGTGCAGGCGCAGGACGTGTATTTCTGGGCAGGCGATGCGGCTGGTGCCATCACCAGAGCTGTGGCGCAGCGGGCCCGGCGCAGCTCGGCGCGGCACCTGACAGCCTGTGTCTGCGAGATCGAGACCGCTCCCCTGCTGGCGGCGATGGAGGCGCTGGACGCCAGTGTTCTTCAGGGGACAACAGTGCACACAACGCTCGCCCGCGTCGATGCAGCCGGAAGCCTGGACCCGGGTGAAGTGGCCGCATCGCTGTCCGGCGAGGCGACGGTGGTAGTCGAGGTCGGCAACGGTGACCTCGGCAATCTGCAACCTGTCGCAGCACTGGCGGGGCTGCTGGGAGAGGATCAGCTCCTCATCGCCGATGCACGGTTCAGTCTCGGACGGATCGTCCAGCCGACGGGCTGGGACCTGCTGGTGGGCGAGGCTCACTACTTCGGGGGCCCACCAGGGATCAGCGTGGTGGTCAGCCGCTCCGAGCCTGATCCACTCGGGCTCGGTCGCGGCTCGGGGAGGAGCGCCGGACAGGACGGATCGCCACCGGTCTGGCTCGCCGCGGGCCTGGCTCTCGCGCTCGAGGAACACCAGCAGTCGCTCACACAGACGCTCACGCGCAACCAGAAGGCCCTGGCGCGACTGCGCCAGAGGGTGGCAGCCGAGATACCGGACGTCTGGTTCCCTCCCCGTGTCGAGGAGCTCGGCCACATCGCCGCGATGTCATTCCTCTACGTGTCGGCCGCCGAACTCGTCGACCAGCTCTCGGAGCGAGGATGGGCGCTTGCCAGCGGCTCCGCGTGCACCACCGACCAGCGTCGGCCACTGCACGTCCTCAGTGCCATCGGGGCACTCACCCAGGGCAACCTGCGCGTGTCCTTGGCGCCCTGGACCGACGCGGAAATCATCGATGAATTCGTCGAGGTGCTGGTGCCCACGATCATCGGCCTGCGGGCACAAGCTGGGGCTGATGCCCTGTGAAAGAGCTGGACACCCGCGGGATGCTGTGTCCCCTCCCGATCATCGAACTCGCGCGTGCGGCTGCCGCAGGTGCCCCTGGAGCGGTCATCCAGGTGCTTGCCGACGATCCGGCAACGCTGAGCGACATCCCTGCGTGGTGCGACATGAAGGGGGCGGCCCTGCTGAGTTCCCGCACCGAGCACGACGATGAGAGCGGCTCGCCACGATACGTGTTCGAGGTGCAGATCTGATCAGGAGGGCATCGCGGGGCTCGGCAGTGCAAGCGCCACTCGGAGCCGGCCGAGGTACTCCGGGCGCGGGATCTCGACTGCTCCCATGGTGGCCAGATGCGCAGTGAGCCACTGGACGTCGAACAGGCGCTCGGCCTGCCCAGCCCCGACCCGCTGATACATCGCCGCAAGCGCGACCTTGGAAGCATCGGTCCGGTGGTGATACATGGACTCACCGGCGAAGAAGCCGCCGATGGTGACGCCGAAAAGCCCACCGACGAGGGCACGTCCGTCCCAGACCTCCACTGAGTGGGCCCAGCCGAGCTCATGGAGCACCTCGTAGCTGCCCGACATCTCATCGGTGATCCAGGCGCCGTCACGGGCTGGATCGGCGCATGCCGCCACCACCGCGCCGAAGGCACGGTCGAAGGTGACCCGGAACCTTCTCATCGAACGCTGCAGCGATCGCGAGACATGGAGGTCATCGATGATGCCCCTGGGATCCGGTGAGTACCAGGCCAGCACGTCGGGCGCGACTTCCATGGCGAAGAGGCCGAGACGGTAGCCCGCCAGCATGGTGCCGGGCTCGCAGTCCGCGCCCAGACCCACGATCTCCTGTCCCGGCCTGGCCAGCGACGGATCAGGGAGTTGCCACAGACAGGGTGGCGGTGGGTGCGGTTCGGTCACGAGACCTCGGGCACTGTGTCGATCACCGCACGCTGCTGCGGAGGTGGGGCGCGATCTCAGCCATCGCATCCGGCCCATAGGCGTCCTCGAGACGCGCGAGGAATCCCTCGGACTCCAGCGAGTACTCCTGGGTACCCACAGTCTCGATGGTGAGCGTGGCCAGCATCGACCCCAGCTGGGCACAACGTTCCCAGCCGACCTCCCACGACATGCCGGCGAGGACGCCCGCACGGAACGCGTCGCCCACCCCCGTCGGGTCCGCCTTGCGCTCCTCGAGGGCACAGCCGACCTCAACGACGCTGCCGTCAGCCGATTCGATGCGTGACCCCTTGGGACCCAGCGTGGTGATGCGCAGGGGTACCAGGTCGAGGACCTGGGCAGAGGTCAGGCCGGTTCGTTCGTGGATCAGCGCTTCCTCATATTCGTTGTTGAAGAGTAACGCGGCACCCTTGAGGAGCCCGAGAATCTCCTCGGCGTCCATCGACGAGAGCTGCTGTGACGGATCGGCGGCGAACGGTATGCCCCGGAACCGGCACTCCTCCGCATGACGCTGCATGGCGATGGGGTCGTTGGGGCTGATCATCACCAGTTCGGCGTCGTCAGCGCGCTGGAACACCGGCGTGAGCTCGATCTCACGGGCCTCGGACATCGCTCCGGCGTAGAAGGTGGCGATCTGGTTGCCGTCCCTGTCGGTCGTGCAGACGAACCGTGCCGTCTGGTGCACCTCCGAGACATGCACCGAGGCGGTGTCCACTCCGTGCCGGTCCAGCCAGGCACGATAGTCGGCGAAGTCAGGCCCGACGGCTCCGACCAGGATCGGCTGCAGACCCAGTTGCCCCATCCCGAAGGCGATGTTCGCCGCACTGCCACCGCGCCGGACCTGCAGATCGTTGGCGAGGAAGGACACCGAGATGGAACTGAGCTGTTCCTCCATCAACGAATCGGCGAACCGACCCGGGAACACCATGAGGTGATCGGTGGCGATCGAGCCGGTGACGATTGCTTTCATGCGGGCCTCCCGAGGCGTACAGCAGCCACCAGAATAACCGGGAGGCCTCCAGTGGGAGCGAGTGACTCTCCGGGACGGTACACAGGACCACCCGAGTGCTGACGCCCGGCAGGGCCGGGATCGCACAGATCAGTGGAAGGAGTCTCCACAGGCGCAACTGCCCGAAGCATTGGGGTTGTCGATCGTGAAGCCCTGCTTCTCGATGCTGTCGACGAAGTCGATCTTCGCCCCGCCCAGGTACGGTCCGCTCATCCTGTCCACGACTACCGCGACGCCGTCGAAGTCGTGCTTGGTGTCGCCGTCGAGCTCCCGGTCGTCGAAGAACAACTGGTACCGCAGCCCGGAGCAGCCACCCGGCTGGACTGCGATCCGCAGCGCAAGGTCCTCGCGACCCTCCGCCTCGAGCAGCGCCCGCACCTTCGCAGCAGCCTCATCGGTCAGGATCACGGAGCTTGTCGTCTCGTGAGTCGCTTCAGTGGTCATGTCAGACGGCTCCTTCTGTGTCCGCTGGTGGGCTCCGCCGACGGAGCACCCTTCCACGGTAGAACGATTGCAGCCGCAGCGCCATTCCCGTACGCGCAAAGATTCCTGCCCCGGCCGGCGGCACGTCCCTCAACTGCCCGGCACCGACAGGTGCACGCCCCTCCGGCCGTGCTGTCCCCGGTGCGGCGCAGCGACCCGTGACGGCACGGGGGGCACGGTGCCACAATGGATGCCATGAGTACCTTCGTCTCCCCCGAGCCGTCGCCATTGAGCCTGCTCCTGCTCGGAGATCAGGCGGACCCGGACACCGAGCGGGGTGTGGAGTGTCCGGGGGCTCTGCCACCTCCTGTGGACGAGGACCTGGTCCGGCGCGTCAGGGCGCTCAAGGCCGAGCTGGGCGACCGGCTGTTCATCCTGGGTCACCACTACCAGCGCGACCAGGTGATCGCGTTCGCAGATGTCACCGGCGACAGTTTCAAGCTTGCGCAGTTGGCGGCGGCCCGCCCGCAGGCGGAGTTCATCGTATTCTGCGGCGTCCACTTCATGGCTGAGTCCGCGGACATCCTCACCTCACCGGAACAGACGGTGATCCTGCCCGACATGGCGGCGGGGTGCTCCATGGCGGACATGGCCGACATCTCGCAGGTTGAGGCGGCGTGGCAGGTGATCACCCGGGCAGGGCTGGCTCAGGACACGATCCCGGTGACCTATATGAACTCCACCGCTGCCATCAAGGCGTTCACGGGCCGCCACGGCGGCACGGTATGCACGAGCTCCAACGCGGATGCCTCGCTGCGATGGGCCTTCGAGCAGGGGGAGAGAGTGCTCTTCCTCCCCGATCAGCACCTCGGCCGCAACACCGCCATCCGGCAGCTCGGCATGACTGAGCAGGACTGCGTGGTCTACAACCCGTACAAGCCCGACGGCGGACTGACGCAGGAGCAGCTCGCGGGGGCGAAGATGATCCTCTGGCGCGGCCACTGCTCCGTGCATGCGCATTTCACCCCCGAAGTGGTCGACGACTACCGCTCTCGCGTTCCCCACGGCAACGTTCTTGTCCACCCGGAGTGTCGCCGGGAGGTCGTCGAAAAGGCTGACTACGTCGGCTCCACCGAATACATCATCAAGGTCATCGAAGCTGCCGAGCCTGGCTCCGCATGGGCGATCGGCACCGAGCTCAACCTGGTGAAGCGACTTGCCGAGCGCTACCCGGACCGCAATATCTCGTTCCTGGACCGGACTGTCTGCTTCTGCGCCACCATGAACCGGATCGACATGCAGCACCTGCACTGGTCGCTGGAGGAGCTCGCGGCCGGTCGGGTGCCCAACCCGATCGAGGTCCCCGAGCAGGACGCGAAGTGGGCACGTGTGGCGCTGGACCGGATGCTCGCCCTGCCGGGTGTGCTCAAGGCGCCGCAGGACTGAGCGCTCGACCGGGTCTCACAGTCCGGGTGCGCCCCAGAGGGCGAACCACCTGCCGAGCTCCGGCTCGAACCGCAGATCGCTGCCGAGCTCATCACGGACCTGCAGTTCCAGCATGTTGTCACGCCGGTCCGATGAGACGGGAGCGAACGGGTAGAAGGTCCCCTGCTTGAACAGGTAGACCATCGCCAGTTGCTGCCCGTCAGGTCCGGCGAAGCCGAACAATGAGCACAGCAGGGTCGGCCCGAAGCCGGAATCCTGCAGGGTCGCATTGATCGCGTGCAGGTCCGTCACCAGTCCAGGAGTGTCACTCGGATCCTTGCGCACGACCAGCCAGGTGAAACCGAACGTGTCCTCCTCCACGGCGACTTTCGGACCGGAATCGAGATCGAGCAGGTCCTGAATCTCCTGCTGCACCGCTGCGAACGCCTTGCCCGCGGGTTTGCGGAATGCGACCGCACCCACGCCCGTCGGCCGGTAGTCCATCGCGGCCTCGAGCGTCAGCGCGGCCCCCGGCATGGCGAACAACTGGTCGAGGTCCGGGCGGGCAGGCTTGCTGCGGCCGAATAGGCTGTCGAAGAATCCCATGACGGCGGGCCCTACTTGCCCAGCTCGTTGGCGACCTTGGCGAGGTTCTCCAGGCGCTTCTCCAGCGGCGGATGGGAGGCGAAGACCCTGCCGAGGTCGAAGCCACCGCTCTTGCTCAGCGCGGGGATGAACGCCATCGACTGCACCGGCTCCATCTGACGCAGGTCCTTGGTGGGAATCTGGGCCACGTCGCCACTGATGCGTTGCAGCGCGCTGGCCAGCGCCCCGGGGTTACCCGTCAGCAGGGCGCCACCACGGTCGGCGGCCAGTTCTCGGTAGCGGGACAGTGCTGCGGTCAGGATGTAGGAGATCACGTACACGAGCACGGAGACGACCACGACGGCGATGAAGACCAGGAACGTGTTCTGGTTGTTCCGGTCCCGCATCAGGCTGCCCCACATCGCGGTCCTGATCAGCAACCCGGCAACGATCGCCGCGAAAGACGCGATCGTCATCACCGTGACGTCACGGTGCGCGACGTGGGAGAGTTCGTGGGCCAGGACCGCCTCGAGCTCGTCGCGATCGAGGCGGCGCAACAGGCCGGTGGTGACGCAGACCGCCGACCGCTTGGGCGAGCGACCGGTGGCGAACGCATTGGGGATGTCGGTATCAGCGATGCACACCTTCGGCTTCGGCATGTCGGCCAGCGCACAGAGCCGGTCGACGACTCCGTGCAGCTGAGGAGCCTGTTCGGGCGTCACCTCACGGGCTCGCATAGCGGCCAGGGCCATGCTGTCGGAGAAGTACCACTGCGCCCACAGCAGCGCGAACGCGATCACGAGTACCCAGATGTAGCTGAGGCCGAGGGCGATCAGCAGCACGACCACCGCCACATACACGAGCAGCAGCCCGCCCATCGTGCCCAGCATGCGGCGGGTGAGCCCACTGTCACTGGCGTATCTGGTCTTGGCCATGTCCCCATTTTGCCAGTGAGCCACCTCTTGGGGAAAACTGCGCAGAGCGAAACCTTCCCCAGGGAATGCCTCACGAACGTGGGCCAGTAGAGTCAATCCATGAGCACCGTGATCGCGCAACGCCCGGAACCCGGAGTTCTGGTCGTGACCATCAACCGCCCGGAACACCGCAATGCCGTGGACCGGGACACCGCAGCCGCCCTCTTCGACGTCTTCTCCGACTTCGAGACAGACCCCGATCTCGCCATCGCTGTGCTCACCGGAGCCGAAGGAACCTTCTGCGCCGGTGCGGATCTCAAGGCAGTGGCCGAGGGGGCCCCGAACGACGTGACGGTGCTGGACAGCGAGGAGATCGTCGGATCACCCGGCCCGATGGGGCCGACCCGCATGCGGCTCAGCAAGCCAGTCATCGCAGCCATCGAGGGTCACGCAGTGGCCGGCGGCCTCGAGCTCGCGATCTGGGCTGATCTGCGCGTGGCGTCGGAATCGGCGATCCTGGGAGTTTTCTGCCGCCGCTGGGGAGTCCCCCTGATCGATGGGGGCACCAGCAGGTTGCCCCGGCTCATCGGTGAGGGGCGGGCCATGGACCTGATCCTCACCGGGCGTCCGGTGAGCGCGAAGGAGGCGCATCGCATCGGACTCGTCGACAGGGTGACACCGCAGGGGTCGGCGCTCGAGGGCGCCCTGAACCTGGCGAGGGAGATCGTGGCACACCCCCAGGCCTGCATGCGTGCCGACCTGGTCTCCGCACGCAACCAGTGGGGCAGCGATGAAGCGGTGGCCCTGGCCGATGAGGTGGCTCGTGGCAGCCGCGTTCTCGAGGAAGCGGCCCGAGGGGCAACCGCCTTCACGCAACGAGGGAGCTCCTGAGCCAGGAGCTCCCGAGCGGAGCTCTGGACCGGTTCAGCCAGGGACCAGTCCGTCGTCGCCCAGCATCGCGGCGACTTCGTCCTTGGTGGCGTCCGATGGTGGCAGGACCACATCCGAGGCAGCGAGATCGTCATCGGCCAGCGGTGAACCGACCTCCCTGACCCGGCTCTCGATCGCCTGCAGGGCCTCGCGGAACTGCGCATCGGTGCCGTTCAGCGCTGCTTCGAGATTGTCATCGAGCCGATTGATCTCGTCGATGCCCGCGTCGTCGAGGCGGTACTGCCCCTCGCCCTGAATCCTGATGATCACCGCAACCCTCCCCTCAGCTTGCCCCGCCGGAGCCGGAATCGGGCTTGTTGCCGGACTCGATGGCGCCCTGATCCGCACCGGCCTCGAGTTCGGCCCCACCGAGTTCGGCCTGCAGCGCTGCCAGCTGGTTGTCGACATCCGAGGCCGAAGCCATGGCCTCGAGCTCACGGGTGAGGTTGTCCTTGGTGCTGCCGGTGGTGTCCTCAAGGGCACCGGAGGCGAGCAGCTCGTCGATGGCGCCTGCCCGGGCCGTCATGTTGGCCGTCTTGTCCTCAGCCCGCTGGATCGCCAGCCCCACATCACCAAGCTCTTCGGAGACACCCGAGAACGCCTCGTTGATCTTGGTCTGTGCCTCAGCAGCCGAATACTGCGCCTTGATCGTCTCCTTCTTGGTACGGAAGGAGTCGATCTTGGCCTGCAGACGCTTGGAGGCCTCGATCATCTTCTCCTCCTGGCCGTGCAGAGTGGCCAGTTGCTGATTGAGGTCGTTGATCTGGATCGTGAGACCGCTTCTGCGGGTGAGGGCCTCCCGTGCGAGATCCTCACGGCCCTGGGCCAGTGCGGCCTTGGCCTGTCCCTGGAGTTTGTCGGCCTGCTGCTCGAGACCCTGGATCTGCAACTCGACCCGCTTGCGGCTCGTGGCCACGTCGGCGACACCCCTGCGGACCTTCTGCAGCAGTTCCAGTTGGCGCTCGTACGAGTAGTCCAAGGTCTCACGTGGATCCTCGGCCTTGTCCAGAGCTTTGTTCGCCTTGGCCTTGAAGACCAATGTGAACCGTTTCCAAAAACCCATGACGGCTACCTCCGACCGCGATTCGCTGATGCTCCCCTCAAGACTATCGACGGGAACAGCACTTTGGGGACACAGCCCCGCAGACGTCACCCCCGACCCCTGCCTCATCGCAACGAGACGGTGCCCCAGGATCATGCAACTATCGATGGGGAACCCCCGGTGACGGGCGTGCGCTGTGGGGTGAACCTGCCCCGATGGCGGCTTTCCGGCTTCGGGAATCGGTCACCGCGAGTTACTCTTGAATGGTGTTCGGACGATCCAGACAGTCACAGACCGATTCCCTCGACCAGCAGCCCACGGTCTCCGAGGATGATGAGGTGCCCACCGCGCAGCAGAAGAAGGGCAGGCCCACGCCCTCGCGCAAGGACGCTGAGGCGAACCGCAAGCATGCGCTGAAGGTGCCCAATGATGCGAAGGCCGCCAAGAAGGCGATGAAGCAGCGCGACCGCGAGGCACGGGCCGAAGCCCGCGCGGGCATGATGGCCGGCGACGAGCGATTCCTCCCCAAGCGAGACCAGGGTCCGGCCAAGAAGTTCACGAGGAACTTCGTGGATGGCAAGCGCAGGCTCTCGGAGTTCTTCGTCTTCGTCGCTGTGGCGATCCTGCTGGCCGGCTTCATGAGCGGCCCTGCGCAGGGCATGGTGTCACTGGTCTGGCTGGCGATCACGCTGGCGGTCGCTCTCGAGGTCGTCCTGATGATCTTCAAGCTCCGCAGGCAGCTCAGCCAGCGCTTCACCAGGGAGGAGGCGAAGGGTTGCACCCTCTATGCGATCCTTCGGGCGCTGCAGATCAGGAAGCTGCGCGTACCCCCGCCGCAGGTCCGCCCGGGTGGCGAGCCGGTGACCCCCAAGACTCAGGACTGAGCTGCACCAGAGCCACTTCCCGCCACGCAGGGGTCCGGCTGGCTGAACCGGTAGCGCGATCTGAGCAGGGATCGTCCGCTCGGATTAGGATGGCGCCATGGAGCATCGTCATCTGGGCTCGAGCGGCCTCAAGATCAGTGAACTCGCCTACGGCAACTGGCTGACCCACGCGAGTCAGGTGGAACGTGACCAGGCTCAGGAATGTGTGAATGCCGCGCTGGATGCGGGGATCACCACCTTCGACACCGCAGATGTCTACGCCGGGACCAGAGCCGAAGCGCTGCTCGGCGAGTTGCTCGCGGGTCACCGGCGCGACGGCCTCGAGATCTTCACGAAGGTCTACTGGCCGACCGGGCCGGGGCAGAACGACGTGGGCCTGTCACGCAAACACATCCTTCGCTCGGCGGAAGCCTCTTTGCGACGACTACGGACCGACTACATCGACCTGTACCAAGCCCATCGGTTCGACGTGATGACGCCACTGGAGGAGACTCTTCGGGCATTCGACGATCTGGTCCGGTCGGGCAAGGTGCTCTACATCGGAGTGTCCGAATGGACGGCCGAGCAGATCGGCGAGGCCCTGCGGATCGCCGACGAGATGGGGCTGGACCGCATTGTCTCCAACCAGCCGCAGTATTCGATGCTGTGGCGAGTGATCGAAGCGGAGGTCGTACCGACCTGCATCGCCTCAGGAATCGGCCAGATCGTCTGGTCCCCGCTCGCACAGGGCGTGCTGACCGGCAAGTACAAGCCGGGCCAGCCGCCACCCCCGGGCACACGGGCCATGACCAAGGAGGGTGGCCGGTTCATGGCTCGCTGGCTGGAGGAGCCCGTGCTGCAGCGCGTGGCCGAACTGCAGACCCTCGCCGCCGACTACGGCCTCAGCCTTCCCGAGTTGAGCCTTGCCTGGGTTCTGGCCCAGCCCGGAATCTCGGCAGCGATCATCGGCGCCACACGTGCCGAACAGGTCCAGCAGAACGTCCGCGCCAGCGGCATGTCCCTGGACGCAGAACTCCTTGCACAGGTTGACGAAGTGCTCGGAGACGCCATCGTCCTGGATCCGGGCCTCACGCGCTCACCGAGCGAACGTCCCTGAATCATCAGGGGCCACATCCGGCCCGAGCGAAGGTCGGTGGAGGAACCTTCAGTCCTGTGCCGGAGAGAGGCTCATCGGCCCGTAGACATGGCGTCCCTGCTCGTGCAGGGAGACCGAGGCCACACCCGCATCCCTGATCTCCCGCCAGGACTGCCCGAGCCAGGTCTCTGCGTCGGACTGGTTGGGGAAGCTCTGCCCCTTGACGAGGTCGGGAGCCTCAACCTCTGCGCCCGACTCGTCATGACAGGTCCAATGCCACATGATGCTCCTCGCTGACCCTTCTCCCTTGACCGGCCCGGCTACTTGACCGGCCTTGATCTGCTGGCTGATTCCTCATGGCCGATCCTCACGATGGGCCCGAAGTCCAAGGGACCGACCGATTCCGGTCGGCGAAGCCCACTCTACGCACCTCCCCGGACACGACACGCTGTTGCACAAAACAGGGCAGAAAGCAGCGAAGCTGCTCCGGAATCGGCATACTGGTGAACGCAAAAAGTCGTGTTGCCACGACGCGCACAGTTCGTTGCCCCGCACCACGGGATGACGTGACGGAAGGACCACAGTGACTGTCAAGTCCAACACCCCACGGCGTCGTGCAACGATCCTGACCGTGGTCGCCGGCATGGTCGGGCTGCTGCTGGGGGCGGGGCTCACCTCCGCCAACGCACAGGATTACAGCTACTGGTCCCTGTGGGGTGGCGAGTTCGACGGCTCCTGGTCACCGTTCACGCAGGGAGCGGCTGACACCGAGATCGGGGAACAGGCGGTCATCGCCGCCAAGTACGTCAAGACTTCGGAGAACCTCACCGAGGCTGATGCCCCGCAGACCACCCCGAACTATCAGGAACTCTGCCCCGACGGCCAGCCGCAGGAAGGCCGCATCCAGGTGGCGGTGGTCCTCGACTTCGGGGACAAGAGCCTCGCGCCGGAGGGCCAGACGCCCCCTGAGACCGAGGTCGACTGTGTCGCGGTCCCGGAGCCGGCCACAGCGATGGTCGCCTTCGCCGAGGCTGCCAGCGTGGGTGTGCAGAGCGATGGTTTCATCGCCAGCATCGACGGCTACCCCAGCAACGCCAGCGTGGATTCGACGCCGACCGTGGGACTGCCCGAGCATGAGGATTCGGGATTCGACTACGGGCCCTTCATGCTGGTGGGCACGGTTGTGGTCCTCATGATCATTGCGTGGATCGCCTACATCCTGCAGCGTCGCCGCCAGGCGGGTGACCACGAGTAGTTCGTGGAGCCACTACTCCCCGAAGTCACTCCCCCGCCAGCAGCCACCGCTGAGGCGGTTCTGGCAGCGATCACTACCGCGGCACCAGTGCACCTGGGACGATTCGCCGAGCTCAGTGCGTGGGTCGGCGCGGTTCAGGCCCGCGCAAGCGCCGTCCCCTTCGTCAGTCCTCGGCTCGTGGTGTTCCGGCCCACCGATGTGCCACACGAGCCCCCGCCCCAACAGAATCCCGTTCGTCACGTCCTGGAGTCCACCCAGCATGTGAATCTGCTGGAGGCCGCGTATCCCACTTCCGCGGCCGTCGGGAATCCCGGGGCGGTATCGCAGGACGCTGCCCCGGCCGACGACGAGGTCATCGCAGCACAGGACCTGGGGGCGGAGGTCGCGGACAGGTGTATCGACGAGGGCAGCGACCTGCTGTTGCTGGGCCACGCCGACCCCTCGCCGGACGTGGGCATCGCGGCGACCCTCGGTCATCTGCTGTCACTGGCACCCCACGAGGCGCTGGGCCAACCATCCGGCCTGTCGGATGAAGCCTGGATGGTCCGGCTGATGGCCGTCCGTGACGCCCTTCACGAAGCAAGGTCATGCCCGCGGGAGCCGAGGCCGATCCTCGGCAGGCTCGGACAGGTGGGGCTGGCCGCACTGACGGGCTTCCTGGTCACCAGCGCGACTCGTGGGGTCCCGGTCGTTCTGGATGGCCCAGCCACAACCACGGCAGCGATCCTGGCGGAGCGTCTTCATCCCGGAGCAAGCGCCTGGTGGGTGTCCGGACAGCTGGGCAGCAGTGCCGCACAACGGGCTGCGTTGGCCGAGCTCGAGATGGAGCCTCTGCTGCGGCTCGGTGTCGACAGCGATGACGGCACCGGCGCGCTGCTGGCACTGCCCATCCTGCGGCTGGCTGGTGACCTCCTCGATGCCGACCAGCGCTGAAGCTGCGGCAGGAATCCGTGCGAGCGAGGATGCGCTATCCTGTTCTGTGGGCAGCGACGCTCCGGTTCCAGGGTTCAGCTCTGGTGGGGTGTTCGGCTGCGTTGGGGTATGGTGTAATTGGCAGCACAGCTGATTCTGGTTCAGTCAGTCTAGGTTCGAGTCCTGGTACCCCAGCTTGATTCAAGTGTTTCGCTTCGCGGTCCTTCCGCGAGCGGGGCGCAAGAGTCTCCGGGTGTCGGGGCCACCTGACACCCGAACAGGCATATGGCACCGGACCGGCGTCAGATGTTGCTGGGTATATCTGAATACGAAGGCCCCGTTGTGTAGCGGCCTAGCACGCCGCCCTCTCAAGGCGGTAGCGCGGGTTCGAATCCCGTCGGGGCTACTTCTGTCATGTATCAGGACATTGGAAACTCCTGAACCCACCGTTGCGGGTTCAGGAGTTTCTGTTTCGGCTCAACCGTTTCCGGGCACTCCTGGGTCCGTGAATGAACGGTACAGCGGCCTGAAGTTCGGGGCGCCGAGACCGGAGGCCTGGTCGTAGCCTGTTGGGGCCTCGCAGCACCTCTTGTTGAAGATCGAGTTGTTCGTCTCGACGATGTCGAAGAACGTCGCCGGGTCGGCCGCGCGCGACTGGTACAGGGCGGGGTTCAGCAGCCCGTAGGGCGGACGGCCGGAGATCGCCTGCTTGGCGGCCATCACCGCGACCTGGCTGGCGAAATAGGGTGATGCGGCACTGGTTCCCCAGATCTGCTGAAACCCGCATTCCTCGTGGGGAGGACCGCAGCCGGCAACCGGCCATGAGCTGCCCTCGGCCGCATTCAGCGATAGGTCCGGCACGCTGCGACTGGCGCCCTTCCCGATCGCACGGTCCTGATACCAGGGGCGGTCATAGACCTTGGAGCTGCCGCCGGCTCCTGCTCCCCCGGCGCGACCGTCATTCCACACCACTTCATCACTGCGGGTGTTGTCAGGGTTCAGTGCGATGTGCGAACCACCAACGGCAGTGATGTGAGGGCTGGAAGCTGGCGCGGCCACCGACAGCTTCTTGTTCTTGGGGTCATCTCGCTGGCAGGACGTGGAACCCGTGTCGCCGGCTGCTGCCACAGCAGAGACTCCGGCAAGACCGACCCGGGCGAAGACCGAATCCCACAGCGAGAACGTCTCAGCACCGACATGCCGTTTGATGTACTCCTCGCAGTACCCGGCCGAGAGTGTGACAGCGGTAGGAAGATCCGGGAGCTCCAGGAGCTTGGACCACATCAGGAACCACAGCGCATTGCTGCCCCCGGCACCGGAGGTGTTCAGCTGCTCCACGACGGTGACCCGGCTTCCCCTGGGCACCATCGACTGGGCGATCTGAGTGTCCAGATCTCCTTCACCACTCTGCGGCAGGGGTTCTTCCAGTCCGTCCACTGGCGCGCGACTGAAGATCCGCCCCTGACTGCTGAAGCACGCCGCGGAATGCGCCAGCGCCGCATCGCTGTAGCCGGACCCGTTCTCCAGGATCGCAAGATGTACCCGGCGACCGATCCGGCGATCGTTCGGCCTGGCCAGTTGACCATACGCCGTCTGCAACTGCTGATAGGAGAGGCCCTGTGAATTGTCCGCTTCTTTGCAGCCGCGCACCCAGGTCCCCGAGGCCGCATGCTGATGCCAGGGCGCAGCTGTGCGCAGCAGCGTCTGGCCAGGTACTTGCGCTAGGTAGTAGGACACTGATTCGCGGATCCACTTGCTCAGCCCATCGGGTTCACCGGACCCATCGGCGCGGTAGTAGCGCACCCCCTGTTGGTCCGTGGTGAGAATGCCAGTACCGAGCCAGCCCGCCATCTGGGCGACCGACCCACTGATTCGGGCGAAGACTCCGGTCCGGTCAAGGGCGAAGGAGAGCCCCGCGGAACTCGCCGACTTCTGCACGACCCGCTTCGCGTCCTTCGTTGCCCCGAAACGCTCACCGATCCTGCGAACACTGGGGAACTGCCGGTACCGAGCATGCTGCGGGTCGCTCACCCGGGCAAGCGTCCGATCGGCTCGCGCCTCGTGGCGCTTCAGTCCGTAGTAGAAGGTGATTTCGTCACCGGGGTCGGCCTCGGCCCACTTCGACTTCTGGGTGGCCTCCGCGGGGCTCGTCGCGGAGGCGCCACCCTGCACCACCAGCCCGGCCAGAGCCACCGATATCGCGGCGACTGACACACCTAGTGTTCGTGCCCGTGTCCTTGCCAGATCGGGATGGTAGCCAGCCACGGCTGGCACCGCGCGCTGGCCCAGCGGTCGGAGCAGCGCTCAGGCCTGCCCAGTGACTACTTCTTGGTTGCCGTCGGCGAGTCAGAGGGTGCGACGCAGTACTGCTGGAGCTCACTGGGTACCTCACTGCAGGCCTCGTCCCATTCCATCCACTCCTTGGTGGATGGATCGACAAAGGCGACGTAGGTTCCCGAGGCGCCGGCTGCAGTCGGACCCCAGTCACCGCCTGCCCACCACTGACCATCAACCTCGACGCAGTCCGCGCTGGTCGCGCCACCATCTGCGGAGAACAGCTTCGTGTTGATGATCTCCAGACTGCAGTCTCCGCTGGCCTGCGTTGTGGTGCTCGATGCGGAGCTGGAAGCCGAGTCCGAGGGGCTGGGGCTCGATGACGAGTCAGAACTGGAGCACCCAGCGAGGATCAGGCCTCCACCGAGAGCCAGCGCACCGAGAACGACCAGGGATGAACGAGGACTTGTCATGGCTCGACCATAGAGGCTCACGCCCACGAAAGTCGCCCATTCACCCGATGGACGCACCGATGTCAGTCGGGCGTGGGCAGTTCGGCGGCCAAGCCCCGCAGGCGGCTCATGCTGCGTGCCCTTCCGAGCAGCTCCATCGATTCGAACAGGGGCGGAGAGATGCGTCTGCCTGTGATGGCAAGCCTCACCGCACCGAAGGCGACCCGGGGTTTGAGGCCGAGATCGTCGATCAGCGCGACACGCAAACACTCCCCGATGCCGTCGGTCGACCAGTCATCCAGCGATTCGAGTGCGGTCAACGCCGCGGCAAGTACGTCCGCCGCACCCGACTTGAGCACCGAATTCGCGTCGTCCGGGTCCACCACGAAGCCTTCCTCATCCACGAAGAGGAACGAGACCATAGGGATCGCCTCAGCAAGAGTGTCCATTCGTTCCTGGATCAGCGGCACGACCTCGCGCACGAGCGAGGTCTCCTCCTCGCTTGCCGGGTCCTGAATCAGACCCGCGGCCTGGAGTTGCGGGACCAGCCGGTCGGTCAGTTCATCGGTGGTCACCGCCCTGATCCAGTCACCATTGATGGCGCGGCACTTCTTGATGTCGAAGCGCGCAGGATTCGCGTTCACATTACCGATCTCGAACCACTGCGCCATCTCGGACATGGAGAAGAACTCCCGGTCTCCCCCGGGCGACCAGCCGAGCAGTGCCAGGTAGTTCAGCAGGCCCTCGGGCAGGAAGCCCTCCTCCCGGTAACGGTTCAGTGAGGATTCAGGATCCCGTTTGGACAGCTTCTTGTTCCCCTCCCCCATCACGTAGGGGAGATGCCCGAACTGGGGCGTCGCGTGACTGATGAGCCCGATGTCACGCAGTGCCTCGTACATCGCGAGCTGGCGCGGCGTACTGGAGAGCAGATCCTCCCCTCGCAGTACATGGGTGACCTCCATCAGGGCGTCATCCACCGGGTTGACCAGCGTGTACAGCGGGCGACCGTTCGGCCGCACCACCGCATAGTCCGGCACGTGCTTGGCGTCGAAGCTGACCTCGCCCCTAATCAGGTCGTGCCAGGCCCATTCACGGTCCGGCATCCTGAATCGCAGCACGAACTCCTCGGAAGCTGCGCGCTGCTGCGACTCCGACTCGGACAGCTGCCGGCAGTGGCGGTCGTATCCGGGCACCGGCGCCTGCTCCGCCCACACCTTCTTGTACACCGCGTTGGCGTCGGGAGCCCCGACCTCAATCGCAGCTGCCTTTGCGGCGGCCGCGGCATCCTTGGCGGCCTGCTTCGCCCGCTCGTAGCGCGCCTCCACATCCGCAGGGCTGCAGAAGCAGCGGTAGAGGTGCCCAGCCGCGAGGAGGCGATCAACGACATCGGAGTAGATGTGTGTTCGCTCCGACTGCCGGTAGGGCCCACAGGGCCCCCCGACCTCGGGGCCCTCGTCCCAGTCCAGACCCAGCCAGCGAAGCGATGAGAGCAGCGCCTGATAGGACTCCTCGGAGTCACGCGACTGATCAGTGTCCTCGATCCTGAACACGAACGTGCCCTGTTCGTGGCGGGCGAAGGCCCAGTTGAACAGGGCAGTGCGGACCATTCCGACGTGCGGATCCCCGGTCGGGGATGGGCAGAACCGGACTCTGACCTGACTCATGGCGCTCTCTCTCGCAACCGGCTGGCACCGGCGACCCTCACTGGGTCACCTCGTCAGGTTACTTCTTGGCGCGGTCACACTGAAATGTCAGTCACCGAGCCGCACGTCGTTGGAGAGGGTCCCGATCCCGGTCACCGTGACGGATACCTCGTCCTGGTCCTGCAGCGGCCCGATGCCAGCCGGAGTTCCGGTCAGGATGACGTCGCCGGGCAGCAGTGTCATCACTGCGCTGACATGGGCGATGATCTGCGGGATACCGAAGACAAGATCGGCCACAGCCGCCGCCTGGCGGACCTCACCGTTCACCGAGGTCTGGATCTGCGCCTGCGTGGTGTCCAGTGTGGTTTCGATCCACGGCCCGAGCGGAGCGAAGGTGTCGAAACCCTTGGCACGGGTCCACTGGGTGTCACGCATCTGCAGATCCCTGGCCGTCACATCGTTCGCGCACGTGTAGCCGCCGATCACCATGTCGGCATCCTCCACTGCCACGTTCCTGCACAAAGCACCAATCACGACGGCGAGCTCCCCCTCGAAATCCACGCGTTCGGAGATGGAGGGCAGCACGATCGAGGCGCCGGGGCCGACCACCGTTGTGTTCGGTTTGAGGAACATCAACGGCTCCTCGGGTGCATAGGCCCCCAGTTCCTGAGCGTGGGCCAGATAGTTCTTTCCGATGCCCACGATCTTGCTCGGGAGCACAGGCGGCAGGAATCTCACCGTAGGCAGCGGAAAGGTGGTCTCAGCCGGCTCCAGCTCACCCCCGAAGGGCATTCCCCGGATGGGTCGTATCCGGGCGATCTCGGGGTCCGAGTCGGCGATGCTGTCTCCAGCACTCTCGACGATTCCGTAGGCGACCGTGTCGCCGATGGCGAAGCGTGCGATGCGCATAGCGCCACCATACTGACTGTGGCACCCGGCACGCTCGGGGATTCCCTGCCCGATTCCGATCTCACCATGGAGCGCCGAGGGCCTGACTCACCTCTGATGATTGTGGAGGAACCCGTACCTGATCGCGTCATGGAGCGCCAGCCAGGAGGCCTCGATCACGTTCTCGTGAACACCGACAGTCTGCCATTCCACCCGGCCGTCCGTGGTCGATACCAGCACCCTGGTGACTGCGTCGGTCCCGGTGCCGCCTTCGAGAATCCTGACCTTGTAGTCGACGAGTTCCAGCGTCTCCAGTTCGGGATGGGCCTTGACCAGCGCCTTGCGCAGGGCGTTGTCCAGTGCGTTGACCGGGCCGTTGCCCTCAGCTGCGGTGATATGGCGCTCACCGTTGACCACCACCTTGACCAGCGCCTCACTGACGACCCTGCCGTCAGCACGGTGCTCCACCATCGCACGCCAGGACTCGAGCTGGTACGGAGAGACAGGCCGGCCGATCTCGTTGAGGAGCATGAGTTCGAACGAAGCATCGGCGGCCTCGAAGGACCAGCCCCTGGCCTCCAGTTCCTTGACCCTGCGGACCAGCTCAGTCACTGCCTCCGGGCGGTCGGACAGGTCGTAGCCGAGTTCCTTGCTCTTCAGTTCCACCGAGGCGCGGCCCGCCATTTCGGTCACGAGCACGCGCATGTCATTGCCCACGACCCTGGGGTCGATGTGGTTGTACAGGTCCTCGCTCACTTTCAGCGCCGAGGCGTGCAGGCCTGCTTTATGGGCGAACGCCGACAGCCCCGCGTACGGCTGATGGGTGTCAGGAGGCAGATTGGCGATCTCCGCGATGGCATGGGACACACGAACCGTCTCGGCGAGTTTGCCCTCCGGAAGGCATGTGAGCCCCTTCTTGAGCTCCAGATTCGCGACCACTGTGAAGAGGTTCGCGTTTCCGGCACGCTCCCCATAGCCGTTTGCCGTCCCCTGTGCGTGGGTGGCGCCGGCCTCCACGGCCGCGAGGGTGTTGGCCACCGCGCACCCGGTGTCGTCCTGGGTGTGGATTCCCAGACGCACGCCGGAGCGTTCGCGGACGTCGGTGACGATCTCGGTGATGTCAGAAGGCAGCATGCCTCCATTGGTGTCACAGAGCACCCCCACGCTGGCGCCGGCCTCGGCCGCCGCAACAAGCAGTCGCACGCCGTAGTCCCCATCATGCCGGTACCCGTCGAAGAAGTGCTCGAAGTCCACGAATACTCGCCGGCCTTCCCCGACAAGGTGCGCGACTGTATCGCGCACCATGGCCTCGTTCTCGGCCAATGTTGTGCGCAGGGCCCGATCGACGTGACGCACATCGGATTTGGCCACGATCGTCACCACAGGGGCTCCCGAATCCAGCAATGCGCGCACCTGGTCGTCGTCGGCGACGGCCACTCCGGCTCGTCGGGTCGAGCCGAAAGCGACCAGAAGGGCGTGCTGGAAGTCCACCTCCGCGCGTGCCCGCTGGAAGAATTCGGTGTCCTTGGGCATCGCACCAGGCCAGCCGCCTTCGATGAAACCGACTCCGTAGTCGTCCAGGAGCCTGGTCACCGCCAGCTTGTCGTTGACCGAGTAGGCGATGCCTTCTCGCTGTGCACCGTCGCGCAGGGTCGTGTCGAACACGTGGAAATCGTCGCTCATGGCCCGTGGCGGAACGGGCACTGTCGTCGGGGTTGACATCTCTTCGTCTTCCTGTTGGTTGCTTCGTGAGCTGGGCTGCTGTTCACGGAACCACGACCCTCGTCCAATGAAAAACCCCCTCGCTCAGGGCGCAGGGGGTTTCGCACGACGGAGGCGTCGTGCGCTACGTAATCGAAATGACCAGGGTCACACCTTCATGCTGCCACACGGCGCTCCCCCACACAACGCGCCGTCATGTGATGCGTCTGCTCCGGCGCAAGTGGTGGTGTGCTCCCGCACGCGAAGTTCAGCTATCCTGAAGAACGAGTGGGCTGGGTAGCTCAGTTGGTGAGAGCGTCGGACTCATAACCCGAAGGCCGTGGGTTCGAACCCCACCCCAGCCACTTCGTCCCGGTGAATTCTTCGCCGGATGAGCTGTCTCAGCTTTACGTGTTCGGTTGATGGGCGACATTGTTCCGGCTGATCTGTCGCACGGAACCCTTTGAGTACCGCTCTTCATGGATCGGTTGCCTGGTGGCGCAGCTGACGAAAATGTGGGACTTCCACCGAACGGGGTACAGCGAGCTGGCGATAGGTGCTCCGAACGGTCGTCACCGGGTGACCGGCACCCCGATGGAGTAGCCTCTGGGCATCGCACGGAGGGCAGGGCTCGTGAATCTCGAAGACCCGGACACCACGCCACATCTCATGGACGAGGGTCTGCACGCCAACCCGAGTCAGCTGCGCTCGGACATGTGGTCGAGGATCCATCAGGCGGCCGACCGGATCGCGGCAGGTGACGAGGCCCAACGGCCGACCCTGACACGCATCATCACTGACTGCCTGGAACTCGTGAAACCGTGGGAACGCTACTTCGTGTTCCCCGGCGCCGACCTGACGGAATCGTTCCTGCAGCGACTCGCGGTGAATGACAGTACGGTGTTTCCACAGCTGCGCAGAGTGGAACGCCTTCTGAGCGAACTCGGTGACGGCGCCTCGGTCCTGCATGATCCTCTGGACCTGAACCTGCCGCTCGATGAACTGATCGAGGAGGCGCGACGCAAGCACTACTTCACCGTCCTCGTCGCCGACGATCTGAGCCCCAAACAACTCGAACAGCTCATCGCGGAGCTGCGCGAGGCCAGGGGCAATGACGACGACTTCATCTATGAACTGCTCCAGCTCAGCTCCATCGAGGACGCGCTGGCGGCGGTGGTCATCAACCCACAGATCCAGACGGTGTGGGTGCGCGGGGACATCGCACTTCGCTCCCAGCACCCGCTGCGGTTCTTCCGGCGAAGAGCGGACCTGCTCCAACGGGTCGAGGAGCACAGCAGGAGCGGGATCGAACTGCACGGTCCGCTGCTCGCCGCCGCCATCCACGAAATGCGGCCGGAGCTCGACCTCTATCAGACGATCGAGGCGGCGGGCACACTCACTGCAGCATCGAACCGCAGTCACTTCCGGCGCAGCTTCTTCCGGGGCGAGCACCCTGCGGAAATCCATATGGCGACCGTGGACGGGATACGCAAGCGTTACCGGACTCCGTTCTTCGACGCCCTGAAACGCTACTCGCAGCGGCCCATCGGCAACTTCCATGCGCTGCCGATCGCGCGCGGGAACTCGGTGTTCAACTCCGACTGGATCTCCGACATGGGGGAGTTCTACGGCGACCAGATCTTCATGGCCGAGACCAGCAGCACAGTCGGCGGGCTGGACTCGCTGCTCAGCCCCCACGGCAGCATCAGGCAGGCACAGCAGGCCGCCTCGCGGGCTTTCGGCTCCAAGGAGACCTACTTCGCAACCAACGGCACTTCGAGTTCGAACAAGATCGTCCTGCAGGGCCTGTGCCGGCCCGGCGACATCGTGCTGATCGACCGGAACTGCCACAAGTCCCACCATTACGGCCTCGTGCTGACGGGGGCGCTGCCGGTCTACCTCGATGCCTACCCGCTGCCGGAGCTGGCCATCTACGGCGGTGTCCCGACCGAGTCGATCGTGGACCGACTGCGCGAGATCGAGAAGAACGGAGAGCTCGACCGGGTCCGGATGGTCCTGCTCACCAACTGCACCTTCGACGGAGTCGTCTACCACCCCTACCAGGTGATGAAACAGATACTCGCCATCAAGCCCGACATGATCTTCCTGTGGGACGAAGCCTGGTTCGCTTTCGCCCAGCTGCACCCGACCTACCGTCGACGCACGGCGATGGCAGCTGCGGCCCGGCTGCGGGAGGAACTCGACAGTCACGAGTACCGCAGGGAGTTCGCAGCGTGGCGAGCGGACCCTGACGACCGGTTGCTGCCGGACCCTGACAAGGCCGTGGTGCGCGTCTACAGCACGCAGAGCACCCACAAGTCCCTCTCGGCGCTGCGGCAGGGTTCCATGATCCATCAGTGGGACGAGATGTTCGCCACCGACGTGGAGGAGTCCTTCTACGAGGCGTATTTCACACACACGACCACCTCCCCCAACTACCAGATCGTCGCCTCCCTGGACCTGGCTCGCCGGCAGGTGGAACTCGAAGGACTGGCGAAGGTGTCCAATCAGCTCCAGATGGCACTGGAGATCCGCAGGATCGTCGCCGAGGATCCGGATCTCTCACGGTACTTCCGGGTCCTCGATCCCCGCGACCTGATCCCAGCCCAGTGGCGCGAATCAGGGGTCGAGACCTACGTGCCGGCTCAGCAGGGCGGCCTGCTGGCGGAGTCGATCGAGGCCTTCCGGCAGGACGAGTTCGTACTGGATCCGACCCGGCTGACCCTCTACCTCGCCAACACCGGAATCTCCGGGGACGCGTTCCGCGTGGGAACGCTGATGAACAAGTACGGCATACAGGTCAACAAGACCGGCGTGAACACCGCACTGCTGATGACCAACATCGGCACGACCTGGTCGTCGGTGGACTATCTGCTGCAGGCGCTGCGAGACATCGTCAGCCAGCTCGACGAGGATGCCCGGACCGCGTCGATGGCTGAGAAGCGCCTGTTCGAGCACCGCGTCAAGCGCCTGACTGACGACCTTCCGCCGCTGCCGGACTTCAGCAGATTCCATCAGGCGTTCGTCCACAACCGGACCGGTGCGGGCAACATGCGCGCCGCGTTCTTCCTGGCCTACCGGGCTGAGAACCATGACTATGTCGAGATCAACGATGCGAAGGCAAGACTGGCGACGGGAGAGGAACTGGTGTCCTCCCGGTTCATCACCCCCTATCCTCCCGGCTTCCCCGTCCTGGTTCCCGGACAGGTCATCACGCCCGAGATCGTCGAGTTCCTCTCAGACATCGCGATCGCCGAGATTCACGGGTATCGTCCCGAACTGGGCCTGCCGGTGTTCACGCAGGCGGCGCTGGAGCGAGCAACAGGTCTCGCCTCCCCGCAGTTCCACCGGGTGGATCCGGGACCTCGCGAAGGCATGCCGGAGTCTGGCTCACCCACTGTCCCGGGAACCGGGTCCCAGGACCCCGCACCGGAGCCGGTGCCAGTGCCACCGATCCCGGCGCCACCGCGACACCCCAACGCCGACCAGCCCGGACAGGCTGGCCCTGATCCGAAGACCGCACCCCATGGCGGACCTGAGGAAGCCCCTACGCGCGCGCCGCAGCCTCCTCCCCCACCGAGCGGAAAGGCAGGCAAGGGCAAGCAGCCCGACGAAGCTGGGGCCGCTCCAGGCGCAGCGGCTGCGCCCACCGGGAAGCGCCAGCAAGCCCCGGAGAGCACCCCCGAAGCTGGCCCGGCCGCGCAGACGCAAGGATCCCCAGCGTCCGCTTCCGAGGAGCCGGAGCAGGAGAAGCCACAACGGGGGGCACCGCCCCCTCCGCGCGGGTCTTCGAACACCCAGCCACCCGCACCCGCGAAGCTGAAGCCGGAGGCCCCACCGGCCTCACCGCGACCCTGACCCTTCTGCGCCCGGTCGATCCCAGCAGGCTTTCGCTCAGCCAGGTCTGGCGCCCACGTGCGGGGAGTCACACCTGCCTGCGCAGTCACGGGCGTTTGACTGATGGTCGTTGGGCAATCCACCACATATCAGCAACAACGGGCGACGCGCCGTCGCCGACAAGGGGAACAACAAGTAGTTCAGCAAGGCCGAAGAGGAGGAGGCCGCCGAGGAGGTTCAGCTCCTGGCCGAGATCCGGGACCTGCTGAAGGACCGCGGCGACGCTCGGGTCGCCAGCTCGTCCTCACCGACAGGGGTTCCGACTGACCCCAGCTCCGCTCGGGCACGCCAGCGGCCGACGCCGAACGCGACGGCGTACAGCCGACCCTCAGCGACCCGCGAGGGGCGCCACCACGTCAGTCACCAGTCGTTCGACCTCGTCCCAGTCCTCAGCCGGGGAGTTCCGCTGCAGGATCAGGTAGTTCAGGCCGGTCCGGTCCCGCTGACGAAGGATCCTCTCGCGAACCTGCTTCGGGCTTCCCGCCAGGAAGATGGACGTGTCGAGCATCTCCCTGACCGGCATCTCGATACCGGTCGTACCTGAGGATGTGAGCGCCACCAGTCGGTCGTTGAGGACCGCCGGGTCATCCTCCACCACCTGAACCGGCACTTCGATCTGGAACTCCAGGTCATCGGCATCGCGTCCGGCCCGGTTGGCAGCCGTACGCGCTCTGTCGGCGAGCTCCCCGAGATATTCGATCGTGCCCGCCCGGGCCCAGGCCCGCATCTGCAGATCCGCAGACTCGATCGTGCCCGCGGTGAAGGGCCACAGGGACACAATGTCGGCGTGCCGACCGGCAACCTCCAGGTCGACGTATTCGTGGCCGAGCACGAGCTTGGGCATTGCCGGCAGCGGCAGTGGCATCGCTGCAACCGCACCCACGATCCGGTAGAAACGGCCGTCATACGAAGTGCGCTCCTGCGTCCACAGGCCGCGGACGATGTCGACCGCTTCTTCGATCCGTGCCGCACGAGCCTGCGCCGGTTCCAGTTCCCGCCCCAGGATGGTCCAGTCCTCCCGCAGCCAGCCGGCTCCGATGCCGAGTTCACACCCTCCGGCGGCAACTGCCGCCAGGACGCTGCCTGCCCGGGCCAGCTCCACAGGGTGATGCAGGGCCAGGTTCAGTGCGGGTGAGCCGACGGCCGCGGTCCGGGTGAGACCAGCGACGACCCCCAGCGAGGTCAGCGGGCTCCATTCCTCATAGGCGAGGTGGTCGATCGCACAGATAGAGGTGAAGCCGAAGTCCTCATACCTGCGCACCCGCTCGGCGATGTCCGAGGGTTCGAGAGTGTTGACCTGGACCCCGAACCGGATGGGCTGCATTCGCTCACCCTAGAACGCCTTCGGCCGCCAGACAGATCGGAGTGCCGGTCGAGTGAACGAGCCGGCCCCTGCGCGGCCGCCAGAGAATGGCCAGACATCACACGGATCTGACCTGTGTCAGTACTGCGCGTAGTCAGTGTTACAGTTCCAAGAGCGGTCATGGGAGCCGAATTGTCCGATCTGGGGAGTAAGCAAATGAGGGGTACATCCACACTGGTGACGCAGCTGGCGAACTGGGCCAGCCAGGCACCGGACAAGCCCGCCCTGCACGGCGGTTCGCCCAGCAAGGGCTTCACCGACTACACGTGGGGCGAGTACGAGTCGAACGTGCGTCGGGTCGGAAAAGCGCTGATCGCCCTCGGCGTGCAGCCCGGAGACCGGGTCACCATCATCGGCCGCAACCGGCCGGAATGGATGTTCGCCGACCTCGGCGTGATGGCAGCCCGCGCGGTTCCCACTCCGATCTACGCCACGAACACTCCCGAACAGGTCGCCTGGTTGGTGAACCACTGCGAATCGCGTGTGGCGATCATCGACGACGAGGCGCAGTACGAGAAGTTCCTGGCGGTCCGTGACCAGCTCCCGGCCCTGGAGAAGATCGTCATCATGGGCGACGTGGCGGGCCGCGACAAGGACTGGACGCTCTCCTGGGATGAGTTCCTCAGCCTCGGCGGTTCGGTCCAGGACGGAACCATCAACCAGCGCATCAACTCCGCCCAGGCCGACGACCTCGCCCTGCTGTGCTACACCTCGGGTACGACGGGCGAGCCCAAGGGCGTCATGCTCACTCACGGGAACTTCGCGGCTCTGGGAGAGTCCATCAGCGAGCGCTTCATCTCCACTCCGCTGGAAGAGCGGGTGCTGTCCTATCTGCCTCTGTGTCACGTCGCCGAACACACGTTCAGCATCATCCGGGGCATCCAGGGCGGCTACGAGGTGTACACCTGCGATGACCTCAACCAGATCAAGGAATACCTGCCGGCCGTACGGCCGACCATGTTCCTGGCCGTACCGCGGGTGTGGGAGAAGTTCGAGGCTGCGCTGAAGGCCAAGCTCGGCGAGGCGACCGGTGTCAAGGCGGTCCTGGCCGACTGGGCCATTGCCACCGAGAAGTCCTGGTTCGATTCGGAACTGGCTGAAGGCGCGCCGATCACCGGCGTCACCAGGATTCTGGCCGATCGCCTGGTCTTGAACAAGGTCAAGACCGCACTGGGAATGCAGGATGTCCACACCTGCATCAGCGGCGCGGCTCCACTGAACCCGGCAACCGCCGACTTCTTCGCCTCGCTCGGTCTGCCGATCGCCGAGGTGTATGGCATGACCGAGACCTCAGCGGTCATCTCGTTCCCGCCACCGTCACAGACGTTCTCGGGCAAGGTCGGCAAGCCGCTCAGCTGCGTCGAGCTCAAGATCGCCTCCGACGGCGAGGTCATCGTACGCGGTCCCACGATGACCCCGGGGTACTACAAGAACGAAGAGGAGACCCGGCGCCTGCTGGACGCTGGCAGCTGGTTGCACACCGGCGACATCGGCGAAGTGGATGAGCAGGGCTTCCTGCGGATCACGGATCGCAAGAAGGAGCTGTTCAAGACCAGTGGCGGCAAGTATGTCGCCCCCGCCCCGATCGAGGCGAAGCTGAAGTCTCTGCCCGAGCTCAGTCAGGCCGTACTCGTCGGAGACGGCCAGAAGTTCGTGGGCGCGCTGGTCGCCATCGACCCGGAGGCGGTGGGCAAGCTCGCCCAGCAGGTCGGCATCGACGCGGCAGACGCCGCTGAGCTCGCGAACAGCGATGCAGTGGTGCAGTACCTGCAGGACCGGATCAACGAGGAGGTCAACTCCTCCTTGGCTCGGTTCGAACAGGTGAAGAGGATCGTGGTTCTGCCCGCGGAACTGAGCCCCGAGCATGGTGAACTGACACCGACCCTGAAGCTCAAGCGCAGGGTCATCACGGAGAAGCACGCGTCCGAGATCGCCAGCATCTACGCCTGAGCCCAGGCATCGAGGGCGGTTCAGTTGTCGAACTCGTCCTCGGAGGTGGCCTCCCAGGAGTCATCGTCCAGTCTGCGCCAGCCGAGATTGATGCCTGCCAGGGCCTGAGCCTTGGCCTTCGCCTCAGGCAGCGTGGAGAACTGCGAGGTCTCTTCGCCCTCCTCGTATTCGTGCGACAACTGCCAGCCGTCGCCGAAGGGGCGGATGACGAAGACTTCACCGAACTCGCTCATGACTCTCCCGATGTCTGAGCACGAGACTACTCGAAGGCACCGCTGCCTTGCGCCGAGCATTGCACCATCCGGGTCTCGGCGCCCGGATCAGACCAGTTCGGAAAGGTGGGCGAGGATGAGCTCGCCGAGTTCGACCGCGTGCGACTTCTGGATGTTATGACCGCCATCGGGAATCGCAAGCCGTGGGCCCTGTGGTGCGATCTCGGCCAGGCTGAGGGACACGGATTCGGGGATCACGCGGTCCGTCTCGCCCCAGGCCACCAGGGCCGGCATGGTCATCGCCGCTACATCGCGGCCGTGGCGCGCGAAGTCCATGACGGCGGCGTCCACGGTTGAGTACGACCGTTCGTCGTCGGTGAGCCAGTCCGGGAATCCGAGCCGGAGGTAGAGGCGCCGCTGCAACGGTTCGAGCGGGGCCCGGGTGATCCGGTTGCGGTAGGCATATGAGAAGGCCCGGTAGATGCGCTGATCGAAGTGGGCACGGACACCGGCCGAGGCGACGTAGGCCACGGCGAGGACCCGCTCCGGCGCTGTGTGAGCGACGCTCGAGACGACAGCCCCGCCTGCTGAGTGCCCCACCAAGTAGGCTCGCTCGACCCCGATGCGGTCCATCAGGTCCACCACCATGGCGGCCCGCTCGATGGGCGTCATGGGCCGGAAGGAGGCTCGCTGCGAGTCGCCGAACCCCGGTGGATCGACGCGGACCGTCCGGACCTGCGGTGTGAGCACCGGAGCCAGCCAGCGGTAGTCCCGCGAGCTTCCGGGCAGGCCCGGCACCGCAACCACTGCCACGGGGCCTGAGCCCTCGTCGGTGTAGGCGAGGGGCAGCCCCTGCCACTCGATGAACTGCTTGGCCGCAAGACTCGGATCCTCAGGAGTCATCCCTCAGGCCAGACGTGTCAGCCAGTGGTGCGGATCAGGAATGACACCGGTCTGCAGGTCAAGCAGCGCCTTGCGCAGTTCCAGCGTGATCGGACCGGCCTCGCCCTGTGCCACCTGCCATTCACCGTTGCGGCCCCTGACCCTGCCGACAGGCGTGACCACGGCAGCGGTCCCACAGGCGAAGACCTCCGTGATCTCCCCACTCTCGGCACCCTTGCGCCAGTCATCGACGCTGATGCGTCCCTCTTCGACCACGTAGCCGAGATCGTTGCCCAGCTGGATGATGGAGTCGCGCGTGATGCCGGGCAGCAGGCTGCCGGTCAGCTCCGGAGTCACAAGGCGGGCCGACGGGCCTTCACCGTAGACGAAGTACAGGTTCATGCCTCCCATCTCCTCGACCCATCGGTGCTCATTGGCATCGAGCCAGACCACCTGGTCGCAGCCGTTGTCGATGGCCTCCGCCTGCGCCAGGAGGCTTGCGGCGTAGTTGCCCGCGCACTTGGCCTCGCCGGT
>JAGQTY010000030.1 GCA_020438795.1 Actinomycetota bacterium
GGCCTGGACACCACGTCACCGAAGAGCGTCCGGAAGAGCAACGCCTTGCGCCTTGACGCCACCAGCGCGACCATGCGTACCTTGAAGCGATTCGGCTTCCGCGTCAGCGCAGCAGGCGCCCGCCCCGGGAACGGCTGAACCTCGCGCAAGGGCCGGGATCTGAAAGCGCGCCCGGAGGGATTCGAACCCCCAACCGACTGGGTAGAAACCAGTTGCTCTATCCGTTGAGCTACGGGCGCCGGCGCCCCGGTTCTAGTCTGCCATGGGATTGGCACCCGTCGGATGTGCGTACGGGCTGGAGAGTCTGCCGCTGGGGGGGCGATGACACTGAGCAACCCAGGCAGGTGAAGGATGGGGTCGGTGAGTGTCACGGCCGAAAGCGACACCAGCGAGTCATCGCCGTCCATTTTGACCGGATGCTCCCGGTGCGGGCGTGGGGTGAGGTCACGGCCCGGAATCGAATATTCTCGACTCTGGCCACGCAGGAGGGTTCGTCGGGGGATGATGTATTTGCACTCGGCGGTGCCTGTTTCGCAGGTGGGCGCGGTGCCGCCACTGGAGGAGCAGTTGTGAGATCGCGAACATTGAGCGCCGTCGCCTGTGCAGCCGCGCTGCTTGCAGTCTCCGGTCCGCACGCGGCGCTTGCAGCCGAGGATCCTGACGGCGATCCTGCTGTGCAACAGGCGGCTGCGGCGGACGAGGCGGCAGCCGACCTCGCGAGACGCTTCGAGCAGGCGCAATCGGAATACGGGCAGGCGAACGCACGATGGTCTTCGGCCGACCGTGCCGCCTTCGGGGCGCAGCGTGCAGCCGAACAGGCCCAGGATGGTGCTGACGAGGCGACCCGGACCGCCGGAAAGGTCGCATCCGATGCCTACAAGGGCGGCATGGTCGACGACATGGCTCCGTTGTTGGCCATCATCGATCCCGATGGTGCCCAGCAGGATCTGCGGGCGGTCCAGAACTATGGCCGCCTTGCCGACCTCGCTGGGCAGGATGCCCTGGACAAGAAGGCCCGCGCGGCCACCAAGAAGGGGCAGGCTCGCAAGGCGCGCCTAAGGCTCGCAGGCCTGACCGCTGCACTGACCGACGCCGAGGCCCGGCTCGCTGCCGTGCGGGCCGAGCAGGCCGGTGCCCAGCTTCGTACGCAGGAGTCGGCCGCCCTTGTCGACCCCAAGACAGCCAGGCGCAACAAGGCTGCCGCAGCGGCGTGGCTCGAGTCGCGCCTGCAGGCGCAGGAGATCGGGATTCCGACGTTCACTGCCGAGCAACTGCGCACACGCCATCTCCCCAAGGGAATAGTCCGGGTCAAGAAGGCTCCCGGAGTGGCCAAGTTCCGCTACGACGGACAATGGATACCTGCGCTGCCGAACGAGACGGTCGAGGCCATCAGCTACAGCGTCGGAGCGCTCGGAGCCGGCTACGTCTGGCAGGAGGATCCCGGCACCGACTGCGTGAGGATCACCGAAGGAGCCTGGCAGCTGTCCGGCGCCAATCTTGCGGGCCTGGCTGCGGACATGCCGCTGCGCCGGACCAAGACGGTCCAGCTGGGAGACCAGGTGTTCCTCGCCAACGACCTCCACGGGCTGTACCAGACGGGGGTCGCCGTCGATGACTCCCACATGATCGCTGCGGACGCCAGGAGCGGGTCGGTGACCGTGGTGGAGATCGAGCAGGACGACGTCTGGCGCGTCGCAAGGCCTGCCGCGCCGGGCAGTGACGATGCCGCAGCCCCTGAGGGCAGTGAACCGTGGCGCTGCGGGGACGACCCGCTCGGACGGCTCGGGCAGCTGCGCGGCACTCCCCGGCAGATCATCGAGCAGACCGTCCTGCGCTGGTCGATGCAGCACGGGTTCCCGGACGTGACCCCAGCCCATGTGCTGGCCTCCAACTCCGGCCACGGCCCGACGGTCAGCGGCGGCCGCTCGGACCATCAGGGACCCGGAGAGTACTCATGGGCTGCGGATATCTCCAACGGCGGATCACCGACGCCGGAGATGGACCGGCTGGCCCGCACGCTGGCCACCGCGTTCGGCATGCCATGGACGGGCTCCGGTGTCACCCAGGTGGAGAAGGATGGCTATTCGGTGCAGATGCTGTATCGGACCGACGTCGGCGGCAATCACTTCAACCACGTGCACATCGGGATCCATCGCACCGACATGTCTCCGGTGCCTCCTGCGCAGTTCTGAGCTCGCCCACGCTGTAGCGGCTATGGGTGCCACTGTCTACTGACCACCTTCCGGGGAACACGGGTCTCTTTGCCCTGGGGAAGTGCAGCGCCTAAGATGAAGGAACTGTCACGTTCGGAGGTCAGTGATGAGTACTGCAGGCGTTCGTTTCCCCGACCGGAACGGCCACACGTCCACAAGCGGGACTGGGCGTGACGTGTTCGCGACTGCTGCCGGAGCTGCGGACCAGGCGCTGGCGGACCGGATCGCGGAAACCGCGAACTGGCGCAAGGGGTATGTCGCGGCAGTCAGAGACGTGGTTGCTGTCGGTTCGCGATCCAGCAGGGCTCTGCGGGAAGTGGCGCAGGCCGGTCTCGGCCGCATCGAGGAGGAGTTCGAGTTCACTGATGGCCCCGAGACCCTGTCGGCGTATGAGGCTGTTCAGGCATTCGCTGCCGGTCCCGAGTACGTGACCCGGACCTTCGTGGGTCGGGATGAGCTCGACGCGGCGTTCGCGGTACCGGTCGACGGAGAGGAACGCTCGGGAGATGCGCTGCGATCGATCCTGCGCCAATGGTGGAATGACGACGTGGTCGAACGGTCCTTCGTCCACGCACTCGACAGTCTGATCGATCAGCCGCAGTGGCTCGACCTGTCCGGGGTGAATGTGATCCTCCTGGGAGCAGGGGCCGAACTGAGCCCGCTGCGACAACTGCTGCAGTGGGGCGCCACCGTCTATGCCATCGACATCCCTTCACCGAGCACTTGGCAGCGAATCCTGAAGGCGGTCGAGGGCACGGCCGGGACACTGCATGTCCCGATCCCGGCATCATCGGCTGAGTCGACGAATTCGGATGAGACCGCCGCGGTCGCCGGGATCGACCTGATAGCTGCGGCTCCATCGGCAGCCAGGTGGCTCTCGACGGTTCCGAGTGGCCCTACCGTTCTGGCCAACTACGGCTATGCCGACGGCGCCGACAACGCCCGCCTCTCGGTCGCCTGTGACGCCATTGCCGCCGCCCTGATGAAAGAGCGTGGCACCAAGGACTTCACCCTCGCCTACCTGGCCACGCCCACGGATGCGTTTCAGGTGCCTTCTGACGTGGTTGCGGCCGCACGCGAGAAGTGGTCCCACAAGCGGGTCGCGCGGCTGACGCGGCTGCCGCTGAAGCCCGTGAACCTCTACCAGCCCAACTACCAGTACACGGTCCTCGACGACCAGGACCGGGAAGTCGGGATCGCCGATTGCTTGATCGAGCAGCAGGGTCCCAACTACGTGCTGGCCAAACGACTGCAGCACTGGCGGGGCATCGTGGCGCGCGAGCAGGGGTTCCGGGTCTCACTCAATGTGGCTCCCGCGACCCGGACGAAGTCCGTCACCAAGAATCGTGTCCTGGCGGCCGCCTACGACGGGGCCGGACTGTTCGGTGTCAAGGTGTTCGATCCTGACACCACTCGAGCCCTGATGGCGGGCATCCTGGTACGGGACCTCAGGGACGAACGGTCCAGCGCCAACCCGTCGCGAGAACTCACTCATCCATCCGAACTGATCAGCGACGCTGCCGCACACGGGGGACTGTGGCGAGTGGGATACGATCCACGGTCGGTGCTGAGTGTGGCCGCGCTGGTGGGCTTCGCCAGACCCTGACCCGCACGACAACGCTCGCTCCCGAGTCAGAACACGGTGTGAGTGCTCTGACGTGATTCCCAGTGCTGCCGGTTCTGCAACCGGCTCGGTCGGTCACGTAGGCTGGGCGCGCTGGTCTGTCAGTGGCGACCCGACCAGCAGGGACGGAGGTATCCCGCGATGGTGCTCAAGAGATGGGTGTCCGCCTGGATCGTCGCGAGTCTCTTCGCGGGACTCGCATTCCTGCCCGGGGTGGCTGCCGCGGACCCGCCGCAGGAACAGTACTACCTGTCCGTCGGCGATTCGTATGCCACCGGCTACCAGCCCGGTGGCATGACCACCGAGGGCTTTGCGAATCAGATCGTGCCCAAGGCGCGTCACAAGGGCTACAACCTGAACCTGGTGAATGTCGGATGTGCGGGAGCCACGACCACCTCGATCCTGGTCCAGAAGGGCTGCCCCAAGGATCGGCTGGCCATCGGCGCCAAGGGGTATGGACGACTGACCCAGGCGCAGGCTGCCGCGCGCTTCCTGCGGCACCATCGGGGCGAGGTCGCCCTGGTCACGGTATCCATCGGGGGCAACGACGTCACTGCGTGTGCGGAAGCGGAGGACGCGATCACCTGTGTCGCCGAGGCGGCGACGAGCATCGAGCGAAACGTGGGCAGGCTTGTCCGGAAGCTCCGCCGCGCCGGCGGCTCGAAGGTGACGATCGTGGGCACGACCTATCCCGACGTGCTGCTCGGTCAATGGGTCCGGAAACCGGTGAACAAGAGCATCGCCGAGCTCTCAGTCGTTGCCTTCAAGTCGATCATCAATCCGGCGCTGTCCAGCCAGTACCTGTCAGTGGGCGGCAAGTTCGCGGATGTGACCGCAGCGACGGGTGCCTACCGTCCGCTGGACCGGTACACGACGTTGCCTCCGTACGGCCGGATCCCGAAACCTGTCGCCAGGGTCTGCAAGCTCACCTGGTACTGCCAGAAGGGCGACATCCATGCACGTGACCACGGGTACGGGATCATCGCCGGTCTTGTCGTCGATGAGATGTCGAGATTCCAGTAGCCTCAGCCGGGCAACTGGAACTCGCGCTTGACCGCGTCGAGCTCGACTCCTTCGACCAGCACGCTCTTGCGCCGGCTGCGCAGCCCCGAGACCACCGAGACCTGCGCGCGGCGCACGCCGAGTCGCGCCGCGATGAACTGGGTCAGCGACTTGTTGGCAGCATTGTCGACCGGCGGTGAGGTCAGCCTCACCCGAATCCGGTCACCGTGGACACCGAGTACCTCATCCCGTCTGGCTCGCGGTTGCACACTCAGGCGCAGCAGGACCCCTGACTCTGTCTGCTGTGCGAGGTCCATTCACGAATGATAGGCCGTTGGCGCGAGGATCGCCTCGGACCAGCACCTCAACGTCGAGGTGCCAGCCGAGCGGGGATCCCGTTGTCGGGGCGCATGGTGATCGATGTGGCTGGACGCACCACCCCCGGCCTGCTCGGTACGACATGCCAGTCGCGGCCGATGCTGGCGAGCAGCAGTGCTCCTTCGAGCAGCGCGAACCTGTCACCGAGACAGCGGCGGCTGGCGAAGCCGAAGGGGAAGAACGCTCCCGGATGAGGACGCGCGTTGCGCTCATCGAAGGCCCCGTCATCGTCCAGCCACCGGGTCGGATCGAAGCGGGTGGGAGCGCGCCAATGGGTGGGATCGTTGTGCATGAACAGCTGGCAGGCAAGCAGCCCGGAACCGGCCGGTATCTCGTAGCCACCGAGTTCCACGTCCTCGGTGACCCGTCGGCCGAGCAGCCACACGGGAGGATGCCGGCGGATGGATTCGTGGAGGAGTGCCTGGGTGTAGGGGAGACTGCGGTAGTCCCCGAAACTGAAACGATGATCGGCGCCGAAGCTGTCCCACTCCCGTTGCGCCCGCAACAGGACCTCGGGGTTGTTCGCGAGTTCGAGGAGCGTCCAGCTCAGCGCGGTCGCCGTCGTCTCGTGCCCTGCCAGAATGATTGTGGTGACCTCGTCACGGATCTGGGCGTCAGACATACCCTGGCCCGTCTGCGGATCTCTGGCTTCGATCAGGACCGATAGCATGTCGTCCGCGGAGGTTCCCGCCGCCAGCTGCGCGCGTTTATCCGCGATGGCTCGGTCCACGACCTCGTCCAGACGAGTCAGGGCGGCCAAGGCGTTGGTCCGCGCGGGCGATGGCACGCGCACGAGCAGGTCCCCGATCGGCGACACGGTCATGCGGAACACGGTCAGCAATCGTGTGACCGCTTCGGCGATGTCGGGGGCCTGTCTGATCAGGTCCACGCCGAAGAGTGTGCGCCCCACCACATCAAGGGTGATGGCCGACATCTCGGAGCCGATGTTGATGTCGGTTCGCCCGCGAGCGTAGGCGTGCTGCCAGCGCCGATCCAGCGACTCCGCGGCATCCACCATCTGGTCGGCATAGCTGCGGATGCGGCGCGGGCTGAACGTCGGCTGCACCAGAGCGCGATTGCGCCGATGCTCGGCTCCCTCGCTCATGAATAGGCCGTTACCGAACACCACCCGTGCCCGTTGCCACAAGCGGGTCCGTGTGGTGATCGCGTCCATCCCCGCGAAGGATTCCCAGATGAGGTCCGGGTCGCTCAGTGCGTAGATATGATCCGCGCCGAGTCCCACATGGCTGATGGGGCGGTGAGCGAAGAGTTCCTGGGCGAAGCCGATGGTGTTCACCCGACCTCGCAGCACCATCCATGCGGCCCGTCGCGAGGACGTACCGGCAGGACGGTGCACACCCGAAGGTTGCTCGACACGCATTGCCTCTGCTGCCGCGCGGCTCTGGTCCATCCGCGCCTGCACAGCGGCGACACGAGAATCCGTCACCACGCTGCTCACTCTTCGAGTATGCATTCCAGTCGGCGCCGGTCACCAATCCGTGATCCGAGACCGAGCGCATATTCAGGCGTACATTCGGGTACAGATGAGACCCACCTGTTGAGACGACACCTCAGCTGCCGAAGACTTTAAGGACGGCTGTCCGGGCCCGGGTCGTGGTTGGACAGCGCTGGGGGGAGCTATGAGGAGCGGCTTGGTCGCGACGGCGGGGTTGGCTGCTGCCTGCCTCGCTGTGAGCTCCGTCGGTCCCGCGCTTTCCTCATCTGGGGAACCGGAGGCCTCGGCCACCGTCGTACGTACCCCAGCCGTGACCCACGAGGACGCAGCGCCGGACTGGCGCGAACCCACGGCATCAGTCGACAAAGCACCCAAGAAGCTGGCAGAGGATCTGGGTAAGAGCGAGGCCGGCACAGTGGTCAGGATCGTGGAGTCGCCGACCAAGCCGCTGGTCAGGACCGTCGCGGTCGACGGGCGCGGTGAGGCGCGCGAACGTATCCGCAAGGCACAGGAGAATGACGCCCTGCTCTATGTCGGGGTGAGTCAGGAGGTCCGCGCTGTTGGCGCCGCGGCTCCCGCGGAGGTACTGGTCAACGACCCCAAGCGTTCGCAGCAATGGGCCCTCGACAGGCTGCAGGCCGGTGACGTGTGGGAGCAGAGCCAGGGCGACGGCGTCACCGTTGCCGTTCTGGACACCGGCATCGACGAACATGAGGACATTCCGGCTGATGTGATTGCGGGACCCGACAAGACCGGAGAGGGGAACTCACGCAGTGATGGTCATGGCCATGGCACGCATGTAGCAGGATCGATCGCAGCGGCCACCAACAATGGGGTCGGTGTGGCGGGACTGGCTCCCGCGGCCCGTCTCATGGCGGTCAAGGTCCTGAACAGCAGCGGATCCGGCTCGGACTACTGGATAGCCGGTGGCATCATCGATGCTGCTGACGCCGGAGCAGACGTGATCAATCTGAGCCTGGGCGGCACAGGGGAAGGCTCGATGGGCACCGCGGTGGCCTACGCCGTGTCCAAAGGAACTGTCGTGGTCGCCGCGGCCGGCAACGAACGACAGAACGGGAGCCCCCGCAGCTATCCGGCCGCATCCGTTGGTGCGGTCGGCGTCGCGGCGGTGGGCCAGACCGATCAATATGCCAGCTTCTCGAACTCCGGGGACTATGTTGACCTTGCGGCGCCGGGCGTGGGGATCCTATCCACCACCGGAGGCGGTTATCAGAGCTGGAGCGGCACGTCCATGGCCTCTCCGCACGTCGCTGCGGCGGTCGCGTTGCTCATCGGAGCCGGCGCAGCCGATCCCGCCTCGCTGCTCGAGTCGACGGCAGAGGACCTCGGCACCGCCGGTCGAGACAACGACTATGGCTTCGGGTTGATCGACCCATTCTCGGCACTGGCCGCGATCGATGTGGATCCGGACGCCACCGTGCCGGGTGCGCCCACGGGGGTGTCCGCCTCGGTGGCCTCCAACACTGTAGCGAGCGTTTCCTGGCAGGCCCCCGGTAGCGACGGCGGAGTCGCCGTCGACAGGTATCGGGCCACGGCTTCCCTGGCTGGGGTCCAGGCCGGTAGCTGTGTCAGCACCGGCACACAGTGCGACATCAGCGGACTGGTCGATGGTGGTCAGTATGACATCGAGGTGAGTGCCCACAATCTCGTCGGCTGGTCGGCGGGGGGGACGGCTTCGATCACCATGCCCGGGATCGAGGATCTGGGCGGCAACTCCTTCAACGCCGCCACCGAGGTCAGCCTCGGCGACGTTGTCCGAGACACCATCGCCATGGACGGCGACGATGACTTCTACAGGTTCGAGGTGCCGTCGGCACAGGAGGTGACGCTGGATCTGACGGACGTGCCGGCCGACTACGACCTCTACCTGTACAACAGCCTCGGCACGTTGCTGGACTACTCGTACAGAGCCGGCACAAATCCTGAGCAGATCGTCGCGACCCTCGGCGCTGGGAGCTACACCACGCTGGTGGTGGGCTACGCAGGCGCCTTCGACGCGGAGTCGGAGTACGTCCTGACTCTGAGCGAAGGCCAGACCCCGACTCCGACGCCGACGCCCACTCCGACGCCCACTCCGACGCCGACTCCGACGCCGACACTGACCCAGCCATCGGCGCCCGCTCCCACACCGACCCCGACCCCGACACCCACTCAGCCACCGGCGCCCGACCCGACCTTCCCGAGTCCGGTGCCCACGACCACAGACCAGCCGGAGGTCCGTCCGGACCGGCCAGGCAGGCCGGCTGTGGAGATGACAGGAAGGCGGGCCTTTGTGGCCAGCTGGGCCGCTGCGTCCGGCAGCCCGACACCGGACTATGTCGTGCAGATGAGGGAGAAGGTCAAGCTCAACTCCTCGAAGAGCAACAAGAAGAGCAGTAAGAAGAACAAGAAGCGGGTCAAGCGCCTTGCCAGCTGGCGCACTGTCGCCGAGACCGATCAGCTGAGCGTCAATGGCCGGATCAACAGGAACACGACACGTTTCCGCGTCCGGGTACAGGCGCGGAACTCTGCTGGCAATTCAGGCTGGACGAGTTCTCGCTGGGTGAGGCCCTGAGCCCGGGTGTGCCGCACAGCGCAATCCGCAACCCAATGATGGTCGTCACCTGAGGCTGGCACCGGGCGCAGATGCGACGTGACCCCGGCCCTGCGACACAGGTACGCTGATTTGTTGTGGCGGAGTTCATATACACACTGCAGAAAGCTCGCAAGGCGCACGGCGACAAGGTCATCCTCGATGACGTGACGTTGTCGTTCCTGCCGGGGGCCAAGATCGGCGTCGTCGGACCGAACGGAGCGGGCAAATCCAGCCTGTTGCGAATCATGGCCGGTCTGGACGAGGCCTCCAACGGCGAAGCGCGGCTCAGCCCCGGATACACGGTCGGCATCCTGATGCAGGAGCCCGATCTCGACCCCGACAAGACGGTGCTCGAGAATGTGCAGCTCGGGGTGGCCGAGACCATGGGTCTCGTCGAACGGTACAACGCGATCGCGGCAGAGATGGCCGACCCGGACGCAGACTTCGACGCACTCACCGCGGAGATGGGTGAGCTGCAGGAGAAGATCGACGCCAAGGGAGCCTGGGATCTCGACTCCCAGCTGGAACAGGCCATGGATGCACTGCGCTGCCCTCCCAGTGATGCAGATGTGACCGTGCTGTCCGGTGGTGAACGCCGTCGGGTGGCGCTGTGCCGGCTGCTGCTGGAGCAACCTGACCTGTTGCTGCTCGACGAGCCCACCAACCACCTCGACGCCGAGAGTGTGCAATGGCTCGAGCAGCATCTGGAGAAGTACCCGGGGACGGTCATCGCCATCACCCACGACCGGTACTTCCTCAACAATGTGGCGCAGTGGATCCTGGAGCTCGACCGCGGTCACGCCTACCCGTACGAGGGGAACTACTCCACCTATCTGGACAAGAAGCAGGCCCGGTTGCAGGTGGAGGGTCAGAAGGACGAGAAGCTGAAGCGGCGATTGTCCGATGAGCTCGACTGGGTCCGCTCCAACGCCAAGGCACGACAGACCAAGTCCCGGGCGCGGCTCCAGCGCTACGAGGAGATGGCGGTCGAGGCCGAGAAGACCAAGAAGCTCGACATGGAAGAGATCCAGATCCCCATGGGCCCGCGACTCGGCACGCAGGTCGTGGACGCCGACCACCTCACCAAGGCCTTCGGGGAGCGTGTCCTGATCGATGACCTCTCCTTCAAGCTGCCCAGGAACGGCATCGTCGGCATCATCGGACCCAACGGAGTCGGCAAGACCACGCTCTTCAAGATGATCGTGGCCTCCGCGGCCGGCGACGACGAGACCGAGAGCCGGCTGCCGACCTCCGGTGATCTGACTGTCGGCAACACCGTGCAGCTTTCCTACGTGGACCAGGATCGTGCTGGACTGGCGGGGGAGAAGTCCGTCTGGGAGGTCGTCTCCGACGGCTTGGACTGGATCAAGGTGGGCCAGGTCGAGATGCCCTCACGCGCCTACGTCTCCGCTTTCGGTTTCAAGGGCCCGGATCAGCAGAAGCCCGCCCGAGTGCTCTCCGGTGGTGAGCGCAACCGGCTCAATCTGGCGCTCACACTCAAGCAGGGAGGCAACGTGCTCCTGCTCGACGAGCCCACCAACGACCTCGACGTGGAGACCCTCGGCAGCCTCGAGAACGCGCTGCTGGATTTCCCCGGCTGTGCCGTGATCACCTCCCACGACCGCTGGTTCCTGGACCGTGTGGCGACCCACATCCTGGCCTACGAGGGCGACTCCTCCTGGTTCTGGTTCGAGGGCAACTTCGACTCCTACGAGAAGAACAAGGTGGACCGGCTCGGACCCGAAGCCGCCCGTCCGCACCGGGCCACCTACCGGAAACTGACCCGGGATTGAGCAGAACGTCCGCCTGGTTACCTTTGGTACATTCTCCAGTTCGCTCGGTGATGTGAACGTCGGATGAACTCGGGGTGGGCCCACTATGCTGGGGCCACTCCGTGAGCATCCGCCAGACCGAGTGAGGAGTCAGTGGTGCCAGAGTCCACGGGCCCCTCGCAGGCCGTCAGCCACGCGGACCCGGCCGGTTCCCCACTGCGGTACGGCTCGGCTCGTCAGTACAGCGTGCACCACTCACGCCTGCGCCTGACGAAGTCATCGGTCATTGACATCCCGGCGGTCAGCGACTTCCGTGAGTCCGCGCCACTGCAACACACGAACTGGATGCCGAAGCAGGGCTTCGACCTCTCGCCACGCTTCAGCCGCTATCTGGACTTCCCACGGGTCAACCTCATCGACGCTGTGACGGACGCTGCACAACGACTGGCACTGGATACCGAGGTGCTCGTGCGCCCCATCGGCAGCCTGTCCTACTCCTACGACCCGGCTGCCCCGACCGGCGAGTGCGTGACCTGGGATCTCGTGCGCGACATCGACATCTGGGTCTACCTCTCCGATGCCTCGATCGGGCAGGCGCCGTGGCGAGCATTGCACGATGACATGCTCGTTCAGCTGCGAAGCGTCCTCGAGGAGCGGCAGGTCTGGGTGGATCGCAGCGAGAGAACCGGATATCTGTACCTTCGAGACGAGTCGGGTCACCGACGCCTGATCGAGGTGAAGCTTGCCCGGTTCGACTGGCTCCGTGACGGACTCACCGTCGCCCACCGGCGCCAGACCCATCTCTTCCGTGGACCCAGGCCGGCCCACTTCGACAGTCCCCGCAGGGAATGGGCCGCGCACACCCCCCACGAGAACTACTACGGCACACCAGCCGGATACCGCCGCTTGGCCGAACAACTCGCCTTCATCCCGGCGTCACTGCTGCTGCGGGGCCTGCACTACACCTACGGCGAGAACCTGGCTGAGGCGTACCGTGCACTGACCCCCTACAGACTGCTGCGGGCGGGATACGACCGGCGGCTGTTCTTCCGATATGCGCGCAAGGTTCGCAAGAAGCAACTGATGCTTGCCGTTCTGCAGGGCGATCACGCTCAGCGGATGCGCTACAGGTCAGAACTGCTGGCATTGCAGACGGGCGAGGGGGTTGCCTTCGAGGCCCGTCTCCGGCAGCGCTACATGGCTGGGCTCGCTGAGGAACTGCTGCGGATGTCGGAGCTGCCAGTGTCCAGACTGGCCCACTGGTGTGCCAGGGAGTCCTCGGCTCCGGGGCTGATACCGGGTCAGCGTCCGGGCGGCTGATCGTGAGACCGGCCTGGCTCTGGCCCAGTGTGGCGCTGCTGTCGTTCGGACTGCTCTTCGGTGCGACCGAGGGCTGGTTGCGCTGGACATTCGCCGTTGCTCTCCTCGTGGTGCCGACGGCCATGGTCGTCGGTCGCAGTTCACGCAGGCGAGACCGAGTGGCGCTGGTCGCTGCGCTCGGGGTCGTTTCGGCCATCATCTCGGCGCTGTTCGTGGTGAGCAGCTATGGCGCGTTGCTCCGGGCGCCGGTCGCGGGCAACTCGGATCAGCTGGACTTCACCGTCATGTCCTGGGTCTTCGCCGAACAGGGAGTGCTGGGCATCACACAGGGCACCCCGGCCAGAGAGGTGCTCGCTTCCGCCGAGCAGTACCCGGTGAGTGAGCCGGATCGTCTCCAAGCCTGGCAGGAGCGGGCCGAAGGTCCTGATGAGACACACGCCTACTCCTACCGTTCTCCGCTCTATCCGTTGCTGCTCGGTTCGGCGTGGCGCCTGATCGGTTTCGAGCCACAGTTCGCCGTTGTCATCAACCTGGCCATGCTGAGTGCCGCCGTCATGATCCTCGCCGCTGCGCTGATGCGGGCAGCCTCGACGGCCGCCGGACTGGTTGCGGGCACGGCCCTGGCAGTCAGCCCGCAGGTACTGCACTGGAGCGGGCAGTTGATGAGCGAGACGCTCACGGTCCTGCTCTGCAGTGTCGTGGTCGCGGCGACCGTCCACGTCTGGCGACGCGGCAGTCCTGGGAGCCTGGCGCTGCTGGCGATCCCCCTGGCCGGACTCGCCCTGACCAAGCAGTCATTCCTGCTCGTGGCGTTCGCAGCCCTGGTGACGGTCACGCTCCTGACCCTGTGGCGGCGTCGGCCTCAACGAGCGCGAACCGCTGTCGCCCTGGGGGTCCCCGCGCTGCTGCTGCTCGCTGCCCTGGTGGCGCCGTGGCTCGCCTACAACGTGAACAACACGGGCAGCTGGCAATTGCTGACAGGAACCGCGGGCTGGCACGACATGGCTGCCTCCTACTCCCGGGCCTATCTGGCCGGCGAGGACCGGGTCGCGATCCGGGAACGGCACTTCAACACCTACGAGCGCCGCAACAATGTCGAATTGGAGAGCGGCAGCTCCAGAGCCCTCGTGGGCCGCCAGATGTGGTGGTCCCAGCTGAAGCAGGGCGCCTATGCATTCAGGCTGCCGGCTCTGATGGCCTACAAGTTCCTCCGGTCGGTCCCTGCCGACGCGATCACCTGGACGTTGCGACTGCTGGCCGTGTGCTCGACCGCAGTCATCATCTGGTGGGGCAGCGCTCGGCAGCGGTGGCTGCTGGCGTTGCTGTCGGTCGTACCGGTCCTGCTGATCACGTCCATCATGCTGACCATCGAGGCAGGACCTCGGTTGCTGGTGAGCTGGCCGGTGTTCGTTGCCGCCGTGTGCGGGCTGGGAGTGGATGCGGCGCTCAGTCGCCGGGCAGCGGGACCGACGTCGTCACATCGAGGACGTGGCTCAGGGACTGCAGGTGGGCCATCTCTGCGAACCGGCTCGGTGAACGCAACAGGTCAGCAGGAGTCCCGGACTCGATGATCCGGCCCTCGTGCATCACCAGAACCGTGTCGGCCTGCTTCACCGTGGAGAGCCGATGCGCGATGACGATGTTGGTCCGCCCGGCCATGAGCCGGCGAAGTGCCTGAGTCACCAGTTCCTCGTTGTGGGCATCCAGGGCGTTCGTGGCCTCGTCCAGGATCAGCAGTCTGGGATCGGCCAGCAGTGCCCGCGCGATCGCGATGCGTTGACGCTGCCCACCGGACAGCGCTGAGCCACGCTCACCGACCTCGGTCCCGAAACCCCGGGGCAGGGACTCGATGAACTCAACCGCATTCGCCACCTCAGCGGCCGCACGCACGTCGTCACGGCTGGCGTTGCGTCGCCCGAGCCGGATGTTGTCAGCCACCGTACCGCTGAGCAATTGGATGTCCTGCGGCACGATCGCCATGCAGGAGCGCAGTTCGGCCAGGTCCTGTTCCCGGACGTCCACACCATCCACCAGAACGGTGCCCTGCGTTGCGTCGTACAGGCGCGCAAGCAGGTGCGTCACGGTGGACTTGCCGGCCCCGGAGGCTCCGACCAGCGCCACGGTTGTTCCTGCGGGAACCGCGAAGGAGACGTGGTCAAGTGCTGCGGTGTCCCGGCTGTGGTAACCGAAGCTGACGTTCCGGAATTCCACGCTGCCCCGGCGATCGGCGATACTCACGGTGGCCCCGCGAACCGCGTTGCCGCCGGGTACCGCCTCCGTATCTCTGTCCAGCAGTGAGAAGATGCGCTCCGTTGCCCCGAGCCCCTGCGCGAGCTTGGAGTACTGGGTGACCAGACTGGACAGGCCATCGGCCACGAACCGCGCATAGAGGAGGAAGGAGACCAGAGCCCCTGCCGTCATGGCGCCGGACTGCACGGAGCGACCGCCGAGCCACAGGACCGCCACGACGGATACCGATGCCAGCAGCATCATGGTGGGCGTCCAGAACGCGCGGACGCGTCCGCGCTCCAGACCCTGCTCGATCACGGTTCTTGAGCCCCGGTGGTACATGCCGGCCACCAGCGATTCAGCACCGAACCACTTGATGGTCCGGGCCGCGCCGAGGGAGTCCGCGGCCAGGGCGTTGGTGGCGGCCAGGCCGTTCTGATACCCGCGCGAAAGGCGCTGCACGCGTCGTGAGTAGCTCCTCGCCACGATGGCGGCGACCGGGATGACCAGCAGCACCACGAGGGCCAGCCGCCAGTCAACGACCAGAAGCAGGATGACACCGCCGACCACCACGATGGCGGAATACACCAGCTGCGGCACCGCGCCCGACACCGAACCGTAGGCGAAAGCGGCATCCGAGATCAGTCGTGAACTCAGTCGTCCGGTGGTGGTGCGGTCCAGCTCTGCGGTCGGGAACCGGATCATCCGGTTGAACAGGACGCTACGCAGGTCGTTGACAATGTGCTGGCCCGCGTACGCCAGGTTCCAGATACGCACCCTGGCGAGGGCCGCCTGCGCCATGAAGATGCCGGCCAACAGGGCCGCGGATAGATTGAGGTCTCCGATGTCGCCGTCTCCGGCCAGTGCCGAGTCGACCAGGGTCCCGAGGACCCATGGGAAGCCGAGGCCCAGCAGACCGGACAGCGCCGTGGCCAGGACTGCCGCCAGCAGCCGGGCACGATAGGGGCGCATATAGGGTCGCAGTGCCCGCAGCTGCTGCCACTGCGACCCCCGGGCCGGTGTCCGTCCCCCGGCCTCCACGGGTTCGGGTGCGACCAGGTCCAACGACGGGTCCACCACACCTCCCGCACTCGACGTGGCCCAATCCTATGGTGGTGCGGCCCTCGGGCGCCGCTGTTCGGCGGAGGTCCTGTTTGGACCTGCGTCCGGGTGGGCACACCGGGTGCATAGAAGGAGGCAGACATGAGTGCTTCGAACAAGGTGAAGAACGCCGCCAACCAGGTCAAGGGCCGCGCCAAGGAGACTGCCGGAGCCGCCACTGGCAATCGGGAGCTCCAGAACGAGGGTCGGATCGACCAGATTCAGGCCAACCTGCAGCAGACGGTTGAGAAGCTGCGCGACACGGTCAGGTCCATCTTCTGATCGTGGGACCCAGGCCGGGTCAGAGGCTGGTGATCGAGCTGCCTCACTCGTCTGAGACCGACGCCACGTCTGCGTCGACCGAGGCCCTGGAACCAGCTCCGGGTGAGGTGAAGCGGCCGTTGAGTGTCAGTGAGACCATCACCACGGCAAGGACGGCCAGCAGCGTGAGCAGGAAGTAGCGGAGGACACGTTCGCGCTGACTCACGCGTTCAGTCTTCACCTGCTCCATCGGGGGCTCCCGCATCCACCTGACCGAAACAAGGGCATGTGAGTATGTTGGCCCAGATTTCATCGGGTTGCCTGCAAATGTGGGCCTTTTGGATGACGTGTCGCTTCAGCGCGTTTCGACCCGGTTCATTCGGTGTTCATCATGAACTGGGCGGCGCGCTCGAGGTAGTCCCACAACTCCGCCTCGGTGACCTTGTCGAGACGGTATTCGACATTGATGCGGTCATACGCTGCCCTCATGTGGAGCAGCCAGCGTCGGCGGGCCTCGTCATCGACCCGGAAGGGTGCGTGCCGCAACCGGAGCCTCGGATGACCGCGTTCCTCCTGATACAGCTTCGGGCCGCCCCAGTACTGCATGAGGAACATCCGCAGTCGTCGCTCGGCTGGGCCCAGGTCCTCCTCGGGATAGAGGGGCCGCAGCACCGAGTCCTCCGCAACGCCCTCGTAGAAGGCCGCGACCAGATCGTGGAAGAACGGCTCTCCACCCATGCGTTCGAAGGGAGTCACTTCCGTTGTCATGGTCCCATCCTGACATCCGGGCCGGCGTGCCGGACCGCGTGGATGGGAACAGCCTGCCGTAGCTTCAGACCGTGCGCCCCGTGGACGGTCGTCCTGCCTCGCTGATGTCGCTGAGCAGTTCGGCGACGCGCTGGTCGGAGAGCAGGCCCAGATGACTGCAGTCCGGCAGGACCGCAGTGCCGCCCAGATCTCCACGGCCGTGTCGTGCGCTGGCCTCACGCACGATTCCGTCCCCGACCACAGGGTCGAGCCAGCGCTTGTCCGACCACCGCGCGACGACCGCGAGGTGAGGTACTGCGCCCGGCAGGGGTCGTTTGTCCGTACGGTCGGCGATCGCCTCATCCGGATGCCTGCCACCCCAGTCCGAGGGACGCAGAGCGCCATGGCGGAGGTCCTTGATCCCCATGCTCCTGCGATGGCCGAACTGTGCGATCGGTCTGGTCGACGGCAGTCTGGCAAGACCCGACAGGGCCAGGTGAGCGCCCTTCTCCACCGGTGAACCTGAGTGCGGGGAACCGAGCGTGACCAGGGCAGTCATGCGGCTCAGCACAGCACCCTGCCCAGCGGTGGTTGCCTCGGACTCCGCGATGTGTTCCAGGGCTCGCCGGGCGACCAGGCCGCCCATCGAGTGTCCGACCAGCAGCCAGCGCTGCGGCGCCACCGCCATGTCCAGTTCGTCGATCAGCAGCGCCAGTGCGGCGCCGTTCTGGTCGATGGGCAGGCCCGTGTTGTACCGGATCATCACCGGGATGTAGCCCGCGGGCACGACTGCCTGGAGCAGGGAGGTGTCCCAATGGCCTTCATGGCAGCCGAGGCCGTGCAGGAACAGGCACAGCGGTGTTCCGCTCGGCAGGTCCGCGACGAAGTCGGCCGCCGTCACTGGCTTGCCCGCCTGACGGATGCCGAGCTCGGGAAGCAGCGCACGTGTGCGGGGTTCAGCGGCAAGGCTGTCCCCGATCGCGGCTCCGAGCGCTGCAGTGGTGCCCGCACCCCGTCGGGACGAGTGGACGGACTCGGAGCCTGCAGGGGTGAGCTGGGCCCAGACCTCGCCACCGGCCACGGCGACGGTCTCCGTCCCGAGTTCGACCGCTCTGTACACCCGTGCACATGCTTGCCTGGTCCGGCCAACGCTTGCCGCCATCCCGGGCAGCCGTGCCGCCGGAGTGCGCAGCACCGCAGCCATCGCGCCGTCCTGGAGTGCCGCAGCGGTGCTCAGAATCTGAGTCAGCACGTGGGCTGCTGCGTGTGTTGTCGCTCGTGCTTCTTCTGCCAGCATCGCTCTCCCTGCTCCGACGGCCACATTCTGCCCACCGGGGCAACAGGCGTGCTAGTGTCGCCGCGCCGAAGATCCGGACCGTGCCTCAGCCATGCTTGTCACCCGGGAACAGCGCCTGCACAGCCGCGGGGTCCAGACCGGGTCCGCGGCCTGCTCGGCTCGGTCGGCGCCGGAAGGCCGATACTCCCCGTGCAGCTACGCTGAGGCTGTGGCCGCCCCCAATGCTGTTGTGATCGGCGGTGGGGCATCGGGAATGCTCACGGCCCTGGCGCTCAGCACGACCATGCCCGTGCAGATCCTCGAACCGCTCCCGGGGAGCGAGCGCCGCTGGGCCTACTGGAGCCGGGACCCGCTGCCGGTGGGGCACATCACCAGTTGCGCCGCACTGGAACTCCACCTGCGCAGGGAGGACGGCAGGCAGGCAGCGCTTCAGCGGGTCATCGATCCGTACCGGTTCCGGGTCTTCTCTGCCGCCGCCCTGCGGTCGGCCACCGAAGCCGCCGGGGTGCGATGGGCTGATGTCGCCGTGGACCGGCTTGAGCTTCGCGGGGACGAGGTGGTCGTGCACTACGGCCGGGGCCATACGCTGGCGGCCTGGGTATTCGATTCCCGCCCGGTGGAGCAGGAACCAGCGACGGTGTGGATGAGCTTCTCCGGTGTCGAGATACGTACCGACGACGCCGTCTTCCCGCCCGGTCGAGCCACGTACATGGACTTCCGGGCGAGAGCCCGCGACCACGTCCGCTTCGGATATGTGCTCCCCTCGAGCAGCCGGACCGCCCTGGTCGAGCTGGTCTCGTTCGCGCCCCGGGGCGTGCCCGTCGCAGCGCGTGAGCAGGGCCTGCGTCGCTACCTGAGCGACGTGATCGGGGCGGGACGTTACGATGTGCTCCGCCGGGAATCAGGCGACATCCCGTTGGCTGCGGTCAACGCGACACCGGATCGGGGTCGTGTGATCAGGATCGGACGCAGTGCGGGCATCCTGAAACCGTCCACGGGTTTCGGTGTCACGCGGATGTGGCGGGATGCGCGTCTGCTGGCGCGGGCCATGGCGCTCGACGGCCGGCCGGATCAGCGACTGCGCTCCGGGCCGGGATATCGCTATCTCGACGCAGTGTTCCTCGAGGTGATCCGGGCGCAGCCCGAGGCAATCGAGCCCGCCATGGCAGCGTTGTTCGGCGGGAATCCTCCACAGCGCGTCCTGCGCTTCCTCGATGAGGAAGCGAGCCTGCCTGAGGTGGCGGCGATCGTGGCGAGTATGCCCAAGCAACCGTTCCTCGCCGCAGCGGCGAGGCTGCGGCAGTCCTGAACCGGGGACCGGCTCAGGACTGCAGGCCCGTGTAGTGAGCGGCGAAGGCAAGGGTCTCTGCGGTCTCGGCGATGGCCCGGTTGAGTGAGCGGGCGCCGTGACCGACATCGGACTCGGTCCGCAGCAGGATCGGTGCCTCGCCACGCTGCGCCTCCTGCAGTGCGGCAGCCATCTTGCGACCGTGCATCGGGTCGGTACGCGTGTCATTGTCGAAGACGCTGAAGAGCACTGCGGGATACTCGGCGGTGCTCACGTTGTGGTAGGGGGAGTAGGCGAGCAGCCATTCGAACTCCTGCTCGACCGCCGGGTCGCCGTATTCCACAGTCCACGTGGCGCCGAGCTGGCTGGTCACGTACCTGATCATGTCCAGCAGAGGTGCAGTACAGATGACGGCACCATAGAGTTCCGGTCGTTGCACGACGGCCGCCCCCACGAGCAGGCCGCCGTTGGAGCCGCCGCTGATGCACAACTGCTCAGGTTCGGTGAGGCCGGCCCCGATCAGGAACTCGGCCGCGGCGTGGAAGTCATCGAAGACGTTCTGCTTGTTCGCGAGCATTCCCGCCCGGTGCCAGGCCTCACCCTCTTCGCCGCCACCTCGCAGGTTCGCGAACGCGTAGGTGCCGCCGGCGCCCACCCAGGCCAGCGCCTCAGGGTTGTAGGCCGGAGCCAGCGGAATCCCGAAACCACCGTAGCCGTACAGGATCGTGGGCCGGACCTTCTGTGGCCCGGCCGGGCTGAGTACGTACATGCGCACCTGCGTGCCGTCCTCGGACGTGTAGGTCACCTGGCGGGCGTCCACCTCCGGGACCTCCACGCTGCCTGGCGGCCGGGCCCAGACCTCCTGTTCGTCGGTGAGGCAGTCATACCGCATGACCAGTGGCGGGGTGGCGTAGTCGGTGTACACGTACCAGAACTCGCTGCCGCCCTCGGGCCGGGCGGTGGGTCCGGAGAGGGTGCCGAGCCCCGGCGTCTCCACCCGGCGCAAGGCCGCTCCGTCGCTTGCCGCGTGGATGCTGAGCTCTCCGATGGAGTGACGGCTCCGCGCCACGACCAGGTACTGTTCCGGGCCGTCCGGTCCGTCGAGCAGTTTGAAGCTCTCCAGCACGGAGTCCGGCTCCTCATCCAGCAGGGGGGACCAGTGCTCCGGTGAGGGCTGGTCGGCATGACCCACGAGCAATCGGCCCCTGGGCGCCTCGAAGTCCGTCCACACATACATGCGGTCGTCCTCCCGGATGGTGATCGCCGTATTGCCGTCACGTCCGGTCACGACGGTGGCCAAGTCCGGGGTGAGGGTCGCATCGAGTCGCCCGAGGAACAGGTCGTTGCGCGGGGCCGTGCCCTCGCTGGCGCTGACCACCAACCAGCGCCCGTTGCGGGTTGTGGAGACTCCGAAGTACTCGGTCTTCAACCGACCCGCTCCGAACACCTGCGGATCCTCTTGCGGATCCCGCCCGACGGTGTGCAGCCGAACCCGTCGGTGGAACTGCTCCTCACCCTGCGGGACGAGGTCCGGCGCCTGGCGGCGGACGTAGTAGAACTGTGTGCCACCGGGCAGCCAGGCGATGCTGGAGAATCGGCAGCGATCGATCGGTGCGATGAGTTCCTCACCGGTGGTCACGTCGAGCACGTGCAGTTCGGACTCCTCTGTGCCCGCGACGCTGATGAGATAGGCCAGCCGATCCCCCTCCCAGGATGGCTGATAGCCGTCCAGTGTGGTGGTGCCCTGCTCATCGAGGGTCATGGGATCGATCAGAACACGTTCCTCGCCGTCCGGATCGACCGTGTACAGCACAGCGAACTGCTGCCCCGGACTGCGTCGCATGAAGAACTGCCGCTGGCCCCGCCACGTCGGCAGGCCCTGGAAGCCACCGGCGAGCAGCCCCTGCAGGGACTGCTCGAACGACTCCTCGGTGGTCCAGGTGTCGCGAACCTCCTGGTAGGTGCGGGACTGCGCAGCACCCCAGTCGGTCTGCCATTGTGACCACTGCTCGCGGTCCTCCTGGGGGAAGGTCGCCGGGTCCTCCAGCCAGCGATAGGGGTCGGCCACGGGACGGCCGTGGTAGTCGTCGGTCAGGGACAGGCGTTGCGTCATGGTCCCAGCCTATGGGGGTGGTTCCGGTGCGGCGCCGAGGCCCTCTCGGCGCCGCCACGTGGAGCAATACGTTCAGCGAACCACTCGGTGGAACCTCTACTCTGAAGACGTGAGCGAACCATCGGTGGAAGGTGGCGCGGGTAAGCCAGCGCCACAGAGTTATGGCGTGCCCGAGCAGGCCAACTGGCGGCTGTGGGCACGCTGGGCGATCTGGGTGATCCTTGCGGTCATCGCGATCCTCTTCATCGTGCGCAACAGCAGTTCAGTGGAGGTGAACTTCCTCTTCCATACCTTCCTGGTGCCCATGTATGTCGCCCTGATCTTTGCTCTCGTGCTGGGCATCCTCATCGGGGCCGGAGGACTGTGGATGATCGGCCGGCGCCGCGCCAAGCGCAAGGCCGCCCCTCCTGCCAAGAAATGATGGCGGAGCCCCTTCACGAGCTGACCGCCCTGGAACAATCGGCAGCCATCCGCCGGGGTGAGCTCAGTTGCACGACCCTCACAGAGCACTACCTCGCGAGGATTGCCGAGCGGAACGAAACGGTGGGAGCCCTGATCACGGTCCTGGGCGAATCCGCCCTCATCGAGGCGGAGCAGCTCGACAGGAGACTTCGCGAGGTCGCCAGCGATGAGCCGCTCTTCGGAGTTCCGCTGCCGATCAAGGATCTTGATCCGGTAGCTGGGGTGCGTTGTACGTTCGGATCCGCGGTCTTCGACGATTTCGTCTCGCCGGATGACGCCGCCCATGTCACTGCCATCCGTGAGGCCGGAATGGTCGTCGTCGGCAAGTCCAACACTCCTGAATTCGGCTTCCCCAACTACACCGAGAACCGGGTTGCGCCCCCTGCGCGCACGCCATGGGACCTGCAGCGATCGGCCGGGGGCTCCTCCGGTGGGGCCGCCGCAGCCGTTGCCGCCGGACTGTGCTCCGTCGCGGTCGGCAGCGATGGCGGGGGTTCGATCCGGATTCCTGCCAGTGCGACGGGCCTGGTGGGGATCAAGCCATCGCGGGGCAGGGTGTCTCCTGCCCCGACCCCCATGCTGCCCGGCGAGCTCGCTGTGCATGGGCCGCTGGCCCGCACAGTGGCCGATGCTGCAGCCCTGCTCGACGTACTTGCGGGCTCGGCGCCCGGTGACTTCTTCCCTGCGCCACCGGGAGGCGGCTTTCTGAGCGCCGCACACCGAGTGCCGCGGCCGTTGCGGGTCGGCTGGTTCCTGGATCCGCTCATCGCAGACACCACGGTGGTCCCGGACGCGATCGCCGCGGTGGCGCGAACAACGTCGGTGCTGAAGCAGCATGGCCACGAGGTGCTGGAGATCCCGGCGCCGGATGTGCTCGACGTGGTCGGGCACTTCGAGGTCATCTGGTCGGTGCTCGCTGCGAGTCTGCCGATCGACCCCAACGACCGAGACCGGCTGATGCCGTTGACCGGCTACCTCATGGACTGGGGAGCACGCTACAGCGGCGCCGATCTGGCTCGCTCGATCTCGGCTGCCCGTGAGGTACAGGCGAAGGTGAGCGTTGCACTGAACGAGTATGACGTGATCGTGTGCCCGACCCTCGCCCAGCTTCCCAGCCCTGTCGGGGCCATCCGTGACGATGCCGACCCGGCCGGTGACTTCGATGCGCAGAAGCGGTTCAGCCCCCACACGGCTGTGTTCAACGTGACCGGCCAGCCGGTGATCTCGGCTCCGGTGCACCTCACCGACGAGGGTCTGCCTGTGGGCGTGCAACTCGTGGGGCGCTATGGCGAGGAGGAAGTGCTCATCTCGGTCGCAGCCCAGCTCGAACGTGAATTCGGCTGGGATCAGCGCCGTCCCGCGTTCTGGTGAGCTTCTGGCTGTCCTGCCGAGTGGTCTGAGAAGTCCGGATGGATCAGCAACGCCCGGCGGGTTCGGCCCGGTCAACCGTGGTCACGATGCCGTGGCGGCTACCATTTCGGTTGATGAGCGCTGATCTGCACGCCCTGGCCGAAGCATACGGGGTGGCCACCGGCTACTGGGACCAGTCCGGTCAATGGCGTGAGGTGGCCGACTCAGTGCTGTGCCAGGTGCTCACCGCCCTGGGCGCGGACCCGAGGGACGAGGATAGTGTCCGTCGTAGCCTGCGGCATCGTCGCGAAGCTGACTGGCGACGTGTCCTGCCACCGGTTTTCATTCACCGGGCCGATCGGGAGAGCACGATCTGGGTGCATGTGCCACACGGTTCCAGCGTCGCCATGGGACTGCTGCTCGAGGACGGCGAGACGGTGCTTCCCCTGGTGCAGACCGACGACTGGACCGCCCCGAAGGAGATCACGATCGCGGGGGCGCCCACGACGATCGGACAGGCATCCTTCATCATCCCGGCAGGGCTGCCGCTGGGATGGCACACTGTCCGGGCGACCACAGTGTCAGGCAGGCACGAGTGTCCGCTGGTGGTCAGCCCGCCCCGCCTCAGCGAACCAGCGCCTGGCTGGGGGTACCAGACCCAGCTGTATGCCACGCGATCACTGGGATCGTGGGGGATCGGAGATCTCGAGGACCTGGCGTCGCTGTCCCGACTGGCAGCCGGACAGTCCGCCGATTTCGTCCTTGTGAACCCGCTGTTCGCCGGCGGCGTGGTCACCCCACTGGAGCCATCCCCGTACCTGCCGACCACCAGACGGTTCTTCGACCCCATCTATCTCCGGGTGGAGGACATCACCGGGTACGGGACTCTGTCTGTGCAGGATCGTAGCCGGATCGAGGCACTGGGGGCCGAGGTCCGGGCGCTCAACCATACCGACGGATTGCTCGATCGCGATCGGGTGTGGTCGGCGAAGCGGGCTGCATTGGCCCAGCTTGCTCGGCTGCCGCTCACGGCGGCCCAGCAGGAGTCGTTCTCGGCCTTCCTGGAGCGCGAGGGACTGGCACTGACCGAGTACGCGCAATGGTGTGCCTTCACCGAGGAGCTCGGACCCTACTGGCCCGACTGGCCGGAGATCTACCAGGATCCTGCTTCGCCCCAGTGTCAGCTGCTCGCGGCCGAGCTCGCGAGCCATGTGGACTTCCACCGATGGTGCCAATGGCAGCTCGACCTGCAGCTTGCACATGCTCAGCAGACCTCGCGCGAGGCCGGCATGGAGATCGGCGTGGTGCACGATCTGGCCGTGGGGGTTCACGGCCAGGGAGCCGACTCCTGGCGGCTGCAACACCTGCTCCTGTCCGATGTCACTGTCGGGGCGCCCCCCGATGTCTACAACCAGCAGGGCCAGAACTGGGCACAGCCGCCCTGGTGGCCGGACGCTCTTGCTGAGCAGGGGTTTCGTCCTTGGCGGGATATTCTGCGGACCGTGCTGCGGCACGCTGGCGGGATCAGGATCGACCACGTGCTCGGGTTGTTCCGGCAATGGTGGGTCCCCGAGGGGAACAGTGCAGATCAGGGGACCTATGTCTCCATGGATCATGAGGCATTGGTCTCCATCCTCGTACTCGAGGCCCACCGAGCCGGCGCCGTGGTGATCGGGGAGGACCTCGGCACCGTCGAGGACTGGATCTCGGCCGGTCTTGCCGAGCGGGGCATCCTGGGCACTGGCATCCTCTGGTTCAAGACGGTCGCCGGTCAGGTGCAGGACCCTGATCAGTGGCGTTTCGAAGAGCTGGCCAGCGTCGGCGTGCACGACCTGCCTCCCACGGAGGCTTTCATACGTGGGGATCACATCCGGTTGCGGGCGGAGCTCGGCGTACTGGCGCGCCCCCCTGAGGACGAGTTCAGCGACCACCGGCAGGAGCTCGGCCAGTGGGCCCAGCTCCTGCAGCAGTGGCAGCTGGTCTCGCCGGAGCTGGCGGCCACCCTGATCGCCGCTCTGGAGGAGCAGGCCAGTACCGGCTCCGCCGGCTGGGAGGATGTTCCCACCGAAGCGTTCCTGGACGCCCTGCAGCGGCTACTGGCCAGGAAGCCGCCCCGGCTGCTGGCAGTCAGCCTCACCGACCTGGTCGGGGAACAGGTGCCCCAGAATCAGCCGGGCACCCATCGCGAGTACCCGAACTGGTGCGTGCCACTCACCGACAGAACGGGTGCCCCCGTGCTGCTGGAGGACCTCGCCGACATCGCAGATCCGGTCTCGCGGGGCTGGGTCGCGACCGCCGGATAGGGACACGTGAGGCGGTGTCCATTCTCGGCATCGCGTACCAGCGAGGAATCGACTGCCGGAGGCGGTGGACGTGGCCCTGAGACAGCCTGACCGGGTTCTTGAACACACCTTGAGCAACGCGTGGCTATTGTTCCTATTGGCTGATCATCCCGGCTAAGCTGACCCGGAGTGACCAGGCTCACAGGAAAGACGGCTTCAGGATCCGCGAGACTGCGCCGATCCAGTCGATAGTGCGAAGCGTTCGGAGGACGAGATGTTGACGGTTGTGAGTGTCACGGTACTGGCCTGGTTCGCCATCGCGCTGCTGCTGGTGGTTGCCTTCGCCAAGCTGCGGGCGCGCCAGCCGCGAGCCGACGTCAGGGTGCCGATAGTGCCGGCCCAGCGCTCACGAGGGGCGTCTCTGCCACCTCAGGACCGCCACCTCCTCGGCTGAGCCCGGCTCGATGCGCGGTCAGGCGTCGCCTGCCCGCGCATCTCTCTCACGGGCCTTGAGCGCCCGCTGTGTGGCATCGGCACCTTCACGCACCAGTCGTGCAGCGGCCGGGTGGAGTCCCTCGTGATCGAGTAGCTCCTGTGCTGCAGCAATTGTGCCCTCATCGACTGCGAGGTAGGGGTAGAGCAGCGTGGTGATGGACTGAGCCATCTCCGGTGTGCGCTCTTCCCACACGCGCGGGATCACCTCGAAGTAGCGGTCGACATAGGGGGTCAGCAGATCCTCCTGGCCACCCTGGCTGAATCCCGCGAGGTTCGCATCCAGAATTGCGTTGGGGATCGAATGGTTGCTCACCATCTCCTGCCAGGCGGCGTCCTTGGCCTGCGCGCTCGGCATGGCCGCCAGTGCCTGGGCCCGATGCCGACGACCCGTGGCGGTGTCGTCGCGACGCGCCTCGGCCTCGACGCGCTCGGCGTCCGCGGCGCCACCCCGTGCGAGCGCCAGCAGCAGTGTCCAGCGCAGGTCCGTGTCGATCGCGAGCCCGTCCAGAGTCTCCTCGCCCTCCAGCAGTCGCTCGATGATGGCGAGGTCCTCGCCGGACTGCGCGAAGCTCGCAAAGCCACGCACGAAGGCCAGTTGGTGGTCGCTGCCTGGTGCGGCAGCCCGCGCCCACTGCCAGGTGGCCTCAGCCATGGCATCGGCGTAACCGCTGCGGTTGGCGGGCGCCGCATACTGGTCGACGGCGGCCTTCACCTGACGCAGGATGGTCTGCACCACAGCGACATCGGGTTCGCTGCCCAGCCCTGATCTCACCAGTGCGACGTAGTCCCCGCAGCTGAGCTCGGCATCGCGAGTCATATCCCAGACCGCGGCCCACAGCAGTGTCCGTGCGAGGGGCTCATCGATGCTGGCGATGCTGTTGATGGCGGTCGTCACCGAACGATCATCGAGACGTATCTTGGCGAAGGTCAGGTCGCGGTCGTTCACGAGGAGAAGATCCGGCCGGGTCACACCGACCAGTTGCGGCACCTGCGTCCGCTGCCCGCGGACATCCACCTCGATCAGCTGGTCACGGACCAGATGCCCGTCGGCGAACTGGTAGAGCCCGATCCCGATCCGGTGCTCCCGCAGGATGGGCGGCAGCCCCGGTGGCATCGCAGGTGGCTCCTGGACGACCACGACCTCCGTCATGACCCCGTCAGCGTCTTCGCGGATGTCGGGCCGGAGCAGATTCACGCCGCTGTGCTGCAGCCACTCCTGCGTCCACGTCGCGAGGTCCCGCCCGGAAGCCGCCTCCAGATGCTTCAGCAGGTCGCTGAGCTGGGTGTTCTGCCACTCGAACTCGGCGAAGTAGGCGCGCAGTCCCGACAGGAATTCGCTCTCGCCCACCCAGGCCACCAGCTGTTTGAGGGCGCTTGCCCCCTTCGCATAGGTGATGCCGTCGAAGTTGACCCGGACCGCGTCGAGGTCGGTCATGTCGGCGGCGATCGGATGGGTCGAGGGCAACTGATCCTGCCGGTAGGCCCAGGCCTTGCGCTGGACGGAGAAGGTGTTCCAGGCGTCGACGTAGCGGGTCGCCATCACTGATGCGTGATGGCTGGCCCACTCGGCGAAGGACTCGTTGAGCCAGAGGTCGTCCCACCACTTCATGGTCACCAGGTCGCCGAACCACATGTGGGAGAGCTCGTGAAGGATTGTGTTCGCGCGCTGCTCGTAGGCCGCGTGGGTGACACGACTGCGGAAGACGTAGTCCTCGAGGAAGGTGACACACCCGGCATTCTCCATTGCACCGGCATTGAACTCCGGAACGAAGATCTGGTCGTACTTCGCAAATGGGTAGGGGCGATCGAACTCCCGCTCGAAGAAGGCGAAACCCTGCTTGGTGACGGTGAGTATCTCCTCGGGGTCGAGGTGCTCCACGAGGCTCTTGCGGCAGTAGACCCCGAGGGGGTACGTACCGCCAAGACCGACGTAGGAATCGGTAGCGCCCTCGTATGGGCCAGCCACCAGTGCTGTAATGTAGGTGGAGATGACCGGGGTGGGCTCGAAGTCCCACCGGGCTCTGTGCTCACCCAGCAATTCCGGGACCGGTGTGGGGGAGTTGCTGAGCACTCGCCAGTGGTCGGGAGCTACGACGCTCAACTGGAATGTGCCCTTGAGGTCCGGTTGTTCGAAGCAAGCGTACATGCGGCGGGCGTCTGCGGTCTCGAACTGGCTGTAGAGGTAGACCTCGTCGTCGACAGGATCGACGAACCGGTGCAGTCCCTCTCCGGTGTTCATGAAGGCACAGTCGGCGACGACGCGGACCTCGTTCTCGGCCTGCAGCCCCGACAGGGTGATTCTGGCACCGTCGTAGACATCCCCGGGTCGCAGTTCCTCGCCGTTCACTGTGACAGTGAGCAGCGTCGGGGCGATGAGGTCGAGCCAGGTCTCCTCGGCCGTCGACCCGAAACGGATCACTGTGGTGCTGCGGAAGACCTCGGGCGCGGTCGTGAGGTCCAGGGACACGTCATAGGAATGGACGGTCACCGCTGCGCTTCGTAGGGCGGCTTCCTCACGGCTGATATTGGTGCTGACCACTGGGGCTCCTTGCCGACTGGGATAGGGTTCGACACTACCAACCCGGATGCACGACGGGCGGCCGGTTCGGTTGCACCTGCCACACTTGTGGCGGCCGGCAGGAAGAGGTGGCGCGGTCCCCGTTCTGGAAACCGCAGGTGATCCGACGGGCCGTATGCCCGAAGCAGGGCTTTGGCCCGAAACGCCCCACCGCGGTTTCTGGTACCGGCCCCGCCGCGGACACCCAACTGATAGGTAGAGTCCATGCAGAGTGGCTTCTCGATCGGTGAGTACTTCTCGGTCATCGTGCTGCACGAGTTCATCGGAACCGGACTGCTCGTCCTGCTGGGCTGCGGTGTTGTCGCGCTGCAGCATCTTCGGCGCAGCTGGGGATTCGGCTCCGACTGGCTGCTGACCTCGATCGGCTGGGGCTTCGCGGTGTTCGTGGGTGCCAGCGTGGCCTGGCACTCGGGGGCGCAGCTCAACCCCGCGGTCACCCTGGGACTGGCGCTCATCGGCAAGACCGGGTGGGCCGCCGTCCCGTTCTACTGGCTCGGTCAGATCGCCGGTGCCTTCGTCGGGGCTGGCGTGGTGTACCTGGCCTACAAGAAGCAGTTCGACGTGGAGCCGGAGCCTGACACCACCGGCGGCATCTTCTACACCGCTCCCGCGGTACGGTCGCTGGGATGGAACACGGTCACCGAAGTGATCGGAACGTTCGTGCTGGTCTACTGGATCCTCCAGCAGTCGCCGTGGGTGCCTCCGGAGGGTTCGAACCCGCCGAACTACGGCAACGTGGCGCTCGGCTATGCCGGTGTGGCGTTCTGCGTGCTGGCGGTCGGCGCTGGGCTCGGGGGTCCAACCGGATACGCCATCAACCCGGCCCGCGACTTCGGACCCCGGGCCATGTATTCGGTGCTGCCGATCAAGGGCAAGCAGAAGGTCGACTGGAGCTACGCGTGGGTGCCGATCCTCGGACCGTTGCTCGGTGCGGCTCTGGCCGCCGGCCTCTATGCGGTGGCAAGCCCCTTCTGACGTCGGATCGTGAGACTATCTGGCCCGGGTATGACCGGGCCAGCAGGGCCAGACAGGACCAGACAGGACCAGACAGGACCAGCAAGACAGGAGAAGGTGAGCAATGTCGAAGTACGTCATGGCGGTGGACCAGGGAACCACCTCGTCCCGGGCCATTCTGTTCGACCATTCAGGGCACCGCGCGGCTCAGGCTCAGATGGAGCACGAGCAGATCTTCCCGCGCGCCGGCTGGGTCGAGCACGACCCGGACGAGATCTGGCGCAACGTGCAGACGGTGATGAAGGAGGTCCTGAGCGTTGCTGACGTCAGCGACGACGAGGTCGTCGCGGTGGGACTCACCCAGCAGCGGGAGACCACGATCGTCTGGGACAAGCGGACCGGCAACGCGGTAAACAATGCGATCGTCTGGCAGGACGTGCGGACTCAGCAGATCTGCGACGAGCTCGGCCGGCTCGGGGGTGGCGCCCGGCGCTACGCGGACCGAACAGGGCTGCCGCTGGCCACCTACTTCGCCGGCCCCAAGGTGCGCTGGATCCTTGACAACGTCCCGGGCGCGAGGGAGGACGCCGAGGCCGGTCACCTCCTCATGGGAACGATCGATTCCTTCCTCGTGTGGCACCTGACCGGCGGCCCGGAGGCCGGACTCCACATCACTGAGCCGACCAACGCGTCGCGCACGTTGCTCATGGATCTCGCGACCCTGCAGTGGGATCCGGAAATCTGTGCCGAGATGGGGATTCCCATGTCGATGCTGCCTCGCATCCGCAGTTCCTCGGAGGTGTACGGCACCATCGAGAAGCCCAATATCCTCAAGGGCGTGCCCATCTCCGGAATCCTGGGCGATCAGCAGGCCGCCACGTTCGGCCAGGCATGTCTGTCGCCGGGGGAGGCCAAGAACACCTACGGGACCGGCAATTTCGTGCTGCTCAACACAGGCACGGAACTGGTGCTGAGTGACAACGGACTGCTCACCACCGTGTGCTACAAGATCGGCCATCATCCGGCGGTCTACGCCCTCGAGGGGGCCATCGCCGTGACCGGCAGTCTGATCCAGTGGCTGCGTGACAACATCGGGCTCATCAGCGAGGCTCCGCAGATCGAGGAACTGGCCGCAAACGTCCCGGACAACGGCGACTGCTACTTCGTGCCCGCCTTCTCAGGCCTGTTCGCGCCGTACTGGCGCAGCGACGCCCGGGGCGCCTGGGTGGGACTCACGAGGTTCATCAACCGTGGCCACATGGCCCGGGCGGCGCTTGAAGCGGCGGCGTTCCAGTCCAAGGAGGTGATCGATGCCATGCAGGCCGACAGCGGCGTCGAACTGACATCTCTGAAGGTGGACGGCGGCATGGTCGTCAACGAGTTGCTGATGCAGTTCCAGGCCGACATCCTCCAGGTCCCGGTGATCCGCCCCGAGGTCATCGAAACCACGGCACTCGGCGCCGCCTACGCGGCCGGCCTCGCCGTGGGGTTCTGGAGCAGTGAGGCCGACATCCGCAACAACTGGGCCGAGGACAAGCGCTGGCTGCCCCAGATGGCTCCGCAGGAGGCCGACCGGCTGTATGCCCGCTGGAAGGAAGCCGTGCAGCGCACGCTGGACTGGGTTCCGAGCGACGCTGACTGAGCCGGCGCCCAGTCGTCTGGCCCTCACCCGACTGGCGTGTGGACCCGCCCTCGCGCGTTTAGTAGGCTGGAGGCGTTCGCGGGTGTAGTTCAATGGTAGAACCTCAGCCTTCCAAGCTGATTGTGCGAGTTCGATTCTCGTCACCCGCTCCAGGGTCTCCCACGACGGCGTTCGCCTGATTCATTGGCGATACACCGTTCAGCCACGTTCCGGCCACGCGCACGCGCTCGCCTCGTAGGATCAAAATATGAGCCGTCTCCTGATCCACAAACTGGTCTTCTTCGCAGCACTTGCCGTGATCGCTACTGCCGTCACCGTCGGCAGTACGGCCCAGGCCAGGGCCGGGGGCGGGGACTCGGATGCGCAGGTCTGTGGCTACCCGGGCTGCCTGGCTGACGGCGAGCTCGTGCGGGTCATGACCCGGAACATCTACCTCGGCGCCGACCTGGGCCCTGCGTTCAGGGTCGATGGAGTGGCTGGCTTCGTCGCCGCCAACGGAGAGATCCTCGACCAGGTCGAGGCGACGAACATGCCGGTACGCTCCAAGGGGCTGGCCAACGAGATCCTGGAGTCGCAGCCCGACCTCGTGGGAGTCCAGGAGGCGGCGCTCTGGCGCACCGGCCCTGTGAACCTGGAAGCGGCGCTGGAGCAGAAGCCGATCGCGACCACCGTCTTCCAGGACTTCCTTCAGTTGCTGCTCAAGCGACTGAACCGAAAGGGGCCCGCGTACAAGGCCGTCCTTGTCTCCGACGAGTTCGATTTCGAGGGACCGGCCGACGTGGATGGTGACCCGGACACCGGCGGCCCCTTCGGCGCCGATCTCGACGGGCGACTCACCATGCGCGACGCAATCCTGATCAAGCGGAATGCCGGTATCAGGGTCAAGGCCAAGCGCAGTGGGCACTTCAGCTCGTTGTTCGGCGTGGAAGTGGCAGGACTCGTCGATGTCCAGGTCGCCCGAGGCTGGCAGTCGCTCAAGGTGAAGGTGCGCAACAGCCCATGGTTCCGGTTCTCGAACACCCACCTCGAGTCCTTCGACGACCGCACACAGCGGCCCAGTATCCGGGCGCAGCAGGCGCAGGAACTGGTGGATGAGGTGAAGCGCGGTTCACAACCCAACATCGTGGTCGGGGACTTCAACTCGGACAAGCCGGGACTGGTCAAGGGCGATGCGCAGGCCTACAAGGTGATGCTGGCCAACGGCTACACATCTGTCGGCACCCGCGATCCCTGGAGCTGCTGCATCAAGGACTCCTACGATCTGAGGACCGGGAGCAAGAAGGACTTCGATCACCGGGTCGATCAGGTGTTCACCAGTACGCCGGACCGTGTGATGCGGGTCGGAACGCAGGTGACCGGTCGCGAGAAGCACAACGGGTACTGGGACTCCGACCACGCAGGGGTCGTGAGTCAGCTGTTCATCCGTCGCTGACCTCAGCGCCGGCGGTGATCTGAGCCGGTCCGAGGGCGCGCCCCGGTTCAGCCTTCGCGCGGTTCGACCGGCCCGGTATGAGCCGGCCGACCAGCCGGCTCCAGAGTTCGCTCAGCAGGGCGGAGGCTGGCACCGACGCGAGGTCCTGGCCCCCAGCCGCGGGGCTGGCGACCAGCGCAGGTTCAGGGCTCGCGAGCAGAGTCACCGCCTCGGAGGGCACGAGGCGCGGTCCCTGACGCAGGTCCACCACATCCTGTTCATCGTCGGTGAAGTCGCTGTCGCGGCGCGTGGCCCACGAGTCCAGATCTCCGATGACGTTGGGCTGGGACCGCAATCCCTCCACGATCGTCTGTTGCAGAGTCCAGACCTGGCTACGAGCCCAGCCCGGCAGCTTCGGCCTGCGTTCCGACTCATGGGGGACCCGGGTCTCCACCAGACGGTTCACGCCGTCGTCGAGGGCCGCCGTGCCGTGGATGGCTCGGCTGTCGCTGAGATTCAGCTGCCTGACCGCCTCAGTCTCCTCGAGGGTGAGGCCCCGGTTGCTCATGCTGGGATGGAGCAGATCAGGGGGCAGATCGAGCAGTCGCTCGACATCCCTGAACAGTGCCTGATGGTCCTCCTCATCGAGCAGCAGCACGAAGACGCGGTCGGGGCCGAGCAGGGTCCGCCACGTATCGGCCATCCGGTCGACCCGCCACCACAGCGGTTGCGAGGGACCGCTCAGCGAGTCGGTGAGCCAGTCGGCAAGCGTCGTGTCGGTGTTGCCACGCTTGACCTTCTGCTGCCACACGCTCGGAAGCTGTCGCGCCATCGGCCTGGCCGTGATGAGGACGGCCAGTCTCTGTCTGCCGATCCGCTCGGCGATGGTCCGTGCCGCGGCGAAGGTGAGATAGTCGCAGGTCTCGTCCGAGAGGACGACGCGACCCGGCCACTGGCCTCCGGCTCCCACCGAGAACTCGCCGCCACGCAGCATCTTGCGGATCCGGCCACGCTGATTGAGGTCGTGGCCCGGGTAGCTGATTCCCAGACGTTTCAGGTCGCCCCGGGCGTTGGCGAATGCGCTCTGCAGGGCGGTGGTTCCCGTCTTGCGGGGTCCCACATGCAGGAGGACCGCATTGTCAGGCATATCGTTCCAGCACGAGGGCACGGGCATCGAAACACTCTTCCGTCGGTCGTGGCACTGGACTCCCACCACCGTTACATGCAAGCCGAACCTGGGCAACCTCCTGTGAGGCGTGTCACCGCCGCCCGATGTGCCGCTCCTGCTGCTTTGCCCGAAACGTCGGCTTCGTGACGGCATCGGCGGGCGGGCTTCGCTAGCGTCGGGATCATCAACGACACCGGAAAGGGCGCCACAGAGGCCAGGCCCAAGAAGACATTCGGCGTGCCGGCGGCCGTGAGTATCGGTATCGGCGGCATGGCCGGAGGCTCCATCTTTGCCGTCGTGGGTATCGGCGGGTCGGTCGCCGGCTCGGCACTTCCCATCGCCATGGTGCTGTCCGGCGTCGTGGCGCTGCTTGCGAGCTACTCGTACGCGAAGCTGGGGGCCAAGTACCCGACCACGGGTGGCGCCGTCGAATTCCTGGTGCAGGGCTACGGCAAGGGTGTGATCAGCGGCGGGTTCAACATCTTCCAGTGGCTCGGCTACATCCTCTCCCTGGCCCTGTATGGTCATGCCTTCTCCACATACCTGGTCTCCCTGCTCGGCATCGACCCCAGCGGCTACATCGAGAAGGCGATCGGGTGTCTGCTGCTAGCGGTCTTCGCGCTGCTGCAGTTCGGTGGCTCCGCGGTGGTCGGCACGGCGCAGAAGATCATCGTCGGGCTCTGCGTGCTCATCCTGGTGGGATTCGGCATCGTGGGCCTGTTCTTCATCGAGCCCGCGCGGCTGGGCAGTGAGAACTGGCTCGGGCCGATGTCGATCCTGTTCGCCGCCGGAGTGGTCTTCATCGGATACGAGGGATTCGGCCTGGTCACCAACACCGCCGGGGCGATGAAGAACCCTGCCAGACAGTTACCGATCGCGCTGTACGTCAGCGTGGGCGTCGTGATCGTGATCTACGTGATCGTGGCCTTCTCGGTCATCGGGAACCTCGCCCTGTCGGCCATCACGAGCAACCAGGGGTTCGCACTTGCCGAGGCCATGGGGGAGTTCGCAGGACGGTTCGGCCGTGTCGCGATCTCGGTCACCGCGTTGTTCGCCACAGCATCAGCAGTGAACGCCACTGTCTTCGGCAGCGCGAACGCCAGCTACCAGATCGCCCGGGATCAGGAACTGCCTGAGAACTTCGATCGCAAGGTGTGGTCGCCGAATGCTCGCGAAGGGCTCTTCATCACCGCCATCCTGGCGATGCTCGCGATCATGTTCCTCGACATCACCGCGGTGACGATGCTCGGCAGTGCCGCCTTCCTGCTGCTGTACGCCGCCGTGAACGCGGGTCATCTCAGGATCAGGCGTGAGACTGGTGCCAGGTCTTATCTGGTCTGGTCCTCGCTGATCGCCTGTCTGGTGATCTTCGTCTTCCTGGATGTCTACATCTATCAGTCGCGCGGGCTGCTCACCCTGATCCTGATCGCGGTCATGCTCGCGGTCTCGTTCCTCGCAGAAGGCCTGCTGAGGTTCACCAAGGGTCGGGAAAGGGTGCGGGACAAACGGCGTGCAACCACGCACCCCTGACATCCTTTACACTTGACGGGTCGACAGTTTCCGGGGCGTAGCGTAGTGGCTAGCGCGCCTGCTTTGGGAGCAGGAGATCGGGAGTTCGAGTCTCCCCGCCCCGACAGATGAACCAGACCCACCGCACAGCAGGAGGCTGCACGTGAAGAGCGAACTCGAGAACCTGTCCGAGACCAAGGTCAAGATGAGTGTCGAGCTGGACTTCGACGACCTGGCCGAGGACATCGCGGCCGCCTACAAGAAGATCGGGTCGCAGGTATCCATCCCCGGATTCCGTCCCGGACGGGTCCCGCGTCAGATCATGGATCAGCGCATCGGTCGAGGGCCGATCCTCGAAGAGGTCGTCAACGAGCGGGTTCCGCGGGTCTACGAGGCGGTGCTCTCCGAGAAGGAGATCTTCGCAGTGGGCCAGCCCGAGGTGGAGATCACTGAGATCACCGACGGGGAACGAGTCACATTCACTGCCGAGGTGGAAATCCGCCCGGATTTCGAGCTGCCGCAGTACAAGGGCGTCAAGCTCGTGGTGGACGCCCTCGAGGTGTCCGACGATGACGTGAACGAGCAGGTGGACACACTGCGCAAGCAGTTCGGCTCCTACAACGAGGTGGACCGAGCAGTCGCGCAGGGTGATGTGATCCTGCTCGACATGAGCGCGCAGACGGCCGAAGGCGACCCGATCGAGGAGCTGGCCCAGACCGCGTTCTCCTACGAGGTCGGCGAGGACGGGGTCGTACCCGGTCTCGACGAGGCCGTCATCGGGGCGCAGGCCGATGAGGAGCGCACCTTCACCTTCACGCCCGAGTTCGGCGAGTACGAGGGTCAGGACATCTCGGTGACGGTGAAGGTGACCGCGGTCCGGGAACGGGAACTGCCGGAACTCAACGACGACTTCGCTCTGATGGCCTCGGAGTTCGACTCGGTCGCGGAGCTCATCGAGGACGTCAGGAGCAAGCTGGGCCGCCGCCGCCTGCTCGAGCGGGGACAGATCGCCCGCAACAAGGCCAATGACTACCTCCTCGAGGCCGTGGACTTCCCAGTCCCCGAGGGCATCATCAGCGCCCAGATCGAGGAGCACTTCTCCGACGACGAGGAACACGGTGACGACGACCACCGAGCCGAGGTGGAGGAGAACGCCCGCAAGAGCCTCCGCTCACAGTTCCTGCTCGACCGGATCGCAGACGCAGAGGAGCTCAACGTCGCGGAGGCCGAACTCAGCCAGTGGCTGATGATGCAGGCACCTCAGTACGGCATGTCTCCGGACCAGTTCGCCAATGCGCTCGTCGAAGCAGGTCAGGTTCCCACCGCCGTGGCGGAGGTCCGCCGCGGCAAGGCCCTGGCGTTCGTGCTGGAGAACGCGGAGATCGAGGACACCAACGGCGAGCCCGTGAATCTGGACGAGATCGATCAGGTCCTCGGCGGCCCCAGTCAGGCTGTGTCGGAACCGGTGGCTGAGGACCTCGATGAGGCCGGTTCTCAGGATTCGCAGGACGACGAGCAGGACTGACCGGGGGCGACCGCTTCGCTCAGCGCGTAGTTGTTGTGCCATGGGCGAAACCTGGCAGGCCGGGGCACTTGTGGAGCCTCTCAGGCGTTAGTGTCTTTATGTCAGACACCGTCTCAGAGGGAGTGTCCGTGAGCGACCTTCATGTGCCAGACGGGCTGGTGACAGCCCGGGAACGACAGCCGAGTGGCGGGGCTTTCGACGAGTCCGTATACCAGCGACTGCTCAAGGAGCGGATCGTCTTCCTGGGGTCGGTCGTCGAGGATTCCATGGCCAACGCCATCGCGGCCCAGATACTCGTGCTGGCGGCCGAGGATCCCGACCGGGACATCTTCCTGTACATCAACAGTCCCGGTGGCTCCGTGTCAGCTGGCATGGCGATCTACGACACCATGCAGTACGTGAAGAACGATGTGGCGACCGTGGCGATGGGGCTGGCAGCCTCGATGGGGCAGTTCCTGCTCTGTGCAGGTGCGGCGGGCAAGCGTTATGCGTTGCCCCATGCCCGCATCATGATGCATCAGCCCTCCGGGGGCATCGGTGGCACGGCCTCGGACATCAAGATCCAGGCTGAACAGATGCTCTACACCAAGAAGAAGATGGCCGAGCTCATCGCGGAGCACACCGGTCAGGACCTGAAGACCATCGAGCGGGACTCCGACCGCGATCGCTGGTTCACCGCGGCAGAGGCGCAGGAGTACGGATTCGTCGACGAGGTGGTTCGCAGCGCTCGCGACGTGGCTGGCGAGGGAGGCACGGCATGAACACGCAGGCCATGGGTATCTCGGCGGCGATGACGCCACAGGGTCGCTACATCGTCCCCGAGTTCCGTGAGCGGGGCAACGGTGGCATCGAGCGCAATCACAATCCCTACACCAAGCTGTTCGAGGAACGCATCATCTTCCTCGGCGTGCAGATCGATGACACGTCCGCCGATGACGTGATGGCCCAGCTGCTCTGTCTGGAGCAGATGGACCCGGACCGGGACATCTCCATCTACATCAACTCCCCGGGTGGTTCGTACACGGCGATGACCGCGATCTACGACACCATGCAGTTCGTGAAGCCGGAGATCCAGACGGTCTGCCTCGGGCAGGCGGCATCAGCGGCTGCGGTTCTGCTGGCCGCGGGCTCAGCGGGCAAGCGCTTCGCGCTTCCACATGCCAGGGTCCTCATCCACCAGCCCTACAGCGAGGGCCAGGGTCAGGGTTCGGACCTCGAGATCCAGGCCAACGAGATCCTGCGGATGCGCACCGAAATGGAGTCGATCATCGCCGAGCACACCGGCCGGGATCTCAAGCAGATCCGCAAGGACATCGAGCGCGACAAGATCCTGACCGCGGAACAGGCCCAGGAGTACGGGATCGTGGACGCGGTCATCTCCACCCGCAAGGCAGCCAACTCCTGATCGTTCGTGGAGTTGTCGTGTATCTGTGATGGACTGTTAACCGAATCAGGCGTGCCAGCCGTCCCGGCGGCCGGAGGTACAGGGTAACGTCGGAACTAGGAAACCTCCTTTCGCGGGGGTGAGGGTAGCTGAGTTTCACAGCCTCTGGAGGGTTAGATGTCTCGTACGGCCGACGGGAGCGACCTGCTCAAGTGCTCCTTCTGCAACAAGAGCCAGAAGCAGGTCAAAAAGCTGATCGCCGGTCCCGGTGTCTACATCTGCGACGAGTGCATCGACCTGTGCAACGAGATCATCGAGGAGGAGCTCACTGAGACCGCGAGCACTCCGATGGAGGATCTGCCCAAACCGCGGGACCTCTACGACTTCCTCGATCAGTACGTCATCGGTCAGGAGACAGCCAAGAAGACCCTGTCGGTCGCCGTCTACAACCACTACAAGCGACTGCAGAACGGTGGCGCAGAACGGGTTCGGGACAACAACGTCGAGCTCGCCAAGTCCAACGTCCTTCTGCTCGGACCCACCGGTTCCGGCAAGACCCTGCTGGCCCAGACGCTGGCCAGGCGGCTCAACGTCCCCTTCGCCATCGCGGACGCCACGGCGCTCACCGAAGCGGGGTATGTGGGTGAG
>JAGQTY010000031.1:0-14441 GCA_020438795.1 Actinomycetota bacterium
GGGCTGAGCCTGCTGGCGGATCTTGCTGCCGGGGCCGATGCCACCCTGTCGGTGGAGTCGGCGCCGGGACGCGGGGTCGCCCTCACCTATGAGTTCGAGGCAGGCAGCCGTGCCGGCGTCTGAACCTCCAGAGGTCAGCGTGCTGATCGTCGACGACCACCCGGTGGTGCGGGACGGCCTGGCCATGATGCTGGACAGTCAGGACGGTATCCGGGTGATCGGAGTCGCCTCTGAGGGCGCGGCAGGGGTCAGGCAGGCGGTTGCCCTGCAACCCGATGTCGTCCTCATGGACCTGGCCATGCCCGGGGTGGACGGGATCGAAGCCACCAGACTGATGACCGCCAGCGGCCGCGAGCAAGCGATCGTTGTCCTCACCACCTTCGGCGACGCCGAGCACGTCATGGCTGCGCTGGACGCCGGGGCCGTGGGGTACCTGATGAAGGACGCGACGCCGGAGGAGATCGCAGGGGCGGTTCGCAGTGCGGGGGCCGGTGAGTCACCGCTGGATCCCAGAGTGGCCCGTACGTTGATCGACGCACGGCGCGCCCCCCTGCCCGGCTCACGGGAGCCACACCTGACTGGCAAGCAGACCGAGATCCTCGCGCTGCTCGCCGAGGGCGGGTCCAACCGCCAGATCGCACGCAGGCTCGGCATCTCCGAGAAGACCGTCAAGGCGCATCTCACGCAGGTCTATGCGGCCCTCGAAGTGACCGACCGCGTGCAAGCGGCCCTCTGGTATCGCGCGAATCACTGAGCGTGGGTTGCGCCCAGGGCAAGGCGGCGCGTTCCAGGCCACCTCATGGATGTCGGGAATGTGGTGGTTGGTCGCGTGCGCGTTGGGGCCCACGTAGGTCTGAGGGTGCAACCGCATCGCCGTCTGCGCGAGGATCTCGCGTACCACACGGATGCGGAGCGGGACATGGATACAGTCGTCGACTTCATCAACGGCATCCTGTGGGGCACCGCGGATGCTCCGCTGATCTTCAAGGCGGGAATCCTGGGAGTTCTGCTGATCGCGGTGGGCATCTACTTCACCATCAGGTTGCGGGCCATTCAGATCCGGCACTTCCTCACGATGTTCAAGGTGATCGGCAGCAGTCTCAAACCCGACACTGAGGGCGGTGTCTCCAGTTTCGGGGCATTCACGACCTCGTTGGGAGCGCGGGTAGGAGCGGGCAACATCAGTGGCGTGGCGATTGCGATCACCCTGGGCGGTCCCGGTGCCATCTTCTGGATGTGGGTCGTCGCGTTCATCGGTATGGCGACGGCGATGTGCGAGGCCACACTGGCGCAGGTCTTCAAGCAGAAGTCCTCATTGGCCGGTCCCGGAGTCTTCCGTGGCGGACCCGCCTACTACATGGCTCGCGGACTGAACGCCCGGTGGATGGGCGTCATCTTCTCGATCCTGCTCATCATCGCCTTTCCCTTCGTCTTCAACGCAGTGCAGGCCAACACCCTGGCCGTCGCTGTGGACGGCTCGTTCACGGGCTCCATGGGCATCCCGCAGATCTGGATCGGTCTGGTCGTGGCAGCGCTCACCATCCTGGTGATCTTCGGCAGCATCAGCCGCATCGCCAAGGTCACCGAACTCGTGGTGCCGTTCATGGCGCTTGCCTACATGGTGGTGGGCATCGCGGTCATCATCATCAACATCACCGAGGTTCCCGACGTCATCAGTGACATCTTCGTCCAGGCCTTCGTACCGCAGTCGGCGGCCGGAGGATTCGCCGGATACGCCATCAGCCAGGCACTGACCCAGGGCGTGAAGCGTGGCCTGTTCTCCAATGAGGCGGGACTTGGCTCGGCGCCGAACGCAGCCGCTGCCGCCGACGTCAAGCATCCTGTGAACCAGGGATACATCCAGACCCTGGGTGTGTTCGTGGACACGATCATCGTCTGCACCACCACGGCGCTCATCATCCTGATGAGCGGGGTCTGGACCCCGTCCGATCCCGACAAATCAAGCTACGAAGGAGTGCAGCTGACGCAGGACTCCCTGTCTGCCTCCGTCGGGGAATGGGGTGGTCAGCTGATCGCCATCACGCTGGTGTTCTTCACGTTCTCATCCATCATCGCGAACTACTACTACGGTGAGACGGGGCTGCGGTTCTTCACCCGCAGCAAGGTGGCCCTGATGATCCTGCGTCTGTGTGTGATCGGGATGGTCATCTGGGGCAGCGTGCAGGCAGTGGCCACGGTCTGGAACCTCGCTGACGCTGCGCTCGGGCTCATGGCTCTGGTGAACCTGGCCGCACTGCTACTCCTCGGTGGGATCGCGATCAAGGTGGTCAAGGACTTCGAGCGTCAGCGCAAGGAGGGGGTGGACAAACCTGTCTTCGACGGAGCTGCCTTCCCAGAACTCGAGCACAAGCTCGCACCGGGTGTCTGGACGCCCGATCCCTACGAGGACTATCTGGAGTCGGCTCAGGGGAAGGCACCGCCATCATGACACGAAGAGGCAGGACAGGGCCGAACGGAGACGCTCACGGCATGCAGAACCTGGAGCCAGCTTGGCTGCCCCGACGACGGCGGCTGGGCCTCCTGACTTCGGCAGCGCTGGTCACAGGAACGGTCCTCCTGGCGGGATGCAGCACCAGTGCCCCGGACCAGGTCAATGAGGTGTTCACCAGTCTCGGTGCTCAGGTGCAGGAACCGGCCGGTCAGCTCTACCGGTTCGACGGACTCGCCGTCTATGAGGCGTCCGCCACGCTGCCAGGCAGCCCACAGGACATCGCGGGTCAGATCAACGGCGACCTGGCTGCCATCGGAATCTCAGTCGAGTGCGACGGGCAACCAGCAGAATTGCCTTTCGAGATGGAGGGCCAGAACAGTCCACCGGACATGGAGTGCGTGATGGCGCACGATCGTGGCCGCTACTACCTGACCCAGAGCGGCGACAGCACCACAGTGACCGCCTTCTACAACTGAGCGTTGCCTCCGGGCGCAGTCCCGGATCCGTTCGGCTCAGTCGTCGGCACGGAAACCGATCCGCTTGTGGGAGCCGTCGCAGTATGGCTTGGTCTCACTGGCCCCGCACCGGCAGAGGAACAGCTTACGGGCCTCCCGGACGTCATTACCGTCGCTGTCCTTGAGGGTCACCTCGCCGATGACCTCATAGGGTCCGTCCCGCGTCGGTTCGATCGTGACCCGTTCTTCAGTCATGGCTGAGTCTCCCTTTCCCTTGGTCTCCGGTTGTGCGGTTCCCTGCTCGGCGATGAAACCCAGCGCCCCACTGGGGCAGTCGGCGATCTGCTCAGCAACCCGGTCCGCTTCAGCGCCGGCAGCGTTGATCCAGGGGCGCCGTTGCGGATCGAACACCTCAGGCAGGCCACGCCAGCATCGCTCCGAATGGATGCAGCGGCTGCTGTCCCAGGTGATGGTGAAGCCTTCGCCGGAATACTCACGTTGCGCCACGCCAACATCCTGCCACGATGATCACTGGACGCCAACCGGAGCAGCACGAACCCCCGCTCGCAGACGTGTGACAGGGCGGTCGTTGCCTTGGGTGCTGACGCCACCACCGGGCTGCGGGGCCCACGACCCGTTCCCAGCGCGCGGACAGTCGTCAGCCGGCCGGGGGCTTGCTCGCCTGCACCAGGAGCCTGACTTTTGTGCTGATGACTGCGCGCAGCCCGTCCTTGACCTTCTCCGGGAAGTCGATCCGTATCAGGAACTGTCCGGATGGATCGGGAGCAGGCACCGTGATGGCGCCACCGGGGTTCGCCGAGACCGAGGCGATCGTACTCCACTGCGGGTGGCCGGGCCCCTTGATCTGGACCCGGCCGCTGCGAGCGGCTCTGGGCCACAGGGAGACCGTCAGGGTGACCGGCTGGCCCGCGGTCACAGTTGTGGGGAACGCCTCGAGCCGCGCGAAGGAATGCCGCATCTTCGTCACGCGGACCGGTATGTGAGTACTGACCAGGCGATCCTGCGACCGTGTCCGGCGGGCCACAGCCCGGAAGAGATGTGTCCCGGCTGTCTTCGCCCTCCAGTTCAGCCTCAGCAGACCTGTCTGATCGATCCTTCCCGCGTTGACGGCGCGCCAAATCCCGCTGCGACGTTCCTGCAACAGGACCCGCCTGCTGTTCGACCGCTGGTCATCAACGTCAATTCTCAGCGCGACTCTGAACCGAACCACCGCACCGATCGGGGACCTGCTCCTATTGGCCTTCAGCTGCAGTTGCTCAGGTGTTGTCGCCCGGGCGCCGACGGCGATCATTCCTGTGCCCGCCGGATGCGGGCCCGGACTTGCCACGGCCAAGGCCGGTCCGGACAGCAGCACGGCCAGGCAAGCCATCGCGGCCACGAGTCTGCCCATGGGTCATCCGATTCTCAAGGGGTGATTCGACCGTACTGCGGCCGATCAGGGAATGCATGTGGCGTGACCCGGAAAGCCGCGCGACCGGACCGAGCCGTCTCAGAGCGCCCCCCGTCGCTGCAGCCAGTTGAAGGCGAACCAGCCGGGGACCGTCGGCAGCCAGAACGTGAGCACCCGGTAGAGCAGAACGGCGGACAGGGCCAGGCCGGAGTCCAGCCCACCGGCGGTGAGCCCGGCAGCCATAGCTGCCTCGACGGCGCCGAGGCCACCGGGTGTCGGCGCGGCCTGCCCGATCACCGAGCCGGTCAGGTACACCACACCCACGGTGGCGAAACCGATGCTGCCGCCGAATGCCGCCACGCACGCGGCGAGGCAGACGATGTAGCCGAGGTTCAGCAGGAGGATGCCTCCGATGCCCTCGATCAGCTTCGACGGGGTCTGCGCGACCGTGACGAGGCGGGGGCCGACCTGCTTGAGCAGCGGTCCGAAGCGTTTCCAGATCGAGGTCCGTACCGGTGGGAGCAGTACGACGCCCACCAGCACGATGACGACGGCCGCGCCGATGAGCAGCGCGCCGGCCGGTGGATCGATGCTGAATTCCTGCTGCGTGCCTGCTGTGACGATGAAACCGACGAGCAGCAGGATGTGGACGACGAACGCAGCCACCTGCGACACCCCGATGCTCGCCGTGGCCAGGGCCGGGTGGATGCCCCGCTTCTGGAGGAACCGGAGGTTGATCGCCACGGCCCCCAGCGTGGGAGGTGCGATAAGGGTCGCGAAGTCCCCGGCCAGCTGGGCGGCCATGGTCGGCACCAGTCTCAGCCGTTCCGGGACGAAGCCCGACAGAGACCAGGCGGCGCCGGGGTAGGTGGCGATCGCGGCGGCCAGTCCGACGGTGAGCCACCACCAGTTGGCGTCGCTGAACAGGCTGGCCAGATCGACCTCGGCGAGCTGCGCGAAGAGTACGTAGGCCGCGATCGTGCCGAGCACGATCATGACGATGGTGCGCGGTTTGAACCGCTCGAGGTCGATCCTCTCGCCTTCGGCCTCCGGGTCGATCTCCAGCAGTTGATCGCGAAGCTCCACCAGCAGCGGCTTGTTGCTGCGTATCGCCTTCTTGGTCCGGGGGCTGAGCGCCACCGGTTGCAGCACCGGTAGCGCGCTTGCCAGCGTGGCGCTTCCCAGCACACGCCGCCCGGAATCGATGGCCCGCCCGGCTCCCACGAGCAGACCGAGCGTGCACAGTGTTTCCGCGAGGTCGATCCGCAGGGTCACATCCCCCGCCGCGACAGTGCCGTGTCCGATGCTGAGCAGCCGGCAGACACCGTCCCGCGTGATCACGAGGTTGTCGGCCGTCAGATTGCGATGGGCGATCCCGGCCGACCGCAACATGGCGACCGTGTACCACACGGCGTCGAGATCCGCGTCGGTGATCCCTTCGGGATCGATCTCCGAGAGCCGCCGGCCCACGACCCGTTCATAGGCCAGGAGGCTGGAGTCTGCACTGACCTCGCGGGCTGCCAGCAGTGTGGCCGCAGGGATGTCACCGGCCTGGGCGGCGTAGGCGAGCAGAGCCCTGTGCTCCAGGCTGCGCCGCATGTTGAGGCTCCGGCTCGGCGAATCCCGCAATCGCAGCGTCTGCCACAGACCCTGGAGCAGGCCGGCCCCTTCGAGGTCCCGATCGATCACGAATACCTCGAGGTCCGGGCCGCGCAGCGCGGTGCCGCGGTAGCGACGGCCCACCTCGGTGGTCTCGGTGGCCACGAGTTCGCTCACCGGGTGCCCAGCCTCGGCCAGGGCATGGGCCACCTGTTGTCCACGCGGACGCGTGGTCGGAGTGCCCAGGGCGTAGCGCAGGGCCAGCCCCGTGGCCCATCCGGCCAGCAGTGACAAGGTGATGCCCGAGATCGTGGTGTCGCCCCCGAAGATACTCACGACCGTGAGCGAAATGACCACGAGCACGGAGATGACAGCCCAGACCCGCCGGGCCAGCAACCGGGCGGTGGTCACAAAGGCGATCAGCCCGCCGAGCAGGGGCAGGACCGGCGCCGCGCCGCTTCCCGCGGAACCGGCCAGAGCGACATTCAGCTGGGTGGAGCCGTAGGCACTGATCGTCAGCGAGGCGATGGTGAGCACTGTCACCGCCACGAAGAGCGCGAGGACAGCGTCGAGCAACTGCCGACCACGGCCGCGGATGAGCAGGTCGACCGCAGCCCCTACCGGCAGGGCCAGCAGGCCCAGGCCCCCGATCATGTTGAGGACCCAGTGCAGCGGCTCGGGCAACTGACGCGATGCCTGTTCGATGTCTTCGCCGATGCCCTCGGTGGTGCCGGTCGCGAAGTATGCCAGCAGCGCGACCGCGGCCACCAGGAGCAGGGCGACGATCAGTCGCAGCAGATCCAGCGGGCGCCGGACGCGACGCGTGGTGACTCCGTCCTCGACCACCACTGCCGTACCCGTGTGAGAGTCCGCGGATTGCCCTCCGGCGTCAGCAGGCGCAGGCGGCTGGATGGGCTCGGTCATCTGATCGTCGCGGATTACGGTGGTGGGATGCGCGGGCGCCTCGTGGCCGGACTCGTGGGGCGGCGCCAGGGGATCCTCGGAGAAACCGGCGCTCATGGTCAAATCGTTGCATTTCCACCGGGGACCAGCCCAGCGGCGGCTCCGCTCGGTGATTCGAGCAGGGCCGCTGCTGGCGGCACACCCCGGCTCGGGACCCGGCACGCCCGCGAGGATCCCGGGCGGTGTCGGGAGTCGCTGATACGACTTGAGTATGAAGTCGCCCCGTGTTGCCCCAACCGGTCACGTGGCTGGCTCTGGGGCATCTGGGCCCTGCGAATCTGGGCCCCGCGAATCTGGGCCCTGCGAATCTGGGCCCTGCGAATCTGGGCCCTGCGACTGCTGCAGGGCGGGCTCACCATGACCGTACTCGCCGAACAGCCCGAGCTCGGACTCTTCGAGCCGCCGGTCGCTCCAGCCCCCGACGCCGTGACAGCGTCGGCTGCGTCGGCTGCCGGGACTCCCGACGGCTCTCAGCAGCAAGTTCTCGACCACGACCGCGGGCTGCTGCGCGTCCTGGGTGGGGTGGGTACTGGCAAGACCCGTAGCCTCACACTGGCCAGTGCACGTGCCTGCCAGGACTTCGGGGTCAGCAATGTCGTGGCACTGGTCCGGAGCAGGCAGGCCAGAGAGACCTGGGAGACTCAGGTTGTGCGAAGCGGCGGCCGCGCTGCCCCCCGTGTCCACACGGTCCACTCGCTCGCATACGAACTCATCAACGCCAACGGACCGGCGCCGAGGCTCCTGACGGCCGCCGAGCAGGAGACCATGCTCCGCGAGATCATCGGCGAGTCCACCCGGCAGGGAACCGTGCCCTGGGGCGAGCATCGCCGGGCCGCGGTTGAGAGTGGTGCCTTCGTGGCGCGGGTCCGGCGGGCGATCGCCCGGATCCGTGGACTTGGGCTCGACCCGCATACTGTCACCGGCTGGGCGCAGGCGCAGGGTGATGATTTCTGGACGGGCACCGCAGCCGTCGCCGCCCAGTATCTGGACGTGCTCGACTGGGAGGCAGTGGTGGACTATCCGGAGCTGCTCCTGCGTGCCAGTGACCTCCTGGCTGACGGCGATCCCTTCGCGGCTGTGTTCGTCGATGACGCCCATGAGCTCGAACCGATGGGCTGGCAGATGGTTCGGCACCTTACAGGGCGGGCCATTCGTGCTGTGGTCGCCGGCGACCCGAACCAGAACATCGTGCGGTTCCTCGGGGCTGATGTCGCGCCGCTGTCTGCCACAAGGATGGCCAGCAGCGCCACCGTACTGCTCACCACCACCTATGCCATGAGTCCTGCCGTGCGCGATCACTGCGAGCGGATCGCGGGCAGCACCGTCCCGATCGGTGCCACCCTTGCCGAGCATCGCGGGCTCGTGTGTCCGGCAGTACCGGAGTCCGTCCCGGCCGGCTCGGTGCTCTGGGAACAAGCCGCTGACGAGGGTGCAGCTCTCGCTGCAATCACAGGCTGGGTGATGGAGCAGCGGCGCAGGGGCAGGAACTGGTCGGACCTGGCCGTGCTGGTGCCGAACGGCGATTGGGTTGCCATGGTCGGCAGAGAACTGGCGAATGCCGGTGTCCGCGCCCCGGCGGAGGCGCAGCCATGGGCCGACAATCCGGTCAGCCAGGTACTCCATGAGGCTGCGAGGCTGGCTCTGGCCGGGCTCACGGGATCGGCGCTCTCGAAGGTGATCCGTTCGCTGCTCGTGAGCGACTGGATCGGCTTGTCCGCCCGTGGCGTGCGCCGGCTGGATCGCTGGCTGCGAGTGACCGGTGGCACCTATGCCGATCTCTGGGAGTCGATACCTGAGCAGGCTCCAACGGCCGACATCTCATTGGCTCTGCGCTGTATCGAGCGACTTCGTACCGCATGTCGGCGGGCGGCAGATGCGCAGGAGGCCGGCGCGGAGTTCGTGCTCTGGACACTGTGGGACGCCACCATCAACCCGGAGGCAGGTCGCTGGCCGACACGTCTCGAAGCGATCAGCGCCACCGGGCGCCCGGAGGCACGCCTGGCCAGGCTCGACCTGCTGGCGGCCGCGAGTCTGTTCCGAGCAGTTGCGCGAGTGGAAGACCGATGGTCCGGTCGTCGGGCAACGCTGGCGCTGCTGGACGAGCTCGCAACCCAGGAGGTCCCGCTTGAGGTCGACCGGGTCGTCGCTCGCGCTGACTCGGCGACCGTCGCGGTCTGCACGGTCACCGCTGCGCGCAGCAGTCGGTGGGCCTCGGTGCTCATCGTTGACCCCTGCGCAGATCCGTGGCCCGGGAGCACGAACAGTATCACCAGTACCAGCCCGTTGCGGCTGACACCCGACGGCCTCACCCAACCATCCGCTGCCCGTCCGGGCGAGCTGCGCCGCTTCTTCCACGTGGCCTGTACCCGAGCAAGAGAAGACCTTGGGATCCTGTCGCTGGGGGACACGTGGCGTCCGGAACTCACTGGGGACCTGCGACCCGCATCGCGCGCAGAGGAATCTGTTCGTACCCTCCCCGGACTCGTGCTCAATCTCCGTGAGCGAGCTGCTGCACAGCGTCCGGATGCCGCAGCCGTGGCCGACCTTGCCTACCTGGCTCGGCATATCGCCATCCTGGGCTCAGCTGTCCTTTCTGCACCCGATCGCTGGCCAGGAGCCCGCAACTGGACGAAGGGTGCTGAACAACCTGCTCGTGAGCTGGCGATCTCACCGTCGGGTCTTGCCACACTGCACGAGTGCGCCCAGCGCTGGTTCCTGGAACGGCGTGCCCGGGGCAACCCCCGCCGCGACACACGCGCCACTCGCACCGGCACGATGGTCCACGAAGCCCTGGCCGCCTACGTCAAAGGTGAGCCCAAGTCCGACATTCTCGATCGGGTCGAACGGGACCCATTGTGGCCCGAACTGGCGGTGGAGTCCGACTGGGTTGCCGAGGTGGAACGCGAGCGGGTGCTGTCCGCACTGGAACGGGGCTGGAACTGGATCGACACCCGATCTGGTGAGTTGCACGCCGAGACTCAGGTCAGTGCCACCTGGCACGAGAACGAATTCACCGTCAATCTGCACGGCAGCATCGACCTGCTGGAGATTTCGGCGGCCGATGATGAGAGCCGCGAGCAGGGCCCTTCGGCTGCGATCGCCTGGGACTACAAGACCAGCCGCAGCAGGATGAGCAGCCAACAGTTGATCGAGCACGTCCAGATCGCGGCCTACCGGGCGATGGTCCTGACCCCCGCAGCAGATGGCCTCATCCCGGCAGTTCCGGAGGTCCAGCAGGCTACCGCCGGCATCGTTCAGGTGGGCGTAGGGGCGGGGGCCCGTGACCCGTTGCACCCCGCGGTCATGGCCCAGACGCCGGAGCAGGCCGACGAGATCCTCGAGGCCGCGAAGCGCAGCGTCGGGGCGACTGTCCTCCACCAGCGCTACCCGGCGAGTCCCGGGCCGCGGTGCCGTTCATGTCCGGTCCGGAATGCTTGCGTGATTCGGGGTCGCGCATGACCGTCGAGACCCCGCAGAGCCGGACGAGGGGCGAGCACACATCACGCTCGTCAGTCCTCACCACGCACGACCTGTGCGCAGTTCTCGACGTTCCCTTCAGCGAGGAGCAGCTGGCTGCGATCACCGCGCCGATGGACCCGCAGCTCGTGGTCGCGGGGGCGGGTTCGGGGAAGACGACTGTGATGGCGGCCAGGGTCACCTGGCTCGTGGCGACCGGTGCGGTGCGGCCGGACCAGGTGCTCGGGCTGACATTCACCATCAAGGCGGCCGGGGAACTGCGGGCTCGCATCGCCGCCGCCCTCTCCACCCTGGGGAGTGCGTTCATCGAGGAGTCGCCCACCGTCTCCACCTATCACTCGTTCGCCTCCGGCCTGGTCGCCGACTACGGGTTCCTCGACGGACTGGAGTCCGGCGCGCTCCCGTTGTCGGACGCCCAGCGCGCACAGCTCGCGCTGCAGGTGGTGCATCGGCCACAGGAGCCACTGCAGGAGCGCTACGCCCAGCCCGCCACGATCGTCGGAAACCTGCTGCACCTCGAGGACGAACTCACCGATCTGGGCATCAGCACCGACGAACTCCGTGACGCCGATGGCAGGCTCCTCCAGACGTTGCAGGACCTTGATTGCGCGCCGGGGCTACGGGATCGTGTCGAAGCGGCGGCCAGACGGCGCATCGAGCTGGCCGATCTCGTGGACCAGTTCCGCGAAGAGAAGCAGAGTCGCGGACTGCTGGACTTCGCGGACCAGACCCGGCTCGCAGCCGCCCTGGTCGAGAGCCATGGCATCGTGCGATCCGATCTTCGCGGTCGCTTCCGTATCGTCCTGCTCGATGAGTACCAGGACACATCAAAGGCCCAGCGCGAGTTGTTACGTGGCCTGTTCGGTGCCCGGCACGCGATCACGGCGGTTGGGGACCCTGCACAGGCCATCTATCGGTGGCGCGGGGCCACGGTGAGCAACATCGACAACTTCGAGGACCACTTCTCACTGGTCTCCCGCAACCGGCTCACGACCAATCGTCGTTCGGGTACGCGCATTCTGGCTGTGGCCAACCGCATCGCCGCCGATCTGCGGCGTGCGCATCCGGGCTTCCACGAACTCGTGGCTCGCACGGATGCCGACCCGGGCACGGTTGAGTGCGCCCTGCTCACCAGCTACGGTGAGGAACTGGCATGGCTGGCAACCAAGGTGGGTGACCTGTTCGGCACAGGGACCGATTTCGGGGACGTCGCGATCCTGTGCCGGACCAACGAGCAGGCCACGGACGTCGCTGCGGCACTGCACGAGCAACAGATCCCGGCTCAGGTGCTCGGCAAGGTTCCATTGACCAGTCATGATGCGGTAGCGAGCCTGCATGCCTGTCTGCGCCTGGTGGCGGAGCCCACTCCGAACGATGCGGTCGTGCAACTCCTCGCAGGGCCGTACTTCCGGCTGGGTCCGTCGGATCTCTCCGCCCTCGGGTCGGCGGCAGCCCGTACTGCGGCCATGACCGAGTCGCATGTGGATCTGCTCTCCACGCTGGACGAACTGCCGGATGGCTCGCTGTCCGAGGCGGCCCGGGAGCGCGTCGATGAGCTGCTGGATCTGGTGGACCGGTTGACGCAGGCCGCCGCCCGATCCCTGGAGGCTGTGATCCACAGTGCGGTGCAGGCTCTCGGTTTCCCGCTGACGCTGTCGGGGGAGGCAGAGGCTAGCGCCGTGCGGGAGTTCCAGAACCTGGCTGCGCGTTACCGGGGCCTGACCGGGGCGCGGACAGTGGCTGACTTCCTGGCCCACCTGCAGGCCGCTGAACAGCTCGACGCTCCTGTCGCAGTGGAGACACAGCCGAGGCCCGGTACCGTCTCCGTGATGACGGTTCACGGGTCGAAGGGCCTGGAGTTCCCAACGGTCTTCGTGCCGTTCCTCTCCGAGGGCGTGTTCCCGTCAGGTACCGGGCAGTCGCGCTGGGTGACTCACCCCGCCTACGCGCCGCCCCATCTCGTCGGCGAGCCTGATCCGAGTCTGCAGACGGGCTTCCCGCATGAGGTGATCGACACCGCGAGTCAGCGCGAATACACCGCAGTTGCCAGGGCGGCTGAACGACTGGACGAGGATCGCCTGGCATATGTGGCGCTGACCCGGGCCAAGTCCCACCTCGTCACCAGCGGGCACTGGTGGGGACCCACGCAGCGGCGCGTGCGGGGACCCTCACCGTACCTGCTCGCGATCCATGAACAGTGCTTGGCCCACTCATGGGAAGAGGCGGTGGGCCCCTGGGTCGACACCGCTCCGCAGCGGCCGGTGGATCAGGTCGATGCGACGGGGATCGAGTGGCCCCAGCCCTGCGTCGAGCCCCTGGCCGCGCGTGTGGCTGCGTTGGTGGATGCTGCGACGGCCCCGCCCACGCCGTCGGAGGAACTGGCCGCCGAGCTTCGTCTGCTGGAGCCTGACCCCGTCACCGAGACGCCGACCCGGGTGAGCACCACTGAACTGCTCGAGAGGCTGGCCGGTGCCGAACCTGCCGCCCCCGGCCCGCAGCGACCGCGAAGAGCCGAACAGCTCGGCACCCGCTTCCACCGACTCGTCGAGGACAGGCTGCACCAGCACCGGCTCTTCGATGTCACCGACGACGGACGCTTCATCGCCGGCCGCGACGAGCTGCTCCAGGTGTTCGAGACCACAGAGTTCGCCGACCGGACGCCTGTGGCCACGGAGTACCCGTTCACGATCTCCCTCGGTGGGCGAGCGGTGGTGGGTCGTATCGACGCGGTGTTCGCCAGTGATGATCCCGATCACGACTACGACGTCGTCGACTGGAAGACCGGTCGCAGCAGGGCGCACGACCCACGGCAGTTGTCCATCTACCGGCGGGCCTGGTCCCTGATCAACGGGGTGGCCGAAGACAGGATCAGGGTGGGCTTCGTGCACCTGGACACCGGGGAGACCCGGTGGATCGCTGAGCCCCCGCCCGCTGAGCCGGTGTCGGGGTCGCTGGAACGATAGAGTTGCCACGTGCATACGCCGCTGACCGGCTCCACCTGGGACCGAAGCGAGGAGTCGAGGAAGGACGAGGCCTGGCTGTCGCAGCAGTGGCGCTCCGATGAGGCCCGCGCCATCATCGTGCGGGACGGCGCCCTTGCCCTGACGGCCGATGGCGCGCTCGACTGGCGCCCGGCATCCGACTGGGGCGGTGTCCCCACACAGCCCTGGGTCCTTGTCGGCGTGGACGAGGACTCCGTCGCGCGCTTCGCCACCAGCGCCATCCCGGAGGGCCGCAAGACCGCTCACTTCTCGGGATTCCGTGAGCTCGCGGGGATCATCGAGGTCGGTCGCGGCTCCGACCTGACGAATCTGGCGGCGGCGCTCAGCATCATGAACTGGCACGCCACGCACGGCTTCTGCGCCAACTGCGGGTCGGCCAGTGAGCAGACCGATGCGGGCTGGCTGCGTCGCTGCCCGGCGTGCGGGTCTGAGCACTATCCGCGGGTGGACCCCGCCGTCATCATGATCGTCACCGATGGCCAGGAGCGGGCACTGCTGGCCCGGCAGACCCGGTGGCCCGAGAAGTGGTTCTCCACCCTGGCAGGATTCGTCGAGCCCGGCGAGTCCGTCGAAGCGGCGGTGCACCGCGAGGTGGGCGAGGAGGTCTCCATCGGGATCGATTCGGTCAGGTACGTCGCCAGCCAGCCCTGGCCGTTCCCGAGCTCGCTGATGTTCGGGTTCCACGCCATCACTTTCGAAGAGTCGGAGCCGACCCCCGATGGAGTCGAGATCGCTGAGGCCCGCTGGTTCAGCCGGGACGAGATCAAAGCGGCGAACGAGGACGGTTCGGTGCTCCTGCCCCCGAGACTGTCCATCTCCCGGATGCTCATCGAACACTGGTACGGCGAAGAGCTGCCGGTCACCTGGCCCCGCTGAGGGCTCTGGCCTTTCCGCTCAGGAACCAGCACACTGGGTGCGATGGGTGTACTCGATTCTCTGGATCCAGAGCAGCGCCGGGCGGCAGAACACCTGCCTGGGCCGCTTGCGATCGTCGCCGGTGCCGGCTCGGGCAAGACCACAACGGTGGCACGCAGGCTGGCCCACGGCGTGCGCACGGGGGTCTATGAGGCGGACAGATGTTT
>JAGQTY010000031.1:14541-38736 GCA_020438795.1 Actinomycetota bacterium
GTGGTGCTGGGACCCGACAGCTGCTGCGTTTCCCCGATACCGACGGTCAGGCCCGTGGCATCGCCCATGAGGTTGCCGCCCTGGTGGCGAACGGCCACCCGGCGAACGAGATAGCTGTGCTGCTGCGAACGAACCAGCAGGCCGAGCCATTCCTGGCCGCGCTGAACGAGCTGGGAGTCGACTTCGCCCCCCGCAGCTCGGAACGCTTCTTCGAGCGTACTGAGGTCAAGGAAGCAAGGACCAGGCTGCGCGGCATGGCCCGCGCAGACGGTGGCCAGGATGCGTATGCGGCCGTCGAGGATGTCATGACGGCGATGAATCTGGCCGTACCCGGGACCGATCCAGCACGTCGGGAATCACTGCTGGCGATCCGCAATCGTGCCCGGGGCCCGGTCACCGATCTCGTCGCCGAACTCGATGCCCTGGACAGGGGCGGGCAGGTTCCCCGGCCGGGAGGGGTCGTGGTGGGGACCATCCATGCGAGCAAGGGCCTGGAGTGGGACACAGTCTTCGTTCCCAATCTGATCGAGGGCATGCTGCCCCACCCGGATGCGTCGCCGGGGGCGGAGTTGCGCCTGTTCTACGTGGCGGTCACCAGGGCACGGAACAGGCTGGTACTGACCCATCAGGGTCGTCACCACGGCCGCACAGTCAAGCCTTCGAGATTCCTGGAACTGCTGGGTCAGCTGGAACCGCTCGCGGCGCCGACGCAGACCCGACCGACCGCCGGGCAGACTGTTCAGGATGTGGAGGTGTCGCTGGCCCCGGCCCGATGCCAGCGGTGCGGCAAACGCCTGGTGACCGGAGCGGAGGTGACTCTGGGTCATTGCAGGCCCTGTGATCCCGGGACCGACCCTGTGGTCGATGACCTGCTGGCGTGGCGAGCCGCCCTGGCCACCGAACTCGGTGTGCCCGACTACGCCATCCTCACGCAGACGACGCTGATCGCCGTGGCCCGGGCGCGCCCAGGCACCCAGGAGGCGCTCGCCGGGGTTCCCGGGCTGCCTGCCACGAAGCGGGTCCAGTTCGGCGAATCGCTGCTCGAGGCGGTGCGTGGCGCCGCGGCACCCTGAAACGCGCTACGACTGCGGGAACGGGTCGTCGGCGAAGCCCGGGAGCCAGCGCTCGACCTCCTCGCGCATCCGCACCGAGGCCCCGATCTGACACGTGACACCCGTCGCCCCGAGCCAGACCCGGTGGATGAGGGCGTAGGAAGGGGGCAGATTCAGCTTGAGCCCGATACTGAACTCCTCCGTGCGCGGATCCCTGATCCTCGAGAACAGGTCGCGCAGCCATTCACGCGAGAAGTGGAACTCCTCGGCTCCCAGCGGCTCCACGAACGGCAACAGGTAGTCGAGCAGTTCCTGGGGGTCGATGTCCATGCCCGGCTTGACGAAGCCCTCGGCTCGCAGCCCGGCCAGGACCCCTGCAGCGTCGCCCTCGAGCGCGATCCGCAGCATGCGGCCGATCGCCGGAGGCAGCCCGTCGGGCAGTGAGGCTGCGGCCCCGTAGTCCAGGACAGCGAGCTTGCCTGCCTCCGTGATCCGGAAGTTGCCCGGATGCGGGTCGGCGTGCAGCAGTCCCGCGCGCTGCGGGCTGCTGAGCAGGAACCGCTGGTAGAGCAGCCCGGCGTGGTCACGCTCGGCCTGTGTGCCATTCGCGATCACGTCGGCCAGTGGGCGTCCCTCGACCCATTCGCTGATGATGACCACTGGAGAGGCGGCCAGCACGTGCGGAATCTCGTACTCCGGGTCGCCCTCGAAGGCCGCGGCGAACTGTCGCTGATTGTTGGACTCGTGGATGTAGTCGAGTTCCTCCGCGATCCGGGCGCGCAGCTCCTCGAGCAATGGTTTGATGTCAAGGCCCGGAACCCAGCTGCCGAACAGCCGGCCCATCCGGACCATCTGGTTCAGGTCGGAGATGAGCGCCTTGTCCGCCCCCGGGTACTGGATCTTGACCGCGACCGTCCGGCCGTCACTGGCAGTCGCCCGGTGCACCTGACCGATGGAGGCCGCTGCTGCGGGCTGCATCGGGAAGTCCTGGAAGCGGTCACGCCACTGGTCCCCGAATTCGCTGGCCATGACCTGTGCCACCGTCGCCTCCGGCATTGGAGGAGCGGTCTCCTGCAGCTTGGTGAGGGCCTGGCGGTAGGGGGCGATCGCCTCCTCAGGCATCGCGGCCTCGATGACGCTGAGGGCCTGCCCGAACTTCATGGCTCCCCCCTTGAGCTCGCCGAAGACCTTGAAGAGCTGGGCGGCACTGCGGCTCTGCAGTTCGGCCGTCACCGCCTCGGCAGGCTTGCCGCCGAGGCGCTTGCCCATGCCCAACGCCACCCGTCCGGCATGGCCGAGGGGCAGCGCCGCCAATCGTGCGCTGCGAGTCACGGCCCGGCGGGGGAGTTCGGCCATGAACCCATTGAAACGTACTGGGTGGGACGTGTCATCGGCTGGTCTCGGCCTGGTCAACGGTACCCCGCCTGAAACCCGCGAATTCGTTCGTTCTACGCTTACCGGGCGGGGACTCAGGCGTCCGCCGGGTCCGATAAGGAGGAGCTCATGGCCGAGGAATACAGCGGCGAAGGGTACTGCGTGAAGTGCAAGGCCAAGCGGGACTTCAGTGGTGAGGTCTCTGTGAATGCCAAAGGCACTCGCATCGCCAAGGGCAAGTGCCCGGAGTGCAACACCACGGTTACGCGCATCCTGGGCAAAGCCAAGTAAGGTCTCCTGCAGGCCCCGCATCCCAGCGGACGTGCGCCGTCCGCTCGGGTCGGGGCCTGCAGACAGATCATCTTCGCCGAGTGACTTCGGTGCCGCAGCTTCGATAGGCTCGCTGCGAGCAGGAGCGTCGCCGAACCGCGATCGCGGGTGAATGCGGATCACCGCTGACACATCCGGGACGGCCCACGAAGGGATGCGGATGCGTTCGCGGCGGTATGGAAGCCCGGCAGCGCTCATGGAGCCGTCGGGCAAGGACTTCGATCGTGACGCAGACCGCGCCGCCGCTCAGTTGCGTGCCATACCGCAGGAACAACCAGTGCGGCTGGCGAAGAAGACCTCCAATCTGTTCCGTGCTCGTGAGCAGGTCACCGCAAGACTTGATCTCGATGCCTTCAACGGCGTCTACCACGTGGACCCTGCGACGGCCACGGCGTCTGTGGGCGGCCTGACCACGTACGAGGATCTCGTCGCGGCAACGCTGCCGCACGGTCTGGTTCCGTTGTGCGTGCCTCAGTTGCGCACAATCACGTTGGGTGGTGCGGTCACCGGACTCGGGATCGAGGCCGCCAGCTTCCGCAACGGATTGCCGCATGAGTCAGTGCGCAGCATGGATGTGCTCACTGCGACCGGCGAAGTGCTCAAGGCCTCACGGGACGAGAACAGCGACCTCTTCTTCGGGTTCGCGAACTCCTACGGCTCGCTGGGTTATGCGCTCCGCCTCGAGATCGAGCTCGAACCTGTGACCCCCTACGTCGGACTGCGACACCTTCGGTTCGCCGACGTCCGCCAGACGCTGCCCGTCATCGCCGAGATCATCCGGACCCGGCAATGGCAGGGGGAGCGGGTCGACTACCTCGACGGCACGGTGTTCAGCGCCGAGGAGCAGTACCTCACGCTCGGCACCTACACCTCCGATCGCTCGCACGTGCCCTCCGACTACACCGGACGGGACATCTACTACCGCTCCATCCAGCAGCGCTCCACGGACCTGCTCACGACGCTGGACTACCTGTGGCGCTGGGACACTGACTGGTTCTGGTGCAGCCGGGCACTGGGTGTGCAGAAGCCGTGGGTGCGTCCGTTCTGGCCCCGCCGCTACAAGCGCAGCGACGTGTACTGGAAGATTATCGACCTCGACCGCAAGTATCAGCTCGCTGCGCGGGCCGACCGGCTGCGGGGTCATCCGGCCCGTGAATCAGTGGTCCAGGATGTCGAGGTGCCCCTTGAGGCCCTGCCCGAGTTCCTGAGCTTCTTCCACGACCGTGTGGGGATCTCGCCGGTGTGGCTGTGCCCACTCAAGCAGCGGGATGCGGATGTGACCTGGTCGCTGTACCAGTTCGATCCCGAGCTGATCTACGTCAACGTCGGCTTCTGGTCCACCGTTTCGCTCAAGCCCGGTGAGGATCCGGAGGCGGGCCGCATCAACCGCGAGATCGAAGCAGAGGTGACCCGTCTTGGCGGGCGCAAGTCCCTCTACTCCACGGCGTTCTACGAGCGTGACGACTTCTATGACATCTATGGGCACGGGGTCTACGGAGCCCTCAAGGACGAGTACGATCCGAACGCCCGGCTCACCGGGTTGTGGGAGAAGACCGTCGCCGGACGCTGATCGCCCGAACACCTCACGCGGGCCGGGGCGCCCCAGTTGTCTGGCTTGTCTGGCTGGACCGCCCCGATGAGCGTCAGCCCGGCGGTGACGATACGGTCGGAGCTAAACGTGTGAAGGAGAGCCGATGAAGCTGGCCGAGGTATTCGACATGCTGCTCGGTGATGACGTCGACGTCGAGTTCGTCGCTTACGACGGCAGCAAGACCGGACGAATGGGTTCCGACGTTCGCATCGAGGTGTTCTCGGAGCGCGCGGTCGCCGCGCTCGTAGCTGCTCCGGGCCAGCTGGGTCTGGTGAGGGCCTACATCGATGGCGACATGGATATCGAAGGTGACATCTACCAGGCCATCGAACGCCTGGGTGCGTTCGATCCCAAGAGTGTGACTGTGTCCCAGTACGCCAGGCTGGCCAAGGAGTTCGGGCCCCTGATCCGCAAGCGCCCTGGTCCGCCCCCGGAGGAAGTCCGGCTCAAGGGCTGGCGACACGGCAAGAAGCGCGACGCAGAGGCGATCAGCCACCACTACGACGTCTCCAACGACTTCTACCGGCTCGTGCTCGGGCCCACCATGGCCTACACCTGTGCGGTGTACCCGGAACTCACCTCCAGTCTGGAGGTGGCACAGGAGGAGAAGTTCGATCTGGTCTGCCGCAAACTCGACCTGAAGCCCGGGATGCGCCTGCTCGACGTCGGCTGTGGCTGGGGTGGCATGGTGCGCCATGCCGTCAAGGAGTACGGGGTCACGGCGATCGGGGTGACACTGTCGGAGCAGCAGGCCGCCTGGGGCCAGCGCGTGATCGCTGAGGAGGGACTCGAGGGTGCCGAGATCCGGTTCAGTGACTACCGTGACGTGCCTGAGGGCGGTTTCGACCGCATCAGCTCGATCGGGCTGACCGAGCACATCGGCAAGAAGAACTACCCGGACTACTTCGGTTTCCTGTACTCGAAACTGCAGCCGACCGGGCGCCTGCTCAATCACTGCATCACACGCTCGGACCCCGCCCACGGAACGCTGAAGCGCCGGGGTTTCATCAACCGGTACATCTTCCCCGACGGAGAACTGGTCCACGTCGGGCATCTCGTCGACCAGATGGGCCGCGTCGGGTTCGAGCCCCAGCACGAGGAGAACCTGAGGGTTCACTATGCGATGACGCTGCGGGACTGGTCGGACAACCTGGCGGCGAACTGGGACGAGGCGGTTGAGCTGGTCGGGTTGCGCAAGGCCCGGGTCTGGCGGCTCTATCTGGCCGCGGCCCGCTACGGGTTCGAGACCGATCAGATCCAGTTGCACCAGGTGCTCGCCACCCGCAACGCCGCCAACGCCGACTCGGGCATGCCGCTGCGTCCCACCTGGGCATCCTGACACCGCGCCGTCGGTCACAGGTGCCCTCCATGTAGAGACTCGGCGCTGTGAGCCGAGGCCGCCTCCGGACCTTCGCGGAACGAAGGGAGTGATGCGTGACCGGGTACTCCTGTGCGCTGGCCGGACACAACTATGAGTTCAGCGGCCTCGCGGACGTGATGGCCAGGGCATCCCCGCAACGTTCGGGTGACGACTTGGCAGGTGTGGCTGCCGGGAACGAGCAGGAGCGGGTAGCGGCTGCGTACGTGCTCAGCGAGATCCCGCTCTCGGAGTTCCTGTGCACCCCCCTGATCCCGTATGAGGACGATGAGATCACCCGTCTGATCCTGGACACGCACGACGCCGACGCATTCGCGCCGATCGCCCACATGGCAGTCGGAGAGTTCCGGGACTTCCTGCTGGACTACGGGACCGATGAACGCGTGCTGGAGTCCCTGCGTGCAGGGATCACGCCGGAGATGGCCGCGGCCGTCAGCAAGCTGATGCGCAACCAGGACCTCATCTCGGTCGCTCGCAAGTGCCGTGTGACAACCCGCTTCCGGAACACCATCGGCCTGCCGGGCCACCTCTCCTCACGGCTGCAGCCCAACCACCCGACCGATGATCCGCAGGGCATCGCCATCTCCGTGCTCGAAGGGCTGCTCTATGGTGTGGGGGACGCGGTGATCGGCATCAATCCTGCGACGGACAGCGTCCGGCGAGCGGGTGAACTGCTGCGACTCTTCGACGAGATGGTCCAGCGCCACGAGATTCCCACACAGACCTGCGTGCTGACCCACGTGACGAACACGATCTCGGCCATCGAGGCGGGCGCTCCCGTTGATCTCGTCTTCCAATCCATTGCCGGGACGCAGCGCGCGAACGCCGGTTTCGGGGTGAATCTGAGCCTGCTGCACGAGGCACATGAGGCTGCCCTGTCGCTACGACGCGGCACGCTCGGGACGGACTGCATGTACTTCGAGACAGGGCAGGGTTCGGCGCTGTCGGCCGACGCGCATCACGGCATCGACCAGCAGACCCTGGAAGCCCGCGCCTACGGTGTTGCCAGGCACTTCGCACCGCTACTGGTGAATACGGTGGTCGGTTTCATCGGTCCTGAGTACCTCTACGACGGCAGGCAGATCCGCCGCGCAGGTCTGGAGGACCACTTCTGCGGCAAACTGCTGGGTCTGCCCATGGGCTGCGACGTGTGCTACACGAATCACGCCGAAGCCGACCAGAACGACTCCGATGATCTGCTCACGTTGCTGACTGCTGCTGGCTGCACCTACTTCATGGGCGTCCCTGGCGCCGACGACGTGATGCTGGAGTATCAGTCCACCAGCTTCCATGACATCGCCTATGCCCGTGAGCTCTTCGGGCTGCGGCCGGCCCCGGAGTTCCATGAATGGCTGCTCCGGCAGGGGGTCGTTGCGGCGGACGGCCGACTGCAGGAGCTGCCGGTCGAGCACCACCTGCTGGCGCTGGCGCGATCATGACCACCGAACCCGCAGCCGACGGCTCAACCCTCAGCCGGGCCGGTTCCGCCGGTCCACAGCAGAGAGACGCCGGTAGCGGACAAGGCCGGTCCCTCGCCGGGCTCGCCGGGCGCACCGAAGCCCGCATCGCGTTGGGCCGCAGCGGTTCGGGGGTCCCGACCCGGGAGGTGCTGCGGTTCCAGGCCGATCACGCCATGGCCCGCGACGCGGTGCATACGGTCTTCGATGTGGCGCGCATCGAAGCCGGCTGTGCCCGCGCCGGCCTGCGCCCAGTGGTCGTGGACACCCAGGCCAGCGACACCGCCGCATTCCTCCGGTTCCCGGCCGCGGGCAGGCGGCTTGCGGCGGGCTCCGCGGATATCCTTGCGGAGCTGGCCTCGGATCCGGTGGGCGCTGTGGGCCCGGACTCCATGGTGTTCATCGTCAGTGGTGGCCTTTCGGCTCTGGGGGTCAACCAGTATGCCCCGGATATCCTGAGCCGTACGGCCGGCTTGCTGGCCGACCGGGGGATCATGGTCGGGCCGGTCGTCATCGCCGCACGGGGCCGCGTCGGCCTGATGAACGAGATCGGCGAGATCCTGACCCCGGCCGCCTCGACGATGCTGGTCGGGGAGCGGCCCGGGCTGAGTTCGGCCGACAGTGTCGGTGCCTACTTCCAGTACCGGCCCCGGGCAGGCATGACCGATGCGCAGCGCAACTGTATCTCCAACATTCGTCCCGGGGGGTTATCTGTTGCTGCCGGGTCTGAGGCCCTGGCGGACCTGATCGAGCGAGGGATGGCACAAAGGGTGAGCGGCACAGAACTGAAGGGATGAGACCTGACCTACGCCGTTGGGGTTGTTCTGTCCCGGCGCGCGGACACGCTTGCCGGCGATGTGGACAATGTAGCTGTACCGGCCCAGGGCGCCGTTACTGGGGGAGGCACCATGACAGCTGAGAGTGATGCCACCGGTGTTGCTCTGGAGGCGGCGCTGGGCTCGGTCCGTATCGGTGTGCTGACGGTCGATCTCGATGGCTACGTGCGTTCTTCGAGTCCTGGTCTTGACCGCATGTTCGAAGCGCCTGTGGTGGTCGGGACTCATGTCACGGAGTTGGCCCCGGAGGAGGACGCCGACCGTATTGCGTCGGTGTTGTCGGCGCTCGCCGACGAGGGCACCGATCCGGACAGTCTGAAGCGCCTCCGGTTCGGAGCTCGGAAAGCCTCGGGTCGGACCTTTCCCGTGATGGTGAACGTCGAACGCATCGAGGGCTCAGACCTGTCCGTCGCGGTCGTGCGGGATCTTTCGCAGCTGCTCGAGGCCCAGGACCGGGCCCTGTCCGCGGAGCGGCGCTCCCAGTCAGTCCTGGTCCAGCTGGTTCAGGGGCTGTCCACCGCGGTGGAGTTCCGTGATCCATACACTGCCGGTCATCAGCACCGCGTGGCGGATATCGCGCTGGCCATTGCCGACACCCTCGGCTGGGATGACGAGTCAGGCATGTGGCAGGGACTGTTCCTGGGCTGCCTGATCCACGACATCGGCAAGCTCTATGTTCCCTCCTCCATCCTGAACCGGCCCGGCCGGCTGTCGGGATTGGAGATGGGTCTCATCCGGGAGCATCCGGTCACCGGGTACCAGACGATCGAGCACGTGGACTTCGGCGTCCCGGTGGCAGCGGTCGTTCGGCAGCACCATGAGCGCCTCGACGGCTCCGGCTATCCGGACCACTTGTCCGGGGGCGAGGTTCAGCCATGCGTCAGGATCGCAGCCGTGGCCGATGTCCTGGAGGCGATGACATCGCATCGGCCGTACCGGCCCGCCAAGCCGGTGGACGCCGCCCTGGCTGAGCTCGTTGCGGGCCGGGGCAGTCGCTACGACGGTGAGGCTGTCGATGCAGTCGTACTGCTCCTCGATGGTGCCGCTCCCGCGTCCGCCGAGGCGCTGCTGCCCCTGATCCCTGCGCAGGCGGGGCAGGATTACGCAGCCCAGGGCCCGTTCGCAGATCGGAACCGAGATGCCGTTCCTGAGCCTCGTGCCAGGCAGGAACAGCCGCAACAGCCCACGTCGACAGACTATGGTCCCTAGTACCCCGGGGCTGCAGCCACAGGCATCGACCGGGCCTCAGGAGTCGCCGGACCCCTTGTCCGGCTCGTCCCCGTCCGTCTCCTCTGCAGTTCCGGAGTCCTGGCCGTCGCTTGAGTCCTCGGATTCGATACTTGCGGCGATGGCACCGGCGTCGAGCTGGGCTGCGAAGTCGGCGACGGCCGCCTCGCGTGCCCAGAACTGGCTGAGGTCATCGAGGTCGTCTGCGCTCGGCAGCAGGTCCGGGTGTTCCCAGACCGCATCGCGCCCCTCCAGACCACGCTTGTCGGTGATCTCACGCCAGAATTGGGTGGCCTCACGCAACCGTCGGGGCCGCAGCTCGAGACCGACCAGCTGCGCGAAAGTCTTCTCGGCCGGCCCGCCGGCGGCCCTGCGACGCCGCATGGCCTCGTTCAGCTGAGCCAGTTTGGGGAGCTTGTCCGATGCAGCCTCGTCCACGACGAAGTCCACCCAGCCCTCGATGAGAGCGAGCAACGTCTCCAGCCGGGCCAGGGCTGCCTTCTGTTCGGGGGAGTCGGACAGTTCGAACACCCCGCCGCCCAGGACCTCCTGCAGTGACTCCGGATTGCTGGGGTCGACGTTGGAGACTGCCTCCTCGATGGCGCTGGTGTCGAGACTGATGCCCCGGGCGTAAGCGTCCACCGACTCCTCGAGACGCGCCCGCAGCCACGGCACATGGGTGTACAGCCGCTGGTGCGCGCACTCCCGCAGCGCGATGAACAGCAGCACGTCCTGCCGAGGGATGTCGATCCCGTCGGCGAACTCGTTGACATTGCGCGGCACGATGGTGGGAACCCCGTCCTCGGTCAGCGGGATCCCGATGTCTGAGGAACACAGCACCTCCCCGCTGAGGGTTCCCAGCCCCTGTCCGACCTGTGAACCGAACATGGCAGAACCCATCTGCTTGGCCATGCCGGTGAGCGGTCCGAGCATCTCCGACAGCTGGCCCATGTCCAGCTCCGGGGGCAGACCCTCGGTGGGCAGACCCTGACCGGTCATCATCGTGCCCATCGTGCTCTGCACCTGGTCGGCGACCGGAGTGATGATCTGTTTCCAGGCCGGCAGGGTTCCGGCCACCCATTCACCCCTGCTCCAGCTGTGGGACTCGGTGGAGGTGGCCGGGAAGCTCTCGGACTCGCCGAGCCACAGGTTGGCCAGGCGGGTCGCGTCATCGACGGCACTGCGTTCCGGGGAAGAGACTCCGTTGTCATCCTTCTGCGGCTGCGTCGAACGTGCGACCTGGTTGGCCATGTCCCAGTTGACCGATCCGTCGCCGCCACCGGACTGCATCATGCGTCCGAGATTCTCCAGCATGGAACCCAGCTGGGACATGTCGAAGTCGCCGAGGGGATTGTTCTTCCGGTCGGGGTCGTCGTCCGGGGGCTGAAAGCCGAAAGGGAAGTTGCCACTCATATTGGCCTCCGTTCCATGACCACGGTAACGCGGATGCTGTACGTGTTTCGAGTCTCCGTGTTCCAGCCAGTAGCGAAATGAGGGCAATCCGAGTCACGAAACGGCATCAGGTGATCGTGTCCCTGCGGCGCCGGCACGTACCCTGGAAGCAGTGGAGGACAGGGGTGTGCTGCGAATGACGTCGGTGGTGGTCTGGCTGGCCGTTCCGGTTGTGTTCTTCGTCGTCGGCACGCTCTGGTCACTCCAGCGTCAGCGACGTGAACGCGCCCCCCGTGTCGTGGACGAGCGGGAGGCGCAGCGATTGCGACGTATGGGCGAGGCGGTGAGTCGTGCGCAGTCCTCTGGCAAGGGTTGAGAACGGCTGGGTGCGCTGGAGCATCATTCTCGCTGTCATCATCCTGATCGCCGCCCTCTTCCTTCCCGTGCCTTTCGTGTCCCGGGCGCCGGGCCCCGTGTTCGATGTTCTCGGGGAGGTCGACGGAGAGCCCGTGATGAAGATCGAGGGAGCCGAGTCCCACCCGGTCTCGGGCGTGCTCGACATGACGACGGTGTCGGAGAGTGGCGGCAGTTCGGGCACCATCAACCTGGTCGCGGGCATCTACGGTCTGTTCGCACCCAACCAGAGCGTCATTCCGACCGACGAGGTTTACACCGACGGTCCACCCACCGAGGAGGACCGGGAGCTCAACGAGCAGGTCTTCGCCGCCTCGCAGTCCGACGCGCTGGCCGCAGCGGCCAACTACCTCGAACGCCCGGTCACCTCGCAGGTGCTCGTCACCGGCGTCTCCGCCGACGGGCCGGCTGCCGGCACACTCGAGGCCGGCGACCTGATCCTGTCGGTGAACGGGCATCCGGTGGCCACGAACGTGGAGGTCGGGGAGCTGATCTCGCCGCTGCCGGTCGGCTCGGAGGTGACCCTTGTCATCAAGCGGGATGGTGAGGAACGGGAGGTCCGACTGCAGACTGCGCCCAACCCGGAGGAGCCGGAGCGCTCGATGATCGGAATCTTCCTCGACACGCACTACGAGTCCGACTTCACGGTCGACATTGCATTGAGCGACATCGGTGGCCCGAGCGCCGGCCTCGTGTTCGCGCTCGGCATGGTTGACAAGCTGACGAAGGAGGACCTGCTGGCGGACAACCACATCGCCGGCACGGGAACGATCTCGTCCTCAGGCGAGGTGGGTCCGATCGGTGGCATCGACAAGAAGATGGTGGCCGCCGCCAAGGACGGCGCCACCTTGTTCCTCGCTCCGGCGGACAACTGCGAGGACGTCGTGGGCAACATCCCGGACGGGCTGACTGTCGCATCGGTGGCCACGCTCTCGGAGGCGATCGAGGCCATCGATGACTACACGAATGGACGGCCGGTCACTTCCTGCCCGGTCGATGCAGAGACCCAAGCAACAGGTTAGGTTTGCGTTATGGCATTTGGAACCCCGAGCGACAGTGGTGCCAGCGGTCCTCCGTCATCGGGCGGGACTGCTCTGGAGGAGCGCCCCAGCCGTGGCAGGGTTCTGGTGCCCACCTTGCTGGTGCTGAGCGGGCTCGTCCTGCTGTTCGTGATCTTCTCAGGCATCTACTCCGACTGGCTGTGGTTCGGTTCGGTGGAGAAGACCACGGTCTGGTCGACCACCCTGCTGACCCAGGTCGGGATGTTCCTGGTGTTCGGGGCCCTCATGGCCTTCGCCATCGCGGCGAACTCCGTCATCGCGTACTGGAGCAGGCCCCCGTTCGGCCGGCTGACCCCCGAGCAGGCCTCCCTCGAGCGGTATCGGGGCTCCATCGATCCCTATCGCTCGTTGCTGGTCACCGCGGCAGCGGTGCTGGTGGGACTGCTCACCGGCCTGTCGGCCGCCTCGGAGTGGAGCACCTTCCAGCTGTGGCGTTCCGGTGGTGAGTTCGGAACCACGGATCCGCAGTTCGGGGTCGACGTCGGATTCTTCGTCTTCGGCATGCCCTGGTACCGGTTCCTGGTGAACTTCGGGTTCGCTGTGCTGCTGGTCTCGCTGGTGACCGCGGTGGTGGTCCACTACCTGTACGGCGGGCTCCGGGTCCAGAGCGACTCCAGGCACATCAGTGTGGGGGCCCAGCGGCATCTGGCGATCCTGATCGGGCTCATCCTGCTGGTCAAGGCCGCTGCCTACTGGCTGGACCGCTACGAGCTTGCGACCCAGAGCCAGTCCTTCATCCCGGGATTCAGCGGTCTGCAGTACGTGGACGTGCATGCGATCCTGCCGAGCAAGACGATCCTGGCGTTCGCGGCCGTGGTGGTGGCGATCCTGTTCTTCATCACTGCCTTCCGCAGGACCTGGGTGCTGGCTGTCATCGGCCTGATCCTGCTGATCCTCAGCAGTCTGGTGATCGGCTGGCTCTATCCGACCATCGTCCAGTACTTCCAGGTGAGACCCACCGAGCAGCAAAGGGAATCTCCCTACATCGAGCGGAACATCCAGGCGACCCGAACGGCCTATGGGATCACCGACGACACCGTCACAGTGCAGGACTATGCGGGCAACGTCGAGGCGCCCGCCGAGGCCATCAAGGAGAACCGGGGCACGCTGAACAACATCCGACTGCTGGACCCTGCCGTGGTCAGTCCGACGTTCCGGCAACTGCAGCAGATCCGTGGCTTCTACGCCTTCCCCGATGCACTCGACGTCGACCGATACCGCATCGAGGACGAGGAGACGACCACGCCCAAGGGCGCCACTGTCGCCGTCCGGGAACTGAACCTCGACGGCCTGCCCGAGGGACAGCGCAACTGGACCAACGACACCACCGTCTACACACATGGCTTCGGGTTCGTCTCGGCGTACGACAACACGGCACAAAGTGACGGCAGCCCGACGTTCATGGAGAAGAACATCCCCGCCGAGGGCCCACTCGAGATCGAGCAGCCCCGGATCTACTTCGGGCAGATGTCCCCGGAGTACTCGATCGTCGGCGCGCCGGAGGGTTCGCCCCCGCAGGAACTCGACTTCCCCGACGACTCGAGTCCGACCGGCCAGAAGAACAACACGTACACGGGCAACGGCGGGGTGTCGGTGGGGTCCCTGTTCCACAAGCTCGTGTTCGCGACCAAGTTCCAGGACACCAACATCCTGCTGTCCGACCTGGTCAATCCGGAGTCGCGCATCCTGTATGAACGCGATCCGCGTGAGCGCGTGGGCAAGGTCGCCCCCTGGCTGACCCTGGACGGCGACCCCTATCCCGTCGTTGTGGAAGGCCGGATCAAGTGGATCGTGGACGGCTACACGACCACCAACTCCTACCCGTACTCGGCTCGCACCACCCTCAGCGACGCCACCAGCGACTCCGTCACCAGTTCTGCCAGGTCCGTGGCGGCTCAGAGCCGCGAGCAGATCACCTACATCCGCAACTCGGTGAAGGCGACGGTCGACGCGTACGACGGGACCGTCAACCTCTACATGTGGGATGAACAGGATCCGGTGGTCCAGGCCTGGTCAAGGATCTACGAGGGAACCGTACAGCCCAAGGACCAGGTGCCTGCCGAGGTCCTGGCACACGTCCGGTACCCCGAGGACATCTTCAAGGTGCAGCGCACCGTCCTGAGTCGCTACCACGTGACCGACCCAGCCGCGTTCTACTCCGGTCAGGACTTCTGGATCATCCCCGAGGACCCGACCAATCAGGGTGACCTGCAGCCTCCGTACTACCTGACGCTGCAGATGCCCGGCGCGAAGGAACCGGCCTTCTCCCTGACCACAGCGTTCTCGCCGAGCCGTCGCCAGACCCTGGCTTCGTTCATGGCGGCGAACTCAGATCCGGGGGATGACTACGGCAAGATCCAGGTACTGGAACTGCCCCGGAACACCACGATCCCCGGCCCCACCCAGGTTCAGAACAACTTCGAGTCCGACACCGAGGTGGCCAGCCAGCTGTCCTTGTTGCGGCGGGGTGGCTCCGATGTGGTGATGGGCAACCTGCTGTCCCTGCCCATCGCCGACGGCATGCTCTACATCGAACCCGTCTACGTGATGGCTACGGGGGAACAGGGCTATCCCTTGCTCAGGAAGGTCATTGCCGGCTACGGGTCGAAGGTGTCCATGCAGGACACGGTGGGTGAGGCGCTTGCGCAGGTCTTCGTCGGTGCCGCCCAGGACCACAAGGGCGACAGCGACAAGAACGACGGCAACCAGCAGCAGACCACACCGCAGGAGGACCTGGCTAGGGCCATCGCCGATGCCGAGACAGCCTACGAACGCGGCGAACAGGCGCTGTCCAACGGGGACTTCAAGGCCTACGGTGAGGCGCAGGCAGCACTGAAGGAGGCGCTTGACCGTGCTGCTCGCGCTCAGCGCGAGATCACCGGTGGCTCGAGTTCCGGCGGCGACACCAACAGTGCTTCGGCGCAGGATGATACGCAGGCGCAGTCGGCGAGCCTGAAGCTACCGCTGGGTCTGCCGAGCGAGGGTGCGAGCCCAGTCAGCTGAGCTGGCGCCGACCGATTGAGGCGTCGCCTCAGCCGAGGTTGATGTTCGGGACTCTGAAGTCGTACTGCTGCGCCGGTCTCGGGCTACTGATCCGCAGCGCCTTGACCGTGAGCGGGGAACTGTTCCCCCGTCTGTTCACAGAGCGGACCTGAATGTTGTAGGTGGAGGTCCCCGATGTGCCGGTGAAGGTCGTCTTGGTCTTCTTGTAGGTGTCCTTCCAAGCGCCGTAGCTGTAACCGTTGCCCTCAGTGATCCGGGCCTGATACTTCACAACACCGCCACCGGTGTCCTGCGGCGGATACCAGTTGACCCTGATCGCCGAACCCACACGAGTGACAGTGGCCGCGGACGGCTTGTCCGGAGTCGCCGTGGCCTTCGGCTTCGGGGAACGCTCCACTGCTTCGTCCACGTCGGCCCGCGTCCCGGACTTGTCCACTGAGAGCGCGTCGGGATTGGGCTTGGAGTATTCGTCGATGAGAGCACAACCGGACAGGAGCAGGGCCGTGGCTCCGGCGACCGCGAGGATTCCTCGGCTTGCGCTGACCCGGACCATGCGTGTCCTTCCCTGGATGTGGCTCAATCGTGCAATCGCCGCGATGCGGTTGCATGTCGGGCAAAGGGGCGACCCCCGAACGGAGTAGGGCAGACCGACAGCTATTGGGCAGAAGTTCACAGACCGGGAAGGATCGGACGGCCCAGCACCGCGTTTGCCGTGGGTCCGAAGGCTTCGCTACACTCATGGGGTAGCACCACGAAGGTGACGCCGCGGGGTGGAGCAGTTCGGTAGCTCGCTGGGCTCATAACCCAGAGGTCGCAGGTTCAAATCCTGCCCCCGCTACTTTCAACGGTTCGTTGCGGACCGAACGCGTACCCAACGCGTTGTCGATCCGTACCCAATCGTCGCATTTCTCGACCATTTCTCGACCCTCACGGTCGCCGTTTCTCGATTCGGCCACGGCTACCCAACGCATACTCGCCTGACCGGCGACGCCTACCCATCGCTTACTCGTCGCGTCTGGGCGCCCGGCGGCATTTCTCGACCTTTTCTCGACGAACGGCATCACAGGTGGCTCACGGGCAACACTTTGCGGTCATGGTGTGACCCGTCGTCCTCGTGGTTCACTGCTCCCCGCAGGTCGGCTGCGCTCCCATGCTGGGGCTGGACAAACCCGATCCATCGACGACCAGGGCCTGCCGGTCTCGTCGCTCTAGTCGGCGGTGAGGCCCGACGCGGGTGGCTACAGTCATACCCTTGGGCGCCTTCCGCACCCGATTCGGGAGCCCAGCTTCAGACTGATAGGGGTTCCGCCGCGCTCACGGCTGGACCGGCCCACTCCTCTGTCCGCGCGGTTGCCTCGTGGCCGCCCTATCCGAGCAAGACGGCGATCGCCGGCGCGCCACCGCTCCTTTCGGTCCGTTTGCCTTTCCCCTCTTGCCATCACCTGCAGGCCGACAACTCGCATACCCCGATGGCGCGTGGCCCACCGGCTTTGGTCCTGGCACCCAGCAATCAGGTCTGGAACCGCCTGCGTCGGCCCTCCGTAGAACTTTCGGGACTCCTCGAACTACGAACGGAGAGGACCGCCGATAAGGGGCCCCGCAAGCGAAGACGCAGTCGAGAACGGAGCACACCATGGCTGCAGTACTGGTCCCAATGCCGAATGTGAGGACGCCTGACGGGCTGCTCGATCCAACGGTCGAGCTCACCTTTTCGCAGATTCGGGAGATGATCGGAGTCGCCCGCACGACATTGCAGCGGCGCCTGGACGGGGGGCTATTCCCCAATGCCCGGCGTAGGCCCGGTGACTCCAACCGAAAGTGGGTCGTGCCAATCGCAGACCTGATCACCGCCGGCTTGGTGGATGCCACCGAGGTGGCAGATCCAGATGAAATGGCGCACCGAGCTGATGTCGAGGATCAGCGAGCGGAGATCGCTCGGCTGCGTGCCGAGGTGGATGGGCTGAAGGCTACGCTTCAGGCTCGCGAGGATGAACTGGAGGCCCGCCGCCAAGAGGTGGACTTCCTGCACGACTTCTTCGGCCGGGGTAGGGCAGCCTGATGGCCGGACGTCCACGACAGAAAGCGGTTCGCCGGACGAAGTCCGGCAGGTTTCAGGTGGAGGTGCCGGTTCGTGTGGGCGCCAAGAAGCGGATGCGTCGCACCTTCGACACGTGGCAAGACGCACACGCGTGGCTCGAGGTGGCGGACACCGCGCTTGCCGCAGGAACCGACGTGCCGGAACCAGGCTACGCTCCGCCGGGTAAGGAGCTGACCAGCCAAGAGAATGCGCAGGCGCAAACTGCGGGGAACGCGTCGGCGCCGACTCCGGGCCGTGACGTGTCGATGTCCGGAGACGGAGAGGGGGCTGAGCCTTCCATAGGGCGGGTTATGCCTCCCCGGGATTCACCTGGCCCTGAGGGGGTTCTGGCGACACATCCAGACGGGGACGGTCAGCGCAGGCTTGCTGGGTATGAGCCTGCCGCTGCGGAGTCTGCTGGACGGGCGTCGTTCGAGGAGCTAGCGCTCAACTGGGCGGACGAGCGCTACATCACTCTGGGACGGGCGCAACCGGAACGGTTCACGGATGTGCGCGCCACAATCGTCAATCACCTGATGCCTCGTATGGAGGCGATCGGCTGGCCGGATGGGTCTGCGTTGACTCGGGATGCTTACGTGTCCATCTTGGTGCAGCTTCAGCAGCCGCAGATGACCACGACTCACGCGACCGATGGCTCGGTGCAGTCGACTGACTCGAGCGGGGAGCGCCTCCTGACTATGGCGGAGGCTGTTGACGTCTCGGGAGTCTCACTCTCCACTTTGAAGCGCAGGATCAGGGCCGGGGAGTTTCCGGGCAGTCGGCTCGTGGGTGGCCGCCGAATGATCCCGATGAGCGACCTTTCGTCGGCGAATCTCGTGGATGGGGGAGTCCGGCGGGGTCCACGATCCAACGGATTGAGCGTGAGCACCTCGCAGGATGCCCGGTGGGTGTTGGACGAGGTGTTGAAGTACGGGGCTGACGTTGCGGGGTGGCGCATCGGGTTCGACCCATCGACCGTGCCGCACCCGCACGTGGGTCGAGAGTCATCGCCGAAACGCCGCCAGTTGACGCTCGCGGAGTGCGCCCGACTCGCCGTCCACCTGCATGCGGTGCATCAGTTCGCCATGTGGCTGATGCGGCTGATGGGCCTGCGCATCGGAGAGGCCTTCGGAATCCACGTGGACGACGTGACTGAACTGCCAGACGGTCGCGGTGTCGTCCACATCTTTCGACAGGGTGGGCGTCCGTTCAGGGTCCGCGACGCTGATGGTGACGTGGCAATGATATGGGAGAAAGAGAGACTCAAGACCGCCCAGAGTGTGCGATCGCTGCTCCTTCCAGTCCCAGTGATGAGACTCGTGTCCATAGTGATCGATGTCTTCCACACTGATCGCGATGGTTCGGTCCGTACCGAGGACAGGCTGATACCAGGGCTTACCCAGCCCGGCCGCGCTGGACCGGCTGGCTTCGGCAGTGCGCTGGCACGTGCGGCCGATCTGGCCGGAATCGAGGTCCAATCCATGATTTCCGCGTCTGCGAAGACGTCGATAGCGGAGGCGCTTCTTCCAACCCCCAAAGACCTTCGTGCCGGTCTGGTGACGGACTTGACCTGGAAAGAAGTCCCGGAGCCAGTCCGGAAACGATTCGCCGGACACACGGTCGGCGACGACGTGCACTCGCGGCACTACGTGATGGATGACCCCTCACTGAAAGCACTGCTGTCAGCCGTCGAGGCCCTGGAAGAGCTGATCGAGCAGGAGGTGCCGTCGGGCATCCCCGTCCCCACGACGGTGCGGTGCACGACGCCGCTGCAACCCGCACTGGCCGGGCGCGCCGAACGCATCGACGCCGACCTGTTGGCAAGCGGATGGCTCTTGCCACCCGTCGACAGCAGCGGTGGCCACCTGATGCCTTCGGCGGAAGCAGCCAAAGTCCTGGGGATTCACCCCAGCAAGGTGCGGAAGATGGCAAGCGAGGGCGAATTCGGCTCCGATGTCGTCGTGGATCGCCTCAAGGGCTACCTGCTGCCAGCGGAAGCCGTGGTGCACCTCAAACGGCGGCGCGAGGCGCTCCGCTGCCTCAACGACGTGGCGGCTGATCTGGGCATCAAGTACTCGCTCATCCACTACTGGGCACGCCGGGAGCATCTCCCCCTTGTGAAGCAGGAGGGTTCCGGCCGACTGGTTGTGTCACCGGAGGCGGAGGAGCAACTGCGTATCCTTGCTGAGCGATTCACGGCGTTGGAGGCGCGGGCGATGAGCATCCCGGACACGGCAGCTGCGCTTGGCTTCGGGGTGATGACGGTCGAGGCCCTGGTCCAGAACGGTGACCTCGAAGTGGACGACGAGCGGGGACCCCGCAACGCCCGTTGGGTGACTCGAGCCAGCGTGAGCGCTTTCTTGCAGAACGACGGGCCGTCGCGGGCGGCGTGATAGCGGTTCGTCCCGTTACCTTTCTGATGGCCCCGATACTGGGGTTGCGGTCGCTGGGCCGGGTATGACTGGCTTCCCCTGTCGTGAATGATCCGGGGGGTGTTGTCGCCTGGTTCAGTGATGCTGGCAGATCGCTGATAGAGACATGGCCAAGAACAAGGGGTTTCGAGGTCTCTTCGTAGCGTGGATGCCGGGTGCTGGCATCTGATCGGCGGCCGCTCAATGATGATTGAGAGGATTGATGCCGATGAGTCAGGACTATGCCGTGTTCTGCGGCCTGGACGTGGGCAAGGAGGCCCAACACGCCACCGCCCTCACCCCGGACGGTGAGCGGGTCTTCGACGCGCCAATGCCGCAAGGAGAGGCCGAGTTGCGGGAACTGTTCACGGACCTGTCTGAGCACGGATCGGTGTTGGTGATCGTGGACCAGCCCAACACCATCGGCGCCTTGCCGGTAGCGGTAGCGCGCGAGACCGGCTGTGAGGTCGCGTATCTGCCGGGGTTGGCGATGCGGCGCATGGCCAACCTGCACCCAGGCACGGCCAAGACTGATGCCCGCGATGCTTACGTGATCGCCGATGCTGGCCGGGTGATGCCGCACGCGCTTCGTCCGGTCGACGTCGGTGAGGAAGCCCTCGCCGAGCTGACGGTGCTGGTGGGCTTCGATGATGACCTCGCCGCGGAGGCGACCAGGCTCACCAACCGGATCAGGGGCCTGCTCACCCAGGTCCATCCCGCGTTGGAGCGAGTACTGGGCCCAAAGGTCGGGCAGAAAGCCACGCTCGCACTACTGGCCAAGTTCGGCGGCCCCGAGGGCTTCAAACAGGCCGGGAAGCGTCGCCTGCTCACCGTGGCGAGGAAAGCGAACCCTCGCGGAGCCGAAGAACTGGTGGAGGCGATCTGGATCGCGCTCGGTGAGCAGACCGTCGTCGTGCCGGGCATGAAAGCAGCCGACCAGGTGCTGCCGAAGCTCGCAGCGTCGCTCACGGACACCTTGGATCAACGCGCCCAGATCGCCGCCCAGGTCGAGGAGGTCCTCGATGCGCACCTTCCCCATTCCCTCTCGACGGGGACACCCCTACTTGCCGGGGTCCTGACCTCTATGCCCGGGGTTGGGGTCAGGAGCGCAGCCAGAATCCTGCTCGAAGTCGGCGACGGCTCCACCTTCCCCACCAGTGGCCACCTGGCCGCCTACGCCGGCCTGGCACCGGTCACCAGACGGTCCGGGACCAGCATCAAGGGCGAATTCCCAGCACGCTCAGGCAACAAGCACCTGAAACGAGCGTTCTTCCTGTCCGCATTCGCCGCACTACGGGCTGACCCGATCAGCCGGGCCTACTACGACAAGAAACGAGCACAAGGCAAGAAACACAACGCTGCCCTCATCTGCCTGGCCCGCCGCCGCTGCGACGTCCTACACGCCATGCTCAGAAATGGCGCCTACTACGATCCACCAGCTCAGGCCGCCTGAGAACCACCACCGATAGTCTGGGACACGTGAGCAGCGTCCAGACAGCGGCAGGGTCGGTCCAGTGGCGGACGCAAGTCTTGCGCCTTGCTGAGCAAATCGCCACCCAGGAGATGCTCGGACCTGACTGGCAGTCCGTGGACTTCACCTACGCAGATGCCGAGATTCTCGCCATCGCTTTCACCAGCACCAGTGACGAACAGTTGGGACTCATCCAGTCCATACACCCCTACACGCCGGGTGGTGATGACTGGAGCGACGGCCTCAGCGAGCCTCGAAACGCAGCAACAGAACTCGTAGCCTTCTGGGACGGCAGCCACATCGGCAAGACCGACTTCTACACCCACGCGACTGCCGACGGCCGCTGGTGGAACATCGCCAATGACCCCTCACTCACCAACGTCTTGGAGACCCGTGTTTACCCCGCTCGAGAATCTTGATCCCAGACCCGCATGCTGCGCAACGGCAGCTTCTACGAGCCACGCCAGCCCCAGTCGAAGGCCGCATAGAATCCAGGAGTGCCGTATCAACGACCGAAGATCACGATCAAGGAGTACCGCGACCCCGACGGTCGCATCATCCCCTACGGGCACCGCTGGGACGACGACGATGACAACCCTGACTCCCCGCCAGAATGGGCCTACAGCAAGCCCGGACACGACGAACGTTTCGATGTGGTCGTGGAAGTGGGGCAAGCCCTGATCAAGTACTTGGCGGCACACTACGAAGTCACCGTCGCCGGCGATGAATCCCAAGCCACGCTCACCCCGGACCACCCCGACCAGGCTCCCATCAGCATCAAGGCCGACTACGACAGTCACGGAGTGGTCCTCAAAGCCGGATTCAGCATGGAAGCGTATTTCCCGGACTGCGGCTGCCAGGCCTGCGACGACGACGTCCTTGACCTGATCGAGAGTCTGGAAGACCAGACGTTCGGCGTGGTCAACGGGGGCCTCGTCGAGGACTTGGCCGGCGGATTCATCGGCTGGGAAATCAACTATCCAAGCGGAAGCTACAGCAGCCGCTCCAAGGCTGATCGCGCCACCCGCAACGCGGTCAAAGCGCAGTTCAAGAAGCACCAAGGACGCTGGAAACTGCAACACCGTCGATCCTGGCAGCCATGGACAGCCAGGATCGACGACTCGGCTTGACTTCATTCATAGAGACACCCCCCACGAGCCTCATAGAAAGTGCCCGCGAAACCGCTGAGCGTGGCAGGTAGGGGAAGGGGGCCTCGATGGGCCGGTACCAGGACAGGGCTTCGTGGGGTCTGACGGTGTTGTATTCGTCCGCTCCTGCCGTCGGCGGCGACGTCATCGGGGTCAGACCACCCACGTGAATCGGTAGACACCCGCCCATCGCGGATTGATCCGTAGAGTACCCGGGCAGGTGAAGTCGTTGGCGTGCGTCTCGTAGTAGCAACCGAATGCTCCTGAAACCCGGTCGGCAGAGAAGCCCCCTCCCGCGCCGACGTAGGCGTCCCAGTTGCTGCCGTCCCTGGTGTAGACGCCGATCCCGAACGTGAGACCGATCGAGACGCTCCTGCGGAAGCGCTTGCCCCTGAACTTCCTCGAGAACGACCTCGACTTCCCGACGGTCAGCTGGCCCACCAGGGCCTTGTGGTAGGTGACTTCTTCGGTGACGATGGTGTAGCCGTTGCTGTTGGTGCCCGAGAACATCTTGGTGAGCTGACCACCGTCGCGATCAAGGCTCAGAAGGATATTGCCGGAGTATGTCTCCGTGGGCGAGGTCTGATGGGTGAGGTGCAGCTGGAACGTCAACTGTTTGACCTCACCGCCGGAGACCTTGATGCGCCCCTGCTGCAGTTCGTAAGTCTTGTGGTGCATCGAGACCGTTCCGGTCAGGTGGGCGTGCGCCGTGTAGTGGTTATGCGCGTTCCGATGGAACTCGGCGTCGAACGTGAACTCGCGGAAGTGAAAGCCCTGCCCCTCCACTTTCATGTCGGCGCCGCTCACGTGCATCCTGACGCGATAGTCCTCCTCCGGCCCGGAGACGGACGCGTCGATCTGGAAGGTGCCCAGATCGGTCTCCATGGTGCCCTCGACCCGGGCCGCCTTCTGGAGGGTCGACACGGTGACCTTCGCCACGGGGAAGTACAGGTCTCCGATACGCAGATCACGTGTCTCGACGTAGCCCTCGAAGCCCGAATGCGGGACGGCATGCAGGGCGATGTCCAGCTCCTGATCGCCAAGGGTGTAGTCCTCCAGCATCAGGTGAATGTGGTTGTGGCACTCGGCTCTGGTGATGTTGCCGGTGATGTTGCCGGCGGGCACCCACGTGTCCTCGTTGTGCTCGACGTGTGGCCGGACAGTGAAGGACCAGTCGCAGTCACCGCTCCAGGTGAAGTCGGTATGGAGCACGCCATGGCCGGTCCTAAGGGCTGCCGTACCGCTGATCTCACCCTCATCAACGAGCGTGACGCTCAGGTGCTTGGCCGTCACCTTCGTCCCCAGGGGAAGGTCCCAGAATTCCTGGCCCACTTCGGGAAGATCTTCACCGAAGAACGGTTGCACGTCCGACCTCGAGGCGGCCGAGGCCGGGGCACTCATCAGGCCGAGGATCAGAGCCAGGGCCGCAGCCAGCCCGGTGAACAGGCCATTCGCCACACGGATCACGCTCCCAAACATCAGCCTCTCGCGTATCGCCCGTCAATGCCGCCGTGGGTCACTCGTTTGCCGTCGGCGATCGTGTGATGAAGGAGCGCAGCCGGATGGCTGCTCATCCTGCGGGGCCCCGGGTATGCGGGTGATGCAGGCTACCGGCCGCGCTGAACGTCTGTCGTCCACGCGACACTACCAACACCAGCGCCATTGCCCGTCAGCCTCAGTGATTCGCACAAGTGAAGGCTGGCAGCTCGATGTGCAGGCAACAGGCCAGGCGAAGACTACGCCTACCCCGTAGGTCGGTTGCATCAGATAGGCAGCTGCAAGGCCGACCCGGATGAGACGTGGCGCCCAAACCGCCTATACCGGATGGCGATGGGGCTACATACTCAGCGAAGGATCCTCGCGATGTCGGTCGCTGCCTGAACGACCTGAGGGCCAGCGAGCCCGGTGTCGAGTTCCACCGGCGACAGGATCCCGACGCTGGCTTCGAGTCCCTCGACCCCCAGGACGGGGGC